>JAIOHM010000040.1 GCA_019912965.1 Anaerolineae bacterium
GAGGTACGGTCAAAGAATGCCAGGGTTCGCGGATAACCAGCACCCAATCAGTGTTGGGAACCGGAGCATAGGCAATAACGTCACCTTCTCCTGTTTCTGGTTCAAAAACCACTCCACTTTCCCCTGTGATCGCCTGTGAAACCCCAGGCCATAACAGAATATCGGGTCCGATTGGAGGGCTATCTCCTTTACTAAAGAGGATATCGCCCTGTCGGTCAATCAATGCCAGAGTGACAGTCGTATTGGGATGTTCAATTTCCAACAGGTGATCTAATTCCAGCACATCTATGGAGACATCTGAAAGTGCGATCTGGGAACGCAAGGCGTTGTAATTGGCCTGCAATGAAATCACTCTCGCCAATGCCACTACAAGGCGAGAATTCTCTTCGGCGGCAAGAGCGTGCATGGATGCCTGATGTCCGCTGATCCCAGTGAGCGAAAAGACAATCAGCAGAATCGTTAGCGGGAGAATGGTCCAGAGCAACACTTGCACACGCAGTCCATGAAAACTGATTGTGGCTAAGTTGAATCTCATCCTTTGTTCTCCGGCAGGTGGATCAGCCCAAGTTGGATGGCGGTTGTTACAGCTTCAGTCCGACTGCCCACATGGAGTTTGCTATAGATACTGGCAAGATGTCCCTGAACGGTTCGATCACTGATCTTAAGCTGCAAGCCAATTCCCCGATTTGTCAGTCCCGACGCTGCGAGTTTCAGCACTTCGTATTCACGGTCTGTCAACTGCTCGATCAACTTTTCAGATTGTGTTGCACCAGCCATATGACTCATCAGTTTCTGAGTAATTGCTGGACTCACAGCGGACTGTCCCTTGTAAATGGCATGGACTGCTGCGGTAATTTGGTCAGCTTCGGCATTCTTTAATACGTAGCCGTTTGCCCCAGCTTGAATGGCTGCAACAACGAACGGATCATCATCATAGGCTGTCAGTATGAGTACACCTATGCTAAGCCCCTGCTCTCTAACCCAACGGGTAACTTCAATACCGGTTGCGCCTGGCATCCTAATATCGAGAATCACAACATCCGGATTGTGAGCCTGAATCAATTGTTTAGCTTGCTCACCATCCGACGCTTCGGCGACTACCTGAATATTGCCATCTTCTTCAAGGAAGTCTCGAATCCCTTTACGAACAACGGCATGATCGTCTGCTAATATCACCTGAATCGTTACCATAAAAGTTTCTCCTAGTTTAATTCTGCGCTTTATTTATTCACAGTATACCCGCCAAATGGCTTACTACAGTCTGCGCTGAACTGCGCTGCCATCACTTTCTTACCTCACTTAGAATGAGAGAAACTCTCACGCTACGGAGTAAAGAAATGAACGATCACTGTTACGTTATCCCTATTGAGAAAAGCATTAGCCCAGAAGAGCAGGAAACAACAAGCGCCATATCACTCACTGTCAAAGGCATGGGTTGCCCGAACTGTGCCATGCGGGTGCATAACGGCTTGCTTTCGCTAAAAGGTGTGATTCAGGCGGAGGTTAATCATGTTACGGCCTCAGCGAATGTGGTGTTCAACCCAAACCTGTTGACGATCATTGACTTAGCCGAGGCTGTTGCGAACGCTGGAAATGATGGACGGCATCGTTATCAAGTAGTTTCACCCTGCATGTAATTCAAGCATGATTTTTATTGGCGAATAGAGGATGAAATGTCACTTCTAAGAGCACTTTGGTTGTTCATACCATCAATTGAAAAAGCTCCTTCATAGTGACAGAGGGCAATCATAAATGAGCTTTCGCAGATCATTTTTCAGTGCATTCTTACTAATAATCCTGGCGTCTATCCTAGCTGGTTGTAATGGACAGAGTGATGTTTTTGCTCTCGCTTCAGAATCAGTGCTGCCGGATTTCCTCGTCGATGCCCCCCATAAAGTGCGTGAATCTTATCTATTCGCTGTCGCTAACCCACACGAACTTGAGAAGTACCCATGCTATTGTGGTTGCGGCGCGATGGGTCACACCAGCAATCTGGACTGCTACATTAGCGAAATTGATGAAGCAGGCACGATTTCGTTTGATAATCACGCTGAAGGGTGCGGTATCTGTGTAGATATCACACAGGATGTGATGCGCTTGATGCGTGAGGGACGCTCCTCTCCAGAGATACGCGCTTACGTTGACGCACAATACAGCGCTTTTGGCCCTTCTACAGATACGCCGCTTCCAACGGAGTAACTAGTGTGAAGAGGATTATCCAACTTTCCCCTACTGTTCGCTGGCTGCTGCCCCTCGTCGTGTTAGGTTTAGTGATTAGTTATCTACCCTCAACAACGACAATAGCGACAACGACTCGTGAGTTTACTATCACCGCGTTCCAGTTCGAGTTCACTCCAGGGCGTTTGGAAGTAAATAAGGGCGATACGGTGGTGATTAGGCTTGCGGCCTCAGATGTAACACACGGATTTTATCTTGATGGATACGGTTTAGAGCAGCGGGTTGAACCGGGTATTTCCCAAAAAATCAGCTTTATCGCTGACCAAGCTGGCAAATTCCGCTATCGATGCTCGGTAAGCTGTGGGGCGCTGCACCCATTTATGATCGGTGAACTGGTGGTGAACACAAACCTTCCATTCTGGCAGTCACTGGGACTGCTCACGGGGGGTGTGGTGGGAACACTCGTCTATTTATGGCAATTTGGAAGGAATGAACAATGAGTAAAGCTACAGACAGACATCAACGGCAGCATCCTAAAATAGAAGCCACATCGCGCCCCAAATGGCTGTTCCCGGTGATTATGGTCGGTGCGAGTGTGTTGTTGGTGGGTGTAATATTCACACTGATGCAGGCTAGCCGAAGGGAACCTTATACACCCGAAGTAACTGGTGGGCCAAGCGCAGCAATTGACCAGTTATATTTTGATTACGGTGATGTCGTCAACAATTCGTGGGTTGAAACCATATTCCATGTGACGAATGTTGGGGATCAAGATCTCATTATTCTTGGCGAACCACTGGTGGAAGTGGTAGAGGGATGCTGTCCACCCCAGACGACTTTAAGTCAGAAAGTGCTAGCGCCTGGTGAGGAAGCAACGGTCAACATGCGCTTCAGTATGCACGACGGGATGGATGGGCAACATGAGTTCCGTGTCAATGTATTAACGACTGATCCTGAGAATCCTGAACAGCAAGTCGTCGTTCGCTCAAACTGGATACCCTCATGACATCGCGTTTCGATCTGCTCGACAGAGTGCCAAACCTCAAACTTGTACTCAAATCGCGCCTATTCCAGCCGGTGCTGCAACTGATAACACTGTTTGTTTTCACACTGGCGATTCTGGCGGGATTATTCGGTACTTCGGCGGGCAGTCGAAACTTCGGAATTGTCTTTGTGTGGATTGTCTGGTGGGCACTATTGATTACCATCCTTGTGCCTTTTCTGGGACGAGCCTGGTGTACGATTTGCCCTATTCCCGCACCGGGAGAATGGTTGCAACGGCGTGGCATTATCCAGCGAACACCGGGCAGACTAAGGACACAACGTCGCCGCTGGCCGCGCCGTCTGAAGAATATGTGGCTGCAAAACTTTGGTTTCCTAGGCGTGGCAACCTTCAGCGCCATTATTCTGACGCGCCCACAAATAAGCGCATGGGTGTTGCTCGGATTTATGATGGCTGCGGTCATACTAAGTGTGATCTATGACAATCGAGTTTTCTGCCGTTACGTGTGTCCCGTAGGAGGTTTCATTGGACTCTATTCGATGATGTCTCCTCTCGAACTGCGCGTGCGAGACTGTAAAACTTGCCAGGATCACACGGCTAAAGATTGTGTAGTCGGCAATGCCAATGGGTATGGGTGCCCGTGGCTGGTTTATCCCGGTAAACTTGCACGTAACACTTACTGCGGGTTGTGTTTCGAGTGTTTGAAAACCTGTCCTAAAGATAATATTACCCTCAGTTTGCGTCCTTTTGGCAGCGATTTGTTGGTCGGGAAGGAGCGCCGCCTTGATGAAGCCTACAAAGCTTTCATCATGCTGGGGTGCGCGCTGGCCTATTCGGTGGTTTTGCTTGGTCCATGGGGTTGGATTAAGAATTGGGCGAACATCGAAACCATATTTCACTGGGGGTTGTATGCCATTGGATTGTGGATGTTTACCCTAGTACTGCTGCCGGGTCTGTTTTGGTTAGCATCGGCTCTGGCTCGCCTTGTAGCAAATCAACAATCTTCTCAGGGCACTCTGTTTATTTCCTATGCGTATACACTGGTTCCATTAGGTTTAGCCGCGTGGATCGCCTTTAGTCTGGGATTTGTGCTAACCAATGGTAGTTATGCGCTGGCCGTGATTTCTGATCCCTTTGGGTGGGGTTGGAATCTTTTCGGCACCGCAGATATCCCGTGGACACCTCTCGGAGCCAGCCTCACAGGTTGGCTGCAAACTGGCGTGTTGATCGTTGGGTTGCTATTTGCCATCCAGATAGCATTTCGGATTGCTCGCCAGCACAGTTCCCAACACCGCCAAGCCTTTGTGGCGATGCTGCCGATTGCCAGTTTTCTAGCAATGATGACCTTCACCTTTCTCTGCCTTTATCTGGGATGAAAATGATGCGCTGGCATGAATGGACTGCACGGATATTGATAGTGATTATTTTTGTGATTCTGCCTGTCACGATTTTAGGCTATCAATATGGGATTCGTCCGGCGACAAACGGTATACGAGTTATTGACGTCAAAGCGGCGGCTCCAGAAGCTGGTGGGTTTCAGCCTGATGGTATTCAGGTTCAAGCCGGAGAAACCGTAACCTTACGATTTATGGCTGATGATGTGACACACGGTATCGCTATTGGTCCTGGGCTAGATGTGGATTTAGGGCCTGTAGATCCCGGTCATGTCAAAGAAATAACAATGACTTTCGATCATGCCGGAACATACACCTTTTACTGCAATACGTGGTGCAGTCCTAATCATTGGCGTATGCGTGGCGTTATTGAGGTGCGTGATACAGCAAACACTATTCCTATACCGCAGCGCGACCCTGTGATTGAGGCGCTTATTGCAGAAGGTATTGATATTGATGCGGCACACGACAGTTCCAATTTCGAGGAGTCACACAATGTGCTTGACACTAATCCATCAGGATTACGCGGTGAAAACCTTATTCCTCGCCTATCCGTGCCAACCGAATTACAGGATGAGGTTTGGCGGCATTCCCACACGCCGATGGATGGGCTTGACCTGCTTGTGATGTCGAATCCAGGTTTCAACCGATCAGATCTGGCGGACGCTGTTGCTTATCTTTGGGCAGTAGATATCTCGCCATCGTTGGCAGCACAAAACCTCTATAACCAGAACTGCGCCGCATGTCACGGTGAGACTGGGGACGGCGACGGGCCAGCAGCTAGTTTGACCGTTAATGAGCCAGTTGCGTTTTCGGATATCGCTTACATGTTTACGCGACGCAGCGACGTACTGTACGCCAAAATCCGACGTGGCGGCATGGGCACCGATATGCCTAACTTTGGCACACTGTTCACCGCTGAGGAAACCTGGGCGCTGGTAGATTATCTCTGGTCACTTTCTGATTCCCACTTGCAACCGTAATTACCTCTATTTTTGGCTCATGGCGATGGTTGCCCACTGCAACTTTCATCTCAGAACAACGGTAAGCAATATGGCGGGGACTGCATAAGCCAGACAGCGCTACTATTCAGTCTAGCCGAAGGCATAAAATGAGAATAGGCAATTAGAAGGAGCTGTTCTCATGGTTAAAGATCCAGTATGCGAAATGGAAATCAATCCAAAGGCGGCATTCGAAGTGCGCGAACACCTTGGGGAAACATTCTACTTTTGTTCACAAAGTTGCCTAGAAACTTTTGACACTAACCCATACCAGTACACTTATCAAGCGTCGCCTGACCACCATACCTCTCACGATCATCCTACGAGTGCCACTGGTAACGGTCATTCTGTAATCGCGCTTGCTACAAAGCGGGTCGAGCTACCCGTAACTGGTCTTCACCGATCAGGCGGCTCGGCATTAGAGCAAGCGATTGCTGGCTTACCTGGTGTAAACCGGGTATCGGCTATCGTCAAAGACCGTCGTATTTTCGTGGATTATGATCCGACCCGTTCCACGATCTCCGATATGTTGGAGGTGGTACGGAGCGCGGGCTTCACACCTGGCAGTCAAAGCCTGCGTTTGAAGATCAGCGGTTTGTATTGCGCAGAATGTGTCGGACGCATTGAAGATGCACTTAGGCAGATGCCTGGCGTTTTCGATGCCACCATGAACGCCGCCACTAATGAGGTCAAAGTGGAATATTTGCCTGCCGTTAGCGATATTCGACGGCTGACACAGGCAGTCGAATCAGCTGGCCCATACAAGGCAGAGCGTGGTGCCGAAGCATCAGAACCGGAGATGGATAAAGAAGCACGTGCTGCCGATCAAGAATACCGTTCGCTGATGCGGAAGTGGTGGTTCGCGGCGGCGGTTGGTGTGCCAACCATGATTCTATCTTACCCATCGCTTTTCCCTATTCTACGCGATTGGCTGCCGCGTGGGAGCGATAACCTGCGCTACGTCTGGTATGCGATGGCGGTCGTCAGCCTGGCTGTACTGATCTATTCCGGCAGACAGTTCTTTGAAGGTATGTGGCACGGGCTGAAGCACCGCTCGGCTAACATGCACACACTGATTGCGATTGGCACGGGAACAGCATGGCTGTACTCCACGATTGCCCTGCTATTTCCTCAGCTTTTTCCAGCGGAGGAATTCGTGGACGTGTATTACGATGTCACCGTGGTTGTCACCGCGCTGGTTGTACTCGGGCTGGCGATGGAGGTGAAAGCCAAGGGGCGCACCTCGGAGGCGATCAAGAAACTCATCGGACTCCAGGCTAAAACAGCCCGTGTCCTGCGAATGGGCACAGAGATTGATATTCCGGTTGAAGAAGTCGTGGTTGGCGATACTGTAATTGTCCGCCCTGGGGAAAAAATCCCGGTAGATGGCGAGGTCATTGAGGGGAAGTCGGCGGTAGACGAGTCTATGATTACCGGCGAGTCGTTGCCTGTCTCCAAAAAACTAAATGACGAGGTAATCGGCGGAACCATCAACAAAACTGGTAGTTTCAAGTTTCTGGCAACCAAAGTGGGTAAAGACACTGCTTTAGCCAGCATTATTCGGTTGGTTCAAGACGCGCAGGGCAGCAAAGTGCCTATTCAGCGGATTGTTGACCGGGTATCAGGTTATTTCACCCCTGCGGTGATGATCCTGGCGATTATTGGTTTTGTGGTCTGGTACAACTTCGGTCCCAGCCCTTCACTGGCTTACGCGCTGATTGTGGCTGTAACTACCGTAATTATCGCCTGTCCATGTGCACTCGGCATGGCGACTCCCATGAGTCTGACGACTGGCATCGGCCTTGGGGCGCAGAATGGCATACTTATCCGCTCCGGTGATGCACTGCAAACTGCCGAGAAACTCAATACGATTATCCTCGATAAGACTGGGACGATTACCAATGGTAAGCCTGCATTAACCGATGTGATCGCGGCCCCTGATCAAGATGAAGAAACCTTGCTGCGACTCGCTGCATCGGTTGAGAAATCTTCTGAACATCCGTTGGCAGAGGCTATTGTCGAAGGCGCACAAGCACGCGGCATGAACCTCGGCGACGTGGAGAGCTTTGATGCCATTCCTGGTCATGGGGTTTCAGCGACTGTCGAAGGGCGACATGTCCTGATTGGTAATCTGAAACTGATGAACCGCGAGGGTGTCGGGATCGGGAATTTTGAAGACCCCATGAAATCGCTTGCCAACGATGGCAAAACGTCCATGTATGTTGCGCTGGACGGCAAGCTCGCTGGAATTATTGCGGTAGCCGACACAGTAAAAGAAGGCTCAAAATCTGCTATAGCCGCAATGAAACGCATGGGTTTGGAAGTGGTCATGATTACTGGCGATAACGAGCGCACCGCCAATGCCATTGCGCGACAGGTGGGTGTGGATCGGGTTCTGGCCGAGGTGCTGCCACAGGATAAAGCTTTCAACGTTCAGAAATTGCAGTTGGAAGGCAAGAAAGTAGCAATGGTTGGCGACGGTATCAACGATGCTCCGGCACTAGCACAAGCCGACGTAGGTCTGGCAATCGGCACCGGCACTGATGTCGCCATTGAAGCTTCCGACATCACGCTTATTAATGGGAGTTTGATAGGAGTCGTCACTGCCATTCAGATCAGCCGTGCCACCATGCGAAACGTCTACCAGAACTTGTTCGGCGCGTTTATCTATAACACAGCAGGACTACCTATCGCACTGGGCGTACTTTACCCGTTCTTTGGCATTCTGCTGTCGCCTCTGCTGGCGGCACTGGCTATGTCTTTCAGCAGTGTAACGGTCATCAGCAATGCCAACCGGCTCAAGAGCTGGAAGCCCGGGAACTGATCTTTTCGACGATATAGCCTGCCTGCACCGATGGACTAACTGGCAAGCCTCAACAAATCCGTGAATGAGTAAGGAGATAAAGTCATGACACCCGATAAAATCCTTGTAACCGTGATGGGTCTCGGCGCAATCGCCTTCATCGTCTGGTTCTTCTGGCTAGTCAAAAAACCAGGAGTGAAGGCTTCGGTTAGCAGCGGCGGTTATCAGGAAGCAATGGTGCTGGTTAAAGGAGGGTATACCCCGGATGTAATCCTCGTTGAAAGAGGAAAACCAGTTCGTTTGAACTTCCTGCGCGCTGAGTCGGCTTCCTGCTCTGAGATGGTGCTGTTTCCAGACTTCAACAAGAGTGCCCATCTGCCAGAAGGTGACACCGTCGCCGTTGAACTGATGCCTGATAAAGTGGGTGAGTACGAGTTTCAATGCCAGATGGGAATGCTGCGCGGCAAGCTGGTTGTGGAGTAGAAAGACTATGAGCATCAATAACCCGCTAGGGCTTAAAGGTTGGCTTCGTTCAACCAAGGGGCAAATCACTCTAATGTTGCTCGCTATCGCAGCGGTCTATCTGATAGCCGAGCATACATCCCACATTCTGCAAGTGCTGCCTTATGCCTTGCTGCTTCTGTGTCCGCTATTACATTTATTCATGCACGGCGGCCAAGGCAACCATACAGGCCATGACAGAAATAATCAGTAAAGCGGTGATGGACTGACTTTGTTCACATTATCGAGGCGGAAAACACGTCATTCAAGCGGGGCAAAACGAGAAGTTCAAACAATTTACAACCGCTTGGAGAAGAGAGCAATCCAAGGATGGACGAGATAAACACATATTATAAGGTCGTTGAACGTGCATTTGAGAAGCTGGCTCCATATTATGATGCGATATGTCTACCCATTTCAGGGGTGAGAGAGCAAGTGGCCGATCTCATTGCTTCAGGTGAGGGTTCGAGGATATTGGATGTTGCCACCGGCACAGGAGCACAGGCGTTCGCGTTTGCCAAGCGCGGTCACAACGTCGTAGGCATCGATTTGTCCGAGGCCATGATTCAAGTTGCTCGGAACAAAAACAAGACGGGAAAGGTGGGGTTTGAAGTAGTGGATGCCACCCATCTAGTCTTTCCGAATGATAGCTTCGATGTCTCATCTATTTCCTTTGCCCTGCATGATATGCCCTTGGTGATTCGGGAAAAAGTATTGTCGGAAATGGTCAGGGTAACAAAATCCGGCGGAACTATCCTGATTGTTGATTACAGACTGCCTAAGAACCATCTGGGTAGATGGCTGGTTTATCACTTGATTGGGCTTTACGAATCAACCTACTATACCGAATTCATTGCATCTGACTTTCCAGGGCTGCTTGGAAAGGCAGGTGTTCAAATCGCCCTCGATCATCCTGTTCTTCTAGGGGTTGCTAGAATAATCAAGGGACTGAAATTGGGCAAGATAGCGACAGAGGCTGCTCAGTGATGATCCCATTGCGATCCAATAAGTCATTCCATGCTTGGCATGGAATGACAAATCTGGCGATGTTCAATGACTATTTTCAAAGCACATTGGGAAACTAACGCGGATCCGAATCAAAAAGATGATTTTGAGGAAATCTGCCAAAGACTTAATCTCGCCAAAGGCGAAAAATTGCTGGATATCGGCTGTGAGATGACCGTCTATGCTGCCAAGAACTTTGGTGTGAATGTTCTTGGAGTTACGGTCAACAAATCGGTGCAAACTAGACTCAATCAGGTAATTGCTGGGTTAGGTTTGCCCGGTAGCGCCGTGAAATTAATGGATTACCGTAACTTGATAGGCGTGAAATTTGATAAAGCCGTGTGTCTTGACCCGTCTGCGATTGTTCGATAAAAAGAAACCGTCACGCTATTTGGAACCATCTATAATTTACTTTATCCCGGTGGTTTATTTCTGATCCAATGTATCGCGCCACCTCCAGTGACTTGGGCGGCCTCGATTGAGCCGCAGACTTGGTTGGCACGGCGCTTTGGCCTTATTCTCCGCCTGTCGTCGCAAGAACATTTGCCAACTTTTCAGATGGTTGATCTGATTGCTCGCCAGATTGGTTTTAATTTACAACTTGCAGATGATCTAAGCGAAACTTACCGTCTCCGCCTACAGTATTGGCTGAGCTATCTACAGATCTACCACAATACAGTCATAGGCGATACCAGTGAAACCATATTTCATGACTGGAATATCAACCTGTCAATTCTATTAAACCTCATTGAATCGGGCGATGTTCATTTTTTCCAATATTTGCTCTCTAAACCAGAAAACGCCCCCGATCATGTGTCGATTCCAGACTCTCAACGTTGCTGCGTACTTCGTGATTCACGAGTAAATCTCTCACCATACAGGCGAAACAGCCTACCCTTTCACCGTCATATAGCGCTAGTAGGATATCCCTCCCGGAAATAAACTGAATGTAAAGAGTGGTCTCAAGACTTCTGGAACGAGATGAAATGTAGGGAAAACCTAATTACAAGGACGGGGTAATACGATGCGATGGCTAAAACAAATTTATTGGCCCGGATTTGAGACGATGGGATTGATACTGGCAGTATGGATCTGCGTCCTGCCATTTATTGCTCTGTTGATCGTCCCTCTCTTTGGAAGCCAAGTAGGACTGGCTATAGGGATCGCTCTTTTAATCGTGATGATGGCGATCTGCTGGGTCTTGTGTATTCCGGCAGTGGCGCGGCTGTTCAAGCAGCAGTAAGAAGTTACATGACTGCTGAATTGGAGGTGTATCATGACTATTGCGACAATTTTGACGGTGTTGCCTACACTACGCCAATTGCGAAAGCGTGAACACTGGGCTCGCGAGCAGTTAGAGGCGTATCAGGCTCAGGCATTAAGCCAACTCCGCGAATATGTCTACGCACACTCCCCATTTTACCAGCGATTTCACCAAGGATTAATGAACCGTCCTTTAAGCGAACTGCCAGTATTGACGAAAGCCATGATGATGGAGCATTTCGACGATCTCGTAACGGATCGTGCGATTCATCTGGAAGATATTAGAGTGCATATGGCAGCACTACAAAACGATCAGCGATACCTTAATCGTTATTGGGTCACAGCGACTTCTGGCAGCAGTGGACATCCAGGTATTTTTCTCTTCAATCGTCCTGAGTGGGCAACTGTGATTGCCTCGTTTGCGCGCGGTCAGGAATGGGGCGGTCTCAAGGTGGATCTGCGGCATCGACGGAAAATGGCGGTTGTGTCTTCTACGGCTTCCCTGCATATGTCTTTCCGTGTCGGCCTGACAGTTCAGAGTCCCTGGGTATCGACCTTGCGTTTAGCGGCTGCAGAACCCCTTCCAAGTATCGTGCAGCACCTCAACGAATTTCAACCCGACATTCTCATTGCTTATGCTTCGATGGCTCGCATTCTGGCAGAGGAACAGCACGCTGGACGAGTTCAGATTAAACCTAGTGTCATTTTCACCAGTTCGGAAGTGCTAACTGATGAGACACGGCGGCGTGTGGAAGACGCTTGGGGCAAAGTCCTCTTTAACGAGTATGCAGCCACTGAAAGCGGGGGGCTGGCAGCAGAACGAAATGACCATCGTGGGTTGTATCTATTTGAAGATCTCGTCATTTTTGAGGTTGTAGACAAAGAATACCGCCCTGTACCGCCCGGTGAATTCGGCGACAAGGTACTACTCACTGCGCTGTTCAAACGAACCCAACCCCTTATCCGCTATGAACTACATGATAGCCTGCGGCTAGCGCCAGAACTCTACCATCTATCAGAGTCTCCGTTCACCCTGGTTGACGGTATTCAGGGGCGTACAGAAGACACTCTGTATTTCCCTGGTGTGCAAGGTGGCAAGATCGCTGTCCATCCAAGTGTTTTTCACCCAGTGATGGATACTATACCCAGCAATGGGTGGCAGATCGTGCAGAATGCGGATGGGTTAACACTCCTGTTAAGTAATGTGCGAGGATCATTCTCAGATGATAACCTCGTAGGGCAATTACAGCAGATTTTGGCAAGCCTAGATGTGATTGTTCCATCTGTGACCGTGCAGCGAGTTTCAGCCATCCCGAAAGGTGCTGGGGGGAAAGCGCCATTGATCAAATCAAATATCAATCAAGTTTCTCTTGAAAGTCACTGAATCCTAAGGGCAACATCGCCATTAAATGCAAGATCACATACTACACAATTCTTGTGGATGGTATGTAAACTGTTCAATAACAGATAGATCAATGGAGGTAAGAAATGTTAGTTAAAGATCCAGTTTGTGGGATGGAAATCGATCCGAATACGGCGGCTGGTAAATCTGAATACCAGGGACAGACCTACTATTTCTGCTCACCTGGCTGTAAAAAGTCTTTCGACAAAGAGCCGGAAAAGTATGTTAATGACACACAGGGTGGTGAACACGCTCAGGGTGAGCATCATCACTGAGATGTCTCCAGAGATGTAGAGTTTCCTCTGAGGATATTAGAGTGTCAATGAAAAATTGGGTGGAGAACTCTCCACCCAATTTGTAGTGCTGACTAAGCGGACAGATCGGTTATGAGCAGTTCTATAGCCTCAATTTCTGCGCTCTGATCATCAATGATTTGTTGAGCCAGAGCAAGGAGATCGGCATGACCTGTATCTGCAGGTACCCGATCTAATAAGCGTTGCGACATGTGAATAGCATCATCGTGATGATCTATCATCGACTCTAACCAGGCGATTTCGTAGTCAATACCTTCAAGACGGTTGAATCCCGCCATCATTCCCATCATCATTGCTGGGTCGGTATGAGGCATTCCTGCCATACCGCCGTGATCCATGCCTTCCATATTATCGCCCATCATATCTGTCATAGACATGGGCGTATATTGGACGTTATACCAGTCGAGTAACCAGGTCTGCATCGTCTCAATTTCTGCGCTTTGTGCATCAATGATGTTCTGACAGAGCGTAGTAACACTTTCCGTAGTGGCTTTCGCCAGACAATCATTAGCCATATCGAGGGCCATTTGATGATGATCGATCATACCTTCCAGAAAGCGGAGTTCTGCGCGTCCTGCACGACCCTCAACGGGAGCATCGGCGAAAACTGCTGGTATCGCTAACGATGACATTAGTAGAACGACCAATCCGAGTAGAAGCCATATCTTTTTCATGGAAATCTCCTGTTCTCATTAAAGTTGACAAACGGTAGTTCTTGCACGGTATCGTTCTTCTCCCTGTATTTCCAGGATTTTAGAGTATAGACCGAAGTATGTATTGCTTTTATGCGCCAAATTGCCTGTTTTTCTGTTTACAAAAACACGCCAAATTGCCTATGTAAAGAGATGAAAATATCGCTAAATTCCATAGTTTATCTTTTCGACAACGTACCTTATGGGACTTTCCTACTTAATCAGGCCCTAGTTGGCTGGACAAATGGCTGATTTGTTAGTGTATGTGAATAGCTAAATAGCGGGTAGTAAGACTCATATTTGTGGAGATGGGATGAATTGCATGATGTGGTTTGGAATTCTCATTGTATTTTTTACAGCCACCGCCTGCACACAGACAGCCGAAATCAGCGTGCGGGGTATCAATTTCAACGAAAATCAGATAGTGCAAGGCCAACAGATTTACGCGCAATTTTGCGCGTCGTGTCATGGCGCAAACGGAGAGGGGCAATTCCCAGATGCGCCACTTGTGCCAGACTCTACAGGACGTTTTGGTGCGCCACCCCACACTGGGGCCGGACACACCTGGCATCATGGTGATGAACTTCTTATTCGTTATGTTCAAGAAGGGGGCATGGGAAGCCCATCCAGCTTCTATCCTATGCCCGCATTTGGCGACTCGCTCACCGAGGATGATATTCTACTGGTCATTGCTTACCTCAAGACTCTCTGGAACGATGAGCAGCGTGCCTACCAGCAGCAAGCGACTGAAGCCGAACATAGCAATTAACAGGTGTTAAATTGCAATATATTGTTTTTAATCTCAAAACAGGCTAAATGACGCATTCGCGCTTTGTGTGAGACGACTATGATGTGAAAGTGTCTATAGAAATCAGCCAAGAAATAGGAGAGTGCCCATGAACGCCACTCCGCACCAACACGACGATACACATCAACATGAGCCAATGACCGATACTATGGATCATTCCGCTCATGCCAAACATCAAGAACATGCTCATCAGATGGATAGCCTTACTGCCAAAACAGATCATAGGGATAACAGTGAACATGGCGGCCACGATGCTCATGCCGGTCATGGTGTGATGCACGAAGGTCACACGAATATGATGCGGAACCGCTTCTTTGTCTCGCTGCCGCTAACCCTGATTGTGCTGCTGTACTCACCCATGATCCAGAACTGGTTTAGCTTCTCAATGCCGACTTTCCCCGGCAGCGAATTCATCGCGCCTGTTCTGGGGAGCATCATCTTTTTCTATGGCGGGCTGCCATTTTTAGGAATGGCACGGCAGGAAATTGCTTTGCGTCAACCAGGGATGATGACCCTGATCTCACTGGCGATTACCACCGCCTATCTTTACAGCCTCGGCCTTTTCTTCTTTCCGCCAACGGATGCGATGGGAATGCAGCCCGGCGTGATGATGGACTTCTTCTGGGAACTGGCGACGCTGATCACCGTCATGCTACTCGGTCACTGGATCGAACTTCGCAGTGTTGGGCAGGCACAGGGCGCGTTACGCGAACTGGCGAAACTGCTGCCGGATACTGCCGAACGCATTTTACCATCAGGTGAAACTGAAACGATTGCGGCAAGCCAGTTGCGGGCGGGAGATCGTGTCCTCATCCGTCCGGGGGCAAGTGTTCCATCGGATGGACTGGTGGCAGAAGGCGAGAGCAGCATCAATGAAGCCATGATTACAGGCGAAAGTATGCCTGTCCATAAACGACCAGGCGACCAAGTCATTGGTGGGACGGTCAATACATCCGGCTCGCTGCGTGTCGAAATTCAACAGGTCGGCGCGAACACCGCGCTAGCTGGCATCATGCGCTTAGTCGAGGATGCCCAGAAGAGCCAGTCCCGTGCCCAAACATTGGCGCAGCGGGCAGCATTTTACCTAACGATCATCGCTATCATCGCTGGTATTTTGACAATGATTGGTTGGTTGGTCTTCACGGGTAGTCTCTCGGATGCGGTGCGAAATACCGTGACCGTGCTGGTGATTGCCTGCCCGCATGCACTTGGTTTAGCCGTGCCGTTAGTGGTGGCGATTTCGACCACGCTTTCTGCCCGCAACGGCTTGTTGGTGCGTAAACGCATGGCGCTGGAAACTGCAAAAGACCTGAACTACATCATCTTTGACAAGACGGGAACACTCACCAAAGGTGAGCAGGGTGTTGTGGACTTTGACGTGAATGGGCTGAGCCGGGAGGAAGCCCTGGGTATCGCTGCCGGGATTGAGGGAGACAGTGAACACATGGTGGCTGAGGCTATCCGCAGCTATGTACAGGCGGAAAACGTTGACCCTGTAGCGGTAAGTAATTTTGAGAGCCTTGCGGGGCGTGGCGTAAAGGCAAGCGTAAATGGCACAACATATTACATGGGTGGGCCACGCCTACTCGAACAGCAGGGACTAAGCGTACCAGCCGTGCTGGAAGCTGCTAAACAAAAAGCTGAGAGTGCTGGTCAGGCAGTCATCTATCTGGCGAATCAGACTGAAATTGTAGCTCAGTTTGCTATTGCAGATGTGATCCGCGAGGAAAGCAGACAAGCGATCAAACAGTTGCATGACCTGGGGTTAAAAGTAGCGATGCTTACGGGTGATAGTGAAGCGGTGGCGCGAGCAGTGGCGAAGGAACTAGAAATTGACACTTACTTTGCCCAGGTACTGCCCGAACACAAGGCCGATAAAGTGCGTGAGTTGCAGCAGGGTGGAAATAAGGTAGCGATGGTCGGTGACGGGGTGAATGACGCACCAGCCCTGGTGACAGCCGATGTGGGTATTGCGATTGGGGCGGGAACTGATGTCGCTATCGAGAGTGCTGGGATTATTCTGGTGCGCTCGAACCCACTGGACATTGTAAAGATTATCCGGTTGAGCCGGGCTACCTATCGGAAGATGATCCAAAATCTTGTCTGGGCAACAGGCTACAACGTCGTGGCGATTCCCCTGGCGATGGGGATCCTAGCACCAATTGGGATCACGCTTGACCCCGCGATTGGTGCGGTGTTTATGGCAGTCAGCACAGTTGTCGTTTCGATCAATGCTCAGTTGATGCGTGGGCTGGATCTGTCAAGCAGCTAAGTATCTCTAAAATGAGCTACGGCATTTTGTTGAGGAGCTACTATTCTGGTAGCTCCTCATGAATGTTTAGTGATTTGTAAGTCGGCTCAGATTATTGTCGCCACATACAAATCAAGGAGCGATTCATTTGTCACGTAAACGCAAATATATCGTCGGATTATTAGGCATTGCCTTCGCGGGTCTTCTACTCTTACAAATTTTCCCCATTGGCAGGATTCGTCCGGTATTTGCCCGCGAACCCAATCCGCCGATCACAGCAAGCGTTGAATGGGACTCGCAGGAGAAAGAGCGCATGGTGCGTACAGCCTGTTTCGACTGTCACAGCAATGAAACTGTCTATCCTTGGTATTCGCATATTGCGCCTGTTTCATGGCTTGTGACACGGGATGTGAATCGGGGGCGTGATGCAATGAACTTCTCAGAGGATGCGCCTACAGAATACAATTTGGAAGATTTGGAATGGCATCTTTTTAACGACATGCCGCCGCGTTTGTACTTAATCCTGCATCCGGAAGCAGATTTAACGGATGAGCAAAAGGCGATTTTGCTATCAGGATTTCAGGCAACCTTCACAGAGGCTTCGCACGAGGGGATGGATATGGATGATTGAGATATCTTCAACAGATTCCTCAAATGAACGTAAATTCTTTAACATTCTTACCCCTACATTGCTCATTCTCATCATGCTCATAGTCGCTGCGTGCGGCGGTGGTACAAAATCTACAATTTCATTCCCCTTGGCTACGGATCGCCCAACCTTTCTGTTCTTTTTCACTGATGGCTGACCGCCCTGAGCACAAATGATGCCCATCGTGAATGGGCTTGAAGCAGCATTTGGCAATGAGATGGCATTTCTCTATATGAATGCGGTTGATGATGCGGAGGGACAAAAAGCCTTCGACTCATTGAGCTTACCCGGTCATCCAGGCTACGTGATTTTCACGCCTGCTGGTGAAGAACTGTACCGTTCGTTCGGTATCCTGCGTGAACACAACTTGCAAGAAGCAATCGAAGGCGCACTGAGCAATCCAATAATTACCGACACCCGATAGTTTATGAAGCGCATATGCGTATGTTTTACGCCGCAATCCTCGTATCGGCTTCTATTGGTGCAGCAGTCATCGGAAAATAGAAGGGAATGTGGTTTGAGTCACAATCACGCGGCGAGATCAACCTCAAAGTTGCGTGCCAATCGGTAAAGTCACACTCGTTGTCACTGGCAGCTTGGTTGTCTGCTCGGCAGTTTATCACTTGGTTATCATGCTGCAAACCGGTGCGGTTATCTAAGCGCGATTAGAAGGCGGCCTGTGATAACGATATACACCACCCCTATCAGGCTATACCCTCATACATGAGTACATAAGTCAAAACTTGCAACGTCTGCCCTAGACAGAAGCTCATAGGCTTGCTTGCTGAGGGGTGACTGCTGTGAAATCCTTTATTATACCCAACGCGACATCTGTTTTTGCAATGGAGCGGTTGCCGTCAGTTTCACTTCCGGTGAGTGCGCGAATAGCATCGATTGTTTCTGGGACTACGATTGCCTGATTATAAACCTGGTAGTTGTAAAAGACTTCGTTGCCACTGACGGTCAGACCATCCGACCATAGTCCTACTTCCCACATATCCCCACGAGGGCGATGCAGATCAGACATCATCTCAATTGTACTATTCAGGGCGACGACACCCTCCTCCATCTTCAAGAAAGCAATACGTGGCGCGGCGCGGAAAGCCTCAAGGACTTCCTCTTTGCTCACAGTCCGAGTCAACTCAACATTCCAAGAGTGCAAATGACAATTTGTATGCGCTGCGACCATAGCAATCGTTAAAACATCTAAATCTGGAATGATAGTTTGTGCATCTGGACCTTGATGGGAAGGAATATCTTTTTCAGGTACGACCGTGTTCATGACACCACTATGGTCTGATTCCCAGGGATCTGTCGCGCGGCGCACGAGAACACCTCGCGCCTTTTTGAGTAATCCGGCGTTTTTCAACGCACCCAATGTGCGAACAATGCTTGTGGTATTGCAGGAGACCACACGCGTTGTTTCACGCCCAATCGCTGAAGAATAGTTTGCCTGTGCTACAAAGGAATGTCCCGTTAAACTATGTTTTTCGCCGCCCTGAAAAATTGACTTTACACCGGCAGTCCGGTATTTTTCCAGATTGGCGGACGCAATATTTTTTGGCGTGGCATCAGCAATGATGTCTACTTGAGCCAACAAATCGTCAAGATTTCCCGCGATGGGAATCCCCGCTGCTTGCATTTTGCTCATCGCGTCGGGTGTGGAGGCAAAAACTGAGTACTGCTTGGCAACAGCTATTTTTACCCGCCAGTCGCTTACAACATCCGCAATGCCAACTAATTCCATATCCTCTTGAGCCATAACTGCGTCCGCAATGCGTTTTCCAATTACTCCGTATCCATTAACCGCTACACGAACCTTTCCGTTTGACATCATGATCTCCTAACTCTTTAACTGCTTTCAATAGCCGTTAATCCTAACCATAGCTCGTGTTATATTCAGACACAACCGCCAAACAGCCTGTTACTCATGTTCCATGAGGTAGTGCAGTCTTGTAAAACAAGCCATTTAGCGCATCTCGAAGGCTTTAGTATCGGGTATGTTTAGATTGTGATTTTAAAAAGATGCGGAGCAGGATATGCAAGAAACAATAGTCAAGCAGATAGAGCTACCAGTCACAGGTATGACCTGTGCTGGTTGTGTGCGTAATGTTGAACGTGCTTTAAAGAAAGCCGAAGGTGTTGAAGAAGCGACCGTCAATCTGGCGACAGAACGCGCCAGTGTCAGCTTTGATCCAGCACAAACCGATATCAACCATCTTGTTCAACGGGTACAGGATGCAGGGTACGGCGTGGCAACAGGATCTATGGAACTGCCGATCACAGGGATGACCTGCGCAAGTTGTGTTCGCAATGTTGAACGCGCGATCCAGAAACAGCCAGGTATTCTGTCGGTCAATGTGAACTTAGCGACCGAAAAAGCGACGGTAAGTTATGTGCCGGGTGCAGTGCGACGCGGCGATCTGGTGAAAGCGGTTGAGGCCGCTGGCTACGGGGTTCTTGATCTCTCGAACGCGGAAGTACCGGAGGATGCGGAACGGGCGGCGCGTCAGGCGGAAATTGACCGCCAGCGGCGTATGGTTTTGATCGGGACTCTCTTTACCGTGCCATTATTCCTGCTGAGTATGGCGCGTGACCTGTATATGACGAGTTTTGCAGGTTCCGACATGGGTGTGCATATTCTGAACGGCGCAATGGCTGGGCCAAACCCGGCACTGAACTGGCTGCTCTGGTCGGGCTGGCCGTTCGTTTTTGGTCTCTTGGCAACGCCAGTTCAGGTCATAGTTGGGCGACAATATGTTGTGGGTGCGTATAAAGCGGCTCGCAACGGCTCGGCCAACATGGACACACTGATTGCGATGGGTTCACTGGCAGCCTACATCTACAGTATCGTCGTATTGGTTGGCATCATCCTGGGGGTGTCGGCCTCCGTTGGCGGGCATGTGTACTTTGAGACAGCCGCAGTCATCCTGACCCTGATTACGCTGGGCAAATTGCTCGAAGCGCGTGCCAAAGGGCGAACCAGTGAAGCGATCAAGAAATTGATGGGACTCGCACCCAAGACAGCCACCCTGCTGCGGGATGGTCAGGAAATTGAAGTGCCGGTTGATGATCTGATGATTGGCGATATGCTGCTGGTACGCCCCGGAGAGCGGATTCCGGTTGATGGTGTGGTGATCGAAGGGCGTTCTTCGGTGGACGAGTCGATGCTGACGGGGGAAAGCCTGCCGGTCAATAAAGAAATCGGCAGCGAAGTCATCGGCGCGACGGTCAATAAACAGGGACGCCTTATCGTCGAGGCACAAAAAGTAGGTGCTCAGACCGCGCTGGCGCAAATTGTTCGTCTGGTCGAACAGGCACAGGGATCGAAAGCGCCCATTCAGCGCATTGCAGATACCGTATCGGGCGTGTTCGTCCCGGTTGTATTGGGGCTGGCAGCACTGACTTTTCTCGGCTGGTTATTGATCGGTCAGGTTGGCTTTGTTCCGGCAATGGTTCACATGGTTGCAGTGCTGGTAATCGCCTGCCCGTGTGCGCTGGGCTTGGCAACACCCACCGCCATTATGGTTGGCACGGGACGTGGTGCGGAGATGGGTATTCTGTTTAAGAACAGCGAAGCGTTGGAAAATGCCAAACGCATCCAGGTTGTTGCGCTGGACAAGACAGGCACGATTACACGCGGCGAACCCGCTGTAACGGATGTGATCCCACTCAATGGCTTTGAAGTCGCTGAACTCCTGCGGTTAACGGCTGTTGCCGAGCGCGGCAGTGAACATCCGCTCGGACAGGCCGTGGTCAAAGCAGCGCAGGAACGCGGAATCACACTGACACAACCGCAGTCGTTTGAAGCCGAGTCAGGGCGCGGCATTCGGGCGGTGGTCGATGGTAAAACGGTTCTCGTGGGCAGCCCGCGCTTTATCCGTGAACAAAGCCATGAGCTGGAAACAACGATTGGACAGGTTGAAGCGCTTCAGGCACAGGCGCGCACCGTCGTGCTGACGGTTGTGGATGGCAAACTTGCAGGTTTGATCGGCATTGCCGATACGGTAAAAGCTGGTTCGCGTGAGGCGATTGCTGCACTGCGTTCGCTCGGACTAGAAGTCGTAATGGTGACAGGCGATAACGAGCGCACTGCACAGGCGATTGCCCGCGAAGTCGGTATTGAGCGTGTGTTGGCCGAAGTGCTGCCAGAGCAAAAAGTGGAGGCGATCAAGCAGTTACAGTCGGAAGGCAAACGCACGGCGATGGTGGGTGATGGCATCAACGACGCACCCGCGCTGGCACAGGCGGATGTCGGTATTGCTATCGGCACGGGCACGGATATTGCGATGGAAGCCTCGGATGTGACACTGGTCAGCGGCGATTTGCGCGGTGTGGCGCGGGCTGTCACGTTAAGTCGTGTCACAATGCGAACGATCTACCAAAACCTGTTCTGGGCCTTTGTCTATAACATCATCCTTATCCCGGTGGCGATGGCTGGCGCACTCGTCCCCATGCTGGCTGCTGCTGCGATGGCTTTTTCTTCCGTCTTCGTTGTCTCTAATTCGTTGAGATTGCGTAGGAAAACGGTTTGAAATAAGTTCGGATCAAGCGATTCAATTGGCTTGATATTATCGAACTACGGAAAACAAATGTGCTGAGTTTCATCGTGAAAAGCTCCTTTACAAGCACCGCGATGAACTCAGCATATCAATTGTGGGCGGTAGTCATTGCGAAATTTTCAGTTTTGTCCTGCTATTACCAGTATTGCATTGCCTCTTTGAATAGAGCCATCAAATCTTCTTTATTCGCAGGACGAGGCGATAATTTGGTGACACGATGCTGGGGCAATGTGCCTTCCGCCAGCTTTTCAACATCATTTTCGGTGAAACCAACAGCACTCAGACCATTGGGCATTCCAGTATCTTTCATGATTTTTATGATAGCCTGGGCGAGTATTTCACCAGCATCTTCATCTGCTGCCCCACGCACATCCGCGCCCAGAAGTTCAGCAGCCCACAGATGCCGTTTGGGGTCAGCCTGTGCCGTCCATCGGAATACGGCAGGCGCATTCAAAATAACCGACATCCCATGCGGAATAAGTGGATGGTCAACATTATAACCCTCCGGCTTATAATCACGCACCATTCCCGAAACCGGGTAAGACATGCCATGCGGAAGATGCACACCAGCATTCCCGAAGCCAATTCCAGCGAAGGAGGCAGCCAGCAGCATTTGTCCGCGTGCTTCAATATCATCAGTGTCTTTGATTGCACGCAACTGATATTTTCCGATAATCTCAATCGCCTTTGCTGACCAGATATCACTAATGGGATTAGCGCCCTGATAAGCTGGACGATATTTCGGACTTTCGGGTGCGGGGCGCACATTAAAAGGGATTGCAGTGAGTGACTCAACTGCATGACTAAGAACATCTAAACCAGAACAAGCAGCAGCCATCGGAGAGAGGGATGCGGTGTTTTCAGGGTCGATAATACCCAGGACAGGGCGTAATGCCCGGTGGGCAATGCCTGTTTTGGCGTGCATTTCCAGCAAATCAAAAATGGCAACGCCGGTTGTTTCGCTGCCTGTTCCGGCTGTGGTTGGAACCGCAATTAAAGGTTTGAGCGCACCGGGGACAGGCTTACCCTTACCAATGGGCGGATTGATGTAATCCAGAAAATCACTTGTTGGATAAGTCGCGTAGAGATTCGCAGCCTTCGCAGTATCAATAACCGAACCACCTCCAACCGCCACATAAGCATCAAAATTGCCAGCCTGAGCAAAGGCAATGGCGTGTTTGAAAGATACATCAGTGGGTTCTATTCGCACCTGATCATAAAGAACGACATCAATCCCCTGCGCTTTAAGCGCTTTGCAGACAGTCTCGACTATCGAACCAGCGCTCAAATTCGGGTCGGTAATCACCATAACGCGCTTTGGTGCAAAATGTGCCATATCATATCCGATTTCACGGGTGATACCGGGACCATATTTGATGCTGGAGGTATCCATCGTGAAACCAGTTTCAAATGTTGCAGGTTCAATCATTTTAATTTCCCTCAAAATTCAATTAATTCAGAATTTACGCAGTTTCCTGATAAACAGGCAGGAACAGGTAAATAAACCACAAAACAACCCTAACCTAACCTTGCCTCAACTGCGTAAGTTCTATAATTGTTCAAATACTCGTGGTTTCACCGGCAGCCTGATAAATTCCCCATGCTTCATCAGGGGTCGCATTCTGATGAATCATCGCCATAAGTGCTTGAACAACCTGTGACGGATTCGGATGTTGATAGATATTGCGCCCATACACCAGACCATGCGCCCCCTGCTGTAAGAAAGCGTAACTGCGTTCGAGTACCCATTTCAAATCGGCTTTACCACCGCCGCGCACGAGTACGGGACACCGTGCCGCCTGGATCACTTCATGATAATCTTCGGGATTATCTGTCGGATCAGCTTTGATAATATCTGCTCCAAGCTCTCGCGCTTGCCGCACGAGAGGCACGAGCTTATTTTTATCACCATCCACCTGATACCCCCCATTATTGGAATTGACCTGCATCACAAGAGGCTCAATCATCAGCGGCATACCATATTTCTCACATGCACCCCGTACCCGCGCAATATTGCTAATCGTCTGATAGTGCAATTCCGGCTCATCAGGCAGCAAGAGTAAATTCACGACGACGCAGCTCGCATCCACGCGGATCGCTTCCAGGATGGGTTCATCTTCATTCTGCAAACGATTGAACATATATTTATGAGTCGTCGGGTTATAGGGGTTGCCAACATCCACCCGCATAACGAGTGCTGGTTTATTTTTGCCGGGGATGGCTTGCAGGACATCAGTCTGACCATAATTCATCTGAATCGCATCAGGATTTGCTTTAACAAGTTGGTTGACCACCGCATCAACATTTTCCAGCCCATTTAGAAAGCTGTATTCATTAAAGACACCGTGATCTATAGCGACATCCAGACATTTGCCCGATTCGTTAAACATGCGCTTGAGTCGTGCTTTGCTCGATTGATACATGAGTTTAATTCCTTTCCCTTTCTTCAGTTTTGAGTTTCATGCCGTAGTGCTGTTTCAATAATTGAATTGTGCGATCAATTTCGACTTGCATCTCATCATCTGACCAATCTAATATTGGCACGATAATTCCTGCCAATTCTTGTAATAGCGGAATCGTGATGTTGCCGATCATTGCTAGTGATGTTCTCCTGAGAACAAGATCACTCAAACGGCTAACCCG
The DNA here is from genome assembly GCA_019912965.1 of Anaerolineae bacterium. Lineage (GTDB taxonomy): Bacteria > Chloroflexota > Anaerolineae > Aggregatilineales > Phototrophicaceae > CFX2. Next base: position 24,470 of record JAIOHM010000040.1, read on the forward strand.
CTCATATGTGGCGATAAATTCAATTTCACGGCGACTATAATCAGCGTTGTGTTCCAGCGGAGTGTCTTGCTGCGCCTGTAAATACTCAATGAACGCAGCGCTGCGTGTACCATAGCGATTGAGCAGTGTTTCTATACGAGTTTGGTCAAGATTGCCATCAGCCTGCCGGGTTTTAATCCACGCTTGCCGATCCGGGTCAGTGACCGGGTAATTTAAGCCGCCACCAATCGGTATATCATAAGTATCCGTTTGTCGCTGTATACCCAACTGCGCCAGGACTTTATCCGCAACCTGTTCTGAAAAAGCGCGAAAAGTTGTCCATTTCCCGCCGATGAGGGCGTAAATGGGAAATTTAATGACGCCAGTTGCCGGAATTATTTCACAGTTATGATCGCGGCTGATCTGCCCGGTGGTTGACGCTTTACTATGCGGCAGCGGACGAACACCGCAATAACGGAACACGACATCCTGCTCACTTAACCGCACCTCAGGAAATACATTGCGGATTGATTCTAAAATGTAAGCCATTTCTTCAGGCGTGCAGATAGCCTCATCAGGATTTTTGATATGAATATCCGTTGACCCGGCTAACACCCGCCCCTGGTAGGGGAACATGATACAAACACGTCCGTCGGCATTCTCGAAATAAATCATTTGCCCTTTGAGGGCTGTTAGCAACTCGTCATTATCAATAATGAGATGTGAACCTTTGGTTCCACCTATCAACTGCGTATCACGGGTGAGGGCGGCATTGGTAAAATCAATCCATGCACCTGTCGCATTTACCACAATTTGCGGCTGAATACTCAGGTGCTCACCGCTTAATGTATCCGTCAGATAAACTGTATGACCATTTGCCCTGTCTGCCCGCATATAGTTGATTGCTTTACAGTTCGGATGAGCCGTTTCTGCATCCAGGATGAGTTCCAGTCCGAGGCGTTCAGGATAACTGATCCAGGCATCATAATAGGTGGCTGTGCAGACAATCTTTTTGTTCAGCAGCGGGCGTGCCGCCAGTGATTTATGGCGCGAGGTGAAGGAATGTTCTGGCATTACGGATTGCTTACGGGTATAGAAATCGTACATGCTCAAGCCAGCTTTAATGAGCAATGCCCCACGATTGGACGGTTTTGAACGCCGTCCCAAAAAGTTAAACCCTGCTGCTATCAGCCCGGATGACCAGTTAAAAAGAGGGATCGTCGTGGGTAAGGGCTGCACATAGTGTGGAGCATTCTTTAGAAGCCGATTGCGCTCTGCAAGTGATTCTTTTACCAGTCGAAATTCCCCATTTTCCAGGTAGCGTAACCCGCCATGAATCATGTGAGAGGATGCCGCGCTCGCCCCACTCATGAAATCACCTTTATCGACAAGACAGGCAGCCACACCCTGAAGCGCGAGTTCACGGTATAAACCAGCCCCATTGATACCGCCGCCAATAATCAGTACCGGGATGTCAGGCTTTTCACGCATCGCCTGAATGATGTCATGCCGTTTCACACCGCAGCGTCCTTTCCTCACGTCGAGGCATAGTTTTATGACCCTTTTTAGAGTTTGCTGAGGCGATGCCACGCCTCGCTCATCACTTGAACCAGATTTTGATATTCAACAAAGCGTTCACGATAGCGGGCTGTGTTTTCATGGTCAGGCTCATAGCGATTTTTCACAATGACCGTTTTCTCAACAGCATCTTGATAATTTTCATAAACACCCACACCAATTCCGGCACACATTGCTGCCCCGCGTGCGCCCGTTTCTTCACCCTCGACAACTTCCATCGGGATACCAATCGCGTCAGCAAACATCTGCACCCAGACTGGACTGCGTGCCGCTCCACCCGTAAAACGTGCCATATCCATTTGAATATCGCTGGATTTTAGCTTTTCAATGTGGCTCATATGCCCATAAACGACACCTTCATAAACAGCCCTTAGCAAATGATTTTTTGTATGCCAGCCAGCAACACCATAAAATCCAGCACGGGCATTTGCCTGTACATTCGAGCCGAATAAGAAAGGATGGAAAAAGAGATTGCCGCTTCCGGTCTCAACCTGTTCAACGCTTTCGTTACAGATGTCATACACTGAGATGCCACGTCGCCCGGCTTCTACGGTTTCTTCTGCACAGAAATGTTTGACAAACCATTCCAGATTGATCGCTGATGTGGCACTGGCTTCAATCGTCATGTAGTGGTCGGGGATGTAAATCGAGTTCATGAAGATCTGTTTGTCATCAACAGGTTCGGAAGTAACCACTTCATTGATGCTCCATGTTCCCGCAATAATGCAAGCCTGCCCTGTGTCAATGACCCCTGCACCCAGAGCGGTGGCACTCACATCAAACAGCCCCCCGACGACAGGGGTTCCTTCCAATAGCCCGGTGGCTTCCGCAGCTTTTGACGTGACCTTGCCTGCGACTTCGTAACTTTCAATGGGATGGGGCAGCGCATCCCGACATTCTGGAATGCCATAAATTTTAAGCAATTCGTCGGAATAGTTTCGCTGCCCAATGTCAAACAGGCTGCTGGCACTGATATCGCTGTAGTCTGTAGTTACCTGCCCTGTAAGACAAAATTTGATGTAATCCTTGCAGAACAGAATTGCGCCGATATTTTTGTAATTTTCCGGCTCATGTGCTTTGAGCCACGCCAGTAAAGCCGGAGGTTGTGCTGCCCACAACTGCTGATAAGTTTTTTGCCAGATGCGGGGATACTCGCTGCTGGCATTCCATTGTGTGATAAAGGCATCGGCACGAGTATCGAGCGACATGATTGAGGAACGCAGGGGCTGTCGGTCTTTATCGAGGAGATAGATGCCGTTACCATGTCCACTGCCGCCGATTGCCAGAATTTGCCCTGGTGCAATCGCTGATTTTTCCAGCGCATCTCTAATTGCGTCTGCTGTATGCTGCCAGATGGCTGGCATATCGGTTTCAGTCCAGCCAGCATGAGGATAATTTGCGATCACTTTGCGACTGCTATGCTGCACATGTTTGCCGTGTATATCAAAAATGACCACTTTTATAACGGTTCCGCCAATATCAATGCCCATCAAATAATTTTTCATTTTTATCTCTCACAAAAACTTTCAGGAATATCCAAATCAACCTGATAATTTTGTAGACATCCAGATGTTATGGCAGGCTTAGGCATGTATCCCTGCAATGCGGATAACTTCACGGGCAGTCACATCGTCGGTGATGACTGCATTGATATGTTTGCCCCGTAATGCCCCTAAAATACACGCTGCTTTATATAAGCCGTTGCCAACCCCAACAACCAGGGGGATGTTATGAATTTCATCGAGCGTCAAACCAACAATACATTCGTTCTGGGGGATAGCAACGAGTTCACCATTGAAATTAATGTGATAGCCACAGAATTCGCCGATTGCACCCGCTTTAGCAATGGCAATTAAGTCGGCATGGTTGATGTAGCCCGCACGTAACGGAGCTGAATATGCCGGGTCTATCGTTCCTATCCCTGTCAGCAGGATATTCGCTTGTCTTGCCAGATTCAGGGTTCGCTGAATATTGGGATCGCTTAGTATCGCATCCCTTACGGCGGGGTTTTCCACCATCAAGGGTGAGTGCAAATAATGATGTTGGGCGCCCAGTCGTTCGGCAAAGTTTTGAACAAGTGCTACGCCGTCCACCAGAGAGTTTTCATGACCCGATGCTCCGATAACCTGCACAATTTTGACATCTTGCATCTGTCCACGCGCTATAGATGTCGTGATTTCATAGACAGTGCGCCCCCATGTCACACCAATAATCGTTCCACTGGTGATTAAGGGTTGAACGTACATCGCCGCCAATCGCCCCAGTCGATTAAATACCTGACTGTCAACAATTAATTCAGTATTCAATACATGGACAGATTCCAAGTCAAAATGATGCATCAATTGATCTTCCAATAATTGATGCCGATGAATGGGGAAATTTATACGAAACTCAATGACGCCCAACTCACGGGCTTCGGTCAACAGGCGTGAAACACTGGAACGTGACACGCCTTTACTTTTCGCAATATCGGCCTGATCGAGACTCTGTTCATAATATAGTTGAGCGACTTCTGCCAGTAACTGCAAATGCTCATCTGAAATAGTCTTCATAGCCTTCACATTTGTTCACATCTGAAAATATGTGCAAATTATACTTATACCTCCGCTTTCCTGTCAACAAAGTGGTTGTTTAACATCTGTGAGCGAAGTTGGGCATGGAATACCCAATATGGAGGTTGAATGAACCAAGAGAGCGACAACGTTGAAACGAGCGTTTACGTAGCTACTACGATGGCTCTCTCGATAACAACGGATTTGTCGTTTCCAATTCTTTGCGCCTAAAAGGATTGATGTATCAAGCAAAAGATACCTGATGTAGTGCGGGCTTGCCTTTACCAAATGGAGCCTATACAATGGATTATATTATGATCATAATCTAATGCGTAGGCATCAAGGCACTTTAGCCAACTACAGAGGTATATCATGACAAATAAAGAAAAGCCTCAACTAAAAATAGAAGAGCGTGGAACGACGCTGCTCGTTCGAGTAGACGGTGGCAAACACGGCTTATTCGGTCTTGAGATCGCCACCCAGCTAGATGCGCTTGTCGATAGAGTTGACAAAGACCCGCATATTCACGCTGTGGTTTTCACCGGAGCGCGTCCTGGCCGTTTTGTTAGCCATGCTGATGTGCGTTGGTTACAAGAGGGTGGCGCAGAAGTTCCGAATGTTGGCAGGCGCAGCGCAGGTGCCATCATCGATGTTTCTCATAAAGCCAGTGGCATTAGTGCACTAGACCCGATTGTCCGCAAGACCCCGTTGTGGGGTGGCGTGCAAGTAGACAGAATGCACGAGTCATTCCTCAAAATGAATCGAAGCGGTGTCATCTATGTCGCAGCGATCAATGGCTCTACACTGGGTCTTGGTGCTGAGTTTGCGTGGGCGTGCGATTTCCGCGTCATGGCTGACGGCGATTACTTTATCGGTCAGCCCGAAGTATTGCTCGGTATTTTTCCGGGCGGTGGCGGTACGCAGCGTCTAACACGTCTCATCGGGACACATAAATCCCTGTATGCCATTTTAGAAGGCAAGCCATTCACGCCTCAGCAAGCACTCGCTTTAGGTGCGATTGATGAAGTTGTACCGCAAAATGACCTAGTGCCGCGAGCGCTGGAACTTGCCGAATACTTTGGCAGACGAGTCAAAGGCTCAGTCGAGGCAATAAAGCGTGCCATTTACTTTGGGGGTTCTGCGACGCTGGAAGATGGACTGCGCGAAGAACACATTGGATTTCTCGGTGTTGCGAAGTCCAAAGAAGGGCAAGAACTCATGAAGGATTATCTTGAAGCAACCGACGAAAATGGTGAACTACCGTTCTATGATCCCGAAGCATACGCCGAAGGTATAAAGGATGGACGTATGCCAAAGCATAAATCCAAAAAGAATTCGTAACCATGAAGGCATTCACGATTAATCGATACGGCAAGAATGAATCGCTTCATTTCGCCGATATGCCAATGCCAGACATTGGCGATCATGATGTATTGGTGCAGACATACGCGGCAGGAATCAACCGACTCGATTCGATGATTAAGAATGGGGAGTTTAAGTTACTTCTTCGCTATGAACTGCCCCTCATTCTGGGCAATGATGTTGCAGGCGTTGTGACCAAAATCGGCTCAAAGGTGCAATCCTTCAAAGTCGGTGATGAGATCTATGCGAGACCAGACAAGGATAGGATTGGCACATTTGCAGAGTACATTGCCATGCATGAACGCGATGTTGCCCTGCGACCAAAGAATATCACTATGGAGGAAGCAGCCTCTATTCCGCTTGTTGGGCTGACCGCCTGGCAATCACTCGTTGAAATAGCCAATCTCAGTAAAGGCCAGAAAGTCTTCATTCAGGCAGGATCAGGCGGTGTAGGAACTATCGCTATCCAGCTCGCTAAATGGCTTGGTGCGACAGTGGCAACAACTGCTAGCCAGAAAAGCTCCGATCTTGTCAAAAGCCTCGGCGCAGACGTTGTGATTGATTATCAAAAAGACGATTTTGAAACGACACTCAGCGATTATGATGTCGTTCTCCACAGCCAGGATCAAGCAACACTTCAAAAGTCGTTACGCATCCTGAAACCCGGCGGAAAGCTCATTTCCCTGTCTGGTCCGCCAACCCCTGAGTTTGCAGCCGAAGTCGGAGCACCGCTTCCAGTCAGGCTGGTCATGAAGCTGCTCAGTCGCAAGACCGTGCAACAGGCTAAAAAATTAGGCGTTGACTATTCGTTCCTCTTTATGAGAGCGTCCGGCGAGCAACTACAAAGGATTACTGCGCTGGTCGAGACGGGCGAGATACGCCCTGTTATAGATCGCGTGTTTCCATTCGAGCAAACCCATGAGGCTGTCACCTATGTAGAGAGTGCTCGTGCAAAAGGCAAGGTCGTCACGAAGATTTGCTAACTGCCGCTATTTTCAACCAGAGCTAACGCAGCCTTACGTCCGTTTTCAAGCACAAAATCAGATGTTTTTTCGTCAGACATTGCGCGCGCAAGTTGCAACGTTCCGACCATCAGCCCGAAAAGCGCGAATACCAATGACCGCACCTGTTCAGCATTGAGCTGTGGGAAATGCACTTGAAAACTGTCCACGAGTTCCAGCATTCCAGTGCTATACACTTGTTTGGTTGATTCGGGACGACGGACAATTTCGTCGAGCAGTGCCGCTGAAGGACAGCCAAGCCCACAATGATCGCGGTGTCCGGGCGACAAATAGAGATCGATGATTGCCTTGACCCCCGCAATGTCTTTAGATTGCTCCTGAAAACTTTCAATTTGTCGCTGTACCTGGTCGGCGATGACGGCTTCAACAAGTGCCTCTTTTGAGGCGAAATGGGCGTAAAAAGCACCGTTTGTTAAGCTAGTTTCTTTCATTAAAGTGGCTATACCCATCCCGTCTATGCCCTGTTCTTTGAATAGTCTGGAAGAAACATCAATGATGCGTTGATGGGTCTGCTCTTTGTGCGTTGTTGGGTAGCGCATGATAACGAATGTTCTCCGTAGGCGGCATAGAAATGCTTATATTACGACAGTAATATAATAAATCGGTGAGGATTTTAATTCAAGAGTGCTCGCTATCGAGTCTTAAACCGACACAGAATTTGAAAGTTTATTACTCCCATCTGGAAGCTGAAAGTGTTGGTTTTCAAACAGGCTGGCAAGATTAAAACGTCTCAAACTGCCACTGCGATGGTGCTGCTTATTCTGGGTAATCGTGGTTTCCAACAGTCTCCGCCTGCGGGGAAAGAAATTGAGCGATACGGCAAAGCAGTCCCAAACGCCCCTGCAAATGGTACGTGCTGGCGCAGACAATTAACGGATTGGGGCAACGCAGTTACAACTTCTGGCTGCATTGCCCCCTATATCTAACAATTCCTCAAATTTTTCGTTTCTTCCTGTTGTCGTACCGATGCAACCAGTGTATCAAAGTCAGATCATCAAACCTGCTTAATTTTACAGTTTTCGATTAGTAGTTATAGGCGATTCTTTGTTGATTCAGCGTGCCGCATCTCTATTCCATGTTAAACTATCGCTCAGTGGGAACATGGTGCCGCAAATCAGTTCACAGCCAAACAAGAGCATTGGCACATAGACAAGGATTGCCCTCATGTCATTAACCGACCACCAACGCCAACTCGTCACCGCAAGTTTCGCCCGTCTTGTTCCACTTTCCAGTAAAGCCACCTCGTTGTTCTACAGCCGCTTATGGGAAATCGCCCCGGAGACAAAACCCCTCTTTCACGCCACCGATATGAATCAGCAAGGTATGAAGTTGATGCAGACATTGGGTGTCACCGTGCGTTCCCTGCATGACCTCGACAGCATCTCCCTGTATTTGCGCGAACTGGGTCAGCGACATATCCACTACGGTGTCAGCAAAGACCATTTCGATCAGGTGAAATCGGCTTTGCTGTGGACGATCAAGGAATGTCTTGGGCGCGATTTCACCCCTGAAACTCAGGAAGCGTGGGACGCAGCTTACAATCTCATCGCTTCAATGACCACCAGCGCCTATCAAAAGTCTGGTGAATAAGGCTTCGGCATACGGTTTTGAGCAGGCAAATTCATAAAAACCTGTAAAAAAAGTATTTTGGACGCTGATTGAGCGCCCAATAAGCGCTTTTTAGGCGCTTGCTCCTTAGGATGTGAATTGACATCACAGTGATGGTTCGTTCACAGACCAAGCTAAGGAGCCATACAAATGAAATCCCTTAAGTCTCTATCCATTGCACTGATTGTTACCACTTTGCTGGTCGGCGCGGCGACTGCGTTTGCAGATAATGACCGCCCTGCGGGTGGTGGCGACATCATTGATTCATAGTCGCCGATCATTGGCTCGGCGGTGGGCAGCCTTCATACTACCTGCCACCTCCAGACCGCACTTCGATCTCAAACTCTTGTCCAATTCACAATCCAAGGAAGAACACAGCTATGAAACGCATGATATTTCCACTGTTCTTGCTGGTGCTGGCAGCGCTGGCCTCTCCAGCAGCGGCGCAGCTTGCGCCCAACCCGACCTCGCCTCCGCCAGTAGTGGATACTGACGGCGACGGCTTGCCTGACAGCGACGATCAGTGCCCAACGGTGCCGGGTCCGCGTGAAAATCGCGGCTGCCCGGCTCAGAAACCGCCACCCGCTCCGGTGGACACCGATGGCGACGGCTTGCCTGACAGCGACGATCAGTGTCCAACAGTGCCGGGTCCACGCGAAAATCGCGGCTGTCCAGTTCAGAATCCGCCGCCCAGCCAACCGCCAGTTAATAACCCACTGCCGAACAACCCGAACGCGGTCGATCCACAAGTGACAGCGCCTGAGGCGCCGTTCACGCCACCCTTGCTTCCGAATGACCGATGCGTCGTCACACCCCTCCTTAAGTCTAATGTCAACGTGCGCGCCGCCCCAGATGCTGCCGCCGCGATTATCGGCAGCCTGTTTCCCGGCGTTATCTATCCCGCCAATGGGATCGTCATAAACGGCGCAGAAATTTGGCTTCGTCTCGCTGATTACGAAGGCAATGTCGGCTTGATCGGCTTTGCGTCTGGATCGGTGCTGGCGTTCTCCACCGCCTGCCGCCCCATCGGGGAAGATGCAGTTGCCGGCGGTACATTCAACCCCGCGACAGGTTTTACGGGCAATCCTGCCCCAGATGTAACACTGTGCCATTTGACCGTTGGTTATGATGCGGCAACATGGGGTGGCACACAGTCCTACGCTTATGCCGCCTTTTGGTTTGAAGCGGAAGCCGGTACGCCCATCATGGCTGGGACTCAGGTGTGGGGCGTTATCTGGCGTGATGAATTTCTCATTCAACCAGACTTGTTCCTTCAATTCCCCGATGCCGACAGCGCGATAGCGGTTGCACCGAGCGTGTCGGCGGTCGATACCGCGCTGTCGGGCGGCATTGGCGTGGCCGCCAGCATGGGTTGGCCGACCTCCAACGGCGGCATGGTGACGACAGAAAACACGCTCTACCGCTTGACGGGTGACGTGGATAAAGACGGCGCATGTGGCCCTATTGTGGGGATTGGCGGACTTACATCAGCCGATCCGGGTGTGGTTGAAATGGAATGCGCCACGCAACCCGGCACGACGCTGGTCGAAGCCTGCTGGTGTCCAACGAGCAATGCTGACTGCGTGATGCAACTCACCGCCATCTGCTACGGGGGCAGCAGCTACATCGAAGCAGGACCTGATACCACCGCCTGCTGGTTCGATAAAAACGCCGACACCAATACTGGTGCAGGCAGCACGGGCGCGGGCGTTGGGAAAGTGAATTATTCGGACATCGGTATGTTCTTCACACCCTGCGAAGACGATCTCTCGGTCTGGTGGATAGATGTTCCTAATCCTTATGCCGATCCGTTTGCGCTGCGCGACATTGGCAATGGCAGTTGTGCCACATCAGTTGGCGGTATTCAGGTCGCACTCAGCGATGGCAGCGTGCGCTTCGTTCGCGGCAGTGTTTCTGTCGCCGTTGGCGATTTGAACATGAACATCCAGAACGATTTGGACTGCGACAACAACGGGGTCTTCGACTACCTGCAAAAGCCGCTTCCCGACTGCCTGCTCGGCTCACTTACGGACTTACCCAACGGCGACGAAACCCGCAGCGAATCGCCCGAATGGTGGGCGGAACTCTTAAGCCTGACCTGCGGCGGCAGCGACTGGATCATCATGCTGGAAGTAGATGCTGAGGGCAACGAAGTCGCCACCGACGCCCAATGCGTAGACGACCTCGACTAGGTTAATCATCTGATCAACCTTGCGCAGAGGGGAATTTCCCCTCTGCTCCTTCTCATCCAAACCGAAAACTGAACCTGACATATTGACCTAACAAACACATTCACGCGCTAAAGGAGCGTAAAAACATCATGTCCCTCACAAACGAACAAAAAGCTATCGTCCAATCCACTTTGGGTCAGGTCGCGGATGCCGACCAGCTTGCAGCGCGCTTTTATGACCGCCTGTTCGCCATAGACTCCAGCACGAAGACACTGTTTCGCGGCGATATGGCCGAGCAGCGCATCAAGCTGATGCAAACCATCGCCGTCGTGGTCGCCAATCTCGACGACCTGAGCACCATCGTTCCGGCGATTCAGAGTCTTGGCAAGCGCCATGTGGCTTACGGTGTCACTATCGAACACTGGAACAGCGTGGGCAGCGCCCTGCTGTGGGCACTATCCGACGCTTTTGGAGAAGCCTTCACCGACGAAGTGCGCGACGCATGGGCAACCGCCTACGGGTTGATCGCCCAGACTGCGATTGCTGCTGCGTACCCGCAACCGGAGGAAAACTGATGCGCCGAATCCTGCCGCTTCTCTTATTTGTGCTGGCGTTGGCAGCCACACCAGCGCAGGCAGCCCAACCACTGCCTGCAAGCCCCTGGTACGCCGTCGTTTACCAACCGGAAACCGATACGCTGCGTTGGATCAACGCGGGCGGTGAGCAGGTCTCCATGCTCCGCCCCATGTTGCCGAACGAGGTGCAGTTCCGCGATCTCCGCATTTCGCCGAATGGGCGCACAATGGTGATGGTTTCGGATTTGAACAACGGCTTGCAGGCGCTCGGCATCTATGATTTTGCAGCGGTGACCTTCATCCAGACGCATCTTGCCCAAGCGGGTGAAACCATCTATCTTGGCGGTGAGAACATCTTCACTGCCAATTCGCAATATTTTGCGACAGGGTTATTCTCTGGTGATTTTACGAACCCGGCGTGGCGCGTCATCCTGTTCGAGGCGCAGACCGGAGAAGCCACCGCATTCATAGACCATACGCACCCGAACGCGCCCGAAGTTCAACTCTCCGCGCCTGCGGTGCAGTACCTTGATGGTATGTCTGTTCACTTTCAACTGATTCCGCAGTCCGTCGGGGGCTGGCATACTTGGCCCGCATATGCGTGGCGAACCTTCGGGTTTGATCCTACGCTGCCGGTGATCGCCGAAAGCCCCTACACCCGCGACGGAATACAGGTACAGCTTCTCACTGGCGAAGCGGTGATGAGTTATGCGGACGAGAATTTCGCCGCCGCGCCGCAGATGGGCCAACTTCCCAACTTCAACGCCGTCGGCTGGAGCGTACTTACCAACGGCGGTTCCATGACGACGATTCATGCCGATGTCACGCGCTCTCATCTGACGGCGCGATGGGCCAAGGGTGGCAACTGGATTCTGTTCCTGACGGACGACGTTCAGGGCAACCGTTATTGGAATATCGCGCTGGCAGACGGCACACCCGGCAACAACTCGCATATGCCCTTTGACTCGCAGTATGTCGAGGTGTACGGCACCAGCGATGGCTATCTGCTGGTCAACGACGACCACAACCTGTTTTACACCAACGGCTTCATGCCCAATACGGCGTTGAATATCGCCCAACTCACTACCAACAGCCGTGTGGTTTACGTCACCCCAATCGGCGTAAATTTCATGCTCGACAGCATCAGCGGGCAGCCCGTCGTCGTGGTGCCGACGAACCCACCCCCGCTTATCATGGTGACATCTGAACCCGCTGCTGTCACGCCCGCCATTCCGGTGAATTGTTCGCTGGCACCACCGCAGCGCGTGGGAATCGGGATGCTGGCGCGAGTGCTACCCGGCATGTCTGCGCTGAACATGCGCCAGAGTCCAAACGGCGCGATCCTGGCGACATTGGCAGGCGGAGACGCCTTCGATATTATTGGAGGCGCAATCTGCGATGGCGGCTTATACTGGTGGCAGGTTGAGCGCTCAGGCTCAATTGGATGGGTAGCGGAAGGTTCGTCGAATGAGTATTTCATCGAGCCATACGAAGGCGCGCCGCCACCAGCGGGCGATGGTGGGCTGGTTGCGCCGCCCGCAGCAACAGGCTGCGAACAGACGCTCCCGCCCCGCTTGACGATAGGCGGCAGTGCGACGGTGCTTCAGGATCAACTTCGCCCGCACAATGGTCCCGATGGGGAAATCATCGAGATGCGCTTCTTCATGGCTGGAACGCAGCTCACCGTCAACGCAGGACCGGAATGCGCTGGCGGACAACACTGGTGGCTGGTGACTGGACCCGCCAACATCAGGCGCATCGGCGGCAACACCGAAATCGTGCAGGCGTGGGTCACTGAAACCAGAGAGGGAGGTTACACACTCTCGCCTTAATTGAGGAGGTTGCCAGTTCGTCTGGCAACCTTTTCTGCCAGCTTACTGGTTGAGCGAGATGAATTGATCATAACCATTATTAGTGCCGCAAAACACACAATCCGGGTTCCTGAAGATACGAACTGCAAGTGCAGTTCGTCCTCATACCGGAATGGTGGATTATAATATTGCGAAAGCGAAATTATGGCGTATCAGGTATTCTGGATCGTTCAAAATCACGTGCTTTATGTCAGCCTCTCGGGCGATATAACGCTGGATGACTTTCGCGGCGTCAGCAAGAAAAGCGCCGATTACATGGACGCTGCCTACGCCTCCGGCACATCGAGCATCATTATCGGCATCATCGATTTGACCGACGCCAATCTGGGTAAACTCATGCGTTCTGCCGTATCGGCGGCGCAGGACATTTCCAACGTGATTGACGCTCGCCACTGGAAGGCAAAGCCCGGTTTTGTCGTCCTGATTACTGTCAGCGACTCTGCCAAGATGTTAACGTCGTTTATCATTCGTATCTCAAAACAGCCGATGACCACTGTTGGGACTATGAATGAGGCGTTGATGGTGGTGCGCTATATGTACCCGGAACTGCAAACACAGCTTGACGACTATCGGGGCGGAGAACACTCAACGACGGTAAAGTAGGATACCACTATGCCGCTTCAGATAGGATGGTACATCCCCTATCGCGTTATTGATGAGCGCATCTGGGGAAAAATCACGGCGGAAGTTATGCAGCAGCATCAAGACATGATCGTTCAAATGCTGAATGAAGCGCAAATTCATGCGCCCGACACACGGATTCATCTCTTGCTGGATACTACCGAAACTGAATCCATGCCCCCTGTGTATATGATGCTGAAAACCGCACTCCCCGTACTGCGCTTCAAGAATCGCGGCATCATGTTTCACATCACGCGCAGCAGCGCCATTCGCAACATCATCGAACTCACCGCCCATATCACGCAGTTTCAGTTGCAGTCTTATTTCAACCGCGAAGAAGCAATACGCACCCTGGAAGCAAAACTGTTTGAAGACGATTCGCGGGCTGCGGACTAGAGGGAGTAGCGAACATGCCCGTTGTCATTGAGTGGTATCGCCCGTACCAAGTTATCGACGCCCGCTTACGGGGTTTGGTTACAATGGAAGATATTCAGCAGCAGGCTGATGTTTTCGTCAGCATGTTATCGGAAGGAGAAGTTCACGCATCTGGTAAACGGCTATACCTCCTGTACGATACAAGTGAGGCGGAAAGTATGCCCCCTGTGTATATGATGCTGAAAATCGCGCTCCCCATACTGCGCTTCAAGAATCGCGGACCTATGTTTCACATCACGCGCAGCAGCACCATTCGCAGCATTATCGAACTCACCGCCCATATTACCCGCTTTCCGTTGCAGACTTTTGCCACCCGCGAAGAGACAATCCGCGCGTTGGAAGCGAAGATACTTGAAGATGGCTTACGGACTGATCGAAGTTAAGTCAGGCGCTCGACAGACCCGACGCAGAGAATTCGTGCCTTTATGAATACGGAAATTGAAGTCAGCACGCTGGGACAATTACGCATTCAACATAACAGGGAAATTCTGGAAGACTTTATTTCAGTCAAAGCCGTTTTGTTGTTTGTGTACCTTGCCATACACCCCGGTGAACACACCCGCAAAAAACTCGCGGCGATGTTCTGGAGCGAGACCAACAACCAGCAGGCATTGAAGAATTTACGCACCGTGCTTTCCAGTTTGCGCCAGAAACTCCCTGATGCGTTGAGTGTTGGGCGCGATGATCTGGCGATCAACCCCAAAACTCCCATTCAGGTTGATGCAACCTTGTTTGAGCGTGGTTGTGTAAACGCCCTCTCATCTTCGAACAGGGCAGAATTGTGGGAGGAAATGCAAAGTCTGGCGGAACTGTATCGAGGCGCATTTCTGGCGGACGTCTCGTTCCGAGAAGCTGACGCGCTGGACGAGTGGATTGCGGATAAACAACGCCATCTTCAGCATCTTTATACGCAGTTGCTCTATGAAATCGTCGAACTGGCACAGCAGCGAACCGATTATGAAACAGGAATTCGGTATGCCAGACGGTTGACGAGTCTCGATCCCTACTGGGATGCTGCCTGTCGCCAGTTGATGCGCCTGCTGACCTTTACGAATCGCTCCAACGAGGCGCTGCTGCAATATGAAGCGTTTGCAAAGCTGCTGGCAGCAGACCTGGATGCCACTCCAGAAGAAGAGACTATCGTCCTTTACGAACAAATCCGGTCTCAAAATATTCGCCCACATCAACAGCGCACTCCCCATTCATCCATTGTGCTGCCAGATATGCTGTTTGTGGAGGCAGTAGACGATGTTGCTCTGGTGCAGCGGATGCTCAACACGCCACAGTGTCATCTGCTGACCGTCTATGGCATCAGTGGGATTGGTAAAACCGCGCTGGTGACGCAGGTTGCCTTTCACCGCCAGCATTTGTACCGCGACGGCGCATATCTCGTCTCGCTCAAGCGCGCTCAAACGGCGCGCGATCTGCCCTATCTGATCGCCAGCAGCCTTGGGATAGATTTTGTAAGCCAGATCACATTTCACGAGCTAGAGAATGTTGTCCTTGAATACCTCAAAGACCGTCATGTGCTGCTGGTACTGGATAATTACGACCATCTGCTGCCGGAAACCAGCTTTGTGCAAAGAATTCTTGAGCTAGCCTCGCCGACACAACTGGTTGTCACTTCGCAGTCACCGCTCAACCTGTTCCGGGAATGGTTGCTGCCGCTGCGCGGGCTGCGTGTACCGCCATTTGACGAGACACATCCGGAAACTTATGAATCGGTGCGTCTGTTTGAACTCACGGCGCAGCGAATCGACCCTCGATTTAACCTGCAAGAGAATCTAGTGGGCGTGGTGGAAATCTGCTATCTGGTGGATGGGCTGCCGCTGGCGCTGATTATTGCGGCGGGATGGACTCAGATTATACCGATCCACAAGATTAAGGAATATATCATCGAGGGTCAGGAGTTTAGTCTCCCTCTCCAACAAGACTTGCCGCTACACCATCAAAGTCTTGAGATGATGCTGGAATACACTTGGAACACCCTGTCTGCTGCGGAACAATATGCCCTCATGGCGCTGTCCATTTTCAAGACTTCCTTCGATATTGATGAAGTCCAGCAGATTTGCGATATCGAGCTTGCCGTACTCACCGCGATGATCCAGAAGTCGCTGATCCAGAAATACGCTGATAAATACCGGATGCATCAGCTTATCTGGCGTTACGCACGCAAAAAACTGCTCTACAGCGACAGGAAAGAAGCATTGGGGCAGCGTTATATGGGATACATGATCCGGCTGTTGAGCGATCTTCAGCAGCAAAGGCTGCCGCTGCATGAGTATCTGCTCACGATAGAAATGCAGTATGCCAGTATCTGGAACTACGATTGGATGGCAAAGTCATTCCAGCCCTTTTACATGTTGACCCTTTCCCGCTATTTGATCGCGTACTGGGAAATCTCGCGCAGCGATGAACTCCCCCTGTTACAGGTGTTGTTCGATGATTTGCACCCGAACGAATTAGACGCGGAAGCGCGGATGCTGCTGAACGTGCAGCTTGCGCGCCTCCATATCTGGAACGATCAGCCTGAACAGGCTTATCTGCACCTACGCCTGATCCTGCACGAAAACGCCGTGAACACTTCGTGGGCAGACTGGGCAGCAACCTTCAACCTCTGTATACCCATCTTTCGGTTCGTTACCCTGAATCAATCCGACATGGTATCGGATCAGATTGACGAAGACGTTATCATTCTCGGCAACTCGTATCGCAAACTGCTGTCTTTATATCTGGACATGCATGATTATGAAGCAGCAGAAGGGGTTTTTCCGCACCTGCTTGAAAGCGTCCAGCAACCGCTGGATCATGTGTTCATTCTGGCGATGCGGGGTGCAATTGCCGCTGAAACTCAGCAGTTTGCAGCAGCATACAACCAGTTCACAGAGTCGCTGCAACACCTGCAACAGGTTGATGAACCCCTACTAAAACTGTCACTTCATACACTGACGATGCGGATTGCCCACAGGCTGGGACTGCCTGAAGCGACCCGTCAACATCTTTTCGCGTCGTTAAGGTTAGCGGCAGAGTCGGATACAGCTCCCGCTATGCTGCAACTACTCACATTCTGCGCGGAACTTCCCCACATCACCAGCGATCAGGCACTGGTGCGCTATACAAAAGAGAGCACTCACCATCTGCAAGCACACTCTCCTGGAAAGAGACCTGAATCCAATGAAACGCTCACTGATATGGCTGAACGTGTGATCGCTATGGCAGATGATTGCTGAACGCTAGTGCAAGGCGGCGGCACATGGCTTGAATAAAATCGGAAAGATGGTGAGTTAGAAATCTGGCAATCACAAGATAAAGAGCTTATTCAGCAACAATGGGGTTTGATATGCGAACCCAGTACCTTTGACGGTTTATTTCCAAAGGGGAAGGTTCGAATGAACTACACATCTGGTATGGTGTTGAGCGTGATGATTAACACCCTCCTTGAAAACAATCCTTCCGATACTAATCCAGCGGAAATTTCAGAACTCCACTATTATCGGGCGCTGGCATTGGGGCGGTGATGATGAGGCATTGACGGAATATGTGACGATTCATGAAGCTGCGCCGGAGTCAGCGTGGGGGATACTGGCGGAGCTGAGACAATGATTTTTACTGAATTTACAAAAAATCTCACCCCCATCAAAGATAATATCTGAGTTCGCAAAATGGGGTTGAGCCAGTTACCTCAAAAGGCGATGCTATACTGGCTTATTCCTTTTTGAAGCTACTGTCAGTAGTCGCAACGGTAGAACCACCCAGACCAGCTTCGCGCGCTCGAATAGCAGCCTGTGTTCGATCAGCAACCTGCAACTTGCTGAAGATATTGGATACATGATTGCGTACTGTTTTCATGCTGATGACCAGTTTTTCGGCGATTTCAGCGTTCGTCTGCCCATCGGCAATGTATGACAAAATTTCCCGTTCCCGTTCCGTTAGTTCCGGGAAAAGTTCTGATCGGGATGCTGGTTCTAAACTGGCAAAGAACTGCATCAGCCGGGCAGCGATTTCGGGGCTAAATAGTGATTCGCCATTGGCTACTGCCCGCACGGCCCGCAGCAGCACACCCTGATCAGCGCCCTTCAAAACATAACCCCGCGCTCCGGCGCGCATCGCTGCAAAGACCGAGTCATCATCCTGAAACATGGTCAGGACGATGATGCCGACATGCGGGCTGGTTCTCAGAATCTGGCGCGTCGCCTCAATACCGTTGAGGTCAGGCATTTGAATATCCATCAGGATCACATCAGGCTGATGTTCGACAGCCAGCCTCAGCGCTTCCCTGCCGCTGGAAGCTTCACCCAATACCTCAATATCCGGGATGGAGGCCAGCAGCGCCCGCAGACCATCTCGAAACAGGGTATGGTCATCGGCAATTAAGACCCGGATAGATTCCATTGGTATCCCTCGGCAATAGCGGCAAATACTGATGATAGAGGCAGGCGAGCGGTCACGCCTGTTCCTCCTGTTGGCAGCGCTTCAGCGATACACATCCCGCCCAACTCCTCGGCTCGTTCGCGCATCGAGGTCAGTCCCACGCCTGCCTGAACCCTGTTGGGCAGCCCACGTCCATCGTCCGTGACCTCCAGGCATAGGCCGTCAGGAAGCGAAAGCCGCACACAACAGTGCCGCGCCCCGGCGTGACGACTCACGTTGGTCATCGCTTCGAGCGCAATACGGTAGGCAGCCACTTCAACGGCGGCAGGCAGTGGCGGTGGGTTTTCAGGAGCTTCCAGCGTGATTTGCAACCCCTGCACCTGATTGTGAGAAGCGATATGCGCTTTTAATGCTCCGACTAATCCGAGTTCATCGAGCGCGGGCGGACGCAGATCGTAGGCAATACGTCGGATGTCCGCCAGCACCTCCTGCATTTGTGCCTTTAGCTCCGTTGACATCTTCTTGACCGCATCTGCATCCCGATCCGCCAGATTGTGGACAGCATCCAGCTTGAAGGACATCGCGGCGAGTACAGGGCCAAGACCATCATGCAGGTCACGACGCAGGCGACGGCGTTCTTCTTCGCGGGTCGTGACCAGCCGTTCACGGGAACGCTGCAAATCCTGGGTCAGGCGCACGTTGTAGGCGGCGACACCTGCCTGCCGGGCGATAGTTTCCAATAATCGCCTGTCAGTCTGCGAGAAGGATTCGCCGGGCGCACGCGGCGCAAGAATGAGCTGACCGATTGTCTCCAACTGGTATACCAGCGGCAGGATTTCCCTGCCACCCTCGGTTGTACGCGCAAACATAGAGGGGCGCGTATATTCAGCAGCGACGATGAACTGTTCACCTTCCTTCAGCGCGACTGCCGCATAGGGTAGTTTGAAGGCATCGGCGACAGTCTCTACAATCGTTGGGAGTACCGACTGCGAGGCAACGACGACTTCGAGTCGTTCTGATAGGCGACCTAATATGGCATAGGGGGAATCGCGCTCACCGTACATCAATCGATTCACGCCGCGTTGCAGGCGCTCTCGTAGCGGTTGAAAGGAGACCGCAACAATGCCAGTTCCCAGCAGTGAGACTGGAAGACTCCCGCCTGTTTGAAGCAGTGTCCCCAACACTCCGACGATGACGACATAAGTGCTGATCACGAGGGCGGTCAGCGCCCCATAGACCAGCGTGCGGTTAACAAGGATATGAATGTCCCAAAGACGGTAGCGCAGGATGGCAATCCCGGTGGCGATGACGATGTTGACAATCGTGATATCGGTAATGACAATGCTCAATTCCTGGGTTATGGGATTGTCTCCCCAGAGCCACCAGAGAATACCACCCAGGATATTGCCCACAATCACTACAACTCCCGCCACAACCAGCCACTTCAACTGCGCCCGTTCGATACCGACGGCACGGCGAAACCGAACGATGATCGAGGCGATTGAGCCAAAAACCCCGATCAGCAGCAGTGGCACAGCGAGGGTCAACAGGGCGCTTATGACGGTTTCACCACCGGAAATGCCATAGGGATTGCTTCCATTGAACCCCATATTTTCCAGCGGACCGGGATGAAAAGCCATGCTGCCTGTGACACCCAATAGACCGAAACCCGCTGCCCAGACGATGGGATGCCAGCGTGCGGATAGAAGTTTTCCATCCGGGAAAAGCAGCAAAGGAAATGTGACGGGAAGCAGAATGTTAGGAATCCATATCCAGAATGTCAACCATCGTGCGAACATCACACCCGGTAGCGAGTCGCTCTTGAGGGCAAGTTCACTGTACAAGGCGTAGCCCGATGACAACATATTGAATGCGCTCAAAAATCCTGTGGCACAGAACATCCAGCCGATTGGATTACGTGGATGACGCGAGGCGACCAGCGCCCCAACCACGCAGTAGGTGATCGTCAGCAGGGGCGTGAAGAATTGGTGGCTAAAGGTTACGCCTTGTTCGCTGGCGATCAGTGCATGGATGCTGATGACCAGCCCAATCATCACCACCATGAATGACAACACAGCGATTGACCAGGATACGCGGCGGGCAGTTTGCTGACTCATGGTTACTACCACTCTGAATCTTTTCGTACTCATGCTTTTGCTCTAGGGTATCACGAACCGTTGGTTGATGGCATGAGGGGGTTACGAACGCCTCTTTTCTCGAGGGCATTTTTGATGTGCGGCATATTCTGCTTCTCGGCACGCTTCAATTGTCGAAGAATTATCGGAAAGAATAACTGCATCAATCCACGAGGACGAACATCGAAACGCGATGCTAACAGGGTTGCGTTTCCCTGCGGTGTGAGCGTAACGTCAAAAACAACAGTGAGTGGCCCGCCGTTCGAGTAAGCCCAGCGGTAGGGGTGCTCGAACCGTATGCATTCAACCTCGATCAGTTTGCTCTGCTTCCACTTGGCAAGAAACCTGGTCCCAACGCCGATTAGACCATCGGTGAGTTTCTTCATCGACTCGACATCTGGGTTCCATTCCAGTTCGTTTCTCAGATCAACCAGATAATCGAATACGTCCTCAGGTGACCGGTTAATCTGAACACTATTTTCAATGACTGCCATCTCAACACTCCTTCGAATCGATCAATTTTCGTCTGTCAAACTTATCCACTTACCAGCAGTGCAATACCAATGATAAGCGGCGCGACATGGTGGAGTACGGGAAAGTACACATTCCGCGGGTTAAAGATAAGCAGCCCAATTAACCACACGAGGTTCCAGAGGATCGTTACCCAACCCACCCACGCCGCGACAAGTCCGGTTTGCAACAGGGCTGCTCCAAACGCAGCCTGTGCCAGAAATGCCAGAATGACATACAGTACAATCTGAGGATAAATCCAGTCACGTTTGGCGACATAGGCGGTCTCGGCAGTGAGGGCAACTACCGCACCAGAGAGGTAAGTCACCAGCCCCAACCGCGACAGGAATGAATCGCCCGCAGTACGCAGCATATCCTCCAGCAGGGCCAACCCTAGAAGCGTTGCCAGAATGCCTCCGATGACGAATCCCCGTTCCCAGATCAAATGAAAAGAATTCTCGTCGATCTGCCACTTCAAAAAGGCTCTTCCGGCGTAGAGAACACCGCCAAAAGTAAACACTACAAAACACAGGACAAGCAGGCTGGCGGCAATGGTGCGTGTCGATAAGCCATGAGTGGCAATCGCACTCAGGAGCACCAGACCAGCGATTAGGGCAATGAGGATGGTGAGTGTGATAACCCCATTCCGGGACGTGAACCAGGTTCTCATGCTGTTTCTCCGCTCATTGCACTCTGCATACTTTTCCGCTGGCCGGGAGTCTGCCTGAACCGGATTCCCAGCGCAAAGCTCGCCACCAGCCCGCTGATGAGATTCGCCCACACGATGAGATTGCCCACCGGCCAGGCAGCACATCCGGCAGGGCATAAGAACAGCAGGGTCAGCAAACCACCACCGAGGGCAACAAACAGGCAGTAGATCAGGGACACTATTAACCCTGTCCGGCTGCCACGTACAGCCGCCAGCAGCGACCAGACCCAGCCTCCGACGAAAACCATGTACACCAGCATCACCAGCACGATGCTTGCTGGACGGTCTTCGGGCAGCATATTTCTGAACTCTGGCACGAACATTGCATCCAGAAAGGCGATTCGTGCCATCATCGTGAGGAATGCAAAAATGCTAAAGGTGATTGCGCCATTCAGGGACGTGAACCAAGCGAACATGCTTGTTCTCCTTTTGTTCTTCAGTCATTGCCAAAGCATAATCATGGCTGTCCAGATAGACCCGAGGTTGACCGGAAGCTGCTGCCAGTGATCGCCGTAATCCGTCGTGTGCCATATATCACCGTTGCTTAGTCCAGCGTACAGATGTCCGGGCGCGTCGGAGTCAGTAAGAAGCGCATAGGGCATGTGAGACAGCGGCTGTGGTAGTCCGCCGCCCAGTTTCTCCCACGTGCCACCCCCTATTGAGCGGAAGATGTAAGCTTGCGCGTTGTCGGTGCTATGCGCCTTCATGGGACCGGGTGACAGGGAAACATACATCACCTCCGGGCGCGCGGGGTCTGCTGCGGCTGCCCAACCATAATGGCGATCAAGACCCTGTCTGGACTGTGTCCAGGTGTTTCCAGCATCGCGGCTGAAGGCAGCCCCCGCGCCTGTGCCACCGCCCTCATACACCCAATTGCCATTGGTCACATGAAATTTGATCGAGTGGCAGTCCCGTAACGCGCCTTTACGGTGAGCCTGCCAGGTTTTGCCGCCATCCGTGCTGCGTACCACCGAGCCAAACTCGACCCCGCCCACCATCACGTCGGAGTTGGTGGGCGAGAGCGCAATGCCCTGCACATAGGCGGTAAATGGCTTTTCCGCAGGTGAGAACCAGAACCAGCGTCTCGTTTTCTTAAAGGACACCGATTCCATCCAACTTTGTCCACCATCCCGCGAAATGAAAACGCTCGCGGGTCTGGTGCCGACGACCATCAGACCGGGTTCAACGGGACTTACCGCAATCGCTTTGACAACATGATCCTTCATGCCTACTGGATGCCATGTTTTGCCGCGATCATCAGACCGCAGTACGCCACTGCCCTGTGTTCCGGCATACACAACATTCTGATTATGGGGGTCAACAGCCAGGCAGCATACCTTTGTACCTTCGAGTAGAAACTCGACTGACCATTGATCGCCGTGGCATTCTGCGCGTGCCAGCCTGCTGCCATTCGTTGAGATAAAAGTTCGGTTCATTTCTACCCTCTTGAAAATCCCACATTATCTATAACATGAGCAGATATGCGATCAAGTCCTGGATGTTCTGTTCCGTCAAATGTGCGCTGTAGTCGGGATACATGATGTCGCGATAGCCAGACACAATGTAGCGCTCCGGTTCGAGGATACTCTGACGCACGTATTCCTCTGCCGATAACCCTGCGACTTGTGTCCCGGCACGTTCACCGATCCCGGCGAGGTTCGGCCCTATGCTGAATCCGACCTGACCACGAATGACCCGATGACAGGTCAAACATGGAGGTACTTCGTCCCGACCTTGTGCAAAGAGTTGTGCGCCGTCTTCGGCATCGCCTGCAATTGGAGCAAACATGGGAGGCGATGCAGCACATCCTGACATCATCAGCGCGAAAGCAATGAACATGACCCAATTACACATTGGCAATCTCATAAAGAAAGTGAATGCACCCTCTATTGATAGGTGCATCCATATCTAAAAAATCAGCGATTTACATATCCAACCGGAGAACACCACCGGTCATGCCGGGCGCGAAAGCAATCGTGCCGAAGGTCACATACAGCGCACCGTCAGCGCCTTGTGCGATGCCGAATGGCGCGAGCAGTCCTTCAGCTACAGGGATTGCACCGTCAGCCGTGACCATGACCACGCTGCCCGGTCCGGGACCCTGATCAGTGAACACGGTCAACTGCACAGCATAAAGCGTGTCGCCATCGAGCAGTATGTCACTCACCGCGTTCAAACCGCTGAAGGTTTCGACCAGTTCCCCACCTGACCAGTGTTCAATTTTGCCCGCGCCGGGTGCTAAACCCGCGCCGAGAAAGCCGATATAGAGGTTGCCATTCTCTGCCACCTCAATTGAGGTCGGGACAGGGTTATCTGTCCACGCATGGACAAGCTGCAAGCCACCTTCTGCTGTCCATGAGAGCAGATCGTTGCCGCCCGCATCTACGATGTAGAGTGTGCCATCAGCACCCCAGTCGATGTCAGCGACGTTGGTATCATAGCCATTCCCGTCGGGATCATTGACTGCCTCGAAATCGTTGAGGTTAATAATGTTCCTCACAGCGAACGTTTCGGCATCATATTCCACTACCGAGTCCTGCCAGAATGCGCCAGTGTTCCCCGCGCCCGCGCCGCTGAACAGCAACCAGAGCGAGTCGCCGTTGGGGATAATTCGGTACACGCCGAGGGTTTCCATCGCCATCGCGTAACTTGGCAGACCGGCGATGAGATCAGCAGTCGTTCCATCCGGCGCAATTGAGACAATGCGTCCGCTCAAACCAGCATTGACGGTACTTTCGCCCTCTGGTCCGAGCATTGTAAATTCCGTCTCACCACCTGTGCCTGTCACCGCGACGAGCAGATTGCCATTGGCATCAAAAGCCAGTCCGCGCGGCGCACTCAAATCACCTAACACCAGTTCACCGGGCAGTGGTGGCATTTCTTCCTGTGCCAGCGCAGGCAGCACACTAATCAGAACAAACATCAGTCCAATAACAAACTTCAATGACCATCGGGATACCATTTTTCCTCCTAAGTAATTTCTCACTTCGTACAAACTACCGGTGTTTAAGCGCCTGCCACGGTTCGACCATCGCCCATGCGCCGAAAACCAGACTTCCGATATGGCTGATATCGCCAAAGGGCGACGCGCCTGAACAAGGTGGCAGACAGGCAACAATACTCAGCCCGTTTCACAGTCCGCCTAACCCGTTCAGCACAAGCGTGGCAACCAAACCGCGCCAACTGCCCTGACTTGCCAGAACGAGTGCGCCCACCCACGCGGCGTAAACTACTGCACCCATGACCAGCACGAACGCCTGAACGACGGATAATGAAGTTGGTCTCAGCGGATCGAACAAATCGAGATGCCAATCGAGGATCAAATAGCTGAGGCTAAACCCTATGGCAAGGGTATGCACAGGCAGCCAGCGCGGGCGTGATTGAGTGAGACTGATCATTTCGACAAAATCTCAACTGCCCGGTTTTCGAGCAGGTCTTTCAGATAACCAAATTCAGCGCTCATCTCTCGTCTGACACTGGCAGCAATCAGCGGCTCCGCCAGCTTGGAAAAACCTTCTGGCTTCATTTCAATATGGCAGGTGACTCGGGTGCCTTCCGGTTCCGTCTCAAAGAGATAGGATGCTTCGACGGAGATAGGACCAGAGGTGGTTTTAAACGTAACGATCTCATCAGGTTTGTATACGGTGAACTCGTTACTGGCTTCCAGTTTCCGCCCCAGAAATTTGCGGACAAAGGTAAATTGCGTCCCTATTCCCAAGGGCGCTGCCGTCGTTTTTCGTACTTCAATCAGCCCGGTTTGCCATTCAGGAGCGTTTGTAAGATCGCTCACATAGGCAAAGACCTCCTCAACTGGACGATGGATAACGATGCTGTCCTTGACATTAATCATTTGGACTTCTCCCTCTAATAATGGCGGGGGCTGTTTGGAACGTAACTGGTTCTGATGTCATGCAAAGCACATGTCCATCAAACAACATATCTTCTGTTTTTCTTTATCTAGCCTAAAGGAGAAGGTGTCCTGGTGTCATGAGCAGGGGTCACGTTCTGAGCAGGAAGAATGCCCGGATAGGTCGGGAACATATCCCGATCGGCAAGCTATTTGAAGATTTCGTTTGTGATAAATGTAACTTTGGGATGGCACACCTATCACTTACGGGACGGAGGTGTCAGACGGTACGCTATAAGCATGATGTTTTGCATAGGCGAAAACCATTATGGGTATGCGCGGAAAACTTCTGCTCCTGATTTTGCTGCTGGTCGCGCCGCTTGCGTTTGGTGCCGAACCTGTACAGGCGCAAAATGCACCACCGGAGCAGGTTATCCTTTATATTTTCTGGGGCGACGGATGTCCCCATTGTCGTGCAGAACGGGCTTTTTTGGCTGAACTGGTAGTAGATTACCCGCAGATCGTTGTTCGGGATTACGAGGTCTACTATAACGAAGTCAATCGTCTATACCTGAGCCAGATGCTGGCCGAACACGGGCTTGAACCCAGTGGGGTGCCGACGACATTTATTCATGACCGCTACTGGATAGGATTCAGCGAAAACGTCGCTCGCCAGATCGAGGAAACCGTCATTACCTGTCTGGAAATGGCCTGCACCGATCCCGGCGTAGGCGTTGTCCCGATGGATGCCCAGCCAGAGCCGGAGATCGCGGCTGCCGATACAAACACCGCACTTTCCCCGGTTGAAAACACAATCGCCCTGCCGCTAATCGGTGTGATCAACCTGGATAATCTGTCACTGGGGGTCAGCACGGCGCTGATTTCTTTCGTGGACGGCTTCAATCCCTGTTCGCTGTGGGTGCTTTCCCTGCTGCTGGGGCTGGTGATTCACTCCGGCTCGCGCAGGAAGATCGTCATCGTTGGGCTGACGTTCCTGACGGTCACATCGGCGGTTTACATCCTGTTTATCGTCGGTCTGTTCAGTGTTTTTAGTTTTGTTGGTTTCATGGGGTGGATACAAGTCGGGGTTGCGCTGCTGGCGCTGGCATTTGCACTGATTAACATCAAGGATTATTTTTGGTACAAAAAAGGTGTTTCACTCACCATCGCCGATAAACACAAGCCGAAAATCTACCGTGACATGCGTGGGCTGCTGGTCGGTGATAAATCCACCCCGGCGCTGATCGCGGCAACAGCAGTTATGGCGCTGGGTATCACGCTCGTTGAATTGCCCTGCACATCAGGACTCCCGGTTCTGTGGACAAACCTCATTGCTGCCCACGAGGTCACTGCTCTGAATTTCGTTCTGCTACTGGGACTTTATATGCTGATTTTTCTGGCAGACGAACTGATCGTTTTTGTTTCCGTCGTTTTCACATTGAAAGCCAGCAAATTCGAGGAAAAGCAGGGGCGACTGCTTAAGCTCATCGGCGGGATGGTCATGCTGGTGCTTGCCATCGTCCTGCTGATTGACCCAGCCATCATGAACAACATCGTCAGTTCATTGCTGGTCTTCGGCGTGGCGTTTATCGCAGCAGCCGTCATTCTGGTGCTGCACCGGCGTATCCTGCCGCATTACGGCATTTACATCGGCACAGAAACCCTGACAGATAAGACCTCGAAAAGCCACTAGCAACTTGCTACTGCTTTATGACTGCATTCGAGATAGCCCCATTCAATCAAAAGATTGAGGTTGCTATCGCTCGATGTACCCCTGGCAACGACGAATTGACCCTCAACCCGATATTTGATGCCATAATGAGGTCAATAGATAATCGAATGGCAACTACTTATGGCGACTATTCTTGTGATTGATGATGAAGAGAGTATCCTCAACGTCGTTGAAGCCTATTTGAAAAGTGATGGCAACACCGTTCATCTGGCACGAGATGGTGTGCAGGGTTTAGCTGCATTTCGCCGTTACCAACCCGAACTGGTCATCCTCGATATTATGCTGCCGGAAATGGACGGACTGGAAGTGCTTCGGCAAATTCGGCGCGAATCGGATGTTTATGTGATGATGCTCACCGCCAAATCGGAGGAGTTTGACCGGGTGATGGGATTGACGGTTGGGGCAGACGATTACCTGACCAAACCTTTTAGCCCGCGTGAATTAGCGGCGCGAGTCAAAGCCATCCTTCGGCGTGGACGTAACACAACCCAGAACGAGCAACAAATCCTCACCTTCAAACACCTGAAAATTGATATGCAGCGGCACGAAGTCCAGCGGGATGGCGAACTCATTGAGCTGACTGCATTGGAGTTCAAGCTGCTGTCCACATTAGCCACCTATGCCCGAATGGTTCTGACTCGCCAACAATTGTTAGAGCGTGTTTGGGGATATGACTTTTACGGGGAAGAGCGGGTTGTCGATGTCCATATCGGGCATGTTCGGCAGAAAATTGAAGCTGATCCATCTGATCCGCAGTTCATCGTGACGGTACGG
>JAIOHM010000041.1 GCA_019912965.1 Anaerolineae bacterium
AAGCGAAACTCAAGGGGTGAAATCGTCTTCAAAGCCCCTCCCCGTACCGGAGAGGGGCTTTGAAGACGATTTCACCCCTTGAGTTTCGCTTCGGCGTCGGCAATCCAGCGCAGCATTTCATCCGCTTTGTCGATGGCCTCCATTTGGCGGTAGTAGATTGCGGCTTCGCGCCAGCAGGCGATAGCAGCGGCCAGATCGTCTAAATCTTCGTAAGCAAGTCCTCGTCCTTGCTGCAAAGTTGCATACTCTAATGGGGCGGTTTCTGGTGTCCAATATTCTAAACATGCTTCGGCATATTTCAGGGCTTGTCGAAGATTTGATTCTTTATTCTCAGTTTTTGATAGCTCCCAATAGGCAGCCCCCAGATTGTTCTGGGTCATGGCATAACCCAGCGGCGCGGCGGTCGGGGTACGATATTCCAGCGCGGCTTGGTAGGTCTCGATGGCGCGGCGCAGGTTATCAGCGCGATCTTCGATTTCTGCCAGATCGCTGTAGGCAGCCCCCAGATTGTTCTGGGTCTGAGCATAATGCAGCGGGGCGGCGGTGGGAGTGCGATATTCCAGCGCGGCTTGGTAGGTCTCGATGGCGCGGCGCAGGTTATCAGCGCGATCTTCGACGGCTGCCAGCATTTGATAGGCAATCCCCAGATTGTTCTGGGTCGCAGCATAATACAGTGGAGCGGTTTCTGCTGTCCAGTATTGCAGCGCGGCTTGATAGCTTTCGATGGCGCGACCAAGATTGTTGACGCGATCTTCGACGGCTGCCAGATTGCGGTAGGCATTCCCCAGATTGTTCTGGGTCATGGCATAATCCAGCGGGGCAGTACTCGGTGTGTAGTATTTCAGTGCGGCTTGGAAGCATTCGATGGCGCGTTGCAGGTTCTCGGCGCGGTCTTCGATTTCAGCCAGATTGCCGTAGGCAGTCCCCAAATTGTTCTGGGTCATGGCATAATCCTGCGGGGCGGCGGTGGGGGTGTAGTATTCCAGCGCGGTTTGATAGGCATCAATGGCGCGGTGCAGATTTTCACGGCGGCTGCCAATTGGATGCTGCATATAGATAACGCCCAAGCTGTTTTGACCATTGGCGCGCAGTGCCTTATCTGGGTGATTTTGCAGGGTGGCTGAAACCCGTTCAAACCAGTTCAAACGCAAATCGAAACGACCACGATTTGATAGAAAATGACCACAAGCATTCGCCAACCACAGTGCATCTTCGCCATCACCTGTGGCTAATGCCCACTCGAAGGCGGCTTCCAGATTAGCGGATTCGGGGTCGAGGCCGAGGTAATCCTGTTTTTTGTGATGGTGGTCAGCCAGCACAAGGTAGTAATCGTAGTGGGGTCGGTGGGCGCTTGGGTCTTCGCCGACGGCGGTGATGACTAAAGGGTCGATGGTGTAGCGTGTGCCGTCGAAGGTGACGAAGCGGTAGGTTTGCAGGGTGGAGAGGGCGTCATCTAGTGCGAAGTCCGAGGTGCTAGGTGCTAGGGAAGATTCGGACGCAACATGTTGCGTCCCTACAGAGTCGGCGGGATTTTCAGGGAGCGCGGTGAGTGCTTCCGCTGCCTCGTAGGTGAAGCCGCCGCGACAGACGTTGAGGCGCTTGAGGATGGCGGCGGGTTGGTCGCCGTGTGCCTCGGTCATCTGGCGCAGGGTTTTCAGGATCATCTCGTCCAGCGCGTCCTGTGCGCCTTTGCTTTTCAGATCGGTCAAATCCGCGAGGACTTTCTGAACAGGAAATTTCCGCATCAGGCCGACTGCCCATTCGATCAAACGTGGATGAAAGCGGGCTGCTCCGGCAATTGAGGCGGCGTGAGGGTTTAAATCCGCCTTGACGCTCAGCACCTCACCCATATCAAGCACGACTTTAGCAGCCGAATCGGGCGCGAGGGTGCGCGGGGTATGTAAACCGCAGCGATGCAAATCCGGCCATTCGACGCGGCTGGTGAGCAAAACCTGCCCGCCAGCATCGGCCAGATCATCGACCAGTTTCACGTAAGCTGCACGACGTGGATCATCGGTAGGGACGGATTCGGCGTTATCGAGAATGATGAGCCGCTTGGACGAACGCAGCTTTTTGAGGACGGCAGGACGGTCGGCTGTGACTTCGAGGTTAAAATGGTCGCGTAACAATTCAATCACCTCGTCCGGGCGGGAAATATCGCTGGCGGTGTGCCAGACCGCGCCATCCACATCCGGGCTGGTCAGGGCGAGTTCAGCGGCGAGGCGCGATTTGCCGAGTCCACCCATGCCCAATATGGCTGCGGGTGCAAGTTTGAGCAGACGCAAAATTTCTTTCAAATCGTCGTCGCGTCCGGTCATGGGGATGGTCGTCAAGCGGCGGTCGATGTGTCCGATGATCGGGCGGACAGGCGTCAGCGGGGCATCGACGGGCAAAGCCTCGCCCTTGATGGCGGCGGTCAAGGCGCGGATTCCGGCGTTCCAATCGGCATGGAGATTGACCATCTGAATGATGCGTAACCGCGAGGGAATTTCGTCTATCGGGATGTCGTCGATGATGGCAATCAGCAGGGTGTGATTGCGTAACAGGGCATCGCGCCATTCGGCCATGACTTCTTCGCGGTTGGCGGAATTGCGGCTGATGACCAGCAGCATGGCATCGGTTTCGCGCAGGGTTTGGTCGATGGTTATCTGCCAGTTCGCGCCGGGGGGAATGTCCTTATGGTCAACCCAGAGGTTCAACCCGGTGGCGGCTTCGAGTTCATTATGCAACCGGGTAACAATTTCATCGTCCTTGCTGGCGTGGCTGACGAAAATGGGGGGCATGAGGTTACTTTTCGTTGCCGGGATGACGGAAGGAAACCATCAACACCATGCGCCCCAAACGGAGTTCATCGCCATGCCGCAGCACCCGGACTTCTTTCCCTAACATGCGCTGCCCGTTGATGAACGAGCCGTTGGCGCTGTTTAAATCGGCCACCAGCACGGAACGGCCTTTGCCATCGTAACGGATGGAAAGATGCAGCCGGGATACGCCGAGATCCGCCGCGCCTTTTTGCGTCAGGTCAACATCCGGCATCATGGCGCTGCCGTTGGTGCCACGCCCGATGATAATTTCCTGCGCCGATTTTTGCGGACGGATTTCCAGCGCTTCCGCCGAGCCGCGCACCCGCAGCACCAGCACGGATTCGTCGCCAAAGTGTTCGCTATCCAGCGCTCCACTGGAGTCTTCAAAATGGCGGGTTTCATACGTGCCGCGCGCCGTTTCCAACATGCCACCGCAGCCATAACAAAATACTTCGTGCTTCTGATTGGCTTTGCCGCAGTTGGGGCAGGTGACCCAGATGATGGCGGCTTCGACTTCGGTGGTGGCAATCCGGCGCGTTTCTGCTGTATCGGTCTGGGGAACGGGCGGGGCAATCGGGCGGATGAGGTTGTTTCGGGGTTTGGTGTCGTCAATAGATGCGGGTTTGGGATTGAGGATACTGGATTCGTATGCCCTCAGCAGTGAGGCCAGATCGTCGCGTTCGGTGCGGCTCAAGGTTTCGATTCGATTACGGAGCGTGTAAAGCGCCGATTTGGCTTCCATGCCCTGACCGCGCATTTGTTGATATTCAGTGATGATGTTTTGTAGCTGGCCCACGCCAATTCTCCTGTTTGCTTCCTTCTATTATATTACGCCAGCGTTATATGCAAGCCAAGCTGAACTTTTTTCAGTATAAATTCACGTCTGGTTTGGCGCGGCATGGATGGTGTGCTATGCTGGACACCATTGCAGGGTTTGCGGGTTGAAAGGGTGATACTATGCAATACCCACTGCTGGATATTACGCTCGAATACTGCGCGGTTTGACATTATACCGGGCGCGCCGTCAGTTTGACGGACGACATTCTGAAAGAACGTGAAATCGAGGTTTTTGTGCGCTCCTGGAAGCTGATTCCGGCTTCAGGAGGCAAGTTTGAGGTGACCGTCAACGGTGAGGTGGTTTTCTCCAAAAAGGCGCTGGGTCGCCACGCGGAACCGGGCGAGGTGCGGGCAGCCATTATGGAAAAACTGGAGGCCATCCGCCCGCCGGGAATCATCATCCCTAAAGAAGAGGAGTAGCCCTTGAAAAAGTTCATTTCGCTGCTGCTGCTGGTGATGCTGGGCAGTTGGCCCACGCTGGCACAAACACCGACCCCGCCACCGGCTGGGCCAACGCTCAACGGTATTCTTTCGCGGCGGCTGGTCAACTGCGGCGTCAACCCCAATCTGTTTGGCTTTGGTTATCTCGACCCCAATACGGGGCAGATTAACGGCTTTGATGTGGATTTCTGTCGCGCGATTGCGGCGGCTATTTTTGGGGACGCGACGGCAGCACAGC
Organism: Anaerolineae bacterium; assembly: GCA_019912965.1. GTDB lineage: Bacteria > Chloroflexota > Anaerolineae > Aggregatilineales > Phototrophicaceae > CFX2. The sequence continues at coordinate 4,321 of JAIOHM010000041.1, forward strand.
TTGAAATTTATACGACGGTGGAAGATGGCGAGGACGCACTGCGTTCTGGCGAGATTGACATTCTGCTGCATAACGTGGTGTTGACGCTGGGCGACGACACGCGCGATCTGGAATTTGCCCCGGCGAATTTCTATAACGGGCAGTCGATCATGGTGCGGTCGGAAAACAACAGCGCTGAATGGGCTGATCTGGATGGGGCGTCGATTTGTGTGGTAGAAGGCAGCACCGCCGAAAATCGTTTGCTGCCGTACATGTCCAGCCTCGGTTTCAGTGGTCAGTTGTTGACATTGCCGACGCTGGAAGAAGCCCGCGATGCATTGAGCGAAGGCCGCTGTGATGCCCAGAGCGCCGATGTGGTCAACCTGACGGTGCTTCAACAACGTTCGGGCGATCCGAATGCATTCCGTGTGTGGCAGCGGGCTGACCAGCTTTATACCCGTGAGCCGTTCGCGCCAGTTATCCGGGCGGGCGATGACCAGTGGGCGAATATCGTTCGCTGGACGCTGTGGGGTTTGATCGAAGCCGAACAGTTGGGGGTGAGCAGCGAGAATGTGAATGCACTGATCCGCCGCATTGAAGGGCAGACGGTTGCGGAAAGTGACGCGGAGTACATCGCGCGAGTCGGCCCGGCGGTATCCCGATTCCTCGACCCGACATTGGGGATTGGCACCCCGTTGAGTCTTGCGCCGAACTTCATGCTGGGCGTCATTCGCGAGGTGGGCAATTATGGCGAAATCTACAATCGTCATCTGGGGCCGGACGCCATGCTGCCGATTGAGCGCGGGTTGAACAGCCTGTGGCGCGACGGCGGTTTGCTGTATGCACCGGACTGGCAGTAGCGGCAGTTCAACACCAATCCAAGTGGGTTAAAGCCCATCATCCATTATGAACAATCCGGACAGGGGGCGTACACCACCCCCTGTTTCATTACCTGAAGCGGTTACGCCTGTAATCCGTCAGAATCACCAAATTAAAGGGGTACAAATTCGTTTCTCCCCTGTGGGCGCAATTTTTGACAGTTACTTGATATTACGGTAGACTGCCCCTCACATGCTGTACCGCAAGAACCATGTTATACCACGCGGCACGGCGCATACAGAATACGCTCTACGTGCAAAGATTTTGATGAAGGAGAGGTTCGATGTTTAAACGTCTAATACTGGTATTGGCGCTGGTCGCCCTGAGCGCGGTTGCACTCAGCTTTACGGTTGTGGCGCAGGACGCTGTCCAGCTTGGCCCGATTACGCAGCGTGTGATCGACCGTGGCGAACTGATCTGCGGCGCAAATGCCTCTGGTCTGGCCGGTTTCGCGGTCGTCAATGACGCGGGCGAATGGGAAGGCTTCGATGTGGATGTCTGCCGCGCGGTGGCTGCCGCCGTGTTGGGCGACGCCACCAAAGTCACTTTCCGTCCGCTGGAAGCTGGCGAACGTCAGGCCGCGATCCAGAGCGAAGAAATTGATATTATGTCCCGCAATACCACATGGACACTCTCTCGCGATGCTACATGGGGTTCAACCTTTGCCCCCACCACCTTCTACGATGGACAGGGCATCATGGTAACCGTTGCCAGCGGCGCGGCCACCATTGAAGAACTGGAAGGCGCGACGGTTTGCGTCCAGAGCGGTACGACCACCGAACTGAATCTGGCCGATGCTTTCAGCCAGCGTAATATCAGCTACAGCCCACAGGTGTTCGCGGATGCCGCCGCCACATGGGACGCTTACCTGCAAGGCCGCTGCGATGCCTTCACCACTGACAAGAGCGGTCTGTTGGCCTACAAGTCGCAGGCTCCCGATCCGAGCCAGCACCTGATTCTGGACATCACCCTCAGCAAGGAACCGCTGGGGCCGCTGACACCCCAGTCTGACCCGCAGTTTGCAGATATTGTTGCATGGACAGTATTCGGTCTGATTCAGGCTGAAGAATATGGCATCACCAGCGCGAACATTGACGAATTCCTGACCAGCGAAGTGCCGGAAATCCAGCGCTTCCTCGGCCAAGGCGAAAACGCGATTGGTTCGCTGTTCGGCATCGCCAATGACTTCATGGTTCCAGTCATTCGTCAGGTCGGCAACTACGGCGAAATCTATGACCGTAACCTCGGCCCGGACACCCCGTTCAACCTGCCGCGTGGCGTGAATGGTCTGTGGACAAATGGCGGCCTGCTGTACGCACCGCCGTTCCGCTAAACCCAAGAGGTTCTTGTTTATAACCTGTGGGGGCGACCAATCTGGTCGCCCCTACAACACATCCACCCGGAGCATTGCCAGCCAACTATGTCAGCCAATGCCAACCCTAACCAGAGCATCATCCCCGCTTTCCTGCGGGATGTACGTGTCCTGCAAATCGTCGGTCAGATTATTTTCCTGATTGTGGTGGTGACATTAATTTCCGCCATCTGGTCGTCCATCGTTTCCTCGCTGGCGACCAAAAATCTGACCCCCAACCTGACCTTCCTGCAAAACCGCGCCGGGTTCGACATCAGCAACGCGCCGGAGTGGTATACCTCTAACAGCAACTATGGCACGGCCTTTCAGGTCGGCCTGACGAATACCATCCGGGTGGTTACAACAGGTTTGGTGCTGACGACACTGCTGGGCATTCTGGTGGGCATATTCCTGCTGAGTTCCAACTGGCTGATCCGTACCGTTTCACGCGTATATGTCGAAGTGCTGCGGAACACACCGTTACTGGTGCAGTTGTTCGTCTGGTACTTCATCATCATTCTGTCGCTGCCCGCCTTTCAGCAACCGTTGACCTTCCCCAGCGAAGGCATTCTGCCCATCCCGCTGCGATTTGCGATTTATCTGGTCTTATTCTTTTTCCTGCGCCGTTCGCTGGGACATTATCTGGTGAATGCGCCCCGGCGGGTGCTGATCATGACGGCGTTTTATGCGGCGGTCATCGCGGCAGAATTCGCCTTCCGTATGGCCTTCACCCAAGCCGCGTGGAAAGCCCTGTATGGCAGCGGTAATCCGGGCAATCCGGCATTCCTGATTTATTTCGTCCTCAGTTTGATTCTGATCGCCCTTGCGTGGTTCGCGCCGAAGGAACTGAAATGGCGTGCGCTGGGTTTGACGCTCGGCCAACTCATCGGCGGTTTGCTGTTTTATTTCGGCATCGCCCCGGAGGTCGCCGCCCGTCTGGAAGTTTACCCGGCAGTTTTCATCAGTGTGCGCGGTTTTGTTTTCCCGGAAATTCTGGCGACTGCCCGCATGACCGAATGGCTGGCGTTCGTCGGCATCGGATTGGCATTGGGGTTCATCCTGTGGATTTATTTTGGGCGGCTGATTGAAACAACGGGCATTCAGTATCCGCGCGGTTGGTATGTGTTGATTGCCATTATCGGTTTCACAGTCGTTGGCTGGATTTTCACTGGATTAGAACCGTCGCCCGCGAACATCACGCTCGAACAGGATGGGCAGTTGGTGACGATGCCATTGAGCGAGGCACAGGCACAGGGTTTGCTCACCAAAGCTGATGAACAGGTATACAGCACACAGCCGCTGCTGATTAAACTGCCGCAAAAGACAGGTTTCCGATTCACCAGTGGCACTGAAGTGCAGCCGGAATATATTGGCCTGCTGCTCGGTCTGGTGGTTTATACCTCATCGTATATCGCGGAAATCGTCCGGGCGGGCATATTGGCTGTCCCGCGTGGGCAGATCGAAGCGGCGCGGGCGCTGGGTTTGACCACTTCGCAAACGCTGCGGATTATTATCCTGCCGCAAGCGCTGCGGGTCATCATTCCACCGCTGGGCAACCAATATTTGAACCTTTCCAAAAATTCCAGTCTGGCGATTGCGATTGCTTACGCGGATGTGGTGCTGGTGACAACCACTATTATGAATCAGTCGGGGCAATCGGTGACGGGTATCACCATGATTATGATTACCTACCTCATCATTAGCCTGTTGATCGCCTTCGTCACCAATACTTTCAACCGCCGCTTCCAACTTGTGACGAGGTAGCTCCATGACAACGCTTCCACAGCCCATCGTCAATTACGAGGAACCGCCGGAACTTCCACCGCCTTTGCTGGCAGTTGGGCCGCTGGCATGGGTGCAGAAAAATCTGTTCAGCACCCCGTTCGACTCGCTGCTCACGATTGCTGGCGTGGGGTTGGTAGTCGGTGCGGTTATTGGTTTCCTCGGCTGGGCAATCGGACAAGCCAACTGGTTTGCCATCACCTTCAACCTGCGTCAATTTATGCTCGGTCGTTATGAACCCAGTGCGGAATGGCGAGTCACGCTGCTGACGCTGTTCGCCATGCTGACCATTGGCTTGAGCCTGTGGGCGTGGGCACGACTAACGCGCGGCCTGTTGATCGCCATTGTCATCATTCTGGCGCTGATGTTCATCCTGCCTCCGGTTATCACTGCCACCATGCCAATGCCTTCCACTTATTTCGCGGCTGGCAGTGTGGACATTACGACCGGCGCGGATACGCTGACGGCGCAGCCCGAACTGGCATTCACGGGGCAAACAGGCGAGGTCATCAGTGTCCAGATCGCTACTGATTTGACCGCCAGCGATGAAATTCTTTCGGGTTTATCCGGCTTTGGGGATGATGCGGCTAATGCGCTGCGAAATGCTGCGACCAACCGTTTGAACAATGCCGCCCGAATCGTAGAAATTCAAACGCTGCTGACGGGCGATCTGCTAACGACCAATCAGCGCACGGTGCTTCAGACCGAACTTGACCGTCTGACTGTCCCCGATCCGATTACCGATACTTATGCGCTCAATCAGCCGGTTGCGGTCGATATTGAAATCCGACGCGGGCCAACCGGGGAAGTGCTGTTGAGCGAGACATTGGAAAGCAACGGCACACCGCTGACGCTCACTTTGCCGGAAGACGGCTGGTATGTGCTGAAAAAGACCGTTCAGGGTGAGACAGCCAATGCTATCATTCGGACACAGGGCATCTTCCCCATTCTGGAACGCAACGTCACCCGCTCCGGCGAGGTGGTCGAAGGCGAGGCCATAGCGGCTACCGAGCGCGTGGTGCAGTACACCCGCCTGACTGATCTATTCACTACTGAGGAATTACGGCCTGTCGATGCTGACAACCGAAACCTCCCAACGACGACGGTGATTAACAACCAGTATCGCGGGGTAAAGCCCTTCGGGGAATATCTACGGCTGTTCGTCGGCCCATTCCTGTCACAGATTAACGTGGCAGTGCTGGTGCTGGTGGTTACTGTGCTGGTGGGTTATGGTGCGGGCATGGTTCTTGATCGGCTGCGCCCCGGTACACTCAGCCCCAAAGCCACTTCTGGCCGCATCGCTACGTGGATGTGGTTCGTTGGCCCGGTGTTAATGTTCATCCTCGTCTACGGGTTAGGCAATATCCTGCCGCTGACGGACACGCGGCGCTGGGGCGGTTTGCTGCTAACGATTATGCTTTCAGCAGTGGGCATCATTGCTTCGTTCCCCATCGGGATTTTGCTGGCGCTGGGGCGGCGCAGCAGTTTGCCGATCATCAGTCTGCTTTCCACACTGTATATCGAATTTGTACGCGGTGTTCCGCTGATTACGGTGCTGTTCATGGCGCAGCTACTTGTGCCGCTGGTTAATCCCACGCTGGCCGAGACGCCCAATGTGTTCCGGGCGATGGTGGGTATCATCCTGTTCAGCGCGGCTTATCTGGCGGAAAATGTGCGCGGCGGTCTGCAATCCATCCCGCCGGGGCAGGAAGAAGCCGCCAAAGCATTGGGCTTAAGCGGGATTCAAATCACGCTGCAAATTACGCTGCCACAGGCGTTACGGGCGGTATTGCCCGCGCTGGTGGGGCAGTTCATTTCGCTGTTTAAAGATACCTCGCTGGTGGCTATCGTCGGATTGCTGGATTTTTCCGCGATGGGCGAGTTGGTCGTCGCGCAGACTGAATTTCTGGGTTTGCGGCGCGAGGTGTATGTGTTCCTGATTGTGTTCTATTTCGCCTTCTGCTATGCCATCGCCAGCATCAGCCGCCGCATCGAATCCAGCGGGGCGGGCAAGGCTCTGGCGCGGAAGATATAATCAGTTCTGAGGTACGAGTAAAACCCGGAACCCAGAACTAAAAACTGACAACTGATAACTTTAAAGTGTAGGGTGTTTCACGAGGTTTGTTTCCATGTCCAATGAAGTGACTGCCAACGGCGAACCGATCATTCGCTGCACCAACGTCAATAAATGGTTCGGTGAATTCCACGTCCTGCGCGATATTACGGTGGATGTCGCTCCGCAGGAAGTGGTGGTGGTGATCGGCCCATCGGGGTCGGGGAAATCCACCTTCATTCGCTGCATCAACCGTTTGGAAGAACATCAGGCCGGACAGATTATCGTCGATGGCATCGAGATGGGGAATGATGTCCGCAACATCGCCGCCATCCGCCGCGAAATCGGCATGGTTTTTCAGCAGTTCAATCTGTTCCCACACAAAACGGTGCAGGAAAACATCACCCTCGCGCCGATCAAAGTGCGTGGGTGGCCGCGTGAAAAAGCGGAAGCAAAGGCAAAGGAACTGCTGGATCGCGTTGGCATTCCTGAACAGGCCAACAAATATCCGGGACAGCTTTCCGGCGGTCAGCAGCAGCGTGTGGCTATTGCCCGTGCGCTGGCGATGGAACCCAAAATCATGTTGTTCGACGAACCCACATCAGCGCTTGACCCGGAAATGATTAAAGAAGTGCTGGATGTTATGAAGGGCTTGGCGAAAAGCGGCATGACGATGCTGTGCGTCACGCATGAAATGGGCTTCGCCCGTGAAGTGGCTGACCGAGTGCTGTTCTTCGATCAGGGGCGGATTGTGGAGCAGGGTACGCCGGATTACTTCTTCGAGAGCGCTCAGCATCCCCGCACCAAATTGTTCCTCTCGCAGATTCTGTAACCCGCTTCAGATACATCAATTGGAAGGGCGTCTCATGTGGGACGCCCTTTTTTGCTTTCATTCATTCGTCTCGCATCAACGATACCCGCAAGGTCGCCTCAGTAAAGGGTATTGTCGATACGCTTACTAAAACGTCACCATCAACTATGGGCTCAATAGATAGGATCAATGTCGAAACAAAGTTGCTCCTATTAGTAGCAAGATACTGATCTCCCTGTTGAGCATTAACACCAAGGCCACGTTTTGTGCCTTGAATGACCTCAACTAAAAGTTCTACCGATTCACCAGCCTGACCTTCAAAAACTAAATAGTGAATGTGCTGTTTCTTGGTTGTGCGAACTTCAACAGCCTCTTCATCAATGCGGAAAGGCTCTAGCAAATCCAACCCTAATTCGACATGCCCTACACTTCCCGGTGTGCGCGGTAGCAACCAAATATAGTAATCATAATCTAGGAAACCATTACTCAAAGGAAAAAACTCTAACTCAGGATCATAACCCGCCCCACTATCATCATCTTCGTGCATAGCCGTAGGGATTGCACGGGTAAAAATTAAAAACTGGGTATCGATTGAACCATCACTATCCACCCAAAGACGCCCCACGTGACCATAACCACCTGTGAAAGAGTAGGCATATAAAGACTCTTGCCCGGTAAAATTGACTTCCTGTGGAACACCAAACTGAATGGGTTGAGCAACAGGACGATCAATATAAACCGTAAATGGCATTGGAATATATGGGTCAGGATAGCTAACAATGACGATATAGATGCCATCCTCAGTAATCTTTACGGGGCCAATGAACGGGTTATGCTCTGGAGATGTAATTGCAATTTGGGAATTGTCTTTGCTATTAATCAAATTGAGGGAAAAGTTCGGTCCTTCCGATTTTACACGGATGAAAATGATATCGTCCGCCGATACCTCAAAATGATACACAATCGGTTGTCGATCCCCTAGTATGGAACCCTCAACCGAATCCCCATATTCAATCAATTGGTAGCTTACCCGTAGAAATCTGATTTGATAGAATCCCCCAACACCGCCTTCACACATCCCACCGATGATGAGTTGGTAGAGACCAGTTTCGGGTAAAACAGCAGCACCGATCCCATAATAGTCACCAAAAGCAAGGGTGTTATTTGCAAGGTGCGCTCCATTGGGTGTTACCAACCTGACACAGGTCTCATTTAATGAATCAATATTGACCGCATCCCCCGCATTTCCATCAAAGCTGTAATAGCGCTCTGTTCCGGATAACATTTCCCCGCTTAATATCATACCGTACATTATCTTTTCAGTTGAATTAGAAATAGGTGGAGCTGTAACAAGAAAGGGTACAACCTCCTGTGTTAGAAACGGCATTGGATCAAGGGTAGGTATTACATCCTGCGCCCCAGCCCACAACGGCAGTACCACAAGCAGCATCCCCAGTAGCGCAACCTTGAATCGACGGAATTTCAACATGGATGGCAATCCTTTCAGTCTCATAAAGCCGTTAGACTATAACCACACCTGCTCACCTGAACCTGACGACTGCCCCACGCGGATGCGACGAAGCGGGAAAAGTGGTACATTGACGCTGAAAAATATCTTTTAAAAGGAGCGAAAACACGATGCAATACCGGATGTTTGGGCGCACGGACTGGCAGGTGGCCGAGATGGGCTACGGCATGTGGGGCATGGGTGGCTGGACGGGTTCGCAGGATGACGAATCGATGGAAGGCTTGCGGCGTTCGGTCGAACTCGGCTGCAACTTTTTCGATACCGCGTTTGCTTACGGCGAAGGCCACAGCGAAAAACTGCTCGGTCGGCTGGTGCGCGAATACCCGACTCACACGCTTTATACAGCAACCAAAATTCCGCCGAAAAACCGCGTCTGGCCTTCGCGCCGGGGGTCTAGTCTGGAAGATGTATTCCCCTCGGATTACATCCGCGAACAGACCATGAAAAGCCTCGAAAATCTGGGTACGAAACACATCGATCTGATGCAGTTCCACGTCTGGGAGGACGACTGGGCGAAGGATGAACGCTGGCAGCGGACGGTGGATGACCTTAAGCGCGAAGGGTTGGTGAAATCCTTCGGGGTCAGCGTCAACCGCTGGGAGCCGGATAACTGCCTGGAGACGCTCAAAACCGGACAGATTGACGCGGTGCAGGTGATTTACAATATTTTCGACCAGAACCCGGAAGATCATCTGTTCCCGCTGTGCAAAGAACTGAATATCGCTATTATCGCGCGGGTGCCGTTTGACGAAGGCACACTCACCGGGACGCTGACCAAAGACAGCACATGGCCGGAAGGCGACTGGCGCAACACCTACTTTGTGCCGGAAAATCTGCACGCCTCGGTTGACCGGGCGGAAGCACTGCGCCCCTTGATTCCGGCGGGGATGACAATGGCTGAGATGGCGCTGCGGTTTATTCTGGCGAATCCGACCGTCAGCACCATCATTCCGGGGATGCGGAAACTCAAAAATGTCGAGGCTAATATCGCGGCCAGTGATGGCAAAGCACTGCCTGCTGATCTGGTGGAAAAGCTGCGTACGCACCGCTGGGATCGTACACCAACCAAGTGGTCACAGTAACCTGCCGGATCGGCATTGATTCCGAGTGCCGAATTAGGTTGTTGCGCTAAGTGTCCTGTAGCTTTAAGATAAAGGTCTATCACCAAAGTAAAGGACAGCCTGTGCGTGTACTCATTATCGATGATGAAGAAATGATTGGCATCACACTCCGGGAATTATTAGAGTTCGAGGGTTACACGGCGTTTCATGCCGTCACGGTTGAGGATGCGCTTTTGCTGGCGCAGGAACAACCGCCGGATGTGGTGCTTTGCGATTGGGGGCTGCCGGATGGAACCGGGGCGGATATTATCCGGCAGTTTCCCGGTGTACCGATCATCATCATGAGCGGCAACGATCAAAAAACCATTGGCGGCGAAAATCTTAACCGTATCGCCGGATATATCATCAAGCCGTTTAAGGCGCAGACGATCCTGCTTGCCATCCGGTCGGCGCTGGCGGAACGGAAGTAAATCAACCGCTCACCTGCGCGCCCGTCACAATATTCCACCCCTGCACACCCTCGTCGCTGGTCGTCTCCACCACATCACCGCTGACGAAATGCAGCGACTGAATAATGGCGATTGGCCCTTCGTGGCGGTACAGCGGCAGCCGTTCTTCAAACGACTCCGGCAGATTTTGTAAATCCCACACCCGTAAAGCCCGCAAACCGACCACCAGATAACGCCCATCCGAACTGAGCGCAAACTGTTCTTCATCACGTGCCGTAGCGCCGCCGCCGTTCACCTGCGCCACCACCGTTCCCGTATCCCGGTCATACACCGTTACGCAGCCGGGTTCGCCCCGGAAGGTATACACCAGCAGATAACGCGAATCGGCGCTGGTGGTGAAATAGACGCCCGTTGGAGTACACATTTCCGGCTGACTGATGGCGGCCAGCGTTGCGCCGTTGTGGATGTCATACACCATCAGATAGCTGCTGTTGCGGGAAAAACTGACCATTAACTGCCCGCGCGCCATATCCCATTCGTAATAACGCATGACTTTATAACCGGCAGCTTGGTCGAAGAGCAGCACGGGCGCGGCCCATGCCTCATTCATCAGATAGGTATTGGGCGGACTCTTGATGATGAACTGTTCCTGTGTGGGACTCCACAGCAGTTGAAAATAGATTTCACGCCCGGACTGAAAAATACGCTGTCCGCTGAAGGTATCGTAAAGGCTGGTGAAGCGGCGCGGATAGGGTTCATAAGGGGCGTACACATTTTGGGCGACCAGATAGCGGCAGTTTTGTGCCCAAAAAATATTGCGCTCACGGTAGCTCAAGACTTTCTCGTCTAAAGTCATGAGAGTTGCGCCAGTGGTCACATCCACCAGCAGCAGACGATGATCCTGTACCGTGTGGCCGATGTTGGGGCTATAGTTACGGCTTTCGGGATACGGGCAGACTACCGGGGCATACTCCGGCGCGGGAGTCTGGGCATGGGCGGGAACAAAAACACACAGCATGAGCAACATGAAGATGGTCAAAACACGCATGACGGTTTCCCCAGCATAGAGCTTTTGGCTTCACTGTACGTCCGGCGCGGGCGGGGTGCTGTACGCGGGGAATACGGTTGGCCTACGGGGGCTGTTGGTCGTTACGCGTTTCCAGTTACGCGTTGCCAGTTTCCAGAAAAGACAGGGTTGGTTTGCGGCGATTGCGAAATAGGGTTTGCGCGCAAAGGGCGGGATTGTCGTCGTCGTCTTTGTCGGTAAGGGTTTGGGCGACAAGTATAGGTTCATAATGTGCGAAAAATGCGGCGAAGGATTTTGTGCAGATTTCGCAGATTTGGGAAACCCTCACCCCCAGCCCCTCTCCCTCAGGGCGAGGGGAGCAAGCGTGGCAGTGATGTCTGGAGGTCTGCCGCCGCCATGTTTGCCATGCGGGTTATTTTTGGTGGTTGGTAAGATGGGAGGGAGGACATGCGCTGCATTAAGTGGTGGGCAATTTACCCCACCCCTACTCGTGGCTGACAACTGGGGCAAGCTCGGTCAGCCACTCGCCCTCCCGTACCGGAGAGAGGGGCTTTAAAGACCACCACAGATCATATGCTGTCCTTTTTAGCCCAAAATGCGTCTCCACCGTTTTGTGTGGTGCTACCCGGACGCCCTACAAGACAATCATAGAACAAAAGGGCTATGAAAGTCAAGTTCGGGTATGGTTTGAAAAGCGGGTGAACTTTCGGCTTGAGGGGTTTTACGACATAATAATGTAAGGAGCGACTCAATCATCCCCAAAGGATAGGCACACGATGGCGGCGCTGAAGTCTCGACGGGTACGGCTGATCTTTTTTCTCGGCGTCGCGGCGATTGCGTTCGTCGCGGCTTATGTGGTTGCCACCTCGGAAGCCAAGCCGTCGAATGTGCAGATGGCGCTGGTCATCCTCGGTTTGCTGGCGCTGTTTGAGCCGCTGAGAATCGCATGGGAAATCATCACCGCCAAAGACGAAATCCCTGCACAAAGCAACCGTCAAATCCTCATCAACACGGTACGCAAAAACTGGATTCAGGGTGTGTTGCAGGATGCCCTGCGCGATGCGGAATTTGAGGTATATATCAAACCGACTGCGGAAGATCCAGCACCCAAACCGCAGCCTGTAGAGCAATCGCAGGGCATATTCGGATTTATCAAAACGGTGCTGCTGCGCGGTGATGCCCCACCTGCCTCAATCCCTAACACGCCGGATTCGCTGGCGCAAACCTTCAAAAACGCCAACCACAAACTGCTGATTTTAGGCGCACCGGGTGGCGGCAAAACCGTGTTGTTGCTGCAATTGGCACAACATCTTTTAGAGGAGGCCAAAACCAAAGGCAAACCTGTGCCGGTGGTTTTCAATCTGTCGTCATGGGGGGCAACGGGCGGCAGCATGAAGGATTGGCTCATTGCTGAACTGAAGCGGAATTACGGTGCAAACACCAAGTATGCGAAGGAGTTAATCAACGGCGACAGTCTGATTTACCTTTTAGATGGGTTGGATGAAGTGGCAAAAGCCAGCCGGGACAAATGTGTTGCTGAATTGAACACCTTCATCACCCTAGAACGGCAGTTGGTCGTGTGCAGCCGGACAGCAGAATATGGGGAATTAACCACAAAACTCTCGATTTCAGAGGCGGTTGAAGCACAGCCTTTGACCGAAACGCAGTTTGAGGCTTACCTGAAGCAACATATCAGCAGCGAAACAGTCGCCAACATTATTGCTACCCTGCGCGAAGATGATGACGTTTGGGGGGAAGCCAACAAACCGCTGTTCATCAATATCCTGATCTCAACCTACCGCGACGGCAAACCGTTCCAGCCGGAACAGATTCAGGGGGATACCCGCCAGAAAGTCCAAAACCTGCTGATCGAACCGTATGTCGTTCGCCAGTTGCAAAATGTTCCCAATGCCCCCTACGCCAGCGCCGAAACCCGCCGTCATTTGGCGTGGATCGGCTGGTGGATGAACAAACGGGAACAGACGGTGTTTTATTTGGAGGGTTTGCAGGCTGAAGGACTGCCGCGTCCCCAAGTGTATCGCCTTTTCAATGTACTGGTTGGCGGGGTGGTTGGCGGGCTGTTTTTCGGGTTGGATTCGATTAACATGGAAATAAAGCTGAGTTTTAAATTCACTCATGAACGGCTGGTTGGCGGGCTGGTTATCGGGCTGATTGGCCTGCTGTTTTGGGGGCTGGTTATCGAGGTCGGTGGGCTGGCTATCTTGCTGAATGCCATGTTGGTTGTCCCGCTGATTGGCATGCTGGTTGGTAAAGGCTCTATCGTCCAGCGGGGACATCCCGGTCAGGGCATATGGGACACGCTGGTTGTCGGGCTGGTTGTCGGGCTGGGGGATGTTTATAAGCACTTCCTGCTGCGAGGATTCTTGCACCGGCAGGAGCTTTTGCCGTTTCGGACAGTTCAATTCCTGCATTACGCGCGGGAACGGCGTTTGCTGCGGCAGGTCGGCGGCGGGTTCATCTTCATCCACCGCTATGTGCTGGATTATTTTGATGATGAATTCAAGGCGCGGTATTTGAAGAAAAACGCCGGGGGTTAAAACCCACCCGGCTACAAAAATCCAAGCCCACTCAAGGGGCTGGAAAAGACTATAACGGATTTTAGAGGAATATCTTCAGTGCGGATACAGGGCGTGACATGTTACGCCCCTACGGGAAAAACCCACATATTCAAATGGTTTCCAAGATTACCTGTTCCCGCCTGTTTATCAGGTAAACATGTATAACCCGCGCGTTCAGAAAAACGGGCGGATTTCGACAATCGCGGTGGCGCTGTGTTCGCCAAATGTCCCGGTCAGTTGGTAGCAACCCGGATTCGGGTAATAAACCGCCCACGGATGATGGGCATAACCGGGGGCATCTGTGCCATTAGTCGTGTTTTCTGCGTTGGGGATTACAAACTGCTCAGTCAGGTCATCTTCGCTGTAAACAATGGTCGTCGTGCCGTCCGCATTCTGGATTTCCTCGTCAATTCGCAGCGGGAACAAGACTATCCCATCGCCATCCAACTGGCGTCCGGTCAGCACCAGATCGCCGGAAAGTTCGGTACTCACCACCACGAGACTCTTGCGAATTGTGCCACCGTTGTAAGGCGGGGCGGACTGCGCTAAATCAAAAATAGCAACCGCATCCAACGTCACAAACCACACCGGATATTCACCCACAGGTGCGACCATTTGCTCCGCGACCGGGTGATCGGTCAAACGCGGCGACACCGGGCAGGGCATATCGGTGATGATCTGGGCGAGAGTGTTGCAGCCGATCAACAGCAAACCGCCCATAAGCATGAAAAACGTCCTGAATGTGGAAGTCATGAGACTCTCCATCCATGCTTTGCAGATGGGGTTGATTATGCCGCGCTGTCTCAACGCTGCCTGACGCCTGCCCTACGTTTCTTAGAAACCTATGTTGTGTTGGTTACGTAAGGCGCAACAGGTTGCGCCCCTACGAGAAAAATCCCGCATATTCAAACGGGCTTCTTAAACGGCATTCAACAGGGAAAATATTTCTTTCGGCAGCGGCGGCCTAGCCACCTTGTTCAGCCACAAGCCGCCCGATTCCCACAGCTTAATTCCGCCCAAACGCTGAAACTGCTTCAAAAAATCGGCACTGTTCCTGAAGCGCCGTGCGGTGAACCAGGCTTCATTTTTATCGTGTGCCGCCCGCAGCAGACTCGCCATGCCCGCGTTCACATCGGCTATCGCAACGGGTACATCGCAGCCGATGATAACCAGATTCAGGCTGTTGGTTTGCATCTGCCCCAGCTTATCGCAAACCGTGCTGATGACTTTGGTTTGCAGCGCGGCTGATTCGTCGCTTTCGCTCAGGCGCATCCGGGTGACTTCGACATTCAGGATGGTGTTGGCGCGGAAAGTGACGGTAAAATCCGGGGTGCGTCCACCTTCCGGGGCGAGTTTTTCATAGGCCACCTCGCAGCGCGAATCGGTCAACAGCCAGCGGGCGACATCCAATTCCAGATGCAGACTTTTGATTTCTTCGTCGGTCAGCGCCACCCGACACTTTTTGCGGATTTTCGCGCGATAGCTTTCGGCAAATCCCCGAAAGCGGCGTGAGTCTTTCATCCACGATTCTACATCGGCGGCTAAGGGATGCGGCTTGTCATCAAAAATATTGGCGATGAGTTCGTCAATCGGTATCATGCTGGTTCTCATTCCACCTTTAGCCGAAGGTGGTATCATCAACGGTACTCTGAATCATAATGAAAGGACATGTTATGGCAACCCAAACACAGGCGCAGCCCGATGTGGGTTCGATGCCGCTGGTGCAGCGCTGGTCAACGGCCATCAACACCTGCAACTGCCCGGATGTTCATCATGCGGATACGTTCACGCGCTGGTTGGTGATTTCGCGGGCATGTGTGTTTTCGATGACCTTCACCTCCGGCCTGATCGGTGTGCTGCTGGCGGCAAGCCTCGGCGCGTTTACCGAAAATACGTTGTTTAAAATCTGGCTGGCGCTGTTGTGCGTGGTCGGTTTGGTGTTCGCTCATGCCACCAATAATCTGGTCAACGACTGGACGGATGTGCGGAAGGGCGTGGATACGGAAGATTATCCGCGTTCGCAGTACAGCACGCATCCGGTTTTGGGCGGCCTGACCACACCGGGAATGCTGCTGAAAGTCTCGTTCGCGCTGACGCTCATCGACGGTCTGATTATGCTGTATCTGGCTTCGGTCAGCGGCGCGGCGGTGATCTTTTTCGCTGTGGCGGGTTTGGCGCTGAGTTTGGGTTATACGGCCTTCTTGAAGCGGTATGCATTGGGCGAAATTACGGCGTTGATCGTGTGGGGGCCGTTGATGATCGGCGGCACGGTTTATGCGATCACCGGACAGTTCAATACCCATATTCTGTTGATGACGCTGCCATATGGCCTGATCGTGGCTTCGGTGCTGATCGGCAAGCACACCGATAAAATCGTCAATGACAAACCGGTTGGCGTGAATTCCGTCCCGGTGATTTTGGGCGAACGGAATGCGCTGCTGCTGAACAAACTCACGTTCATCCTGTTTTATGTGCTGGTGGTCGGTCTGGTGGTGACGGGCGTGGCGAGCGCGTGGATTCTGGTCACGTTTCTGGCGCTGCCGCGATTGGTGACGGCGTGGAAAGTGTATTCGCAACCAAAGCCCGCATCGAAGCCGGAAAATTGGCCGGTCTGGCCGCTGTGGTTCGTCGGTTGGGCGATGCATTTCAATCGTCAGGCGGGATCGCTGTTCATCCTCGGCCTGCTGCTCAGTTTGATTTTACCGCCGCTTGGTCGCGCGTTGGGGATCGGGTAGAAGGTATTTCTGATTATCTATCCATAAACCCATTTACCCCGCACGCGAGGGAAGGGCGCAAAACAGTGCGCTTCTGCATTGCAACTTCACCTCAGTAGTTCCAAGAAAGTTATCGGATACCCCCACCCTAACCCTCCCCCGTAAACGAGGGAGGGAATCAATACCTGAGCTGCGTGATTTTCCTGGAATTACTTCTGATTACAGGCGAAGTGGTTTATGGATAGATCAGCGGGTGGCGAGTTGGTTGAGCAGCCAACTATGATCGCGCAGGATGCGGTTGATGATTTGCATATCGCGTTCGGCATCTGGCTGTGGATTGGGGTCGCATGGCTCGGCAGGCAGCCATGCCGCAAAGGTTTCTACGTCCTGTTTCCCTTCGGCAACATCAACAATCCGGGTTAGGGCCTCGGCAGGCGGCCAATTCACGCGCAAGCCGTTGACTTCGAGCATGAAGATAATGGCGATGGTGGCGGTGCGTTTGTTGCCATCCGCGAAGGGATGATTGCGGGCAATGGCGTGCAGCAGGGCGGCAGCTTTAGCCTGCGGCGTGGGATAGGCATCCGCACCAAAAGCGCTGGCGGTCGGTCGGGCGGCGGCGGCTTCGAGCAAGCCCATATCGCGGACTTTGCGTTTGCCGTCGACGATGGTGTGAATGGCCTCGTCGTGGGCAATTTGTTCGTTGATGTAAACGAGTTCGTCGATGGTCAGATAGCGCATGGGTGAGTCTATGAGTAACAAATAATGCGGGAGTATAAAGTCAAAAGCTGAAAGTGAACAGTCAGGGATTACGCCTGCCCGGATTTTGCTCATAGACCAAGCGTATTGGATGCGGAGGGAATACAGCCAAACGCCTCCCGTCATTTTGCATAGAATAAAATGATGCGCTGCAATACAACTTGAAAGGTACTCAAATGGCTGATTTTCAAAAACTGCTGGAACAACTCAACAATGTGGATACCAAAGTCAGCAGCAAGGCGCTCCAAACGCTGAAAGAGATGGGCAGTGGGGCGGTTCAGCCGCTGCTGGATGTGCTGAACAACACCGACGATTGGAATTATCGCATGGTGGCCTACAAAAACATCATCAACTTTTTAGCGGATACCAAAGACCCCCGCATCATCCCGGTTTTCATCAACCGATTACGCATCACCGAGAGTTATATCTATGATGTCGCGCAAAGGGCATTCACCGCGATGGGCGATGTAGTCGTAGAACCGCTGCTGGCTGTGCTGACGGGCGACCCTGAGGATAAGGCCAATTATGCGGCCATCAATCTGGCGGGCGCGATCAAAGACCGTCGTTTTACCCCGCCGCTGTTGGATAAATTGAAAAGCCCCGCACCCATGATTCGGTATCGGGCGGCGCGTGCATTGGTGGAAACAGGGGAGCAAAGCGTTATTCCGGTTATTCAGCAGATGGTACAGGATACTTCTGACCGCGATGAACGCCGCGAACTGCTGCGGACGCTGGATAAAGCAGGGCAGCGCGCATGGGTAATCCAGTTCGCCAGCCGCATGATGACGGATGACCAATACTCAAATGTTGAACGCCAGTCGATGATTCAAGTCATCACCGGATTCAAAGACCCCTCAACGGCTGATTTTCTGATGGAGGTGCTGAAAAAACAGGAGTTCGGTGTTTATCATCACGCCCTGCAACTGCTGACGGAATTCAAATATCCGCCCCTTGTGGATTATCTGATGCAATCGCTGACCATTCCCAATCCCAATTGGCGCGGATTAGCAGCATATGCGCTGGGCGATCTTGGGGATAAGCGGGCAATCCAGCCGCTTAAGACCATGCTGCGGGATAAAGAAGTCGCGTGGGATTACGATCCTAAAGCTGGCCCACAGCAAACAGTTGGTCAGGTTGCCCGCGAGGCATTAAAAAAACTGGAACCTCCGCGCTGGAAGTTATGGTAAGGGGGTGGCTGGGGCAGTATGCGCCGTAAGCCAATTCGCAATGGCGGGAACTTCGTGTTTATTCTGGGCGATTTCCAGCACAAAGGTGTAGATTTCTTCCGGCGTCCAGGTTGGGCGCAGGCCGTTGCGCTCTAGAAATTGGGTCGTCACGCGGGTGGCGGTGCGCTTGTTGCCATCAAAAAACAGGTGATGCGCCGCCATTGAGTGCATCAGGGCGGCGGCTTTATCCATCAGAGTCGGGTAAGCCTCCTGACCGAAGGCCTGAAGCATGGGACGGGCAGCAGCCGACCGCAGCAAGTGACGGTCACGCACATCCGGCTTGCGTCCGATCGCTTCTTCGGCGGCGGCATAGAGTTCGGCAGGGGTGAGGTAGTTAATCTCTTCCATAGCAGGATTATACCCGAAGGAAGATGGTTGATAATATCCTCATCACCTAGTCGGCGGCCTGCGAAGAAGCGACGGCATCTACCGGGAAGCAAATGCGAAAAATGCTGCCTTCGCCTTCGGTGCTTTGGACTTCAATCGTTCCACCATGCAAATCCACAATTTCCTTGACGATGCTCAATCCCAAGCCTGTGCCGGGAATATCGGTATGATGAACCAGTTGTCCGCGATAAAAACGTTCGAACAGATGCGGTAAATCGGTGGCAGGAATGCCTATGCCCGTATCCTGCACCTCCAGATAAACCCGTTTTTGGGGAATATCCAAAGCGGTGGAGATGACCACATGACCAGAAGGTGTGTAATGGATGGCGTTGGCAACCAGATTCGATCCGACCTGCACCAAACGGCGATGATCGCCGGGGACGGGCGGCAGGTTGGGTGTGTATTGGGTAATCAGGCTCAGGCCGGAGGCTTCGGCTAATGGGCGGTAGGCAATCATGATTTCTTCGGCTATCAGATTGAGGTCAACTGGTTCAAAGTCAGTCGCGGGATCAAAGGAATCGAGCCGGGCGATAGTCAGTAAATCTTCAGTCAAATTGGAAAGACGGGCTAACTGCTGCTGAAATTCTGATAAATAGTGCGGGCGGCGCTCCGGCGTGGCATGTTCTAGCATGTACAACCGCAGATTGAGGCTGGTGATGGGCGTGCGGAGTTCGTGGGCGGCATCGGCAATGAACTTGGATTTTAACTGGTCGAGTTCGATCAGACGGACATTTTCCGCCACCAGCGCGGCACGTTCGGAATCCAGCACTTTGACCTGCTGTTCAAGTCTGGACTCGGCGCGTTCACGGGCACGGGATTCCAATACCCATAACCCGGCAAACACAGCCGACGAAAGCGCATAACGCAGCGATGCATGTAATTTGAGAACCCGCATAAAAGCCACCCCCTGCTCACGGAGTAAATCGGTCAAAAAGAAACGCGCAGGGCGAAAATATTTAATTACGTTTATCAGGTTTTGAGGACTGGTTATTACAGAAGTTATAAAAATCCGATCTCTATGATATGCGCTTCAAGTTGGTCGTCAAGTTCCAATTCCACAAGGTTTGGACTCATTGGTTTTTCGAATGTTACAGTGCTGCCTGAGAACGTTCTCAAGGGGATGCACTAGAAACCATTCCAATTATGGAAATATGGGGGTGTATGGGTGCGCACCGATTTTAGTCATTGGTTTCGGCCATGCCTGCTGCCTGCCGCATGTGCATCATCAGGTCGTCGAGCATATGAGTCATTTCGGTGATGGAAGCCTTGAGGCTGTCAACATAGAGACCGTACTGTTCTGGTTTGCCATGTTCGAGCAGATAAACTTTCAGGTTCATATTGGTGAGTGTGCCGCGCAGGTTGTGGAAGGCATGGGCAAAATGCACGGCCTGTTCCTGATTTTGCTGAATAAGGCGTTCATTTTCCGCCAACAGTTCACCGAGGTATTCTTCAAAATCCACCGTCAGTTGCGAATAGCCGATGGGAGTCTGTTTTGTATCCAGCCAATGCATGATTATTTTCCTAATCCTGAGCTATGTAACCTTAATACGTTCAGACTCGGCAGCGGCGGATTTATTACCGCTCTCAAAAGTCGGCTTACAAACCCTATAACAACACTCTACATTTTACGGGAATATTGATCGTCAATGTCTCAGTCTTTAGGCGGAGATGCCATTAGGCTTTGGGGGGATGCCAGCCAGCGACGACCCAAAACCCGCGAACCAGAACCGCATCCGGGTCATCGCTTAGGCGCAAGGCTGCAACCGTTGCCCGCCCTGTAGCTGTCAGGCCGATAATATGCAGACCGTCGTCGCTCCAACGGAAATGCTCAAACCAATTTTGGGTGCGTGGATTAAAGAGTGGTGTCAATGCGCCCGACTCCGGGTCAGGCGCATGAGTTTTATCGCTTTTATGACGGTTGCACAGCGGGCAGGCCAGCCACAGATTGGATTCGTCGTCGCTGCCGCCTTTAGCGCGCGGAACGATATGCTCAATTTCCAACCGCGCCATCACCAAATGCTGCGGACTGAGGCAGTAACCGCAGCGATTCTGAGCATCCTTACGGATTCGTTGGGCAGTGGCGGCGGCAATGGGCGTGCGTGACATGATAAGGAATTAACGCGACATACGAAGCTAAACCAACGGCGGTCGTAAACCGCGCTGCACAGCCACCTTGAGGGCTTCAGCTTTGCGGATCATCCCCTGACGATAAATCACCATCAGTTCATCAAGGCGTTTCCGATCACGGATTGAAAGTTGGTTTTCACGGCTGCGCGCCAGCAAGTCGCTCAATTCTTCCTGCTGCGAAGCTGAAAGATCCATCTCGCTCAATTCCAACACGCGGTCATCCGGCAGCGATTCGATGGGTATCTGCGCTACGTATTTCCGCAGCCACTCTTGCAGCACATCTTCCACTCGCCGCTGTGTCCGCGCAGCAACCGCGCGGGCATCGCGTTCCACCTGCTCCGGGACATCAATTGTAATCTGAACCATACGCATTATCCTGCTCACCTATCGTTATTATAGCAGGTTGCTAAAAAGCGTATGCTCTCAAGCCGATTTTTCGCCCATGACCATCGAAAAACGCTCGCCGTGCCGCTGAACGCTAAATCCCGATTCGCGCATGACCTGTTCCAGTTCATTGAGCGCAAAACCCACATCATAAACCAGCACTTTGCCGCCCGGCTTCAAAACCCGCACAATTTCCTGCGAGGCTTTACGCCGCGATTCTTCATTCCCCACATGATGAAAAGCGAAGGTTGAAACCACCACATCGAACGACTCATCGGCAAAACTCATTTTCCGCGCATCCATATTTTTCAGTTCGACGCGATCTGCCACCCCTTCCTTATGGGCATTCTTCCAAAAAATATCGGGCGTGCCGCCGCCCGCATTGGGATTATAAATATCGATGCCGATGCCTTTGCCCGTCTTGAGTTGTTTAGCACATCCAAACAGGGTGATACCACTGCCCACACCAATATCCAGAATTTGCTCATCGCCGCGTAAGTTTGCGTGATCGACGATGCCATCCCGTACCTGAAAGCGCCGGTTGTTGGCTGTGTTGGTCACTACACGGGTGATGACCGCCGGAAGCAGCATGACGATGCCGACGATCAGGCCGATGCCGCCATAATTGGAAGGGGTTATCATTGTCCAGATGGCGCTGGCGACGATAACCACGATTCCCAATAACCCAAGATGCAGAAACTTCTGGGGAATCCGCATATCATAATCATTGTTCAAATTATGGACGGCATGGGCGACCGGACGTAAATTCAAAATATTCATCTGATTTGCTCCTGTTGATTATTGATTCAGCTTCACCATATGCGGAAGCCGAACCCAAGTCACTAAGCAGTTGTGGCGAAATGTGCAGTAATGAACAATAGGAACAGGTTGTTCAGTTTTGAGGATGCCATGCACGATGAAACGCATGACCGCCGGATACAGCGCACCCGACGGTTATTACGGGGCGCACTGGTCGAACTGGTCAAAGAGCGAGGTTACGACACAATCACGATTCAGGACATCACCGAACGCGCCAATCTGGGGCGGACAACATTTTATCTGCATTACCAGAGCAAGGAAGAGTTGCTGCTGGATCATCATGCAGAGATGACGGCTCACTTTAACATCACGGCTTTAAGCCGCGATCAATTATTAAGCGATACTCCACAGCCGGAGGTGATCGAATTTCTGAACCTGCTGGCGGACAATCGCCCGATGTATCATGCGATCCGTGCGGCAAAAGATGCTGGTCTGCTCTTGCGCGGTATCCAAGAACAGCTAACAACCAATATGCAAAATAGTCTGAAGGCGATTTTCCCAGATGCTGAGCCACAGATGCCGATGGATGTGCTGACCGCCTACATCGTTGGGGCGCAGTTATCGCTCATCCAGTGGTGGATGACCCATCGTACTCCGTATGATGCGCTCCAACTGGCGGCGATGCTGCATCGTTTCCAACGGGTAGCGATCTGTGATGCATATCAGTTGTCATAATAAGGAGATTGGTGTGCGTATCCTGTTCACATTTGCTGGTGGTAATGGTCATTTCGAACCGCTGCTGCCCATCGCCCGCGCGGCTCAGGCTGCTGGTCATACGGTTGCTTTTGCCAATCGGGCGGGTATGGCATCGACTGTGCAAGCGGCAGGTTTTCCCAGCTTCCCAGCCGGGACAGATTTCGGCGATACCGCTGACCGATTCCCGCTTCTTGCTGTCGATATGACCCGTGAAGACCAAGCCTTAGCCGAATTTTTCGCGGGGCGGTTGGCGCGCGAACGGGCGGCGGATATCGCCCCTTTATGCTCAACGTGGAAGCCTGACCTGATCGTCTGCGACGAGATGGACTTTGGCAGTATGCTGGCGGCGGAACGACTTGGGATTCCGTATGCAAGTGTGCTGGTGATTGCTTCCGGCTCGTTCGTGCGCCCATCAGTTGTAGCTGATTCCCTGAATACCTTACGCGCCGAACTGAATATCCCGCCCGACCCCGAACTGAAGATGCTTAGTCGGCATCTCGTCCTCTCACCGTTTCCGCGCAGCTATCGTGATCCGGCTTTCCCGCTGCCGCCTACAGCCCATCTGGTTCGACTGCTTATGCTGGAACGCCCGTCGGATTCGTCTGTGCCACGCTGGTTGGCTGATCGAACGGATGCGTCGCTGGTCTATTTTACGCTTGGCACGGTGTTTAACCGCGAATCGGGCGATCTTTTCACGCGCGTGATTACAGGATTACGCGACCTACCGATTAACCTTGTGGTTACGGTTGGGCCGCATATTGATCCGGCTGAATTCGGTTCACAACCCGCCAATGTTCATATTGAGCAGTTTATTCCGCATTCGCTGATATTGTCGCACTGTGATGTCGTCGTGTCGCATGGTGGATCGGGCAGTGTGCTCGGTGCGCTGGCGCGGGGGATTCCATCCGTTCTGATTCCGATGGGCGCTGACCAACCGTTGAATGCAGCGCGGTGTGAAGCGTTGGGGGTATCGCGGGTGCTTGATCCCCTGACTGCCACCCCGGAAATGATCCGTGAGGCGGTATCAATCGTCTTGCAGGATTCCAGTTATAGACAGGCGGCTGAACGACTGCGCGATGAGATTATCGCCATGCCTGAACCTGCTCATGCTGTCATGCTGTTGGAACAACTGGCAGCGTCAACTTCAGGCAGTGATAGCTAATCAACCACCATCAATTTACAGCACGTCCAGCGGGTCGATGTCGATGTGCCAATTGCGATGCCCCTCCAGACCGCGCAGCACAGCGGAAGGATCAGGCCCACGCAGCAGCAGATGCCAGCGGTAAACCTTGTTGATGCGGCTGAAAAAACACGGCGCAGGCCCAATAATTTCCGTACCCGTCATCTGTAATTTAGCGAGGCGGGTGCGTAAAAAGTTCGCGGCCTGTTCGGCTTCGGCATGAGCGCGGGCTTCGTTTTGGTCACGGAACACCAGTCGGGCGAAACGGCGGAACGGTGGATAACCCATATCCCGGCGGTAAGCGAGTTCTTGCGTATAGAAGTTGTCGAAGTCATGTTTGGCGGCGTGGATGACTGCATAATGCTCCGGTTGATAGGTTTGCAGGATGACGCGCCCGCCCAGAATGCCGCGTCCGGCGCGTCCGGCGACCTGTGTCAACAACTGGAAACCGCGTTCGCCCGCGCGGAAATCCGGCAGATGCAGACCGGTATCCGCGCTGACCACACCGACCAACGTCACCAACGGCAAATCCAGCCCTTTAGCCACCATCTGCGTGCCGACCAACACATCGGCTTTGCGGTCGATAAATCGCTGCAAATAGATTTCGTGCGATCCGGGACTGGTGGCCGTGTCTGCATCCCAGCGCAAAATCCGCACGCCGGGGAAATGCTCAATGAGTGCTGCTTCCACCTGCTGTGTGCCTGCGCCGAAATATTTGATGCGTTTGGAACTGCACTGCGGGCAGGTCTGCGGCTGTGGCGTTTGATGCCCACAGCGGTGACAGCGTAAAGCCTCGCCCTGACGGTGAAACGTCAACGGGGTATCACAGTGGGGGCAGGCGGCGACATAGCCACAATCGCGGCAGAACACATAGGTGGATTGCCCGCGCCGATTGAGATAGAGGATGGCCTGTTCTTTGCGGCGGAGGACTTCGGCTAAACTGGCTTGCAGCGCACGGCTGAAGATGCTGCGATTGCCCGCCTGCAATTCCTCGCGCATATCGACCACTTGCACGGGCGGAAGACCGATACTCAGGGCGTCCGGGGCAGGGGCAGGTTGGTATTTTGGAGCGATGCCTTCGCGTTCGGCCTGTTCCTGAATGCGGACGCGATGCCCCATAATGCGGGTGGGCAGTTTGAGCAGGGTGAAATCGCCGCGCTGTGCCCGGTAGATGCTTTCAATATCCGGCGTGGCGCTGCCCAAAATCAGCACCCCGTCATTCTGCCGCATCATGGTTTCAGCCACATCGCGGGTGTGATAATACGGCGGCAACAGCGGTTCGGCCTGTTTATAGCTGTGGTCGTGTTCTTCATCTAGAATCACCAAACCGATATCCGGCAGCGGCGTGAAGACTGCCGAACGTGCGCCGACGATGACGCCGATCAAACCCTGCCGCGCCCGCCGCCATGTGTCATAGCGTTCGCCCTCGCTCAAGCCGCTGTGGACGATGGCCGTTTGACCGGGGAATCGGGCAGCCACGCGCCGGACGGTTTGCGCTGTCAGCGCGATTTCCGGCACAAGGAACATGGCCTGCCGTCCCTGTGCCAATGTGCGTTCGATGGCCCGCAAATAAATTTCGGTCTTACCGCTGCCCGTCACACCATGCAGCAGGAATAAACGGTCACTGCCGTTGGTTTTGCGAAAACCCCACTCGTTGATGCGTTTTTCGATGATCGTCCACACTGCCGCCTGATCGGGTGTTAATGGCGGGGCAGCGGTGGGGATAAAATCGCGCCCGGCTAACGAATCGCGCCAATCTTCCTTCTCGCCCAAAATGATGAGTTCTTCATCTTCCAAGCGTTTGAGATCGTCCAGTTTGACGCCCGCCTGAGCATAGACCCAACTCACATCCACCGGGCCGGACTCGCGCGCCAGCATCTTCAACACACGCAGATATTTTTCGCCGTCGCGCAGTTCGATCAGCTTTTCCGGCACCGATTCGCGTGGAATATTCAGGGCGACGGTGGGTGGTTTGTCGTCGAAAATGGTTACTAAACCCGCTTCCGCCAATTTATTCAGCGGATCGCGGGTGGCGCTGGCGGCGCTCAACACTTGCTTGATGGGCGGGCGCTCCATCGGCAGACCTGCCAGCACTTCCAGAATGCTTGCGCGGCGGGATTCGCGGCCTAAGGTCGGCGCGACCAGCGGAATCTGGTTCGGGTGTATCCCCAGTGCGGCGGTTTGAATCAAACGTGGACGGACGCGCGGCGGGATCAGAATCCGTTCAATCACCACCGCCCCGGCATTGGCTAATGAATCGACCGCAGCACGCCAATGTTTGCCTTGCAGCGGCTTGGCGGCTTCTAAACGCCGTCCGGTGGTGACGCCTTTCCGCGCCCGCAGCACGTTGATAACCTGCTGCTCAACCGGGTCAGCGCCAGCGGCATTTTCATCCAGCAGCGTCACCCGAATATCCCGCCCGTTCGTCAATCCCGGTGGCAGCATCAACCCGAAAAAGCATAAGCCGATGGGTGTCAGATAGCGGTTGCTCATCCAACGGGCGAGTTCAATCTGTTTTTCGGTGACGATGGGTTCGGGGTCAAGCAGTCCGGTGATCGGTTTGGTTTGCTGTACCGGGCTGTTGGTATCCAGCGCGAGGACGATGCCGTGCTGTATCGCTGTGCCAAAGCCAACCTGCACCAGATGACCCGGAAAAACCCGGCCTTCCAGTTCTGGCGGGAGGTGATAATGAAAAGTCAGGTTGACGGCGGCATTCACCGCGATTTCAGCATACATAGAACAATTATACCAATGGTTACTCACTCCAAGCATAGCGGTAGTTGTGGAATTTGAGAACCTGTCAGAATTTGAATTACCTAGAACAGGTGTCTTGACTCTCAGGTCACTTGAGGGTTTATACTGCAATGACAATAACGGAACAGTGACAGCGCAGCAGTATCTCCAAGAAAGTTATCGGATACCCCCACCCTAA
>JAIOHM010000042.1 GCA_019912965.1 Anaerolineae bacterium
GTAGTGAACACTTGTGCTATGGGGTGATGGGCGATAGAATAGCTTCATCAACATTTCAGCTTTCGACAAAACAAGCGTGTCCGTCCACGAAAAGATTTTCGATTAAGGGAGGAATCCGTATGGATACTGCATTGAAAGGAAGCATTTGGCATCAGTTCGGGGCGGCGATTGATACGCTGCATGATGCGATCAACCTGTGCCCGGATGACCTGTGGGCGGCGGCGTTGTGGAAAGACCCGGATGATGCGAAGTATGGACAATTCTGGTTTATTGCGTATCACACGCTGTTCTGGACTGATCTTTACCTGCTGGGCGATTACAAGGGTTTTGCGCCGCCGCCCCCCTTCAAGCGGGGTGTACTGCCGGAAAATCCGTACACCAAAGATCAGATTCGGGCGTATCTAGGTGCGTGCCGGAGCAAGTGCCAAGCGACTCTTGAGGGGTTGACGGACGAACAGGCGAATCGAGTCTGCACATTCGATTGGATCGAAGCGAGTTATCTGGAAATGCAGCTTTACAGTCTGCGGCATGTACAGGAACATGCTGCCCAGTTGAATTTAATGCTTGGACAGCATGATGTTTCGGGGATGGATTGGATTCCGCAGGCGAGGGAAGTGATGAGTAACGAGTGACGAGTAGGGCGTAACATGTTACGCCCCTACACAGCCGATACAATATGTATTTTCAAATGGTTTCTAGCGAAGAAAAACCTAGCGCCAGAAAATGCGGGAGGACATGCGCTGCGCTTAGTCTACCCCTACACGAGATGGTATTTACGAGAAGGTGTTCTATACGGTGGCCTGGTCGTCGTCGTCTTTTTCGGAACGGGTGGCGCGGAAACCATAACGCCCGATCAGCGGAACGAAGCGTACCGAGGTTGTGCGCTCGATCTGCCAGCGGTTGCCAAAGCGGGTGACAATTTCCAGATATTGTTCTTTATCATCCCCGACAGGCAGCACCATGCGTCCACCTTCGGTATTCAACTGGGTACGCAGCGGGCCGGGTAATGCGGGCGCTGCCGCAGTGACGATGATGGCGTCAAACGGGGACATATCCGGCAGCCCCTGACTGCCATCGCCCACGTAAATTTCCACATTATCAAAACCCAAACGCGCCAGCACATCAGCGGCGTGATCAGCCAAGCGTGCGTGTCGTTCGAGACTGTAGACCTGCCCCGCCAGCGCACACAAAATCGCGGTCTGGTAGCCCGAACCTGTGCCGATTTCCAGCACCCGTTCGTGCCCACTCAGGCGAAGCATCTGCGACATCAGGGCGACAATATAGGGCTGCGAAATGGTCTGTTTTTCACCAATGGGCAGCGGACAGTCGCGGTAAGCCAGATGGTGCAAATCAGAAGTCACAAATTCATGGCGCGGGACACGACGCATGGCATCCAGCACGCGCGGATCACTGATACCCCGTTCCTGCAACTGCTTCATCACCATGTGCTCACGCGCGTTTTGATACTGATCTTTGGTAGCCACAACAGGCATCCTATTCTCACATCGTCATCTCCAGTATATGACAGTTATTGGGGCGGCGAAAGTTACGATACGCTAACGGCTACCCAGTGGTTTTGACAGTTTTCTAATTTCCCGGCAAACTCTCAATGTTTTCAAGACTTCCGTTCAACCTCACCCCCCAACCCCCTCTCCACTACGTAGAGAGGGGGAACAAAAGCAGTACAGGTGAAGCGAACCGCGAAAGTCCTCTGTTTGTGAAGTATGTAATTGGGGAGGCTATACAATGGCGACTCATCGCCGTCTCGTGATTATGCCGGGGATGCTACTGATGCTACTTCTATGGCTCACCCCGCTGGTGGCACAGGAGGGATTTGCCACCAACACCCCCGCAGCACCGTCCGGTTTCGCCACCAATACACCCGTCGGCGCACTCAATCCGGCTTTTCCGACGAATACGCCGCAGCCAACACCGATCATCCCCAATACACCGGATGCACCTTTCGAGCGTTATGCACTGCGTTTGTGGGACGAATCCTCGCTAACGCTGATGCTGCTGGAACAGGTGATGCTGTTGAAAGCGGACGATAGCGAACGCCAGCTTACGATTCGTTTGCTACAAAATGAACTGCGGCGACGTTTCCCCGGTGCGCCTGCTGATCTGGCACTGCGGGAAAGTTTGCTGGCGGCGATGCTGGCAGCCCCGCGCGGCAGTGTCGATATGCGTCCGGTGGTGCGGCCTTATATCGAATATGCCCTTAACCAGTTAAAACCAACCTTCGACAGCACTCAATCAGTGGAATTCGAAAAATTCGGCATCAGCATTATTCCGGCGAATCTGGATGCGGATGGTTTTGCCGATGCGGTGGTGGGAGTACAGTATCCAGCGGAAGCGACAGAAACATCCGAACTGCTGTACAGCGATTATATGCTGGTTCGCATTGATGAAAGCGGCATTTATCGGGTGCTGGAATCCAATGGGCTGTTCCCGGCTGCCCCACTGAACGGCATTGAAAGTGTTACGCTGGAACGAATCGGGGATTTGAATGGTGATCGTCTGGATGAAATTGCCGTCAGTTTAACATTAACGGGCGAACCCAACCGCGAATTGATGATCTTCGGCTATCGGGGCGGCGCACCTACCAATCTGGTCGTGCCTAACCAGCAGATTCGTTATGCATCAATTGAGGATTGGCCGTTCAGCGGCACGACATTGACTGCACGGGAATATCGGGTTGAATCGGCGGCGTGGGGATGTCTCGGCGAACGGGATGTTAATTGGGCGTGGTCATCCAACTTTTTCCGTCCGCCTACGACGTTTGATAATTTCACCTATCAGAGCCGATTGGGCTGCCTGATGTACAGCATCGAACCCATTTTTGAAAAGCCGGTTGAGGAAGCCATTGACAGCATTCAACAGATTATCCCTCAAGCCACACCAGAAGATGTACAGGCGGCGGGTCGGGCGGCGATGGTGCTGGCGGTGCTTCAGGTGTTTAACAGTGATCCGGCAGGCGCACTGGAGCAGGTACGGCAGTTGGCAGCCAACGCTGAACCGGATTCATGGCTGGAAGCACAGACCACTACTTTCCTCAATGTAGCGAATGAGCCGAATTTTACGCCGCTGAAGTTATGCGCCGCGCTGGAAACTGCCACAGCCAATGGTGCATGCAGCGTGGAACAGGTGTTGATGCGGGTTTTTGCTGAACAGCCCTTCCGCCGTGACGAGCCGATTGCAGCACAGGCCGCACAGTTGGGGTTGACGATTATTGACCAACTTACCATCACGACGGTAGGCCGTTTAGATCGTCAAGCGGTACATTTCGATCTGGGAACCAATAGCTGGTGGGCATTCGCGCCACTTGACCGCGATGTTTATACAGCCGAACGCATTTCTCCACCACCGGGTTACGAGGCGACACAAACCCTGCCGCCGATCATCCGCCCGCCAGAAAACGCGGTGAATGCGCTGCTGCTGGAAAATAACCCGGAAGAAACGCTCAATGTGCTGGATAATGCCATTCAGAGCAATCCGGGAGTTCCACTGGATGCTGCCGCGCGATTCTTGCAGGCCATCAGTTATGATCTGCTGGGCGACCGAACGAACGCCCGGCAAGCGTACTTCGACCTGTGGGTAGCAGAACCGGATACTATCTGGGGACAACTGGCGGCAGCGCATCTCGAAAGACGCTAATGAGGGGTATACAATACGTTCAGATAGAAAGCTGCGTTTTAGTTAAGCCTTATAAGGACTGAAGTGAACTTATGAAACTGGCAACATTTACTTATAAAGGACGCACCGGAATCGGTGAAGTGATTGACGACCGGATTTACCCAACCACCTGGTCTGAATCGATGCAGTACATGATTCGCCGGGGGTTGATGCCCAGCCGTCGCAATCAGTCGGTTCCGCTGGAGGCGGTTCAACTGCAAGTGCCTGTACGCCCCTCCAAGATTATCGCCATCGGGCGCAATTATGCGGAACACGCCAAAGAAACCGGAAGCGATCTGCCCAAAGCCCCGCTGATTTTTGCCAAGTTCCCCAGCACTCTGATCGGGCATGGCGACACCATTAGCTGGAGCGAATCGATCACCCAGCAGGTCGATTGGGAAGTTGAACTGGCAGTGGTGATTGGCAAACGCGCTAAAGATGTGAGCGAAGAAGATGTTTTCAAGCACGTTTTTGGCTACACGATTGCCAACGATGTCAGCGCCCGCGACCTGCAACTTCGCACTGATGGGCAGTGGACGCGCGGCAAAAGCCTCGATACTTTCTGTCCACTCGGCCCCTGGATTGTGACACGCGACGAAATCACTGATCCGCAAAACCTGAATCTGAAAACCACTGTCAACGGCGAGGTTCGGCAGGAAGATAACACCAAGAATATGATTTTCGGTGTGGCTGCGCTGGTCAGCTACTGCTCACGGATGTTCACACTCGAACCCGGTGATCTGCTGCTGACCGGAACCCCTTCCGGCGTTGGCGAAGGGATGAAACCGTCCGTTTACCTGAAAGATGGGGACACAGTGACGGTCAGCGTCGAAGGCATTGGCGAACTGACTAACCCCTGCAAAGCTACAGCCTAAAACGATCAGATAGTTATGATGTAAAGGTGGGTGAAAAATCCACCTTTTTAATTCTGCATACAACTGTCAGGTATGCGCAAATTCAGCGAATAAGATTGACTTATCGATGGTTTTCCGTAAGGTTTCTGTTGGGCGGATTATGCTATTATGAGAACATTAAAAGGCATCATGAGGTTTGATACATGCCCCTTTCCCGCCGCAAATTTCTAAAAATCAGTGTGCTTTCCGCGCTCGGCACGGTCGGCGCAGGTGTTGGCGGTTTTGGCTACGCGCACGACATTGAACCGGACAGGGTGGAAGTGGTGCGGGTTAACCTGACCCTGCCCCGCCTCAATCCGGCTTTCAATGGCTACCAACTGGTACAGATCAGCGATATTCACATTGACACTGGCATGACCAAAGAACGTTTGCAGCGCATCGTACAAATGGTAAATGACTTACAGCCGGATGCCATTGCCATCACCGGGGATTACATCACCGGGCGATGGCTGCTGGAACGTTCGCTCGAAAATCTGGTGGAGGTATTAAGCGGGCTGCGCGCAAAAGATGCGGCAGTGGCGGTTTTAGGCAACCATGACCACTGGACGGATGCCAATGGTGTGCGCGGCGTTCTGCGTGACAGTGGACTCACCGAACTGAGCAACGCGGTTCATACCGTGCGGCGCGGCGATGCCATGCTGCATCTGTCCGGCGTGGATGATTATTGGGAACGAAACGACAGACTGGACGAGGTTCTGGATTTGCTGCCAGAAGAAGGCGCAGCTATTTTGCTGGCACATGAGCCGGATTATGCCGACATCAGCGCGGCAACCGGACGGTTTGACTTGCAGATTTCCGGGCATTCACACGGCGGACAGGTGATTATCCCGGTGTTGAATCGTCCAGTGGTTGTACCCACTTATGGGCGCAAATATCCACTGGGGCGTTATCAAGTGGGGACGATGATTCAATATACCAATCGGGGATTGGGAACCGTGCCGCCCGCCGTGCGATTTAACTGCCGACCGGAAATAACCCTGTTTACCCTTTCAGGATCCACAGGATAGAACCGGGTTCCCACAGTACATAAATCAGCAGACCGCTGGCTGCCACACCAATGCACAAACCAACGAGGATAGCGAACAGGCTGCTGAGAGTGGTTTTTAGACGGCGGATCAACTTCACGGGCGAAACAACCTCTCGATCTGATTTTTAGATATACTCATCAGGATAAGCCCAAAACATCCAAAAAGGTTGTAAATTTCTCGTGAATTCCATATTGAATGCTGTAAAAAAGCCGCCGCTGGAACGTGAGGCGCTGCGGGATGTCATTGACCTGTCTCTTTGGGCGGGGCAGCTCTTATTGCAACATGGGGCAGATTCGACCCGCGTCGAAGAAACCGTTCATCGGCTGGGTACCGGTCTGGGCGCGGATTGGATGGACATTCTGGTCTCACCCAACGCCATCGCGGTTACCACCATCAGCGGCCAAGAATTCCGCACCA
Organism: Anaerolineae bacterium; assembly: GCA_019912965.1. Classification (GTDB taxonomy): domain Bacteria; phylum Chloroflexota; class Anaerolineae; order Aggregatilineales; family Phototrophicaceae; genus CFX2. Next base: position 6,032 of record JAIOHM010000042.1, read on the forward strand.
AAATTCGCCGGGTGGTGGCGATTGGTGTGAACATGCAGATCATCGCGGAGGTCAACGCGGTGAGCCATCAGGTTTGGGATAAACAAATTGACCGCATCCAGACGCGGCGCGAGTTTGAACGGATTGACAGTCTTCCCCGACAATACAATCGCTGGGTGGTGGTTGGCATGGTGGGGTTAGCCTGTGCCGCCTTCAGCCGTTTATTCGGTGGGGATTGGGCGGTGTTTGCGGTGACACTGATCGCGGCAAGCACCGCTATGTGGGTGCGGCAGGAATTGATGCGGCGTTATTTTAACTCTCTGATGATTGTGATTGTGACGGCATTTGTCGCGGGTGTTATCGCCAGCATTGCGACTGTTTTTCAACTCAGTCCACAACCGCAGACAGCGCAGGTGGCGGCAGTATTACTGCTGGTACCGGGTGTCCCCCTCATTAACGCTGCCCAAGATTTGATACGCGGGCATCTGGTAACGGGTTTGGTGCGTGGGGTTACAGGTGGATTGGTTTCGCTGGGAATCGCGCTGGGCTTGGCATTGGCGCTGCGGTTGATGGGATTGGGCGGCATATGATTGATCTGATCGGTTTATTGCTACAGGATGCTTTCTGGTCAGCACTGGCTGCCACCGGATTCGCCGTGTTATTCAATGTGCCCAAAGAGGCATTACTGGGCTGTGCATTGGGCGGCGCGGTCGGCCACGCTACACGTACCTTACTCATGAACTTCGGGCTGGATATTGAACTGGCAACGCTGATTGGGTCAACCGTCATAGGCGTTCTGGGGATGTGGCTGGCGCAGCGATGGAAGATGCCCACCATGATCTTTACGGTCAGCGCAGCGGTGACAATGGTTCCGGGCACATTTGCCTACCGTACCATGATTGGCATCCTTGAAGTTTCGATCTCCGACCCGACAACTGGCAGCACTGCCCTCGTCGAAGCCAGCATCAATGCCATCAAAACCGGATTGATTCTGGGCTCGATTGCGGTGGGCATTGCCGCACCGACGCTCTTGCTGGGACGCCATAAGCCAGTTGTGTGACATATCCCCGAACCTGATTCGCTATATAATGCTCGTATTCAGGCAGCATAACAGGGGTGAATGTGGACGGGCTGATACGCTTCATCGAACGAATTATACAGGGCATCGTTGGCGGTATTCAGCCGTTGATCGACAATGGCAATCTGGGCTACCTTATCCCCTTTTTAATGTTAGTGGTTGTCACTGTCATGGCACTCACCAGCAAAAACCGCATGAGTTTAGCCGGGTATTTGATGGGCTGGGTGATCGCTGTGTCGGTGATGGCGCTTTACCAGCAAAGCAGTGGTGATCGTCTGTTTGATAACCTGCTTGGCACCATACCCCGCAACGAACTGCTCACACCGGGACTGGTTGGCGTAGTGGTCGGTTTTGGCTTTTTATTTCCCTTCATTCAGATGAAGCTGCTGGACGCACAGCCGATTATCGTTGCCTTTGTAACCACTTTTGCCGTCATGATGCTGTTCCTTTCGTGGCGGGCTTCAGCTTCGATTGTGGTCATCAGCACCAGTGGGCTGGAAGAACTGGTCGCCTACCGCCGCCGCTATGTGGGGATTTTCGCACTATGGTTCGGGGTGGGCGTGCTGCTCCATACGATGATAAGCGCCGCCAATCCGCCCAAGCCACCGCCCGCACCCGCGAAAAAAGACTAACCGCAAAATTTCCGCCTATCGACGGACGCCCCCAGCGATAAAGCCTGTTAAGCTGAGTCGCATAGTTTAACACTCCTCTTGAGGCCTATCGTGAAGACCAAACTGTTGATATTTTGCGCCGTGCTGCTGATGGCAATCGGCCAGGTTGCGGCAGGGAATAATGCGCCGCTGGTGTTTGATATACGCTGGTCACCGGATGGCAAATGGATCAGCGCCAGCAGCACACAAGGTGCGTGGTTCTTTGATGCCGAAAACCCGGAAGCCGAACCGCTGCATTGGTTCCCGGAAAGTGACATCCCCACTATCGCTTTCGATGCATCCGGCCAACGCGCCGCGCTCTACAACGACAGCGAACAGAAATTGACGGTGATCAAGGTAGAGACGGGCGAGATCATTTATGAGGCTTTCCCGGAATACGCCCCAGATGATTATTCCTCGGTGGTCTATGATATGCAGTTCAGCAGTGATGGACGGTTGTTAGCGGTCGCCAACACCTCGCTTTTATATCTGTACGACGCGACGACGGGCAGGCAGCGGGTTTCGTTTTACTATCCCAGCGGCGCGGAATACGGCTACAGCGGGTGGATTACGACTATCGCTCAAGGAAGCGAACGCGACAGCTTTATCACAGGCGATTGGGCAGGTGCGATCACCCCTTATGCGCTGGACGAAAGACAGCCACTGGATCGTTTTTCAATGGGTGAAACCGGCATTTATCGCCTCGAACGGCTGCCAGATACCAATACCCTGCTCGCGCTGACTTATGATGGCCTCTACCGTTTCGATCTCGATACGCAAGATATGACACTGCTGGACGAGTCCTTTGTGGATGAAGTCTACGGTTTTGATCTAAATGCCGCTGGAGAACAAGTGGCGGTTGGGCAAGCAGGCCAATGGGTACTTTATGACCTGCTGGAAGAAACCGTCATCTACGAATTTCCGGTTGAGGAAGAAGGTCTGCGGATGTTCGGATTCGCTTTCAGCCCGGAAGGTGACCGCCTAGCCACGCTGGATACCAATGGTCAAATCACCATCTGGGACACGGCGACGGGTGAAACTCTAGCTACTCTGGGCGAATTCAGCCGTGCCGTCAGTTACAAATGGGGCTGATGCTTTACTGCTGCCAGCTATGCCACACGGCGTAGTTGGGCATTGTTTCACCGCCGAGGGCAACCTCGACGACGAACTCATGGATAAACCAAAATAAATGCGCCACATTGTTTTTCTCATGGGCGGACATGCGCTGCGCTTAGTCCGCCCCTCCGTCAGGCGCGTTCTATTTCGGTTCTCCATCAATTGTGAACATATTCATTCGGGTGCAGGGATGGCGCTGTGCAAAATTTCCCAACTGCTCCAGCGGAACAAACGCTCCTACACCCGAATTGTAAATTGGTCAGATTAACCCCTCATACCTCCTTCAGCCCATTACCCCTAAAGGCGATTGTATGAAAACCAATTATCGACAATCTCCCAAATATGCGGGACATTCAGACTGCTGATATGCTAAAATAGCAAATGGTTTAACAATGCGATGGGAGTGTTTATCGTGAGTCACCTTGCCCGCCGCTGGTTGCAGTTTGCTCTGATCGTCGCCGGGGTACTGGTATTTGACCAAGTTACCAAGCGGCTGATCGTTGAAGGGCTGCGCGTTGGCGAAACCCGCCGTTTGATTCCCGCCCTCAGCCCGTTCTTCCAGATCACCTACAGCCAAAATACCGGGGCATCATTCGGCTTTTTGCCACAGGCTGGTGACCTCTTTTTGCTGATCGCGCTGGTGGTGGTGATCGGCATGTTCATCTTTTACCCACGCATTCCAGCAGAAGCCCGCATCACCCGTTTGGCGACCGCTATGATTTGCGGCGGTGCGCTGGGTAATGCGCTCGACCGCATCGAATATGGTCATGTTGTCGATTTCATTCACTATCAAATCCCCGGCGTCATCTCCAACGTTTCCAATCTGGCAGACCACGCGATTGTTCTGGGCGTCATCCTGATTTTCATCGAAAGCTGGCTGCTAGAACGCCGTAAAAATCAGCCGAAGCCCGAAAGTGAACCTCGCCACGAAGCGGAAACGAATTTGTGAGCTTACTGATGGCTATAAGTCCGTTATCGGTTATGATAAAGATAAGGGATCAGGCTGTCCCTAGCACTATTTCCAATTGTAAAAGGGAGATTTCACGCGATGCATAAATTCATCGTTCTGCTGTTGTGCGCGGCGGTTGTCATGGTGGCGGGCTGCCGTCTCGTCCCCGGCACAGGCGACACCGCGCAAGATGCGGCGGCGGCGCAGAACTTCGTGCCCCAAAGTATCCCCGGTTATAATGCGACCGACGCCACCAGCATTGTGGATGCCCTCAGCAAAGCCGGGATGTCCGCTTCACTGGTGACAGGTAATTTCCCGGCGGCAGGCGCAATTGCCAAGCTGGACAATATGATTCAGTGCTATAAAAATGTTGGCGCGGTGGAAGCGCGGGTTTATACCCAAACTACCATGACCGAATTGGATATACCCAAAGTGGGCGCACTGGCGGTCGTCAACCTGACGCGCGTCGGTCGCAACTTTCTGGCATGTGCTGTGAATACTGATGGCGGTGCCTCGGCACAGGCAGTCGGTGAAGTACAGCCATGCGGCGGGTCGGGCACAAAAGAAGTCAACGGCGAGTCGCTGGCCTATGTCTACGCCGCCACAACACCGGAACTATGCACCATCTTCCAAGCACAGTTTAACTAACAATTTCCTCCTCTGTAGGGGCGGTTGGTTTATGCGCCGTCCCTACCCCAAATGTCGAGAAAATGGGCGAACAGCATGGACAGCGACAACCTTAGCAGCGCACAGTTTGGGCAATATACACTTCGGGAATTGATCGGTGTTGGCGGCATGGGGGCGGTATATCTGGCTGACCAACCCGGCCTGAAGCGCAGGGTTGCCATCAAGGTGCTGAATAGTTCCTCCGTCACCGACCCTGATTATGCTGAACGTTTCGCGCGCGAGGCGCAAATGGCGGCGGCGCTGGAACATCCGCATATTGTCCCGGTTTACGATCATGGCACGACGCCGGAAGGCATCAGCTATGTGGTTATGCGGCTGCTGAATGGCGGTTCGCTGGCGCAGCGGCTCGACCAATTGAAAAAGCGCAGCGAAACACTGCCATCACTGACAGAAACTGCCAAACTGTTACGGCAAATGGCAAGCGCTCTGGATTATGCCCACAGCAAAAATGTCATCCACCGGGATATTAAGCCCAATAACATCATGTTCGATGAACAGGGCAACAGTTATCTGGTGGACTTTGGCATTGCCCGTTTATTAGCCGACCAAACCACTTCCGGCACGCTGACACAAACCGGCATGATGGTTGGGACCCCCGCCTACATGCCCCCGGAAATCTGGCGCGGCGAAGATTGGTCACGGGCGGCTGACCAATATGCTTTAGGGATTGTGGTTTACGAGATGGTCAGCGGCAGACCGCCCTTCGTAGCGCAGACCCTTTACCAGCTCATCAGCCAGCACCTCAACGAAATACCCGAACCACCCAACTATGAACGCGAAGAAGTGCCGGACGCAGTAACACCCGTTTTACAGCGCGTTTTGGGCAAAGAACCAGACGACCGCTACGCCAGCATTGGCGAATTTGCCAGCGCATTTGAGGATGCCATCAAACGGGCAGAACCGGAACATACCACCACCGGGTTCTTCCAGATGCCACTAGAAGTGGATGAGCACACCAAACTTTTAACCAGCACGCCCCGTAATTTGCTGCTGACGATGCCTACGACTGCCGGGACACCTATCCCAATCGTTCCCCCGCCGCGCAATAACCGCCCGTTGATAATCGGCGGATTCATTGGTCTGCTGGTGATTGTCGCGCTGGGTCTATTGGCCTTCCAGAGCAGCAATTCGCAGGCCACGTTGCAAGCCACGCTGGTCGCGCTGGAAGCCAACCAGAGCGTCATCGCGCCGGATATGATGACTGCAACCGCCGTGACCTGCATCGCCAATATCGCCCCGACGCAGGATGGGGGTGGCGGCGAAATCGCCTTCCATTCCGACCGCGATGGCGACAGCGATATTTACCTGATGAACGCGGATGGCACCAATGTGCGCCGCCTGACAGACAGTGAAGGCGAAGACCTGAACCCAACCTGGTCGCCAGATGGAAATAAACTGGCATTTATCTCTGATCGGGATGGCAATAACGAGATTTATCTATTGATTGCCTCGCCAGAAAATCGCGCTGAATTTACGTCCCTGCGGCTGACCCAAAACAGTGTAGATGATGCCGAACCGAGGTGGTCACCGGATGGAAACCATGTGGTATTCGCCTCGCGACTGGAAGGAAGCTGGGATATTTACATGGTTGACGCAGACGGTAACAACCTGCGCCGCCTGACCGATCATGCCGCTTCGGACGAAACTCCGGTCTGGTCACCCGATGGAACACAAATCGCTTTTTCCTCCGACCGAGATGGTAACTACGAAATTTATGTCATAGACTCCAATGGCAGCAATGTGCGCCGCCTGACCAATGACGCGGCCAATGATGGCAACACACTGGTGTGGTCACCGGATGGAAGTCGAATAGCATTCGTTTCTATTTTGCCGGATAGCAACTGGGAGATTGATACGGTTGCCCCAAATGATCCAGCCAGCGTCATTAATTTCAGCAACCGGGGCGGGGATGAATGGCATCCCAAGTGGTCGCCAGATGGTCGTTCGCTGGCGTATCTGTGGCAAACCGACAATGTCGAAATCGTTGTGACCGGGGCAGACGGCAGCAACCGCCGTAACATTACTGCCGCTTCATCCGATGACTGGACATATAGCTGGTCACCGGATTCAAGCTATATTGCCTTCGAGAGTGACCGCGAAGGCAATTGGGAACTGTTAATACTGGATACCTGCGGCGGAAACCTGCGCCGCCTGACGAACAATTCGGCGGATGATCTTTATCCAGCGTGGAGACCTTAGGTTCTGGCTTAACGCGCTTCTGTCCGGTAATCGTCACGCGGGGGCGAAAAAGCATCGATCACCAGTGAATCCACAACAGCGTGGGCGCTGTGTATGATACCCCCCGGTATCGCATAGCTGTCTCCCTGGTGGCAGATTTGCATCTCGTCGCCGATGGTCATTTCCACCCGCCCAAAAATGACGTAACCCACCTGATCATTTTTGTGGCTGTGCGGCGGAACAATCGCGCCCCGCTGGAGAAAAAATTCGCACAACATAGCCTCATCGGTTGTTCCCATTGTGCGGCGGTGTACCCCGGCTAACATCTCAACCTGGCCTGCATCCTGCGGGGTAATAAAGTAACCGTCTGCCATCACGGCCTCCTGCATGTAAGTAAGTGCTGCCCAACGCCCTTGATTATGCAGAGACTCGCCTGCCCTGTCTACAAGCCGCCCCTATCCAATTGTTAGCCCGCTGAAATGCGCCCGCGTTACAATCAGCCCAATAAAGAAACATTCGGCATTACCACTTCAAACTCACTTGACCCTATAATGCCTCTAGATCAACACCATGCCAGCAAAGAGAGGACGACCGACCGTGACGCCCTGGCCGAAGAAGCCATTTGTATATCAGATTAACACCTGGGTGTGGCTGGACAGCCTCAGCCGCGCCTATAACTGGCCCGTGACACTGGAAAATATACCGGAAAAAGTGCTGGACGAACTCAGCAGCTACAACGTGGATGCGATCTGGCTCATGGGAATCTGGCATCGCAGCCCTGCCGCCCGCCAGAGCGCGCTGAAGTATGCAGCACAGTACAAACCCGCCCTGCCCGACCTGACCTATGAAGATATTGTCGGCTCCCCTTATGCAATTGGGTCATACCAACCGGATGAGCATTTCGGTGGGCGGCATGGGCTGGCCATTTTCCGCCAGAAATTGCGCGAACGCGGGATGAAACTGCTGCTGGATTTTGTGCCTAACCATGTGGCAATCGACCATGCATGGGTCAAGGTTCACCCGGATTATATGGTATTGGGCGCACCTAAAGACCTCGAAAAACGCCCGGATGATTTTTTCACCACCCACGATTTCAGCGGCAAAATCATCACGCTGGCGCACGGCAAAGACCCCTACTTTCCGGGCTGGATCGATACCGCACAGGTGAACGCCTACAGTATGGGGCTGCGACGGGCACACCTGAATACGCTGCTGGATATTGCCTCCCAGTGCGATGGGGTGCGCTGCGATATGGCGATGCTGATGCTGAACGAGGTATTCGACCGTACCTGGCATGGTTATGTCGGGGCTGCGCCGGAAACGGAATACTGGTCGGACATCATCCCAGAGGTTAAAAACAGTTACCCGGATTTCCTGTTCATGGCGGAAGTGTATTGGGACATGGAAGCCCGCCTACAGTCACTCGGCTTCGACTTCTGCTACGACAAGCGCCTTTATGATCGCCTGCGTGATAACCAGATTGGGGAGGCGCGCGCCCATCTGATCGCGCCAATCGGCTTTCAGCAAAAACTGGTACGCTTCATCGAAAATCATGATGAACAGCGGGCGGCGGACACACTGGGGGTTGATCAGGCATATCCAGCGGCGGTTCTGGTGTGTACACTGCCGGGTGCGGTTCTGCTCCATGATGGACAGTTCGTCGGGCGGCGGGTAAAACTGCCAGTCCAGATTGGCCGTCAGCCGCACGAACCCACCAACGAAGCCTTGAAAGCCTTTTATCTACTTTTGCTGCGGGAAACCCGTGACCCGATTTACCAGACCGGGGAATGGACACTGTTTGATGTTGTACAGGGGAAAACGAACGGCTCGCATCATAATTTAATTGCTTATGGCTGGCGCGACACAACGGGACACCGCCTGATCGTCGTCAACCTGAGCCACGCACACGCGCAAGGACATGTGCAGATGCGAAACTGGCCGGAAATCGGAGATCGCAACTGGCATCTACACGATGTCCCCAACGGCGACCGCTACCTGCGTAAAGGTGAATTGATGGAAAATTATGGTTTGTACGTCGATCTGCGCCCGTACCAATCCCATATTTTCCATTTTGAGCCAGCCTGATCGTCAGACCGAGCGATAACCTGCAAACGCCAAATGCAGGTTATCGCTCAACCCCAAAGCCGCCACCTCGGCCTGAATATCCAGCGCATCTTTAAGCGCCGCCCGGTTCTTGCCGCGTCCTGCATTGAACAGGTAAGACAGCCGGAACAGCCAGATAGCCTTTTCGACATCGGCTTCTGAACGGATGTAAAAGGTAATCCAGCCGGTTTCTTTCAACAGGTGATGTGGTAAAGCACGCTGCTCGGCAAGCAGTTGAGCGCGGATTTTGCGGTTGAAGGGAATATCCACCATACCATTGCTGTGAATGTGCCCAACTTCCACGCCGCCCAACGTGAATTCTACGCCGCCGAATCGGTGTGGGCTGGCGATCACACCCGGCCACGCCATAATGGCTGTCTGAAGGGTTTGAACATATTGCTGCATCATCTCTACCTTTCGCTTCACCCTTCAGATGTTTTTAGCGCATCCAGCCTTTCCCAAAACTGGTCAAAGGTACAGTCCAGCTACGGGTTGGCCTGTATGAACGTCTCGATTTCGGTAATTTCCGGGTCACTCAGGCGGAAGTCCATCGCGCCTATGATGCCGCTGATTTGTTCCGCATTCCGCGAACCGACAATCGCGGCTGTGACCGCCTTCAGCCGCAGCGTCCACGCAATAGCCACTTCACCGGGTGTGCGTCCATGCCGTTGACCGATGCTTTTTAGTATCTCCACCAGCGCCAGATGGCGTGCAAGGCGCGGCTGCTGGAAATTCGGGTTACGGCTGCGCCAGTCGTCGGATGACAACTTAGCAGCGCGTTCAGCGGTCATGGCTCCGGTCAACAACCCGGCCTGCATAGGCGAATAGACAATCACGCCGATATTATGCTGTTCACAATAAGGCAGAATTTCCGCTTCAATATCCCGCTGAATCATCGAGTATGGTGGCTGAAGCGAGGTAATCGGTGCGATTTTGGCGATACGTTCCATTTGTGCTGGGTTGAAGTTGGAAACCCCAATCCAGCGCACCTTGCCCTCGGTCTTTAATTTCGCCAGTTCCGTCCATGCTTCTTCAATATCGGGCTCCGGCTCCGGCCAGTGAATTTGATAGAGGTCGATTGTATCTACCTGCAAACGGCGCAAACTATCCTCGATCTCCCGGCGAATCGATTCAGCTTTCAGCACACCACTGATATTGCCTTTGTCATCCCAAACCCGTTCGCATTTGGTGAACACATACGGGCGATTGCTCCGACCTTTGAGCGCCTGTGCCACCACTTCCTCAGAATGCCCCAGCCCGTAAATCGCCGCTGTGTCAATCCAGTTGATGCCATGATCGAGCGCCGCATGAATGGCACTTATCGAATCGGCATCATCCTGTGCGCCCCAAGCATATGCCCACCCACCACCACCAATGGCCCACGCGCCGAAGCCGATGGGGGTAATGAGCAAATCAGAATTACCAAGTGGTCGTGTTTGCATGAAGGTTGCTCCAATTTGAATGAAATCCGTATTCAAAAATTACCACTGCGGTTGTGACAGGAATTTCCTACCCCAACTGCCCGTTATTCGTCATTTGTTACATTCAATTCAGGTTCCAGCGCCGGGTCTTTGAAACTGGGATCATGATACACAAAGCCATCACCATTCCGGGTAGCCCGCCGGGTAGCCAGCGGCATATAATCCCAGTCATCAATTTTGCGCCCCACATAAACGCACCCGTCAATGAGCCGATTGAGCAACGGCACATTGTTCAAAATGGAAAGGGGTGGCGGATAGAATGGATGACAATCCAGTGTTTCGAAGCCTGCACGTTCGCCAAAAAAGCGCATTGTGGAAGGCACAAAAGCATTGATGTGATCCTGATACAGATAGCCCGTCATCAGATGTTTAAGCGGGGGGATGTATTTGAGCGCGGGAATCAGCGGAATAGTTGGCACATAAATCACCACTATTCCACCGGGTTTGAGCAGAGTCCACATTTTGCGAATGAAAATATGGGGACTTTCGACATGTTCCAATGTAGCAGAAAACCAGATCACATCTACTTTGGGCAGACTGTCAATATTCCCGCGCATAAAATCCAGTTTGTAGGTCTTCAGCCCGATGCTGTTGGCAAATCGCGCACTGCGATCATCGATCTCGATGCCATATGACCCCGGCTGGCAGTACGCCAGATTCATCCCATACGACGAACCAATATCGCACAGCACTTTATTCGTCAGATGATGCTTACGATTGACGGCCTGAAACAGATAGCGCGGCCCTTTGGCAAACCACTTGTTGTAAATTCGCAGATTTTCCGCCTCGTCAAAGCAGCCATCGCGCAAAATTCGTGCTTTCAAATCTGCTGAAACAGTCAAATCAGTCAATAGCTTTCCCTCTCAATCCTGCTTATAACCCAAAGTGCGTTCAGCATCAGTCAACGCACCTTCGCGCAGCCAGATGATACAATTTTCTTCTTGTGTGGTTGGATTCACCCAGACAATGGCTTGCAATTTTTCAACCTGAACGGCAGCCCGCCGAAAATGCCCCCGCATTTTATCATCTTTGGAAGCCACAATTTCGTCAGCGAGCAATGCCGCTTCTATAAGTCGCATATCTTTTCGAACAGCTTCAATCGCCTGTTTTTCTATCGCTTGGAAAATTGCTTCTCGCAATTCCTGGCGTTCTGTCTTTCCGCTGATACGCCGCACTTTGCCCTTACGTTCCATTGTGGCATACCATGCTGGAGATTTGGGAATAAAGCTCTTGGTTGTTAGATGATAGCGATTCCACTCAATCAGTAATTCGTCGGTCATGATAATGCTGTGACCAGATTTCATGACCTCTTGCAGAAAATTCCGACACATTACCGGAACAGGATGAAAAGCATTTTCTCCACCTGCTGCCAGCATGACGGAAGTATCAATCACCAGACATTTCGGGTTCTTGACCGTCATGGAGTTCCTCAGCGCGGCGTTTTTCTACAGCTTCGAGATAAGTGTTGTCAGCCTCAAACTGCACATCAGCAAAATCTTCCGGCCAATCCCCATATGCGCCCAATTCGTCTGGTTCTTGGGATGTAATTTGTGTTACCCCATCTTCACTCCGTTTGAACCAATGGAATATGACATCTTCGTGGTCAAGCTTTTGTTCAGCGATCAACGTTTGGATGCCTTGGATAAGCAGTGTGCTGTGGGTCTCTGCCACGACTTTCACACCCCGGTTAGCAGCATCTGCCAAAACTTGTGCAAGGGCTACCTGCGCGCGTGGATGCAAATGGAGTTCAGGCTGCTCGATATAAACAAGTTGCCCTGGTTCAGCCACTAGCAGCGCAACCAGAATGGGCAGCACTTGCGAAACCCCAAACCCTACATCTGCGATACTCACAGTATCATCTGCCGACTTACTTAATAAGGTTCGCCCAACTAATAATTCAACCCGTGTATCATCAATTCTTTTTGAGCCGATACCGCCGGCTAATCCTAGTTTGCCTAAATATTCAGCCAAGTTAATTATTTTTGTATCTTCTATTCGATACCAGTGATTAACAATACTTGCTATATATCTTTCGAAAACCCCTTTATAACTTCCAACTACATGTGGTGTAAAAGGATAGTTTCTTTCTGGCTTGTTTCGCAGACCCGGCACATGAATGATTTCACGGATACTGTAAATAAACTCACTAAGCGGAAAGAATCTGTATGATGGAATATCACCTGTCATTGCAGGGTCGCCATTTTCAAATTGCATTCCCATGTATAGAAAACAACGTTCCCGAACAATATTCCATAACACTTTTTGAGGAGGATTGAAATTTTCTATTGCTGACCGGAGATCATCTAAATTCTTAGGTAATTGCCTGAGAATTTGTTTATGAGACATATTGCTCTGAAACTCAACTTTTTCTCCTGTATCCCGGTTTTGGTAGATGGTACTGGTAATGTGTATGTCTTGCTGCTTTCGTTTTTTTTCATATCTATTGATTAGCACATCATCATAACGCTCAACAGCAATACTTAATTCTTCGATCTGTATATCTAAACCTGTGCGAAATAGGAATTGGTTAGTGGTAGTGAATGTTACATTTGATCCGTCAAGCAAGAAAACACCTGGATCATAATCTGCCTCCAGTGTCTGCTTCATCAACAGCAATGGCTGCATAATACTCGATTTGCCGGAACTATTTGCCCCTGCAAGGATAGTTAGAGGGCGCACCTCAATACGCGACTCATCGCGCAATGACTTGAAGCCGCTAACTGTAATGCCTGTAATTCCTTTAGGCGTTTGTTTACCATTTTGTTCAGCCACTGCTCACCTCTAAATTCGTCAGTCACCAGTATTTAATCTGGCAACTAACAACTGGTAACTGACAACTAATTGCCTGTATTAATCACCACCATTTTGAGCGTGGTCATTTCCTCGATGGCGAAGCGCGGGCCTTCGCGTCCCACGCCAGAATCTCGATTGCCGCCGTAGGGCATGTTGTCGATCCGCAACGTAGGCACATCGTTGATGATGACGCCGCCTACGTTCAACCGCTGTACGGCCAGCATCGCCCGGTTCAGATCACGGGTATATACCCCGGCCTGCAACCCAAAAGCTGAGTCGTCAGCGGTTGTCAGCGCATCCTCAAAATTATCGAACGGCACAAGGTTGACCACTGGCCCGAACACTTCGGCGCACATCACCTGCATATCCGTCTGCACGTTTTCCAACACCGTTGGCTGGAACATCCGCCCCTCGCGTCCACCACCCACAGCTATCACCGCACCCTGCGATACCGCATCGTTAATCCACTGCTCTACCCGTTCTGCCGCCGCATCGTTAATCAGTGGCCCAATATCGGTTGAGGCATCCAGCGGATCGCCCATCTTCAGTTTTTCGGTCGCGGCGATAAATTTATCGCGGAATTCGGCGTACTTGCTGCGCTGGATGTAAATCCTCTGCACGCTGATGCACACCTGCCCACTGTACGAGAATCCGCCGAAAACCGTCCGGCTCACGGCCTGATCAATATTCGCGGTTTCGTCCACAATGGTCGCCGCGTTGCCACCCAGTTCCAGCACCACCCGACGGAGTCCGGCTGTTTTGGTGATCTGCCGGGCCACACCGGGACTGCCAGTGAACGAAATCAGCGCGATGCGTGGGTCAGTCGTGAGCCATGTGCCGACATCCGCGCCACCTGTAACGACTTCAAACGCACCGTCCGGCAAACCCGCCTCGCGCAGAACTTCGGCCAGACGCATCACGCTCATCGGCGTGGCTGGGGCGGGTTTCATCACCACCGGGCATCCGGCGGCAATCGCGGGCGCGATTTTATGGGCTGAAAGATTGATTGGGAAGTTAAACGGGGTAATGGCTGCGATCACGCCGACCGGGACGCGCACATAATAACCGATTTTGCCTACACCGCCCGCCGCCGCATCCAGCGGAATGGTTTCGCCGTGCAAGCGACGCGCTTCATCCGCCGCGAAGTTGAAGGTATCGACGGCGCGCATGGCTTCGCCTTTGGCATATTTGAACGGCTTGCCATTTTCCCGCGCCATCAGCCGCCCCAGATCATCAGCATTATCGGCGATAATCTGCGCCGCTTTGTTCAAAATCGCCCCGCGCTGGTGAGCAGGCATGTTCGCCATTGTGGGCGCGGTCGCCGCTGCACGGCTGATCGCCTCGCGTACCTGTTCTTCAGTAAATTCCGGCACCTGCCCGACCACACTGCCATCATACGGGTTAATAACCGGTGCTACTCGCATCGCTGTAACCATAAACATTCCCCTGCACAGAAATCTTTAGCCCTTGATTGTAGCGCATCGTGCCGGGACGGTGAAAGGTATGGAAGCAACACAGCAATAATTCCTCTCTATCACAACCAAGATTGTGATAGAGAGGAAAGCTGAGGGGAAGGGAATGCTAACGGCTGACGCCAGTGAGGGTAATGGCGTCGTCGGTGATTTCGATGCTACTCAAGCGGCCAACGGGAGCTTGCTGGCGGACATAATTGCGCCATGCGCTGCTGATGGAGGCGTTGATCTGCGCCAGCAAATCAGCAGAGACGGATTCGCCGTTGGCACTGGCAGCGGTGGCTATCCAGTACAGGCGACCATTGGTGATGCTGGGGACGAGGGTCACAGAAGCATCAATCGGTTCTTTGCCAGGCACGGTGTAAGTGGCGGTGACGACAACCTGCCCCGGCTGCAAGTCCACATAGACATCGGTGATCGTGCGGCGCGGCGGATTGGTGACAATGTAGGCTTCGTTGACTTCTGCCTCGGTGATGGTTTTGGTATGCACTTCCTGAGCAAAGGCCGGAGCAACCGATACCGCCAGCACACAGACCAGCACGAACGCGATGATGGCTTTACGAGTAATGTTCATGTTCAAATCCTCCTGTTTCGTATGGTTACAGGATGAAGGAAAGGTGTTACCAAAGTTCGGGCAGATGTAAAAAATGTGTAACCATCGTGTGAAAAGGTGACTTGAAAATACAAACTGTCTTGTATACGCTGTTGCATGGATGTTATCTGGTTAGAAATTCGTTTCGGATTAATCAGCCGCCCCCGATGCAATCCAGTTTAGGATACAATGGATGGGAATGGGCAAGATGGATTTTTCAGTATGAGTAATGGAACGCAAAGATTGTTTGGAAAACGCTACCAGACCAGCGACCTGTTAGGGCGCGGCGGCATGGGTGAAGTTTACCGGGCGGTTGACCGCCTGACAGGGCAAACGGTCGCGCTCAAGCGGGTTATCTCGCTGACAGATGTTCAGGATTTCGATACCAGCCAAGACAGCATTACCTATCGACTGGCGCTGGCGCGGGAGTTCAAAACGCTGGCATCGCTGCGGCATCCACATATCATCAATGTGCTGGATTACGGCTTCGACGAAGAACGACAGCCGTATGTGACGATGGAACTGCTGGAACAAGCCGATAATTTTGTCCAGGCGGCGCAGGAACGACCAATCGCAGAACAGGTGCAATATGTCATCCGTTTGCTGCAAGCGCTGGCTTATCTGCATCGCCGAGGCATTTTGCACCGCGACCTGAAGCCGAGCAATGTGCTGGTGACCGAAAATGACGGGCTGAAGGTGCTGGACTTTGGGTTGGCGGTAGAACATGAACATGCCAAAGAGATGGTGGGCACTATCGCCTACATGGCTCCAGAAGTGCTGCAAGGACAGCCTGCCTCACCAAGCGTTGACCTGTATGCGGTAGGGGTGATGTTTTATGAGATGCTGATGGGGCATCATCCGTTCGACACGGGCAATCTGCAAAAGCTGGTGTGGGATGTGCTGAACAGTATGCCCGATCTTTCGCGGCTGGATGTGATGCGAACGACCAGTCTGAGTCCGGTCACATCACAAGAACCCAAAAACCCCCTTACAACGAACCTTGAAATCGACCCCATGCCAACCGCTGCCCCCGGCGAACTGGACGATATGGCAACCATGCTGGGTGATGCGATTGAGGATTTAACGAAAACAGTGGTCGGGCCGCCACTGCCTCCTGTTAACCAAACAACCGAAATCAATATTGAGGCCAATCCGATTTTTGAGCTTTCCAATGCGCTGGAAAATCAGGATGTGTTCATCCTGACAGGTGGGGCGGAAAGCACCTCGCTGGCGAGCATTGTGGGCAAGCTACTTTCCAAAACACCCGCCGGACGCTACCAACATGCTTATGAAGTGATTGTCGATCTGGCGAACGCGATTGGTGAAGCTGTGCCGGAAGAATCGGCGGCGATCCGCGAGAGCTTCTTGCAAGCAGCGACCTTCGTCGGACGTGAGGGGGAACTGCATCAACTTGAGACCGCACTGGAAAATGCTGAAGCGGGACAAGGCAGCGCATGGCTGGTGGCAGGTGAAAGCGGCGTGGGCAAGACACGCCTGCTGGAGGAACTACGCATTCGCGGGCTGGTGCGCGGCATGATGGTGCTGCGTGGGCAAGCTGTATCGGATGGCGGTTTATCGTATCAACTCTGGCGCGAACCGCTGCGGCGTTTGGTGCTGGCAACCGATGTGAGCGATCTGGACGCCAGCATTTTGAAAGAGATTATCCCTGATATTGATGATTTGCTGGATCGTCCGATAGCGGATGCGATGCGGCTGGACAGCAAAGAACACAAACAGCGGTTGCAGAGTGCCATACTCAGTTTGTTCCAGCAACAGACACAGCCGATTTTGCTGCTGGCCGAAGATTTACAGTGGTCGATTGAAAGTCTGGAAATTCTGCGACTGCTCAATGAGATGGTTGCTAATCTGAAACTGCTGGTGGTGGGCAATTATCGCCATGAAGAACGACCGGATTTACCGAAAGATTTGCCGGGAATGCAGGTGCTCCGGCTGGAACGGTTATCGCCGGAGAGCATCGCGGATTTGAGCGTCTCGATGCTGGGCGAAGCGGGGCGCGACCCGGCACTACTCAATCTGCTGCGACGGGAAACTGAAGGCAATGTGTTCTTTCTGGTGGAAGTGGTGCGGGCACTGGCGGAAGAAGCACGCGGTCTGGATAATGTCGGGCGCATGAGTCTACCCCGGCATGTGCTGGCAGGCGGGATACAGACGGTCATCCGGCGGCGGTTGGAGCATGTGCCGGAACATGGACGCTGGCTTTTACGGCTGGCGGCGGTGTATGGGCGAGAAATTGACCTCGATATTCTGGAACATGCAGACGGCAAGATTGATCTGGATGACTGGCTGATGCAATGCGTCAACAGTGCTGTTTTGGAAGTGCAGGAGGGTGAATATCGATTCGCTCATGACAAACTGCGGCAGGCGGCACTGGACTCAATTCCTGATGATGAACGTCCGATGCTGCACCGGAAAATTGCCGAGGCCATTCAGGAGGTCTACCCGGATGCACCGGAGCAGGCACGGGTGCTGGCGCAGCACTGGCGGGCGGCGGGCGATACCGTACAGGAATTTTTCTGCGTACAACCGGCAGGCGATTATGCCCTGCAAATCAGTTCGCTGGCGGAGGCTATTGAGCTTTTCCAACGAGCGCTGGAACTGCTGCCGCTGGTCGTGTCTGATAAGAACGAGAGCCATTCGCTACGCGCCAGTTTGCTGATTAAGTTGGGCGAGGCACAGCAACACACCGGGGATTACAGCAGCGCCGAAACACAAATTGCCAAAGGGCTAAGCATTTATCGGACACTGAAAGATGCAACTGGCATGGCACGGGCGCTGAGCCTGCGGGCGGATGTGTATTGGCGCAGCGGGAATTATACAGCCGCTACACAGTCGTGTCAGGAAAGTCTGGAATTGTACCACTCACTGGATGACCAGCACGGCATCGCACGAGTGCTGAATCGAATGGGGATGGTAGCCTTTGAGCAAGGGGATTACCCGAACGCAAACCAACAAATTCAGGAAGGTTTACGGGTTGCGGAGCAGATTAGTGATCGGGTGACGCGGGCGACCTGCATCAATAATTTAGGGGCGGTGGCGCTGCGACAGGGTGATTATCCGGCGGCGGGTCGGTACTTCCAGGAAAATCTGGCGATTTCGCAAGAAAGCGGGGAACGCTGGAAGATCGCCAGTTCGCTCAATAATCTGGGGACGGTATCCGGCATTCAGGGAGATTTCCCGGCGGCCAGCAGCTATTTCGAGCAAGCACTGGAGATGTGCCGGACGATTGGCGACCGTCGCGGGTTGGCGATGGCATTGGATAATCTGGGGTTTCTGGCTCAGTTGCAGGGCGATTACGACCGGGCGACTGTGTATCTGGAAGAAAGTCTGAGCATGGCGCAAGCAATTCGTAACCGACAGGGCAGCGCCAATTCGCTCCTGAATCTGGGACATGTCGCCAGCGCACAAGGCAACCGCGATCTGGCATCGGAACGTTTCGATCAGGCGTTACGGATTGCACGCGAAATCGAGGCTACACCCGTGATGCTGGAAATTCTGTGTGGTTTAGCGCGGTTGGAAAACGATGCCGAACGGGCATTGGGCTGGCTCGGTCTGGTGCTGAATCATCCGTCTACGTCACAAGATACGCGCGATCTCGCCAATCAGGTACTCGAACCGCTGAAAGCGAACGCTGCACCGGAGACCATCGAAGCAGGTTTAGCAGCAGGTCGTGAATTGGAGTTGAATGCTCTGGTGGCGGATTTGATTGGTGCGTAACAAATAATAAGCAGGGACACAATGATGCTTGTGTCCCTATACCGGCAAGTGAAAATCTTTAACCCACGCTGCCGGAATCGTCGGGCGGGGTTTTTACGGAATCTTCGACATGATCCCCATTTGAGCCAACGGCGGGTGCAGCTATTCCCGGTACAGGAACAGATGGAGCCGGAGCAACGCTGGTGGTGGTTTCGGTCACGCTGGTCATGGTGGCAACCATTTTTTCACCGGGCACATCCGGGGTGGCGATGTTGGGCGGCAGTTGGGTTTCCATCACGACATCAGTTGCTTTGGTGGTCTGTACAGTGATGTCGGTTTTCTGACCGGAATTCAAGACCGCACGCAGGGTTTCCATCTGTTCTTCGCTGAGGTTGAAGTTAGTGGCTGAACGCGCCAGAATATCCTTATCCCCTTCACCAGCGGTTTTTTCCTTGCTCAACACAAACTGACCCCACTGTCCAACTTCTGAGGTGAAGATGTCTTCGGCGCGTTGAACCAATTCGGGGTAAATCGGGGCAAGGTCGGTAACAGGCAGACGGTCATCATCCGGCGTGAGCAGGCTGACACGCTCCAACGCCAGCAGCGAGTCGCGGTAGATGGTGGCCTGTTTATCCCAGCCGTAAAGCTGACGGAATGAGGAAATAAGGGCAGCGAAAGCAGGCAGCACAGCGGCAGAAACCGTCAGAATGAAGGACAGGCTTGGATTGTCACTGGCGTTGACGGAGGCGCTGATGGTGGCAATGAGCGATGAGGCCGTCAAAATCAACGCTCCGGCCCGGAAGGTGAAATCCGAATTGCGCTCGTTTTCGCGGATGCGGCTGTTGTAGAAATTAATCTGCTCCTGCAAGCGATTGGAGACATAAATCTGATACAACAGGCTGATGTCCTCCGGCGTATGCGGAGTGGTATCAAAGCCGAGTGATGGATTGGGGTTGGCAGGTGGGCCAGCCGCCCGAAAGGCTGAAAGATCAACCTCAACCATTGGCGCAGCGACCGGAACAGGTGCCGGAATGGGGGCTGCTTCAGAGGTGGGCGGCGTGGATGCAGGAACGGGCGCAGCTACGGGTTCAGGCACAGGAGCAGCCTGCACTTCCATTTTAGCGGCGCGCGGCGCTGGAACAGGGACAGGCACAGGGCCATTGGAAGCGGCTGGTTTATCCGCCGGGGTTGGAGCGGGAGCCGGTTCAGGGTTGGATTTCGCTTTAGCCATTTTCCTGCTCCTTCACACGGATGTCGATCACGGTTTCGCGCAGCTTTTGCACCCGGTCGGCCTGATCATAAGGCGGCAGGTGCGAGAGATATTTGAAGTAATTCATGCGAAGTTCTTCGGCCAAACGACGGGTTTTGCCCCAGCGTTTTTGGGGTTCACCCCGGTTGCTGAGGGTGGTGTAATAGGCTGTGACCGCGCCAACAATGGCTGTCATGTAGCTGAGAACACGTCCGGCGCTGTTGCCACCCGCTATACCGACGGTAGCAGCCAGTGTGCCGAACAGCGTTGTGAAAAAAGCACCGAGGGCGAATATCCACTGGTACAGGTAAAAGTCATTCTGAAAATACTTGGACTTCTGGCTGAATTCAAAAAAAGTCGGGAGCAAATGTTGATCCAAGTCTTTTAAGTCCTGGGTGATGGTGGGGTATTTGGAAAGGTCGCCCCCATGCCAGTATTTATGCGAGATGAAACCTTCCCGGTCGATCAACTTTTGATAGTCATCTTCATCTGCGGGGCGATCCCATTCGATGCTAAGTCCCCGGAAAATCGGGCGACGCTTGATGAAAAACAGATCGTTGTACCAGCGTTTGCGCGACGCAGGCCGCATGGAAACCGCCATAAATCACTCCCCAACCCATAACCAATAACCTATTTTCATCAGTATAAATCGGAATTGGTTCAGTGGCGACAAGCGCGGGAAAATTGATGATTGGACTCTCGCGGCTTGTGTATCGGGCGGGGTTTGTTAGACTCGGTGTGCAGCCAACATCAGGTCGGGGGAGGAAGTGATTGAGGATTAATGTTAAAACGTGGATTTTTCACGCTGATGATCGCCCTGCTAGCCGGGGCGTGCGGCGGGAATAACAACATCGAACTTACGCTAGTGGCGGAAAACGTCGCCCTCAGCACACAGATTAGCGATATTCGCAGCACGGCAACTTATGAAACGGATCGTCTGCAAATTACGGTTGAATTTGTGCAGACAGCCATTACACAGGTAGCCCAGCAGAACCAAGCCCTCGCGGCGACGCTGGCGAAGGCCGGGTTTGATCCGACGCAAATCGCGCAGGTGTCTCCTGCCGAGATTCCGTTCGCCACACCCACTGCGCGTCCGGCGGTGATCGCGCCACAGACAACCGATGAAGCAGGCAATATTCAATCCCAGCCGACTACTGCCGATTTGCTGACGCCGACGGTGGGTGCGCCAACGCTCTACAACATCGTGACAGCGGCGGGCGTGGGGTCGAACGATTGCGCGTTGGCTTCGGTAACGGTTTTCCCGGTTACGACTGCGGAAATTTATGTGGTGGCGACAGCAGCCAACATCACACCGGGAACAACATTGGGTTCGCAGTGGTTTAATGAGGGGCAACTAGTCGTTTCGCATGACTTTACGCCGGATTTTACGATTGACCAGAACTGCATCTGGTTTTTCATCGACACCAGCGACACCCCTTTCACACCGGGTAATTGGAGCGTGCAGTTGACGGTCAATAATGTGCCGACTGGCAATCCGGTTCCCTTCACAATTACGGAGTAGCCTCACATGGGAGAATTGTATCTGTTTCTGGACTCAGTGCATTCGTTCATCGGGCGGGCGGGGTTAGCGGTCGCCATCGGAATGTTCGCGCTGGGGTTCTTTATCGGTGTGATCCGCAAGCAGGATGTCACGCAGTGGTATCGGCGGACGGCTTATGCCATCTTCGGGATTATGGTGCTTCAGGCGATTGTGGGTTTGGTGATGTATTTCGTCATCGGCGCACGGCCTTATGATGAAGTCCATTGGATTTACGGGATGGGGGCGGTGCTGGCGCTGCCGTTCTTCATCTTCGTCGAACGGACGGCGAAAAAGCGTCCAGCGATGGGCAGTTACATCTGGGGGTTCGCGGTGCTGGCAGGCATTCTCGTCCGGGGCATTATGACGGGGGCGGCCTGAGATGCAACCAATACATGAGTTTGGGGGACAGGGAACGGTGCTGCATGTGGCGGTGGCGAATGGATTTCCGCCCGTGACGTATGTACCGCTGGTGAAGCCGTTTCTGAAGGATTATCGCGTTGTAAATTTGCCACCGCGCGGGTTATGGCCGGGAGAAAAACCGCCGGATACGCTGCGTCAATGGGATGTGATCGCCGAGGATTTCCTGAATGGGCTGCAAGAACACGACCTGAAGGATGTGATCGCGGTTGGGCATTCATTCGGCGGGGTTGCATCACTGATCGCAGCATCCAAAGCGCCAGAATTTTTCCGGGCATTGGTACTGCTTGACCCAACGGTATTCCTGCCGGAATGGGCGCTTGGGATGGCGCAGGCTCAAGCCGATGGGAGCATCCGGGAAATGCCATTGGTGCAGGGGGCGCTGCGCCGACGCCGGGTTTTTGAGAATGCCGACACGGTTTATGCTAATTTTCGGAGCAAGAAGGCTTTCAGCGATTGGCCGGACGAAACGGTGCGGTTGTATGCGGAAGGTGGAACACGCCCAACGGCTGACGGGCAGGGCGTCGAACTGATCTGGCCGCCGGAATGGGAAGCCTATTATTACATGACGGCCTATACCGATACGCTGAATCTGCTGCCCAAACTGCGGGGCAAGCTGCCGATTTTGACCATTCGGGGCGGGAACAGCGATACCCTGATGGCGGAAGTGGGGGCGATGATGCGGGCGGCGCTGCCGGAGATGGCTTACGCGGAAATCGCAGGGCATGGGCATTTGTTTCCTCAGAGCGCACCGGGGGAAACGGCGGCGGTGATTCGGGAGTGGCTCAAGGGAGTAACGTGTAACGAGTAAAGTACTGAGTACTGAGTACAAAGTACTGAGAAAAGAAGTGACACATGATGAGTGAAGTACTGAGTGCAAAGTACTGAGTGCAAAGTACTGAGGTATGAGGTATGAGGCATGAGTAAAGAAATTAGAAGCAGAAGGTTAAAAGTTAAAGGAAATGGGGTCATGCGGTTAAAGATATAACGAAATAAGATTCAATTTTTGCAAAATTGCCGTAGGGGTTGTCGGCGGGAGTGAGGGAGCGAGGCATGTCGCAAATGTCAATGTCGGCGGTTGGCATGGGGAGCGCCGTAGTGTGCAGTGGCTATGAAGGAGTGTGCCGCCGCTTTGTCGTTTTTGTCATTGACTGCGGCTACACGGGAGGTTGGCGCTGACAATGACATTTGAGCCGCCATCCCGCAAGCGGGAGGCTTCGCACAGAGGAAAGAAGCGATTGAACCACAGAAATAGTTCCATGAAAGTTATCAGATACCCCCACCCTAACCCTCACACGGTAAACGAGGTCGGGAATCAACACCTGGGCTGCGTGATTTTACTGGAATTACTGAGGATGCAGAGGGTATAGGAAAAAGGAGAAAGGGGAAAGTAATCATA
>JAIOHM010000043.1 GCA_019912965.1 Anaerolineae bacterium
GGATACCCCCACCCTAACCCTCCCCCGTAAACGAGGGAGGGAATCAACACTTGGGCTGCGTGATTTTCGCAGTATTTTCCTGGAATTACTGAGCAAGAAGAGAAAGAAAAGAATTAAACCACAGAGGGTAAATTCAGGAGAGGCTACCGGAGCGCCAGAGGCCACCAACCATTGTGGCGAGGATTTGGGTTTCGAGAATTTCGGCAGGTGGAATGGCGTAAAGATCACGATCAAGGACGACCAGATCAGCGAGGAAACCGGGGGCAAGTTTGCCTAAGCTACTTTCCATGCCTGCCGCATAAGCCGGGCCGAGGGTAAATCCGCGTAAAGCCTCATCAACGGTCAGGCGCAATTCAGGATACCAACCATCGGGGCCGGGTGATCCATCAGGACGCTGACGGGTAACGGCGGCATAAATGCCTTTTAGCGGTTCAAAGGGTTCGATGGGCGAATCTGAACCGAAGGCAACGACAACACCCTGATCGATTTGCAGGCGGGCGTTATATGACCATTGGGCGCGTTTACCCCAATAACGATCAGCGGCTAACATATCGGAAGTGGCATGAAGCGGCTGCATGGACGCGATGATTTTCAGTTCGGCAAGACGATGTTTGTCATCCGGGTGGATAATCTGCACATGTTCGATGCGGTGACGGCGCGCAGATGGTAACTCACCGCGTGTGGACTCTTGTTGGCGAACAAGTTCATACACATCTAAAACATCATGAACGGCACGATCACCTATGGCGTGAATGGTGGAGGGGAATCCGGCGGCGCTGGCGCGGTTGACCAGTTCGACCATTTCTTCTTTCTCGACGGTGACAATACCATAGTTTTCGGGTTCGCCGTCGTAGGGTTCGATCATGGCAGCAGTGCGCGGGCCTAATGCACCATCCGCAAAAATTTTCAGTCCACCGAGGCGCAGCCATTCATCGCCAAAACCCCAACGGAGTCCCATATCCAAAGCAGCAGGCAGCCAATGTTTGTTGATGTTCTTGACTACGCGCAATGCAAGTTGATCACGTTCACGAAGCACTTGTAAGCCACGTAAACAAGAAGGGTCGTCAAAGTCGTGAAATCCGGTCAGGCCAGAAGCCAAGGCCAGCTTTTGGGCAACCAACATTTCATCGGCAAGCTGTTCAGGGGTGAGTGCGGGGATGTAATCGGAAACAAGGTTGATAGCGTTTTCAAACAGGATTCCGGTGGGCTGACCGGCTGCATCCCGGACTAGCTGACCACCTTCGGGATCAGTAGTTGAGGCGGTGATGCCACATAAACGCAAAGCAGCAGTATTTACCCAAGCGGCATGACCACTTTTAGCCCGCAAAAAAACGGGATTCTCAGGCGCAACACTATCTAAATCGTGGGCAGTGGGAAAGGCTTTATCCGGCCAAATATCCTGAAACCAACCGTGTCCGGTAATCCAATTACCGCGCGGAGTATGGGCAACCCGTTCAGCCACACGATCTACGGCAATAGATTTATCGGCTACTTCAAAAACATCGACCTGATGTAGAGCGCGGGAGGTCATTTCCCAATGGATATGGGCATCGGTCAAACCGGGAATGACGGTTTTGCCATTCAAGTTTTCGCGGATTGTATTTATGCCAGCAAGAGGAAGTATATCGTCATCTGAGCCGTATGCGACAATGCGATCATTTACAATGGCTAAGGCGGAAACACGCGGCAAACGGTCATCCAGCGTAATGACATTGCCATTGTAGAGAACACGATCAACGATGTTCACCGCGCACCTCAGCTATGGCCTGAGTCACTTCGGCAGCAGTGGGGGCACTATCTAAACCAAAGCGGGTTACGGAAGTCGCCGCAAGATGAGCAGCCAAATTGACGGCAGCACTGACATCGTTATTGAAAATATGCAATCCGCAGAGCAAACCAGCCGCAAAAACATCACCTGCGCCAGTTGGGTGAACGAGTTCTACCTGCGGTGTGGTGTAGTTAGTCGGCTGACCGTTGTGGTAGTATGTGCCACCCTTTTCGGCACGGGTCACAAAGAGATGCCGCACGGCTGAAGCGAATTCGGATTCAAGTTCGGGCGATTCGGCAATATCTTCTTCGCTAAAAACGACGATCTGAATACTTTCCAAGACAGCGGGATCAAACCAACGTTTAAAGCGTACTCGACCATCGGCATCCCAACGACGCAGCCAGCCCTGAAGGGTGAGCATCACAGTCGCATTCGAGAAACGATGGGCGATATTGGGATCAACTTCGTCAGTCAGGGGGGCAAGATGAACTAAAGGCGCATCCAGCCAACTCACCGGAATATCATCAACGGTGATTTTGGCGGCTACGCCACGTAAATACTGAACTCGTCCGGTTGGTTCGTAGATATTTTCAAAGGTGCTGGTATCGCTGGCGGGCAAGACAACTATCTGATCAGCATAGGGCGTTAGGTCAGCCAGCAGCGGTTCACCGGCAGCGGCGCTGGTCAATATGCCAGTGGTGAGACCAAAGGATTTGACGACACGCGCTGCATAAGAAACCGTCCCACCGAGCAGACGCCCGTTGGGAGTCAGATCGGCGGTGGCATGTCCAATCAGCAGATAATCAGGTGCTATGGACATCGCTTCACCGGGGAACAATCGTTACTTTGCGGGAAGTCCCCTCGCCCACACTCTTGGTCTGGACATCGGTGCGATTGCGTAAAGCCATATGCACAATGCGACGTTCATAAGGCGGCATTGGCTCCAGCGCAACAATGCGCTTGCTACGGGCGGCCTGATCAGCCATCCGCACCGCCAGATCGCGCAGCATCCGGGAACGGCGGAGTTTATAACCACCAGCATCAACTACGATATTGGCACGGTGATGCAGTTCGCGGCTGGCAATCAGACGCGTGATGTACTGAAGCGCCGTTAACGTTTCGCCGCGACGCCCAACCAATGCGTTGACATCTGCACCCGTAATATCCAGCAACCAAGGATTGCTTTCGCCTTCGCTGGGGACTGCTGCACGGCGTACAACGATGATGGCACGGTGGATGGACATTTTGGTAAGCAGTTCATTCAAGACGGTTTTGCCTACACGCGCATCTTCATCCATCGCGGACTCATCGGTGATTTCATGCATTTCTTCCAGCAGAAGCGCGTCATTATCCTCATCGTGTTCAACCTGAGGTTCTGGCGCAGAACGAGCAACAGGCGGTGGTGCTGGCGGGGGTGAAGCTGGCACAGGTGGCGCTGGCATACGAAATAACTTCAGCCGTACCCGTGCGGGACGCGCACCAATCCCGAAAACACCACGACTGGGTTCGTCCAACACTTCAACGATGACATCGGAGGGGGAAACACCACCCAATTCAGCCAGGCCTTTGGCGATAGCTTCTTCGACGTTTTCGCCTGTCGTTTCGATTGAGCGTTCAGAACTCATGGAATAATCCTTTTCAAACGGCGGCGCGCCACCGTGAATTATTTACGCGCTTTGGTCTTCACCTTCGGCTGACGCGGCTTATCGGTATCCGCCGCTTTGGGCTGAGTGGCCGGTTTCATCAACTCGACGGGTTCTTCAGTCTTCGGCTTTTCCAGTTCGGCACGGGCAGCACGTTCGGCTTCGATCTTGGCCTTAAGCGTCGTTTTGCCCTGAATCTGCGCGACAGGGGCATCGGCAGATTTCGAGCCACCAAAGCTAAGAACGGTACTCCATTTGAAGTCTTTACCCCGGCTGTACTGGAAGATGCTAATGGCGTTGGAGACAATGAAATAAATAGACAAACCAACCGAGAAAGACAGGGAGAACATGCCCATCATAATCGGCATGATGGTGGTCATCGATTGGGTCATGGCAGCAGCCTGATTGGGTGTGCCATCCTCATTGTTCATGGCAGGCGGCGTAATCATCTTGGATTGCAACCAAGAGGTGATGAGCACCAATACAGGCAGAATCAAAGCATAGGGCGGATTGGAAGTTGGAGCCTGCGTCAAATCGATGTTCATCCAAACATTGTTCAGTGGAACCAGTTTATCCAGCCCGGAGACCAAAAAACGACCAGAGAGATCGATTAGCTGCAAGGGTGTGGCGGCCAGCGCATGGTTAATAGCCTGATACAGACCAATCCAGATGGGCAATTGAATGATCAAGGGGAGGCAGCCACCGAGTGGATTGATGCCGCGTTCCCGATACATCCGCATCTGTTCCTGCGCCAGTTTTTCGCGGTCGTTTTTGTATTTCTCTTGCAGTTTCTTCAGTTCTGGCTGCAATTCCTGCATGGCCTTGGATGAACGCATCTGTTGAGCGTTCAAGGGATACATCACCAAGCGCACCAAAATGGTGAACAGAATGATTGCCACTACCGCGCTGTTGCCGAACACTGAATACAACAGTGTGAGGACGGTAATGAAGGGGTTCAGGATCAAATCCCACATGGGTAAACTAGCTCCTCACCTGCATTTTACTGGCTGTACGACCAGACGGCCTGACCGTTATCGAGCGTATAGGCGGCCAAAAGCTGGCCGGGGGACAAAGTGCTGACAATGATATAAGGTTCGGGAATATCAACGCCCGGCCCCGGCTCAATGAGCAACACATCTGAAAGAATCGGGTTCGACAGCTCACGCACCAGCGGGTTGCCATCGGCATCCTTGAAGGGTGTGCCATCATTCCGATTCAGCCAGTACAGTTTATGGTCACGAGCAGCAACGATCACCACATCACCGGAAACAACCGGCGCTGGGCGGATGGCGCTGGCGGCGACTTTCTGCTTCCAAATCTGCGCCAAATCGTTGGCAGTATTCAAAGCATAAACGTTGCCACCAAGATCAGCCACATAGAGGGTATCGTCCACAATGGTGACCGTACCCCATACCCATTCATCGGTGGTGTATTGGTTGACAATCTGGCCTTCGAGAGAAACCTCAAAGACTTTACGCCCGAAACTACCAATGAACAAATGACCGTTATGGAAAACTGGTGTAGCCGTTATCGCACCTTCCAGATCAAGTCGCCATAACTGTTCGCCGGTTTCGGCATTAACGGCGTAGAGATAATGATCGAGTGATGCGAAGTACAGGGTATCTTCTACTAAAAGCGGCTTGGCCCAAACCCCATGTTCGGTAGGCGCTGTCCAAAGGACATCGAAAGTTTCGCGGTCGAGGGCAAGCAAATCTTTAGCGCTCAGGCCAACGTATATGGTATCGCCAGCGACGAGCAGATCAGCAACGGTGTGCCCGGTACGGCCTTCGATGGGTATACCTTCGGTGCTATCGGCACGGGCAGCCGGGAATTCGATCTCAAAAAACCGCTGATCGTATGAAACGGCCAGCAGGGTTTGATTATCAAGCAGCACAGGACTGGAATAGAACTGGCGAGCCGATCCGGGTTTAAAGTCCCAAACTTTAGCTGTGCCATCTGCATCGGGAGGACGCAGTTCACAGTCGGCATTCAACAGTTCGAGTGCCTTGCCATTGGCAGGGTTAATCACAACGATTCGATCATTGAAGGCAACGAGAATTCCGTCGCGCGGCTGATCGCCACATTGGCTTTGCAACAAGCTGACCGCAGGCCAACCTGTTCCCAATGGTGCCGGGCCACAAGCGGCCAGAGCACCTACAAGCACGGCGACCAACAGGAAACGCCGCGAAATCAATTTCAGCATACTAATGCTATTTCTCCTCAAGATCGGGAACCGGGTCGTAACCACCGACCGCAAAGGGGTGGCAGCGGGCAATACGCCTCATCCCCATCCAAGTGCCCCGAATTACACCGAAACGCTCGATTGCCTGATAGGTATAGGTCGAACAAGTGGGTTCGTAGATACAAGCCGACGGAAGCGCCGGGGAAATGAACCGTTTATAGAACCGTATCATTGCCAGAGCAATAAATTTCATGCTTCACCGCCCTTTTCAATCACCAGACCCGCCTTATGACACATCTCATTCACTATACGCCGGGTTGTGTGAAAGGTTTCCCCGACTAACGGTTGGCGGGCAATTAAGACCACATCAAAACCGGGTTGTAGTTGGGGATGTAACAGACGAAGGGACTCACGCATTAAGCGCCGCACGCGATTACGTGTTACGGCGCTCCCCAGATGCTTGCTGGTGACAAAACCATACCGATTGTGAGACAAACCATTGGAGGCCATACTGAGCACCATCCAACGGGTGTGGTAAGCACGACCTTCCTGACGGAGGCGGGCGAAGTCACTACTCTGGCGAAGCCTGAGCTGGCCTTCCATTCCGCCAGTTTACGCTTTCCAGTTGACCTTCTTGACATGGTTCGGCGTAACCGTCAATTGGTGACGACCACGACGGCGGCGGGCATTAATCACCTGACGCCCCTTGCTGGTATGCATCCGCTGGAGGAAACCATGAACACGCTTACGGCGGCGAATTTTGGGTTGATAAGTGCGCTTGGTTGACATCCGTACCTCACGAAAACTCGAATAAAAACTGTAGGGGGTTAGTATATATCACGGTCAAGCGACAGTCAATCCAACGCTTGCAAGCGACTACTGCTTTAAAGTATAATTATGGTTCGCTTGTGGATTTATTGTTAGTCAATTTGAAGGCCATTTCCCCTGCTGAACCATCTGGAGGCGTCGAAATTCGATGATGCCAAGTCATCATTGGGCGCGCAATTTTACGGTTGAAGACCAAGATATTGAATACTTAACCAACCTACTGCTGGAACGCGAAACACCGCTGGACAGCGAAACACTTGCGCGATCCCTTGTTCAAAAACGTATTCAAGAGGAGGCGGCTGTCCTACAAGAACGGTATAAGGACGCCCGCCTATACAACCCCTCCCACTCATATCAAATCGGCCAGAAACTGATTTTCTCCGAATTTGATTTTGAAACGGCTGTGATTGTTGGGGCACGCCCCGGCTCTAACGCCGATTATGGGAACTTCAATGTGATTGCGGTTCAATTCGACGATGATGATTTGAACAGCACCCGCAAACACCGCGAATTCGCCACCGAACTTACAACGCCCCATGAATTAAGCGAGGAGGAAAATGACGACTCGTTCCTTTCGATGACTGATCTGGACGAGGACGACATTCTGGAAATCGCGGGCAAGGAAATCATCGGCAAGGTAGAGACCAAACTACGCGAGTCCGACGACCTGATTTATATGGCGCGCAAATGGTTCCCTCGTGACCTGCTGATGGAGGTCAATGTTGGGCATTTACATCTGGCAGAAGCGGTACTGGATATCGCGGGTGGCGGGCCCATGCAAACCGAGGAAATCCTGAATGAAATTGGCGGCTTAGGTAAAGCGCCGATGGAACTTCAAACTTTCTCCCTGAACTACACCCTGAACGCCGACAGTCGCTTCGATGAAGTGGGGCCGTCAGGCGAGGTGTTGTGGTATCTGAACCGGCTAGAACCGCCGGAAGTGCTGCACATCCCGGCAATGCTGCGATATACACCGATTGATTATGATCGATCACTGCTCAGTAATGATATGGTTGCGCTCGAAGCCGAAATCGCCGATGAACATTCCCAAGTGGATGAAATGGTGGTAGATGATGAAGAAGTGGTTGTTACACTCACCTATCCACATCGGCGGTTAGGTACACTGCCGCTGAGTGCCAAAACAGCGCCGATCTTCCCAACAGCACGACAAACGCCTCGTGTATGTTTTACGCTGATAGATGGGCAAGATGGCGAGGAACTTCAAGCATGGGTGGTGCGAAAAGAACGTTACGTCTTCGGGCTTAGCAAGTTTTACCGCAAGCACAAACTGCCGATTGGTGCATATGTCAGCGTTCGCAAGAGTGATCAAGCTGGCAAAGTGGTAGTGAACTTTAAGGCTTATAAACCCCGCACGGAATGGATCCGACTGATTGTCCCCAAGAACGACCAAATTGCTTTCGAAAACCAGAAGCGTGCCATCGGCGCAGAATATGATGACCTGATGATTATGGGCGCGGATGATCTGGCAGTAGTAGACAATCTCTTCCAAACGACTCAACAACAAAAGAAAAGCCTGACATCTATCCTGCGTGTTATCATTCCATCGTTAGGGGCACTGACACCACAGGGAACGGTTCATGCCAAAACGTTGTACAGCGCCGTGAATGTAGTGCGCCGCTGTCCACCGGGGCCAATTTTCGCCACTCTGGCTGCTAATCCTGACTTTCAGAATGTGGGCGGACATTACTGGAAATTAAGCGGTGATTAGGAGCACATAATGACGAGCAAACCCAGCTTTTTGATGAAGCCGACGCTGGACACCAAGTATCACATCGATTACAGCTGGTGGGAACGCAGTTCCGAAGATTTGCGAATGTACCTGCTCAGTCATTTGTTACCGGAACAGCGCGAACGCTTGAGCCAGAACGATGAGCAAAGGATGGTGGATTATATTGATCCAGAAACAGGTGAGGTGTTCCAACTGGACGAACTGGGACTGGCAATTCAGATTGCAGCAGAAGACCCCAATTTCATCAATCCGCATACATCACTGGTGGACAGCATCTTCCGGGTATTTCTGGCGAACGGGAACTTCCCCATGACACCCCGTGAACTGGCGGAACGTACAGGACGACAAGCGAACACGATTCTGAAAACCCTCAGCGGAGGGCAGATTTACAAGGGCATTCGCCCGATATTATCTTAAGTAGCGAATACGAGGGAATAACGGGCAATGAGCCGCGTCATTAATACGGACAGCGCCGGAAAACAGCGCAATCAACTTATGCGGACGGTCGCAGAAATTCTGCGCCGTTTGAGCCAGAAACAGACCATCGACGATGAAGTCAAAGACATGGTGGCAATGCTGGTGCTTTGCTTCCGGGAAATTGAAGAAGGCATTGACCAATCGGCAGCGGCATGGGAAAAGCGCGATTATTGGGTGAAGGCCGAGGAATTCCGGCAGCGATGGAGTTGGGCGGGTGATATGTCTGACCAACTCAAAGCGATGGTCTATAAAGATGAATGGCACCATATGCCGCAGATGATGGTCAAGCTACTACCCAAAGTGGCAGACATTAAAATCACAAAGCTGACGCGCAAAGACTCGACCTGGCAGGGAGCATATAACAAGCTGATGCGAGAGAAACCGCCGCTGGAGTAGTGTCAAGTCCTGAGCAAGACGGAGCAAAGTGATGCTCCGTTTTTATTTGAAGCGGCCTTCGAGCCAAGGGGCGATGGCATCCAAGTTTGGGACGGCATAACCTTCGGCAGTACCCGCAATATAATCCCGGTCAATGACCAACTGCTCGAAACGCCCACGATTGAGTACAACAGGCGGCGCAAGAGTGAGCATATCCCACAAGGTGAGGTTGGTATCGGTATAACGATTGAGGACACTCAAAGCGGCAGGCCAGCGTAACGGATTAACCAAACGGGAAAGCAATCCTGAAAGCACCTGCTGCTGGCGTGCGGCACGTTGATAGTCATCGTCGCCATGACGGGTACGCGCATAAATCAAGGCACGTTCGCCATCCATTTGCTGAAGACCGGGGTCAAAGCGGATACTGATAACACCGCCATCTTCAGTCGGGTAGGCATCATCTACAATCGCCCGTTCAACATCGATGGTTACGCCACCTACGGCATTAATCAGCTCGACAAAGCCCTGAAAATCGAGCCGCACATAGCGATCAACTGTAACATTGAAGGTCTGCTGCAAGGCCGAGGCCAGCAAGGCCGGGCCATTCCCCTCCCCTTCCATCTCACCCAACATGTTGACTGTGTTGATGCGCTCTATACCATAATTCGGCACATCAATAAATAGATCACGCGGAATGGATAACAGACTGGCGCGCAACTGTGCAGGATAAATACCGAGGAGCATGATGCTGTCCGTGCGGGAAACGTAACCTTCTCCACCACGACCATCCACACCGAGAACGAGAATATTGGCGCGGGCGGGTGGAAATAACAGATAAAACACCAGCGTCAGCCCACACAAAAAAACCGGGGTCATGACCATGCCAAACAAAATCCATCCACACCCCCAGCGGCGAGAACGCGGTGGAACTACTGGACGAACTGGTTGGGTATCCAAGAGATTCGATTGATCGAGCATCAGCCAAACACGATTCCCAGGTCACGCGCCATACGGATGGCCTGCCCCTGTGGGTCAACAAATTTCATTTTCACAGCGTCTTCCATAGTTATGGCGGTCATCTCTGTGCCTTGCAAGGCAACCATGTAGCCCCATTTTTCCTGGGCAACCAAATGAACTGCCTCCGAGCCAAATTGGGTTGCCAACCAGCGGTCATGGGGTGTGGGGCTACCCCCTCGCTGGACATGACCCAATACAGTCACACGAACTTCTGCACCAACACACTCTGCGAGAAGATTCCCCACGATATGGCCGATACCGCCCAAACGGGCACCACTTTGGCTGCTTTCTTTAATATAGAACTCCTGCTTACCGCCAATAGAAGCCGCACCTTCGGACACGACTACAAGGCTATGATGACGGCCTGCACTTTGAATCTGCCGGATTTTGTTGCAGACGACATCAATATTGAAGGGAATTTCCGGGATAAGAATGGCATCTGCTCCACCCGCTACCCCGGCGTGAAGAGCGATCCAGCCTGAATCGCGCCCCATGACCTCCAACACCATAACGCGATGATGGCTCTCGGCAGTGGTTTGTAATTTATCCAGCGATTCGGTGGCGGTGTGAATAGCAGTATCAAAACCAAAGGTGACATCGGTACTGCCTAAATCATTGTCGATGGTTTTGGGTACACCGACGATGCGCGCTCCCATCCTGACGAGTTTGTGAGCAATCGACATTGTGCCGTCGCCGCCAGCCACAATCAGGGCATCCAAGCCCAAGTCGGTCATACGATTGATGGCTTCGTGAGATACATCTTCGTATTCAATTGTGCCATCCGGGCGTTGAATGGGATGGGCAAAAGGACTGCCACGATTAGCCGCACCCAGCACCGTCCCGCCGCGTGCTAACAGTTCGCGCACACTGGTTTCTATCAATGGCACAACCGGGAGACCATGATACAAGCCATCAAACCCCTGCAAAATACCAACGACTTCCCAGCCATAGCAGTTACCAGCGGTCAAAACGACAGCTCGTATGACTGCGTTCAGACCGGGTGCATCCCCTCCTCCTGTTAAAATACCAATCCGTTTGGACACAACTGTCCACCTCTCTGCCAACAAACCCTGTATGTACTATAAAAGAGGAAAAAGATCATGTGAAGACTAGATCACTTCAAAAGCTCTCGTAGCGCTTCCAATCGCTGGCATCGGGCATCAGGGCGTAAACGCCACCACGCGGTTCGAGGAGGTAGATAACGCCATCCGAACCGATTTGCACCTGAGTGGTGAAAGGCATTTCCAATTCGACGATCGACCAACCGAGTCGATCTCGCGCAGTGGATTGCGACCGCCAGAGCAAACCGAATCCCCGACGCGGTTGCCAAGTGGAAGGCGGGGCATTATCAAAAGCCGGGTCAGTATCCGGGACACCTTCGGTATAGGTATCGTTGAATACCTGCCAGCGTGGATAGGTCGTGCTATCGTACAACACATAAATAGCATCCTGCTGTCCAACCCAGAGCATCACACCATTCTGAAACTGCTGGAACGAACCCGCGCTAACCAACGGCGGATTCAGTGGGCAAACAGTCGGAACAGGATTGCTGAAAAACCAATTTACGGAACAAGAACCTACAGCAACAGGCGGATTGGCAATGATGGCAGTTGGAATCGGGACGACACCGGGCGGCAATCCACTAATCGGTGGAGCAAGCAGCGGATCAGGTGTGAATGTGGATGGCGGAGTCCGGGTAAATGTACCGGTTTGCGTCGGGGTCAAGGTGGGGGTTTTGCTGGGTGGCAAAGTAGGTGTTATAAGCACAAAACTGGCTTCCAGCGTGACACCCTGAAGCGGTGAAATCAATTGGGAAGTCGAAACAGGAATCACAATGGGCGATGGCGTCGCGGTCAGGATACGCGTCGGCGCAGGGGTAGTAAGCTCAAGAGGCACATCCTGTACCAACTGCGGCCCTGTATTGGCGCGACCAGACGCACAGGCAGCTAACAAACACATCAAAACCAGTATTCCGAATGGGCGTTTGCCCATGTGCAATTACCTCGTAGATACATCCACATCATTTTGATGATAGCGCAATCCGCAATTGGCTAAAAGCGGCAACCAGAGTATCCTTGTAAACGGTATTACTTATTGAGAGATGGAGCAGGTCATGGCGCGTCGGCGATCAAAATATCGAAATAATGACCAAGGAGGGTATAGTCCACGCCGGAAGAGCCGTGATGAAGAACGGGTTGAACGCCTGACGTGGTTTTTCCTAGTCATTATCTTTGCAGCGCTCCAGATTCTGCCCGAAGGTGGTCTGGCTCTACCCCTGTGGTTTGTACCCCTTTCCGGGGCGATTGTGCTGATAGGGTCAGGATTGCTTCAGTTTACACGCGGTTGGCGCGTGAGTCCGGTGACATGGCTGGGCGGTTTTTTACTGGTCGGATTGACAATCATCAATTTGTACATCAGCCCGGAACGCAATTTTTTGGGGCTTTCAATGATTGTGTTCGCAGGAGTCATTCTGATGGGGTTATTAACCGGAGAAACATAGATACTGGTTGACAATTGCGGCAAATTACGTTATTTCATTTGTAGATTTTACACAGCCAAGTTGGGGCAGAATGACAGACGCGAACCAAAGCATTACCGTTGAAGATGTGCGAAAGCAAGCGCTGCCATTAGGAACGCGCGTTGTGGCCGGGGATGGTCTCCTAAGCCGCACCGTAACCTGGGCTACCGTTTTTTATCCTGAAACCCGGACGGCGGCTAAAACGCTCCAGCGCGGTGAGATGGTGCTCGTACCCTCCCCCGAAACCGAATCCTCGCGCGTAACCAATGATGTCGATATTGTGCGGTGGGCATCCGACATGCAAGGTTCAGCGGTGGTGTTAAGCGAGAACGCATCGCCAACTTTGATTGCTGAAGCTAATGCATCTGGCATTCCAGTCATGATTTTGCCCAGTGGCAGCCGTATTCGAATGGTGGAAAAGTCCATCGTCAGCCTGCTGGTTGATCGTAAAGGCCAACTTGAACGGCGTGGAACCCAAATTTACCGCCAGTTGACCCAGATTTCCTCGCGCAACGAGGGCATGTCCGAACTGATTAATGCGATGGCGCGACTGACCAACAAAGCAATTGTGGTGCAGGATAAACGGTTGCGGATTTTGGAAAGCGCGGTACAACCTCAATTTATTGGAAATTGGGACGATGTAGAAACCTTCCTGAGAAATGTTTACAACCTGCCAGTCGATATGCAAGATCGCCAGCGGGTAGCCGATATTGATAACCCAGTGGTGCTACAATCCTTACCCACGCCGGGGATGGCGCGCTTCGTTTCTCCAATCATCACCAAAAACATCGGACGTGGTTACCTTTCGATCATTGGGCGCGATACGGAACTGGATGATGTTGATCTGCTGGTAGCAGAGCACGGCGCGGCAGCCTGTGCGCTGGAAATGGCGAAGGCTAAAGCGATCAGTGATACCGAAAAACGCCTGCGCGGTACGTTCCTTGACCGCTTACTGATTGGCGATGTCAGCCAGCAAGAAGCCATCCGGCAAGGTGAACGGTTTGACCATGATATGACTCAAATCCATCTGGCGATTGTGCTTTCATGGGTAGGTGAGAAAGCTCCTTCC
Organism: Anaerolineae bacterium; assembly: GCA_019912965.1. Taxonomy (GTDB): domain Bacteria; phylum Chloroflexota; class Anaerolineae; order Aggregatilineales; family Phototrophicaceae; genus CFX2. Next base: position 13,628 of record JAIOHM010000043.1, read on the forward strand.
AACCGCCGTCTTGAAACACTGGTGAACGGGGCAGTCGCCAGCCAGCACGCAAAAGCGCTAATCTGGCAACGGGAACGGGAAAATGAACTCCTCGTTTTCCATGCAACAGACCCCAAAGACCCGGTAGATACCAGCATGAAACTGGCAAAAGCCTGCGCGCTAGAAGTTCAGCGACAGTATCCCAGCGGCGCGCGCGTGGCTATTGGATTAGGACAAGCAGCAAAGGATATTTCCGCGTGGCGCAACAGTTACCGGGATGCTGTACAGGCGCTCGAACTGGCAACACGACTCCAGTCTGATACACCTCTGTATATTGGCGATCTTGGTGTGTACCAGTTGATTCTGAGTCTTTCCGACCGGGAAAAGCTAACGTCCTTCTGCGAACGAATTCTCGGAACACTGGAAGATTACGATCATCGTCAGAATGCTGACCTGATTAAGACACTAGAGGCATTTTTTGCCTGTCATGGCAATCTGAGCCAAACAGCGGAAATGCTGATCGTCCACCGGAATACCCTGCTTTACCGCATGAACCGGATTAATGAAATTGCACAGATTGATTTAAACCGCCCGGAAATTCGGTTGGGGCTGCATCTGGCGCTGACGATTCGGCGGCTGCTTGCATTGAATTAGCTATGCAAGTTACCCAATCTGAAAGTCCTTTATTTCTTACAATTTACCCGTAAGACTTTCAACAAAGCTGAAATTATAAGCACCTGTGCAAATTGCCGACTTAGTCGGCAATTTTATCTGTCAATATGCCTACAACCAGCTTATTCCCGCCGAAGGTTTTATCCCCAAAAATACTCCTAAAACCTCTATCTATGCAGTTTGCACGAGCTAATTTCTGGTAGATTTTAGCATAAGGCTCGGCTAAATTGTATCCAACGAAATCGTCGGTCTTTTAGGCGGATTCAACAAGCCGCCATCCCTGACGCAAAGGAGAACCCATACGATGCAGCAAGAGCAATCCTCGGATTGTCAGGACATACCGCAGCAGTTCCACCCCATTGATACTCAAGAGCGCGATGCTTGCGCTTTAATCTGTTCCGTCCGCAAAGGCGGGCAACCCACCCACGGCAACGTCAAACGTACAATCGAAGCCCTCACCCGCATGGGACACCGCACTGGTATTGTGGACGGTGAAGGCGATGGCGTTGGCATTCTGACGGATATTCCACGCCAATTGTGGATGAAGAAACTGGCACGCAACGGTTTGCGCGCTTCGCTCGCCAGCAGTCGTAATTTTTGGGTCGCACACCTGATGATTCCAGCTTCGGCGCGCGGGCGTACAAACCATGTTATTGAGCAGATTAGCCAACGACTGGCTGAAGCCGGACTGGATGTACTAGTCGAAGAACCGGGCATCGTCAACTGGCACATGCTCGGCCCAAATGCCCAGAAAAATGAACCTGCATTCTGGCAGATTGCCGGGATGAACGGGAGTGTTCCCGCCGAAGAACTTGACCGCGTTCTGTTCCGTTTGCAAATGGCAATGGAACATGATCTGGGTGTGCATTTCCCTTCAATTTCATCGCACAGCGTGGTTTACAAGGTACAGGGCACGGTTGAAATTCTGCGCCGTTACTATCCTGAACTGCGCGACCCGGATTATGCTTCATCGGTGACGCTGGGACATGCCCGTTACAGCACCAACACCAATTCGATCTTTGAACGTGTACAGCCATTTGGCGTGATGGGGCACAACGGGGAGTTCAACACGATTTCACGTTTCCGGCTGGAATCAGCAATGCTAGGCATTCAGCTTGACCCGAACAACTCTGATTCGCAGGATGTTGACCGGGCACTGCAAGCCTTTTGCATGGAATTCGGCATGGATTTGATCGAGGCGATGGAATATGTTTTCCCACCACACAGCCATGATCTGGTACAAAATGCACCAGAGATTCACACGATGTACGAACAAATCCGGCGCTCATTCGGACCGTTCGCACAAGGGCCGGCAGCAGTGGCTGGACGTTTGGGCGAAACCTGTGTCTTTAGTGTAGATGCACTTGGCTTACGTCCGCTGTGGTTCGGGGAGACGGAAAAAGAATACTTCGCGACTTCTGAACGCGGCGTGTATTCACTGGATATGATGTCCGGCGAACCAAAGCCGCTGGCACCGGGCGAAAAAATCGCCATCAAAATACACCCCGGACAAGAAATTGAAGTGCTGGATTATCCGGCGATTCAGCGCCATGTACATCAACGTCAACGCGAACGCGGCCTCTCGCACGGGAATGTTCCGGGTGGGGTTTGGGCGCTGAATGATTTGATACCTGTTACGCCACACAATGGTCATAAAGCAGACTACATCAATGGTGGCCGGGAACAATCTCCTGCTCCAATGCTGGTCGCTACACAGGCAGCCCCGCAACCGGAAGCAGTAGCCATAAAGTCGATGCCTGCCCTACCGTGGCTAGAACGAACAACTCCGGTAAACACGAACACGATGGCCGCGATGGGTTGGGAACGGTATCACGTTTCAGTGATGGAAACAGTTGCCGAAGTGCAAAAGGAACAAGTTGGTTCGTTGGGCTGGGATGGGCCTCTGGCTGCCCTAAGCCAAACGCGCGTTAATCTCGGGGATTTCTTCAAAGAAACGGTGGCGGTTGTCACCAATCCAGCGATTGACCGGGAACGCGAAAAGGCACAGTTTTCTACCCGTACCCTGATTGGTGCGCGTCCAAGTGTGCATGGAGCGAATGAAAACGATGTTCTCATCCAAGTTCAAACTCCATTGATACTCGGTGGTTATGCCGAATTGGGTTCGATGGAAGAGCTACGAGCGGTTGCGGACAAAGCAGGCACGATGGTGCTGGAAGACCTGTTTGAGGTTTTCGGTGAACGGCTGGCCGTGTTCTCGATGAGCGCAGGAATGGACGAAGGCATTCAACAGGCGGTTGACCGGTTGAAGCAACAGGCCGTTGAAGCGGTATTAAACGGCGTTCAGTGCATTGTGCTGGACGATACCGATGTTTACACCGGACAGGAATTATGGCTCGACCCGTTATTGATAACCTCCGCGATTGACCATGCACTGCGCCATGCTCCTCATGAACCGAATTTGCGACGTCAGGCGGGCATTGTGGTGCGCTCCGGCGCGCTGCGCGATCTGCATGATCTGGTATTATGCGCGGCACTTGGGGCAAACGGCATCGTGCCCTACGCTATGTACGCGGTCGGAATGGGTCTTGCGCCCAAATCATCCAAACAGACCTTGACCAGCGAACAGCGGGTTAAGCAGTTGACCAGCGTTGTGAAGGTGCTGACCGGCGGGATGGAAAAAGTTATCTCGACGATTGGCTGCCATGAACTACGCGGTTACGGGCATTCGTTCAGTTCAGTTGGACTTTCCAGCACGGTAGCATCCTATTTCGGGACTCCGAATTACTTTGGGTCAGAGGCACGTGGTTTGACATGGGACGCGCTCCAGACCGACGCACAGGAACGTGCCGCCGAAATGCGGGGCGACCAGAACGGCAAGCTCTCCAACGCCGACCGCTTCTACCCTAAAGTGTGGAAGAAGGTCGAAGATGTGGCACACGGCGAACTCTCCCTAGAAGAATACACTGAAGAACTGCTGAGTTATGAAGACAGCATTCCAGTCGCGCTACGGCATGTGCTGAAGTTAAAAGCCAGCGAAAATGAAATTGACCCGGACGAAGTAGACATCAGCGTCAAGAATCATACGATGCCTGTGCTGATCGGGGCGATGTCGTTCGGTTCTCAGGGTGAACTGGCTTATAAGGCTTACGGCGAAGCAGCTTATCGCCTGAACATCATCTGCGTAAACGGTGAAGGCGGCGAATTGGCTGATGTGATGGGACGCTACCCGCGCAACCGAGGCAATCAGATTGCTTCGGCGCGGTTCGGTGTAAACATCGAATTTCTGAACTCATGTGATTATCTGGAAATCAAAATCGGTCAGGGCGCGAAACCGGGTGAAGGTGGTCAACTGCCGGGATACAAAGTCACCGAACAGGTAGCGGCGGCACGGCATACGACACCGGGTGTTGACCTGATTTCGCCGAGCAATAACCATGATTTGTACTCGATTGAAGACCTCGCACAGTTGATTGATGAACTGAAAACGGCTAATCCGCGCGCGAAAGTTTCGGTTAAAATCCCGGTTGTTCCGGGAGTGGGCGTGATCGCGGTCGGCGTGGCGAAAGCAGGCGCGGACATCATCAATATCACCGGATACGACGGTGGTACGGGCGCGGCGCGGGCACATTCCCTGCGACACGTTGGCCTGCCAGCGGAAATTGGCGTGTGGCTGGCGCACCGGGCATTGAGTGAAAGCGGCCTGCGTGAAGATGTGGAATTGTGGTGCGACGGCGGGATGAAAAGCGGGCGGGATGTCATCAAGATGATGTGCCTCGGCGCGAACCGGGTGGGTTTTGGGACACTGGCGATGGTCGCAGTGGGTTGTACGATCTGCCGGAAGTGCCACGAAGGCACCTGCCACGTCGGCATCACTACGCACATCAAAACCAAAGATGAAGCCTTACTGAAGGGTATCAAACACTTTGACCCGCGTGATCCTGAACTGGCGGTTGAAGGGATTTGCAATGTGTTCCATATGCTGGGCGATGACATCCGCAAGTGGACGGCCAAGCTGGGCTTCACCCGGACACAGGATTTGGTCGGGCGGGCTGACCTGCTGGAGCAGATGGGAATGCACGACCGGGTTGACCTGAGTCCCCTGCTGAAGCGCGCCCCGTATAACCAGAAGAAGGCACTGGTTCCGGGTGTCGGTCGTCGTTTGACGCGGCCTCGCAACACATTGAGCAAGCAAATTACGTCGATCATCGCGGAATATCTGGAAAATGGTGACCGCGAAGTGACCTACGATGACGAACAGGTGATGGCGATGGATCGGGCGTTGGGCACACACCTATCGGGTGCGCTCGAACGTGGTGAAATTCTGAACGGCGATATGGTGGAAACCATTCACCTGAACTTCAGCAACTCGGCTATTCCCGGCAACGGTCTGGCAGCTTTCCTCGATGCTCCGTTGGATGTACTGGTGGAAGGTGGCGCACAGGATGGGGTGGCGAAATGTGCCCGCGCGGGTACGGTGACTATCCTCAAAGGATTGAACCACAACGGGCAACGGTTGGATGGTTCGGTGGGCAAGAGTTTTGCCTACGGCGCACAGGGTGGTCTGTTCATCGTTCAGGGTAACGCAGATACGCGCGCCTGCATCCGTTTGAGCGGCGCAGATGTAATCTTCGGCGGAGAAATTAAAGAACCGCTGCGTGACGAATTGGGCGGTTTAGCGGCACGGGCGAACTTGAAGGGGTATGCCTGTGAGTACATGACTTCCGGGCGGGTGATCATTCTGGGTGATCCCGGCCCATGGATGTGCGCGGGCATGTCCGGCGGGGTGATTTACCAACGGATTCAGCCGGAAATGAACCTGACGGTTGAGGCCATTAAGCGACGTCTCGCGGAAGGTGCAATGGTAGACATTTTCCCACTGGATGAAAAAGGCGCGGCAGACATCCGCGAACTGATGAAGACTTACATCCAAACACTTGAGGTTTACAACCAAGCGGAGGCGGCACAGCATTTGTATGATTTGATGCAGCGGCCTGAACAGCATTTTGTGAAGATTTCGACGCCGACACGCAAGAATTAAAGCGTTACCCCTATCCCCAACCCTTCCCCCGTAAACGAGGGAAGGGAGCAAAACAAGAACCCTTTTCGGGAGTGATGGGGATTGCGGATCGATTCTGAAGGCCAATTCCAACGGGGCAAGACACACCTTGCCCCCGCTTTATTCCCTGAACCCCTCTGAAACGGCGAGGGGTTCTTTGATTGGGGAGTAAGTTGGTTATTGGTTTTTAGTTATTGGTAAGATTCAAAAGATTCGCAAAATTCGTCAGATTCGTCAATTTCGCAGAGGTTTTTTGTGAATCTTGCGAATCTATAGGCAGTTTCCAGAAAAATACGGGTGAGACGGCGGGTTATCGGACGGGATGGAGTTTTATTGAAACGCCGCGTGTATACCGGATTCGACGTTCTGATTAGCCGGGATTGTCGTCGTTGTCATCGTCGTCGTCGGAACAGGTTTGTCGGACAAACGTATTGCGGCGATTCGGGATTGTCCTGACGCTGCAATACTTGCTGTATAGTTGCCAGTTACGAGTTTTCAGTTGCCAGTTTCCAGAAAATTCACCTCACCTCACTCACATGAGAGGCATTCGTCTCCGTTCGGTTCGAGCTCTCCATTCAGGTGAGAAGAAAATAGTTTGCGAAGTTTGCGGCGATTGCGATTGCGAAATGGAGTTTGCCCGCAAAAAGTGGCGGCGGTGGCGGTGCAGTGGCGAAAATCGGTTTGGCCGCCAATGGCGGAACAGCTTTCAGCAAATCCATCGATCAGCCGCTTTTATGTCACAAATGTCGTCAATGTCGTCAATGTCAGTCGTGGATTTTGGGACATTTGCGACATTTGGCGATCAGCCAATACAAAGCCGCTTCTATTCAGGATACGGGATTTTGGGCGGGAAAGGGTGACTCTTTGGTAAACCATTTGGTTCGTTTTGGGGCGGGTTGGCGCTAACGGTTTTAGGGGAAGCGGATGGGGGAGATAAT
>JAIOHM010000044.1 GCA_019912965.1 Anaerolineae bacterium
GGGGGATGTCTTTCTGAATGAGCTGTTCCTGAAGGTTGATGGTGTTGGTTGAAATAACAACCCGCTCGTGATTTTCAAGCGACCATAAAATAGACGGGATCAGGTATGCGACCGACTTGCCGGTGCCTGTTCCGGCCTCAATCATCACATGATGTGCCGCATTGAAGGCATCAGTTACCGCAACCGCCATCTCGATCTGCTGGCTGCGTTCTTCGTACCCCTCCATCTGCTGAGCGATCAGACCACTGCCATCCAGTAGGGAAGTGATGGCCTCACTTGAGATGAGTGCCGGGGTTTCTTTTGGCCGCAGGGCTTTGTTTTCACTGGAAGGTGCTTTGAATAATGATTCCAGGCCGGGGCTTTTCGAGATATGTTCACGCTCTTGAATGCGCTCTTCCAATGCGGCTTCAAAAGTGGGGCGGGCATCCCACTCAACACCTTTTGCGAGTGCTACGATTTCGCTGAGGGTGGCATAAGGCAGGTTGAGTGCCTTTTCCCATAACATCCAGTAGAGCAGGGCGGCGGCACGGGCATCATCCAGCGCACGGTGAGCATTTTCCAGATCAACGTGGATTTGTTGCGCCAGGCTGGACAGGTTATAGCGTGGCGCACGCGGCATAAGAACGGACGCGAGTTCATAGGTATCTATCTGAACATTGGTACGCAGGATGCCCTGACGCTGCAAGAAGCCGGTGTCGAAGCGCACATTATGGCCGATAACGGGAGCGTCGCCCACAAATGCGGCCAGTTTGGAAAGCACCGAACCAATACCCGGAGATGCTACGACATCTTCATTGCGGATGCCGGTGATATGGGTGATATGGGCTGGAATTGGACGGTTGGGATTCACCAACGTGCCGAATTCGTCAATGATTTCGCCATTTTTCATCCGTACCGCGCCGACTTCTATGATGGCGTCGCTTTCGGCGGAAAGTCCCGTCGTTTCCAGGTCTAAAGCGACTAATTCGCCGCGCATATCATGCTCCGTTCTGTGGTTGTGCCGGTGTACAAAGTTGGTCTCATGGATTGTCTTTGCTAATCCGGTGAGTATAGCATAGCGTGCGGGAATAAAAATACCCCTGCTCAGTGGCAGGGGTATAAATTATTACTGTGTGGTTCGTTAGCTACCGGCTGCTGCGGTGGCTTCTGGAGTCATCTCGGATGTAGCTTCAACCGTTGCTTCCGGCGTGGCCTCAACGGTAGCTTCGGCTGTAGCCTCAACCGCCAGTTCCGGTGTGGCTTCGATAGTAGCTTCTGCTGTCGGTTCGGTGATAGCCTCGGATGTGGCTTCAACGGTAGCTTCGGCTGTAGCCTCAACCACCGGTTCCGGTGTGGCTTCAGGAGAGATCAGCGCAGCTGTCTCTGCCTGCTTATAGGCCTGGAGCAGGGTTTCACGCAGAGCAGGCAGATCGCCAAACGGGATACCAATCAGATTGCTGCCATCCAGCATGGCATAACTGGCATCTTCCGCCATAAACCACAACAGCGATTGAATTTCAGGCCGGGCAAGCGCAGCAGTATTGACGATTAACCTCGCCCCGCGAGTCAGCGGGTAAG
>JAIOHM010000045.1 GCA_019912965.1 Anaerolineae bacterium
GGCTGCATTTGCGGCAATGGAAGCGTCTAAGACCCGCCAGAAAATCGACGCGCCGATCATCAGGAAGATTGTTATCGCCAGCAGGTTAAGCGTGCCAATGATAAGGAAACGCATCATATGGTCGCGCGGCACATCCGACAACGCAAGCTGGATTCCCAGGATGGTCATCATCAAAAACAGCGTCCACAAACCGGTTCGCGGGCGAACAAACAAGGTAGCGGTGATAATGGGAAAAATAAGGAGCAGCGGAATAGGCGTATCCGCGCCTGCGTAACTGGCAGGTGGCGATCCCGCCACGAAAGCGACAATGACCCAGAGTGCAAACAGGCTCGCACCATACACTGTCCCGCGTCGGTTCAGCCACCAAAGGAGTATTTGTAGTGGAATTGAAACGATGGACACGATTGCAGCCCTTTCACCACTGGCGAAAAGGGCAAAAATGAGGAAGATAGAGATGAATATAAAGAAAAGAATGATCTGAGCAAATCCCTGATTGAGTGCCCGGCGAATCGGGTCATCACAGTGGATCAGGGTCAGCCACTGCCACAAACGGTTCGCAGCAATACGAATTGAACGGAAGTTGGGAGCCATTCGGCGCGGCTGACGCTCACTTGTCGGGGATTTGGGCTGCATTGCTGCCTTCTCTCAATGAGATGAACCAGGCATGCTTCTACCGCAGCATTGTGTGAGTCCGTTTTATTCATTATACAGTAGATGTGTGTTTTATATCCTCAGCCCCTCTACAAAACTTACGAATCCATTCTTGCCCTGTTTCATCACATCTGAACAACCATACCTTACAGGCAGTATAGAATGAGAAAAACGATATGAGGAATGGTTATGCTGCCGGAAAAACCCAAACGCAAACGCCAACCGGGTGACTCGTCCCAACGCACTTTTCGCATTTTGACGCTGATAATTCTGTTGATGATTGTCGCCTCACTGGTCGTGGTCATGATCGTCTTTTTGCAGCCGCAGCGTAACGCCAATATTGATTTGACGATAACGGCAATTCAGGCGCAGAACGCTACGATCGCGGCTTTTACAAACCAGACTCAGAATGCACCAACCGCAACACCGACTCCGCTGCCCAGTTCGACGCCCACACCAGCGCCTGCCGCTGGCACTCCTATCCCTACTTTTGACTCCACCTGTGAAGGGGAATGGGTAGCGGGCAGCATGTTCGATCTGAACCGGACGCCGCGCGTCAAACAGGATTTTGCGGCGCTGCCCGATGTAGATGTGCAGGTGGTGACGCAGGGCGAATTCTGTCTGCTGCCCAACGAAATCGCACCGGGGCCGGATTACCGCGAAAATCGGGTTGATGTTTATCTAGTGGTACAGGTTGCCCCGGAAGACATCACAGGCAGCAGTCCAGATTTGACTCGTGATCCGGCGCAGTTGACGCGGCTAGGCAATCTAACCCGTTTGCTGCTGAATGTTCTGGTGGAGCGGTCGGTTATTTATAACAACAACGGCATCGTCCACATTATGTTCATGGCAGAAGATAGCTGGCGCACACTGGTTTTTACGTGGGCGCAATATTTCCGGTCATCCATCAACCAACTCACCGAAGCAACTGCCGTAACGGGTGCTTTGGGCGGCGTCAGCGACTTGATGACACGCTAACGGGAACTTTTTCTGCCCCTCTGGCATCTATAGGGAAACAACAACGCACAGAGGGGATTATTTGATATGTCCATGAGACGCATCCGCATCATACTGGTGGCTGTGCTGGCGATTATCGTGTTCGGTGGCCTATTTTTCGCCTATGCTGTACAACTCAACTGCTGTGCCCTTCCACCCTTGCCCCCTACCCTGACAGCGATAGCCTCTCAAACCGGAACACCTCCGCCCTATGATCCGGTGCTGTATGCGACGCGCCAACATGAACGCCAACTCATGATGACCTCAGCCGGAGCATACACGATTGTACCTTTCGAGTTGCGGGAAAGAGAACTGATTTCGGCATGGCAAGGTACACCCACCGCTACGCCGTGGCCTTCGGCTGCGCCTTCAACCGAACCTTGCATTTTCCGGGATGCCCAACGCAGTGATGATTATGTGGTTGATCTGCTGGATATTTATTTCGACTATCATGTAATGGGTTTTGCGGATGCTGTGGTGCGGGCGGAAGTCGTGGGCGAAGAATGTCTGGATTCGGCGGGAAATATGCTGGCGTTTATGGCTAAAGCGACGAATATTTATATTATGCAGCCTGTCGATAACCTGAATGATGATGTTGAAATCGCGGGCGAAATTCGCTCGATTTATCGCCATCTGGAGTATATGCTGCCGTACAGGACACGCGCACCTTTGGGCATTCTGGAAGTGACGCTCACCGCCGGAAACGAAAGCCGCACTTTGCGCGCATCTATCGAGGAAATCGGTGCAGCGATTGAGCAGGATTTAGTGGGTGATGCTTTTATCACGTCTGTATATGGGGAGGATTGCGCTCTCATCGATATTGTTTGCGAGGGTGAGGCAACGTTGAGTCCCGGTGAGCAGGTCGGAGTGTTGATGGCAAGCGCGGAAAGCACCGAATTTGCGAATCTGGCGCAGACGGCTACGGCTATCGCGCGGGCTACGACGCCACCACCTTATGACCCAACGCTGTATGCCCAACGCCAGCAAACCCTGGTTTATTACACGACGGCGGCGGGGTTGCCAACTTATGTGCAGTTTTATGCTACGGAAACGGCTATTGTTTCGGCATATCAAGGGACAGTTCAGCCAACAGCTACAGATGCCCCGACCAACAGCGTCAGTTATCCGCAGTGTTCTTTCCAGTGGGCACGTCAAGATCTGCCGGAAGTTACCAAGCTGGCACAAATTGCGTTACAGATGTACTGGGTTGAACTGGATGCCGCGACCGTGCGGGTTGAAGCCTATGGGGAAAATTGTGTGAGTTCGGGCAATGTGGTGCAGTCTTTTGGGGCAATGACGACTGATTTTTATGTGACCATGCCTGTGGATGATCTGGCAGATGACGAGGCGATTGCCAAAGCAGTTTCAGTCATTTACCGGGCATTTGTCAGCGGCATTGAAAGCTGGTGGGTACCCGCGCCATTCGGCTATCTGGACATCACGTTTACGCATGAAGGCGAAACCCGCGTTTTGCGTGCCATGTTTCCCGAAATTAAAGGTGTACTGGAACAACAACTGAGCGGGAAAGATTTTCTAGAAGCGGTTTATGGGAATTAGGGTGGTCTAGGGCGGGAGGGTTTCAAACCCTCCCCTACGACATGGCCTGATAAACAGGTGGGAGCAGGTTAAATTACGCCGCATTAAGAAATCGGGTTTTAGCGGGACTCTATACCTTCGGGATTTCGCTGGTATCACGGGCGCGAACGGCGGACATCGAGCCAGTTGTGCGGCGGGGATCCATCGCGTCCGGGATGGGCTGCTTGCGCTGGCGAAAAACGAGCGCATAGATCAACACGCCCAATACCAGCATTCCGGTTACGACCACCAATGTACCCAACGCCGAAATCACAATCCTTGCCATCGAGTCGCGGTCGAGTGTGCCGCTTGCGCTGGCGGTTGGTGCCACGGTTGCGAGGGCTGCTGCCCTCCGCCCGCCAAATTCCATCACAATTGGCAAGTCACCATCGGCTAAAGCGGTTGTCATGGTAGTTGGGGTGGTGGCGGTGTAGTCCGCACTGGTGATGGTCATGGTGTACTGCCCAGCCGGAAGCTGCTGGAAGCAGACGACACCCTGCGCTGCTGTTGGGGATTGGTCAAGCAGGGCGCTGGCAATCGTCACATTTTGTGAGTCCAGCAGATTGACGCTGATTCCGCGCGTAATCAAGGGTTCTCCAGCGTCCAGCGTCCCACTGCTGTTGCGGTCTTCAAACGCCCGCATACAGAACTGCCCGCCAGACTGCGCCGCCGTCACGCCGATCATGCCGATCAACACCATCAGGATCAGCAACCCTCGCCGTACCATACGTCCCCCTCGCAGATAAGAATTTATGTTGCAAGGGAGGGCTTGAAACCCTCCCCCAATCATGTCAGACATCATATTGGATTACCGACGCCGCAGCAGAACCGCCGCACCGATACCACCCACCAGCACCAGCGCCGCCAGCCCGAAGATCAGCAAGCCGCTGATATTCATCAGTTGGTCGCCCAGTGATTGAGATTGTTCGGGCTGCTGTACTTCCTCAACCACACCGCCCGCATCCGCTGGTGGAGGTACAACGGGCTGTACACCCTGTGCCGCACCAAAGGTAATGTTGATGGTCGCGCCGGGGTTCAAACGCAGCCGGAGTTGGTCGGGTGTTGTCAGGCCATAACCCTGTGGCGCAGCAGCCGAGGCGGTGTAGTCGCCCGCTGCCAGATTTTCAAAGCAGAACGGTTCGGAAGTGCCATCGGTCTGGTATGTTCCGGTGGGGTTCGCGCCCTGAAGGATGGAAATATTGCCACCTGCCAGCAGGATTTCACCCTGTTCCTGAATGCGATTCTGGTCAGCATCGTCGAACAATGTTACGCATACTTTAGCTGTCGTAGCTGCCGGGTCAATGCCACCTGCATCGCCAACCACGACGGGCGCGGGTACAGGGGTATTGGTCGGAGGCGCCGGAGTCGGTTCAACCGTAGGCGGCACTTCAGTCGTGGCATCCGTAGATGGATTCTCGGCTGTCGGCTCGACCTGCTCGGCAGTGGGTTCAACTGCTGCGGGTTCTTCACCAGCCGTATCACCGGATGCACCCGCGCTATCATCGGCAGTTGGCGCAGCTGGGGCTTCCGGGGTGGTGATAATCAATCTCTGGCCGATCTGAATGATGCGGCCATCGTTGAGATTGTTCAGAGTCAGGATTTGGGTGCGTGATACGCCATAGGCATAGGCGATGCTGTCAATGGTGTCGCCCGTCTGCACGGTGTGGACTATCGAACCGTCAGTCTGTGCGCCCTGTGGGACGACAAAGGCTACAACCGGAGGCGCAGTAGGAACAGCGGTAGCCGCAGCCGGGTTTGCCCCGCCAGAGCCACCTGTGAGCAGTGTCACCTGATCCCAATAGGTTTTGTTAATATCGGCAAAAGCGGCCTGCGTTGAATACAGGAATACTGTCACCGTACCGCCTGTGGCCGTTGCGCTGACACTCTGCTGCTGCCAGCCACCCTGTTCATGCGGGGCGATGTAGGCTGACCAGACGATATCGGTATCATTGGGGTCAGTGCCGCCGTTGGGATCGATGCCAATGCGCGTCTGCGAACCCGACTCGATAGCCGACCCGCAGTTATCCGCGATGAGCTGACCTTGTGAATTTTTCGCCAGATTACAGGCTTTCACCTGTGAAAAGGCCGTGGCCTGCAAATTCGCGCCAACGGTGATGTTGTTGACCTGCTGGTAAACAGCGGCGGTGCAGGAGAAAAAACCGCAATCCACGGCCAATGCGCGCGCGCCTTCTTTGGGCGAGGGGCTGGGACCGGGATGGGGTTGAATGGTTGTTTTATCCGCGCGGTTATAACGTTCGCCATTTGCGGCAGCGAACCAGTAATTCCAACTGCCGGGCAGGTAGAGGGGGAAGTCACCGCTACGGCGTCCCAGATAAGGGCCGAACGTGCCTTCTTCCAATCCGCCGTTGACCAGTAAATTGGTGGTATTTTGCGCCTGTACACTGCTGAACATGCTCAACAGCAGCGCCAGAACGATGATGCGTAATCCAGTCTTGAACATCCAATACTCCAGATGGCTCAACCGTTCGCGCATTTAATTCTGGCTAACGGCTTATCCTTAGCGGCGCGATTATAACACCGGAGGGTTGGGAGTCAACGGTAGTGACATACTCCGCAGGGTAAGCGTGGGATTAGATCAGGCAGCTTTCAGCTTCTCGCTCACATCATTGACTATGACAGCACAGCATATTCCTGCCGCTCGATTTGCAGATGTTATCAGTCCGAACATTCCAGAATATGAACCGCTTTCATATGAAATTGTTTACGTGACTAAAGTCCTTATCGGATTACAATCAATGTAATCCATCAAGCGCGAGTCTGATCCACGACAGATTACGTAGAAGGGATATGAGATGATTAGCTGGTCACGCACGGACAATGACGACGAGACCCAACCCAGTGATGGTTGGCAGGATGACCCTGACCGCCCACCAACCATCAAAACACGCCCCAAACGGGATGGCAATCTGGTGCGCTATGCATTGGGCAAAGCCTACTTAGGGTCTACAACGCCTCTACTCATCTATATTCCTGATGTCCAACTGCCACTGGTTATTCATCCAGCACCTCTCATTGTCATGGGACGGTTAGACGCAGACACAACTGAAGACGTAAGCCTAGACCTCACCCCGTATGAGGCACATGCAAAAGGCGTCTCGCGCCTCCATGCGGTGCTGCATCGTACCGAAGGCACCATATCCATCGAAGATATGGAGAGTGCCAACGGGACATTCGTCAATGGGCGGCGGCTTATTCCCCATCAACCCCACCTTTTGCGAGATGGGGATGAAATTGTGCTGGGAACGCTAAGCCTGCGAGTCGCCTTTCAGTAAAATTCTGTCAAACGGCTGTGGCGTTAAAACAGTCTAAATGCCCAGTTCGTCAGAGGCCATCTGGCACAGGCCGCTGCCTCCGGCTGCCAGCCAGCGGTTGAGTGTGTCGCTGGTGGAGCGGTTATTGGCGGCGTCGGCGTAGATGCCCATGCCCCAGACGTAATAGCGTTGAGTCTCGTTCGGCCAGATGGCATAGGCTTTGTTGACGACCGATGGCCCGCCGTTGTAACAGGCCAGCGCCAAACCGACATCGCCATCGGCATAATTGACACAGTAGTTCAGGAATTTTGCACCGCGAAAAGCATTGGTGTCCGGGTCAAGCTGGTTTTCGCCCATGCTGAAGTGAAACGGCATCACCTGAAACAAGCCCTGCGCCCCGGCGTAACTGCTGACAGTGGGATGCCCACAGGATTCGATCTGCATCACGGTTGCCAGCAAGTTGGGGTCAACATCATTTTCTGTCGCCCAACGCTGGATGTCCGTGTCCCAGTACTCCACTTCCGAGGTAAACAACGGCGCAATGACAGTATGGTTGTTGAAGAGATTGTTAATCCAGCGCGGCACTTCTGCCAGCACCCGCCCAGCGGCGTCCAGCGTGACTTTTCCGGCATTTGGCAGCAGGATGGAAAGTGCAGCCGCCAGAATGATCCACCCCGGCAGATAGCGCAGGAACAATCCATACCAACCCGGAACGGGCTTCGATTTTACGGGACGGTGATACCGCCCAGAGGTTTTGACCGCCATTGAAACTCCCTGAACATATGGCCTGAATTTGATTTTATGGGGATTAAATTGCTGAAGAATAAGGACTACGGAACTGTAACGGAACCCTATCGAAGTTGTTATACTGCCAATGACTTTGGCAGTATAGAACAAAAGTTCAGGAAAATCAATGGTCGAAGTGTTCAGGTCTGGATAGAAGTGTGTTAGAAATTGTGCTGTGCATCAGGGCGGTGACGCGGGGAAGGGTGTGCGCGTTGGGAACACACCTGCTTCGTCGCAGCCCGGTTGAATGCGGTAGGTCTGGCGCTGGTCGCAAGTCAATTCCGGCACATCGCGGTTATTCATCAGCCAGTTGATGATCCCGCCCGGATATTCCACCACGTTCCAGGCATTCATGGTGCGGTCGGAGGAAGCCGAAAGGGCAACTGTGTTCGAGCCAGACTCAAAGGCCACGCTATGGACAGTGGCCGAGTGACGCCGAAAACGCCGTAAAGGTATTCCGGTCGCAATGTCCCAAAGAATCACTGTCCGGTCAAATGAGGCGGATACCGCGAAACGACCATCAGCGCTTCGGTCTACGGATGTGATGGCAGATGTATGCCCCAGATAACGCATGATCGATTTCCCGGTGGTCACGTCCCATAAAATCATCGTGCCATCATAAGCGCCTGAAAGGATTTGCGTACCATCGGCGTTAAAAACCACACCGCGCACTAACGCCTTGTGTCCCTGAAACGAACGGATAGCCTCGCCCGTTTCCAGATTCCACAAAATCAGGGTTGTATCGGAAGATGCCGAAATTGCTTTCGTTCCGTCCGGGCTAAAGGCTACACCATACACCGCATCGGTATGACCAATGAAGGTTCGAATGGGCTGACCCGTCTCGACATCCCACAACATCATCAGTTTATCATCCGCGCCGGAAAGCGCCGTCTTGCCATCGGCGCTAAAGGCTACCGCCCGCCCGTCATTGGTGTGGCCTTCAAGGGTGCGGATTTGTTCACCCGTCGTCAAATCCCAAAGGATAATTGTGCCGTCCAAGCCGATGGAGAGCGCTTTTGTTCCATCCGGGCCGTAGGCTACTGCCCACGTCAGTTCGTTATGTCCCACCATTTCGTGCAGGATTTCGCCAGTTGCAAAATCCCACTGGACGACCAGCCCTTCGCGGCAGCTTCCACCTGTGTTGAATTCGTTGCAGGTAGCGGTCAGCACGGTTTCTCCGTCCGGGCTGAAGGCTACATTGTAGGCGCGATCTGTGATGCGGTACTCGCGGATCAGATCATCGCTGGCGACATCCCACAAAATCAGGGTGCGGTCAAGCGAACCTGTAATGGCCTGTCTCCCATCCGGGTGCAAGGTGATGCTGGTCACTTCGGCCTGATGCCCATCCATTGTGCGGAGCAACTGCCCGGTTGCAGGATTCCAGAGGATGACCGAGGTGTCGTTGGAGGCGGTAATCAGCAATTGGCTATCGGCACTGAAGACCATATCGCGTACCGGACTGGTGTGTCCAGTCAACTGGAACAACGATTCTTCGGCTTCCAAATCCCATATGAACACGGCTTGATCGCGCGAAGCTGTCACCGCCAGTTTGCCATTCGGGCTAAGGGCAACGCTGAAAATATTATTGGTGTGGCCTTCAAAGGTGCGGATAATGTTGCCGGTTACTACGTCCCACAGCAGCGGCAGATTATCCAGTCCGCCGGAAAGAATACGCTTTCCATCGGCGCTGAAGGTGAGTATCAATACCTCGTTGGTGTGGCCTTCAAAGGTGCGGATGATGTCCCCGGTTGCTACGTCCCAGAGGATGATGGTTTTATCCAGCGACGCCGATGCCAGCGTTTTTCCGTCCGGGCTGAATTCGACCGCGTTCACCCGTTCGTTGTGTCCGGTCAACTGGCGGGTAAAACGACCTGTTTCAGCATCCCACAAAATAATCGTTTTGTCGGTGGATGCTGATGCAATCCAGATTCCATCCGGGCTGTAGGCCACACTATTGACCGAACCCGTGTGATATTCCAGCTTGTCGATCATTGCCCCGGTCTGAGCATCCCAAATAATCAGCGCATTATCGGCTGATGCTGAAACGACTCGTGTCCCATCCGGGCTGTAGGTCACACTATTCACAGCAGCGGTATGCCCACTAAAACGGGCTTGTACCCAAGATGCACTGGCAACATCTACCAGTGCGCGGCGGGCTTCAATCGGCGGGTTCGGAATCAGGTTGGCTTGCAGAACCAGCGAGACACCCATATCCGGTTCGCCCACCCGCACTGCATCCAACGCTGCGGCTGCCACTACCAAACTCTGGGCTTCGTCGGCCAACCGTTCGGCGGTGCTGGCCTGATAAATGGCTGCGCCCTGTGCAATGGTAGCGGTGGCTGCGCTATTGAGGGCGACGGCCTGCGCGGTGGCGTTGCTGTTGGCTTCGGCCTGGGCTGTGCCTGCCTGATTGAGGGCATCGCCCTGAGCAAAAGTGGCTGTAAAAGCATTACGCTCTGCCACACCGCGTTCATTGAAGGCGAACAGAGTCAGCGCGAATGCACCGAGAGTCGCCAGAATCATGAAGACCAGCAGTGCCCGGAGAACGCCGCGTGAGCGCCGTTCCAATGCCGACTCACGGGCTAAACGGGCATCTTCCAGCGCCGCCTGCCGCTGACGTTCGGCAATACTGGCTTCCAGATAAACCCGTTCTTCAGCGGTCAGCGCCAGATCGGTTGTGCCAATCCAATCCTGATACTGTGCCAGCCGCGCCCCGGTGAGCAAAAAGCTGTTTTCGCGTTTGGATTGTTCCCATTCGGCAGCCGCGCCCGCCAACAAGCGTTGCAGACGAACGTCGTTGCGGCTTTCATCCAGCCAGCCGCGCAGCCGCGACCATGTGCGGATGAGGGCTTCGTGGGCGACTTCAACCATCGGTTCGCGTGTGCCGGATTCAATGTCGAAGGTCAGCAAGCGGTAACGTCCGAAGGTGTCCAGAACGCTTTGTAAACGGCTGGTGTCGGAGGTGATCGACAGCAGTTCAGAACGCCGCGCCCGCCGCCGGGTATCTTCCGCGCCTTCGCCCAATGTGACCAAGCGCAAAAACATCTGGCGGGCGATATGCTGCTGATCGACGGAAAGCTGGCTGAAGGCTTCGTCGGCGCGTTTGGCCAGCGCACCCAAAACTCCGCCGCTATGCTGATAGGCTGCCAGCGAGAGGCGTACCCCTTCCCGTCGTTCAAAGACTTCGGTCAGGGCATATTGGAGCAAGGGTAAAGCACCGGGTTCTTCCTGTACATCGGCCACGACTGCGGCGATCAGATCGCCATCGACCTGCAAGCCGACGCGATGGGCTGGGCCGCTAATGGCGCGTTCGATTTCATCGGCTGAAAGGGGCAGCACCACCTGGGTATGCTTTTGCACCAAACCGCCAAAGCCTTCATACAGCAGGGGGCGGTCGTAAAAGTCGGCGCGCAGGGTGAGGATAACATGCAGGCGGGATTGTTCGGATTCGGCGGCGTGGCGCAGCAATTCCAGAAAATGTGTCCGGTCGTTTTCGTCGGATACCAGCGTGAAAATTTCTTCAAACTGGTCAATCACCAGCAGCAGATCGCCTTCGGTGTTCGCCAGCAGGTTATCGACTGCCCACAGCAATCCACGCGAATCGGCACGCAGTTGATCCTGTAAATGCGGGGGTGGATTGACCGACACACTCAACAGCGCGGCGCTCAATTTTTGTAGGGGCTGGTCGCCGGGGACGATGTTGACCACGAACCAGCGTTCCGAACCGGGGAGCTTACCCTGCCGGATGGCTGGCACCAAACCCGCCATGACCACACTGGATTTGCCGCTGCCGGATGGGCCGACGACGGCTAAAAATCGGCTGTCGGTTTTGAGGCGTTCCAAGATGGTTTCGACCAACGCCTCACGTCCGAAGAAATCGGCGGCGTCGGCTTCTTCAAAGGCGCGTAAGCCTTTGTAGGGATTCACCACATGCTCAATATCCACCTGCGACGTTGGAGCTGTTTCGGCCTGCGGGCTGAATGCGACCCGGAAAGCGGTGGCGACTGCGCGTGCATCCGGGAAACGTTCGGTTGGGATTTTGGCAGTTGCGCGGCGGATGACTTCGTTCAAAGAATCCGGCAGATCAGGGAGAAACTGGCGTATATCCGGCAGCGGGTCGTTTAGGTGATGCAGCACTAACTGTGACGGATTATCGCCATCAAACGGGTGTTTGCCCGTGAGCATTTCGTAGAGGATGATGCCGAGGCTGTAAATGTCCATCTGCGGCGAGGGCGATTCACTCCGCAACTGGTCGGGGGAAATATAAGCCAGTGAACCGGATACCGAGTCATCGGTGACTTCGTGGCCGATGACTTTTGAGATGCCGAAGTCGCTGAGGTAGGCGTTGCCGTCTTCATCCAACAGAATGTTATCCGGCTTCAAATCGGAATGCACCACGCCGCTGCGGTGGGCAGTCGCTAAGGCTGCCGTGATCTGATCGAGCAATCGGGCGGCATTTTCCAGACTGAATTTACCGTTTTCTTCCAACACATCACGCAGGCTGCCACCACGCAGCAGACGCATCACTAAATATGCACCATCGGGATCGCGCCAAAAGTCGAACAGCGGGACAATATGCGGATGTTCCAGACGGGCGACCAATTGGGCTTCGGTTTCGAAACGGCGGATAAAATCCGGCTGGTTGGCGAACTGCGGGAGGATAAATTTGATCGCCACTTCGCGGTCAATCACAGGCTGATAGGCACGGTACACATTGCCGAAGCCGCCCGCGCCGATGCTTTCGCGCAGTTCATAGCCCCGGATAATCGGCCTGTTTGTCTCCATGCAGGTGTCCTTTTTGCAGCGTGTGGTGTGCATAAATTATAGGGGTGATGCATGGCAGGGCGCAACTCAGTTTCCCTATAGGGCATGAGTTTTGTACAATGGATAAAGGAATAGCGTGAGGAGCCTTTCTGTATGAGTGATTATATGCTGGCTGTTCCCGAAGCCGTTTATGATCGCGCCCGCGAAATCGCTGAGTCCACTTCGCAGCCTGTCGATCAGGTTTTGCTTGACCAGTTGAAAAGGTTATCTGTTCCCCTGCCAACTTTGCCTCCAGATGAACAGGCCGAACTGGATGCGCTGCGCCAGCTTTCAGACGATACCCTATGGACAATCGCGCGGGAGCAGATGCCACAGGACATTCAGAACCGAATGCAAGTCTTGATGGATCGGAATTCGTTGGGAACGATCACTTCAGAAGAATATCAAGAACTTGAGCAATATGTTGAGCGTGGGCAGCGACTCATGCTCCGCAAAGCCGAAGCATCCGGCATTCTAATGAAGCGCGGCTACAAGTTCACCCAAGATGATTTTAAACCTTCGCTATGAATGCTCTTTCCTGGAATACGATCAAGCAACTGGTCTATGAGCGTGCAAACGGCTGTTGTGAATACTGCCAAACATGCGAGTCCAACATTGGGCAAGCGATGCATGTTGATCATATTGATCCAGCAGGTGGAGATTCACTGGAAAATCTCTGTCTTGCGTGTGCTAACTGTAATTCTTTTAAGGGTGCGGTTACAAAGGAATTAGACCCCGAAACAGGCGATACTTGCTCCTTGTTTAATCCCCGTACACAGATTTGGTCAGAGCATTTTACATGGGTTGATGATGGATTGCGTTTACGCGGTTTAACACCCACTGCAAGGGCAACCATTACTCGCCTTAAGATTAACCATCCGCGCATCGTTCTAGCACGTCAACATTGGATTGCAGGCGGATTTCATCCACCCAAACGCGCTAATGAACAGGCTTGACAACAAGCAGCTTTGACGCTAACTTATTTCTGTGCATCAAGAGTGGCTCTGGTTTTCCGGAGTCCGGCAACCTGGGATGTCAAAACCCAAGGTGCCCTTCCACCGTTGTGGAGATGTGGTCACAGTGTATGTGGCAACTAAATTGACGGTGGTGGACGATTTCGCGCCTTGATGCACAACAAGGCGCTTTTTATTTGTTCACCGGAGAGAAATCATGATCTACCTCGACCATTCCGCAACCACCCCAACCGATCCACGCGTCGTTCAAGCCATGCTGCCCTATTTCACCGAAGTTTATGGCAACGCATCATCCAGCCATCGTTTTGGACGGGCGGCGGAAAATGCTATCGAAGATGCCCGCGAAACGATTGCTGCGATCCTGAAATGTCAGCCGAAGGAAATTATCTTCACCAGCGGCGGCTCGGAAAGTGATAATCTGGCGGTGCGCGGCGCAGCATGGGCAGCCCGTTCGCGCGGGGATCATCTGATCACGACGCCGATTGAACACGGCGCGATCAGCAAAACGGTGGAGCAGTTGACCCGTTTGCAGGGTTTTGAACGCACGGTTCTTCCGGTTGACCGGGATGGCTCCGTTCATGTCGAAGATTTTATCGCTGCGTGCCGACCGGAAACCACCGTCGCCAGCGTGATGTATGCCAATAATGAAGTCGGCACCATTCAGCCGATTCCTCAACTGGCGGAGGCGGCTCGTGAACGCGGAATCCTGTTCCACACGGATGCCGTGCAGGCAGCAGGACAGCTTCCGCTAGATGTAAACGCGCTGGGCGTCGATCTGTTGAGCATTTCCGGTCACAAGTTTTATGGGCCGAAAGGTGTGGGGGCGCTGTATGTGCGGGATGGCGTGGATTTGCTGCCTGCTCAGACGGGCGGCAGTCACGAACGGGGTTTGCGGGCGGGGACGTATAACACGCCGCTGATCGTCGGACTGGCGACCGCGCTGAAACTGGCTTATGACGAATTGGAAACGCGGACTGCTCATTATCAAACGCTGCGTGACCGTCTGATTGTAGGGGTTCTGAACAGCATTCCTAACGCCCATTTGACCGGACACGCGGAAAATCGTCTGGCTTCTCATGCCAGCTTTGTGTTCGAGGACATCAACAACCGCGCGCTGCTGGATTTGTTGAGCGCCAAAGGCATCGCGGCCAGCGCAGCCTCGGCCTGCAACACGGGCAGCGTTGAACCGTCCGGTGTGCTGCTGGCGATGGGTTATGCACCGGAATTAGCCTCGGCCAGCCTGCGGTTGACGGTTGGGGTGCAGACTACGCTTGAAGATATTGATTACACGGTCGAGTCGCTGACGGGCATCATCGCCAAACTGAGCAACCAGCAATCGGCCTGTCTTGCAGGATAAAGGTCTTTACTCCGCAGCCCGTTCGACGGCGCTCATTACGTCTTTGAGGACGGGCTTGTTGGGGAAGTAGAGGACTTCGCCGGGGACTTGCAAGAGGCGGTCGGCGGTGAGGTTGACGCCTTCATACACCAGCAGAATCAGATTGCGGCGTCCAGCAGCGCGGACTTTTTCGATTTTGCGGTTGAGGTATTCGGGATGCCAGAAGCCGACGATTTCGACCAGCGCGCGGCGTCCATCTTGCTTATGCGTCAGCGCGAAATCCGGGATCATGACCGTATCGCCCAACAGCAGCACTTGGTCTTCGCGCGTGAGCAGCCATTGACCCCGTTCGCCACCAAATTTGGCCTCGAACTCAGCGGCGAAATCGGCTTCCAAACGGCTGTCGAATGTTCCGCTTTTTTTGAAGTGGGTGCGTAACGGGCTGGTGTGGTCGAGGCGATACTGCACCTGTTTACCGGTATCCGGCAGGCGCACATCGGCGGTCATCTGCCAGCGGTCACATAAAAATAACGCCGGGAGGAAGGCCGCGAACTGCCGTCCATAGCGGGTGGTGGCTTTGACGAAGGGTGAAATCGGGCCATCCAAATGGATGTTGTAGCCGTCGTCCGGGCGGGGTGTTGCCCAGAACATCAGCTTGAACAGCTTCAGGTAACGCCAAAAATCCTTGTAGCTGTCGTGGAGTTCGACGCGCATCTGACTCGACCAGTACAGCACCCCACGCGATAGTTCCAGATTGTAACGGGCAATCAGCGATTCGGGTGTCCATGCGTCCCCTGCATCGGTCATGATGTAGGCGGTGGGACGGTCGGCAAACAAGGTCGATTCGATCTGCTCTGGCGTGAGGTCAAATTCGGTGGCGACTGCGGCCACGACATCGGCGCGAGTCTGCTGGTGGAACAAATCCAAGCG
This sequence comes from Anaerolineae bacterium, assembly GCA_019912965.1. GTDB lineage: Bacteria > Chloroflexota > Anaerolineae > Aggregatilineales > Phototrophicaceae > CFX2. The sequence goes on from JAIOHM010000045.1 coordinate 15,324, forward strand.
GTCAAAAACCGGGCCACGCGTGAACAGTGCTGCACGCAGTGCATCGGGTTCGATGGGCGTCACCAGCGGGGCGAAGGTGGCCGAATCTTCCAGCACTTTTGCCAGCCCGCGAATGAGGATGTAGTCGGTGCGGTGGCCTTCGTAGGCTTCCAACGCGGCGTCCCATTTGCCCTGCGGCTGACCGAGATGTCCAGCAAACAGGGCGATTAAATCGGCGGCGGTTTTTAGATGTGGCGGAGTCGGTTCGAGATGTTCAACCGAGAGGCTGACACCTTTGAGGCGTAATCGTGGGCGGACGAGATCAGCAGTGAGCATTGGGAACCTCATCAAACAGCAAGATCATCGTCGGCGAGTTCTCGATTGGTGAGGGGATCGACCAGCACGATGTCCATGTAGTGCAAGAGGCGAACGGCTTCTGGAAGCGAAAATCGTGCGCCTTTTGATTTGGCCTCTTTCAGATTCAGGGCGTAGTTCTTCGCGCCGACGAAATTGGCTTTGGTGAGGTTGGCTTTCAGGAAGACCGCGCCCGCAAAATCCGTCCCGGCGAAATCGGCTTCGGTCAGGTCGGCTTCGGAAAAGTTGACTTCGCGGGCGTTGCAGTCTTTCAGCTTCAGCTTTTTGAGTTCCAGCCCTAAAAATGTGCCGTATTCCAGCACGCAGTTTTCAAATTCCAATGCGCTGAGTTTGGACGCCCATTCAGACCAGTTGGCTTCCGTCCAATTAATCCCCAACAGATGACAGTTGGTGAACTTTACCCGTGAGAAGGTGGTGTTTTCGACGTTCGCCAGCTTCATGGTGCAGTCGTCAAAGGTGCAGTCGATGAAGCGGCAGCTTTTGAAGGCAGTTTCGGAAAAGGTGCAGCCGACAAAGGTGCATTCAGAAAAGGTTGATTCTTTGATGACCTGCTTGGTGAGGTCGGCTTTCTTGAAGGTTTCATCGGTAAAGGCCGTGTGGCTTTGGATGGTGGTGGGCATGGGTTACCTTTCGGGGTGAAGATGGGGGGATTATAGCGCGTATCCTTCCCAATATCAGTTTACCCCACCCCAGCCCTCCCCAAACATGGGGAGGGAGTCGGTATCCCGTAATTCCGGCGCGAAAAATGATTTTGGGGTAAACATGTTGAACGCTATTCGTAGTCTTCGGGGTTGAGGAGGGCGACTTCTTGGTTATCGGGGTTGTACTTGACGGGGACGATTGAGCCGGGATAGATGGAAATGCGTTGGGCGACTGACAGCAGATGCTCGGTTTCGGCCTCAAAGGGGTGATCGTAGGGCGGGCGGACTTCCAACACTATTCTCAGAACCGGCTTTTTGTTGATGCGCGTTCCGGTTTTCCAGACTTTCAAAATGCGGGCTTCGGCGGGTACGCCTTTGGTCTTGAGGGCGCGGTTGGCGAGGATTCGGGGGATGTTTGAGCCGAGCAGGAGTATGAGCGTTACGGGAAGCAGCGCCAATCCTACCTGCATGGCATAGCGGACGTGGGGCGGCAATTCCTCGATCTGATATGTGCCCTCAGGTGTGGTGATTATGCCGATAAAAAAGATGAGGAAGGCAATCCCGTTCACGATTAAACAGGCCTGCCCCAGCCTTCTCATGTGTTTTGCGAGTTTCATGTGATTCTCCGATGCGCGTTCAGGAGTCAGTGTAACACAGGGGGGCGGTGAGGGGGAACGTTTATTTACCTCACCCCTAGCCCCTCTCCGAGCGGAGAGGGGAACAAAATACGGGGGAAATGCTGGGAATGCTTGTGTGGTGGGCGAGGATTTTTACCCTCATCCCCCAACCCCTTCCGCGTTCGCGTCAGGGCGAAGGGGAGCAAAATACGGGGAAATGCTAGGCGCGCACATGGGTGTGGTATGTAGTCTAAAATGGGCGGGCGCAACATGTGGGCGCAACATGTTGCGCCCCTACAAGGGAGAATTTGCCGCAGTTTGAGAGGGGAATTAGGCGAAGGAGATGGGGAAGGCCGTGAAGTGGATACCGTGATAGGCGAGGGCGAGGGCGATGACGAGATCGTCATGGAGGCCGGAGGGGGCGGTATAACGGAAGCCGCCAGCGGGGAGGCGTTCCTGCGTATAAACGGCGAGTTCGGCTAGGAGGTTTTCGTCCGGCAGGAGGGCGAGTTCGCGGCGTTCGATGGCGAGGGCTAAGGCTTCAATCAGCGGGGGTTTGCTGGCGGCGGTGGTGATGAACGGGCGAATGGGTAAACCTTCGGCTTGCAGGGCTTCGATATTGGGTGAGCCGATGCTGTTGGCTTCCGCCCAGATATAACGCAATCGCCAGTGATCGTGGATGGCTTTGAGGCGACCGCGCTGCAACGCCCAACTGACCTGATTAAATCGGTCGAGGGCAACGACTTGGCGGGCGGCGGCATCAATCACCACGATGGCGGTGTAATCGCCTTCGCGTCCCCAGTCGAGGCCAGCGACATAAACACCGTCGGGCGCGGGGACGGCATCACGCGGGGCGGTGGCGGCTTCGTAAATCCCCCGGAAAACCTGACCGGAATCTTCGATAAATTCGGCAAGATATTCCTCGCGGTAGATGCGTTCGGCGGTTTGGAGGCGGATGTTTTCGAGTTCGGCGGGGTCGATGAGCGGGTTGGCGCTGGAGGGAAATTGGAAGTGCGCCCAACTGCGGCGGTTCATAACGCCCATCTGATAGATTTCCCAGAACCAGTTGCGGGATTTGGGCGATGAGAGAAAGAGGGCGCGGCCTTTGCGTTCGAGGAGCATGGGGCGGACGACTTCCGGCCAGACGGTGGGTTCCATGAAGGCGGCTTCATCTAATACGACGAAATCGAGGCCTGCACCGCGCAGATTATCGGGCAGGTGGGCGCTGTGGATGGCGAGCCAGCCGCCGCCGGGAAAATCCAGCCGTCCTTCGGTTTCGGAGATCATCAGGCCGGGAACATCGCGGCAGGCGTATTTGAGGTCACGCCAAACTTGCGAGGCCATGCCGTAAGTGGGGGCAAGCCACCAGCAACCAGAACCTGCTAATGCTTCTTCGATGATTTCGCGTTTGCCGACTTCGGTTTTTCCCCAACGGCGTCCACAAGCGACGACCCGAAACCGTCTACCCGATTCCAGCACTTCCAGTTGTGCTGGGTGGGGTGTCGGCAGGCGAATCTGCATCTTCGTTTTCTTCTTCTTCATATTTCTTCTCCACATGATCGGTTACTTCGATTTCGACTTCGGTGGGGAGTTGGGCGTTGAGTTTTACGATGCGGTCGATGAGCTGGACGAGGGCAAGGATGCGCTGGTTGAGGGGGGCATCAGCGATAGCTTCGGGGATGGAGTCGGCAAGAAGATCGGCGTTGTATTCCATTTTGGATTGAAGGCGAGTGAGGATGTTGATGAGGTCGGGGTTGGTGGGGATTGGTATGGGTGCGGCGGCTTCGGGCGCAACATGTTGCGCCCCTACAGGTGGGTGAGTTGAGGGAGAGGATGTTTGCGGCGATTGCGGCGATTGCGATTGCAAAATCTTCTTTGCGCGCAAACTCCAGTAGTAGAGGGTTCGTTCTGGAATTCCAGTTTGGACGCTTGTCAACATTACATCACCATTATTGATAGCGAGGCAGTTCATGGCTTGTTGTTTTTCGGCGGCGGTGTAGGTGCGGGGCATTGGTGTGGAGTCCTTTCGGGTAACCTCACCCCCCACGCACACCAGACATTGCGGCAAGCTCAGTCTGGTGTGCGCCCTCTCCGAGCGGAGAGGAGGCAGGCGGGGATGGGAACGGGGGAGAAC
>JAIOHM010000046.1 GCA_019912965.1 Anaerolineae bacterium
TTTAGAGAGGTTTGGTGCAATAACTTTGACACCGATGAAGGTTCAGCGCAGGAACTCTGAAAATTCGGCGCAATAACTGTGAAACTGCCTCCCGTGAGGAAGCAGATTTTGGCGCAATAACTGTGAAACTCTACAATCGTGTAGGTTTTCAAAGTTATTGCGCGTGGTGTCAAAGTTATTGCGGAAATTTTTTCACAGTTATTGCGGAAAACCGCAGTGAATTGTTTTTAAAGAGGGTGGGAAAGCGCCAGCAGGCAACAAAAAAGCGGCACGAGTTTTCCCGTACCGCCGGTGTACTACTGCCTAGAAATCAACGTCGTTCGCATCCTCTTCGGCATAATTGCCGTTGTCTACACGATCCAGCAAGACCAACTGGTTAGCGTCAATGTCAAGGCTGGCAATGGGATTCCCATTCTGGTCAATCCATGCATTCGGACGTACCCAAGTCGCTGAAATTTGCGTGAGGGAGCCTTTGTTCAAATACTGAACAGCGATGTCAGCGAGCTTGCCCCAACAATTGACACGCACCCACACGGTCTGTTTTTCACCTCGTCCATTTTTGCGACTGACGGCCACGGAGAAGGATGCGACGCTCTGGTCATTGACCTGGCGGACGGTGGGTGCGCTGCCTACAAATCCGGTAATAGTGAACTGTAGCGAACTGCCCAAGGTGGGTCCTCCTTACTTACGCACGATTTCTGTGCTTTTTCAATCGACCCTATGTCGATTTCTGTCCAGAACGTCAGCAGGCGCATCAGGCAGTGTTTCACCTGCAAGGCGCTCACTGTTTTTGTTGAGTGAAACGGCACAAGCCAGACAAAAACAGTTGAAGCGAAGCTCGCAGAGCTTTGAAACGGTGCCGCGCCTGCTACGCTGGCAGAATAAATCGACAGGCATGGGTCGAAAAAAGCGGCGGAAATGCAAGTAAGAGGCACATGGGTAGCTCGAAACGGACAAAACCGGGTGGGCAGCACCACAGTTGACAGGCAATAAGCGTGGCAGCTAACGGAAGTCAGCGAAAAATGGGGTGACAAAACAAGTGAGGGAGCAATTGTGGAAAAGCCAACAGCGCAGACAGAACAGGGCGACTTCACAAATATCGGCGGATGGATCGACTGCATTGACCATGAACCGGAAGCACAACCAGCCATCTATGTTGTTGCCGCTGCTGCGGGTCAGACAACTGCAAGCGGTGAAGGGAAATCAGGATGAAGCCAGAGTACCGACGACGGTTCTTTCTCCGCCGCTTTTGCTTACGCCTGTCTGACGCAGGGCGGGCACCAACGGAGCGACCACTTGTGGTCCGCTTCCATATTAAGCTGGCCATTTCGAGTGCTTCAACTGTTGAAGCACTTCCAAAACAGGTGCGCGGAGATAGATTATTGGATGTTTCATCAATGGCACAACACCGGTCTTTTTAAGCCAGCGTAAAAGTCGACCGGTATGAGGGGTCAGCAGGGCAAAATCACGGCGAAGAATGTAACGGTCATGCCATGTCAATACTTCGTGGCGTTCAAACATATAGTGTCCATAGCCATTGACTCCGGGACCACAAACCGGATGAAGTAGTCCATTGGCAACGAGGTTAGCAATGCTTGTTTCATCGAACTTCAATATCTCTTTTGCCAACGGGGTCCGGACAAATCGTTCTCGTAACGCTACAACTTCAGCGCGACGGAAAAAATGTTTCCGCTCAAAAGATTTGTCCGGGAGTAGGTACCCTTTATCCATGAAATACTGAAGCAACCCGCGCCCAACCTTGAGGTAAGCGAGAACTTCAACCAATCCCATCCAGTCGTGTTCTTCTTTAATATCGCTAAAGATCCCAGTCACTGTTTCAGGCAAAAACCAGAGATCGGTGAGCGGTAATAGATCAGGGCGAGGGTGATGTGCGGTTAGCCGCCCATCCAGAATATACTGGAAAACGTCAGGCAAGTTCACGCCCAGTGTCGCGAGATGCAAACACAGCTTGACTAGGGACACCGGCTTTAACACCTTATCGGGTTGAGCAATGGTGACACGCTGCTGTAAGTCAGAAAGGAAGGTGTGAACGGTGCTGAGTTCAATTCCAATACCGGGGTCAGGGTTTGCCACAAAACCGGTGGAGAGGTTGAGCAATCCTGCTTGAAGCATCGCATAAACACGCTGCTTACCGACACCAAGCAAGCGAGATACCACTGCTAACGGTACCGCTTTTTTTCTTTCGAGCTGTACCGCCTCCAACTCGTCACGGGCTAACCAGATCCGGTTAGGATAGGGCGGAATGTTATGCGCCTTCAATTTTCCTACAGCAATTAACCAGTGAAGGGTCGTAGGCGCAATGTCAAACACCGCGCTTGCGTGGTGGAGTGTGAGGTAATCTGTTTGTACCACTAATTCCGGATAGATCTGTGCGCGCTGAATAGAGACGATTTGTGTTGCGGGGAAATTTGCCAGCAGGTAGCTGTTATACGCTGTTTGGACAAAGTCAAATGACTCATGCGCCCAGAAACGGGAAATCCATTTGACATAAATCTGCCCCAACTGGCCGCGCAAACCCAATCTGCCTTTGCAAGCAGGGCGTGTGCGGTAGGCATCCAGAAATGCATAAAAGCCATGTGGCCAATCCACCACCCCGCGAAAAGCAGTGGTATACAGGCTGCCGCGTTCGAAGCGTGTCAGCAAGCGATGTTGGAGAATATCAAGGTTCGGGCGGGGAATGTGAGGCGGAAAATGGTGAAACTCCCAGCCATTTCCTGCACGCTGCGTGGCATATCGTAAACCGAGCAGCACCCTCAGCAGGACATTTTCAGTTGTTTGTGGAAAACCAAGATCAGGCGGTTGTGTTCCGTACAACCATGACATGACCGTTCTCTGTAGGATGAACAACAAATCATCCTCTGGAACTGGCACAGCCTCTGCTTCTTCCAGACGGAAGCCGCAATCTGCACAAACACCGGTCACAATATCGGCTTCAGTAATGTGTTTCTCGCAGTATGGGCAATGATTCAACAACCAGCAGTGGTGGGTTGTGCAGCAGGTGACGAAGGGAATATGCCAGTGCAGGCGAACGCAGCGCGCTTGTGCCAGACACTTCGGGCACCATCCAAAACGGCGCGTGTAAAAATCATGATGCAGTCGTGGTGGGATTAGTTTAACGGTTTCGCCTGAACTCAGCTCAATGGTCTCATTTGCCTGACCAGGATGTGTAAGTGCATGGGCAAAAATATGGAGCGTGTGGACATATAGTTCAGAGGGTGAGAGATACATCAGCTCACTGAATCCCTGAAACAACGCGGGTGTCTGCATGTGAAGCAGTTGGTGTTGCAAGATAGGGGTGGTTTGTACCGCTTTCTGGTGCAGGTAGCGCAGCAAGATCGAGGGCGAAGGCAGGTAATTTTCCAATGTTAAACGCCACATCCAACTGGTTAGCGTCTCCTGCGGATAAGGGTGCGAACGGTTAAGCAGTGCGGAAATCATCATGCACCGGTTTGTTGTCGCAGCGGCCAATATTCATGTTCTTCCGGTCCCGGAGTTTGCGGCAATTCCTGACCAAAGGGATTCGTTATTTGCCGCCGCTTTCCCGCCAGCGTGCGCTCAAATGCCTCAAATAACAACTGCTGCGACAAACCCGGTTGGTCATGCCGTACTGCCATCTCTGCGGTGCGACGAATTAGGCGCATGACGTACCCTACCTTACCATGTGTTGCCACAAAACACCGCCATGCCATTTCGCGTGAAGTCAGTGTACTGTGAGCGGAAAGCGGCAGTTGAGTTTCAACCTGACACAGAAAGGTGCGAAATTCCTCAATGGTTTCAGGAACCGTTTCATCCCACACAAAAGGCTTTAGCAGATATGGATCGCCGAACAGACTTCCAAATTGTTCGTTGACCTTGAGCACCTCTTCAGTGTAAGGAAGCCCAACCAGCACACAGGCGATGTTATGCTCTTTCACCAGACTTTTCATTGCGTTACTGACATCGTGCAGCACCCGCTCGCTATCTCGGTCAACGAAGTGGTTGGCTTCGTCCAGAATGAGCATTTGCACACCACAATCGCGGATAAACTGGTGAAGACGGTGGGATTTCATGCCCATGCTACCCCGACCTGCCACCGGGTCTCCTAATGCCGCCAGTAAATCAGTCAGCAGCGCGTTCATGCTTGCCTTGGCGGGAACCACCGCTTTAAGCACTGGAACATGCGTGGTTTTAGCTCCCACTGTACGCGGATGTTGGCTGTAAAACGACTCCACGATGGTGGTTTTCCCGGTGCGAAACTGCCCTAATAATGCAACACATTCCGGGTCGGGCGTAAGCGGGTTCATCTCAAAAGCGCGCACAATCTCGTCGTAGATGAACTTCATCCGGGGATACCAGACCCGCATCCGGTAGATAAGCGCTAAACGTTCTTGCTGGGTCAACTGCTCACTCATGGGTTTGTTCACTGTGAAATGGGAGTCCGTAGTCAACACTCCATCCGGTCAAATCCGGTGAGAACTCCTCTGTCTGAGCGGCGGTTTTTGGTTTCGGCAGCACCACCAGTTTCGTTTCTGCTGGAGGTGGCGGTTCTTCCCGCAGGGGTTTGAGCTTGCTGCGATGGCGCAGTTTACGTGTGTTTAGAAATTCCCGTTCCACCACCTGCTGAATATGCGCTTTAGCGCGGGCTAAAGTGAAGCGATTTACTTCCAACTTTTCCGCAGCGACATACTGACGAATGATCCGGTGTTTGTCCAGCGACAGACCCCATGTGTACTCCGGATTGACCGAATGAAAGGTAACCCAACCACCCGCCGCGCTCCGGTCACGAACATAGATTTCATCCATGTTGTCCGGGTTGTACTTGAACCGAACCTTTTTGCTGCCATGATGTTCACGCAAACGCGCCAGTCCAGAACCCCGGTAGAAGTTGCATTCCCACTCAATCCCACGTGTTTGCAGTGTTCGCTCTGCGCTTGGCAGCAGAATACGCTTCAATGCCACCGCATCTTCACATAAATCAGGCTGGTAGAGTTTGCGGCTTTCCTGCCAGCGTTCCATGGGAACCGCTTCCAATCCCCGGTGCCACTTGTACGGATAAATATCGACCATGAAGAGATGAAAAATCTCCAGAAAACCGGACAGTGAAATGACCGCATCTTTCTGTGCCTCATAGTCCCCTAACTGCATGACGCTGCCAAAGGTATAGCCCGGTTTTCCCTTGAGTAACTGCTGGTTGACGCTCCGAAAATAACGTTCAATGCTGCCCTTAAACCATGGTGTTTCGGCGGGCATTTCCTCACGGATAATTCCCAGTTCTGCCAGCGCATTTTGCAGATTGCGGCTGGTAAAATCCTGCCCTCTGTCAACACAAAGTTTCTCGAATAACCCGTACACTGGATAGTCATGCTGTGTGCCATACAATTTGCGGTAATCCGGTTTCGGGAGGAAGGCGTGCTGTAAACACAACATAATGCTCTCATAGCCACCATGGTTGAATCCGACGTGCCATCCGGGAACCAATCCCGAATACTTGTCAATACAGGCTGTAATATGCGGTCTGCCTATGGGGAGTCCATCTGTTTCGTCAACCACAAATAAGTCAAGTGTGGTGTGATCTATTTCTACACGTTCCAGAATCCGTATGGAGCGAGGACCGGGCTGGACATCGCTTTCCGACTGCTGTTCACGGCGCGAAAGTCGTCTGCCTAGAATACGCTTCTCGCCTGCCGTTCTAATGCGGCGGCGGATCGTGGATTCACTGGGGAGTTTTAACTGGTCCTGTTTTTCGCGGAAGCGGTTCTCATCCCCGATACGGTTCACAATATCGGTCACAATCTGGTCAACGGTAGAGATCCGTATTGTCACGCTGCTGTACTCGGCTAACACCGTTTCAATAATCTGCTCGACCCGCACTTCAAGGCGTGTTTTCCCTTTACCTCCCTGCTGCTGTGTTTGCGGGATGAGGCTGCGAATATCGCCCCCACTCTCGACAAACACTTGAAGATATCGTTCAAGACTGCCTGCGCTGACGGCTTGACCCAGCTTTGCGCGTTTTGGTGAGGTCTCTGTCTGCCATCCTTGAGCGGTGATGAAGGCTTCGATCTGGCTGCGTGTCAACGTCTGGAAACTACGTACATCCGCAAAACGGTAGAGTTGAAGCAGAAGCTGGTAACGTCGCCATGTTTCTTCTTGTAGATGAGAAGGTAAATCGGCAAGATCGTCCTCCTTGTAACGGGTATATAAAGCCACTTCCCCGTCGCTTACAGCGTTCGGACTGGTAATCTCAAACCTCAATGCCCCGTTTGACCACGCTTCGAGCAGGTCGTCATAACTACGAATTGAGGTGCTGCCTGTGCTCAAGTTCTCGATCTGGTAACGGTGATCCGTTAGGCATTTATGAATGACATGGATCTGGTTGTTCTGCACATAACGGGAACCCGTTTTAATTTGAATCCGGCTCATCCTGTTAACCTCTCAACATAATGTAGGGATACAAGCGTTGTGAAGGGTTCTTCTAAATCCATGCGTAGATGGTGATGAAAAAGCAGATAACACACAGGCGGAATCACTTCCTGGGTGGAGAGATGAAGTTTTTGACACAAGAGACTGACCGAACTATTCCCGTCACGCCGCACCTGTGTCAGTATTTGCTGTCTGGTCTGTTGGTTTCGCAGCCGCGCATACCGCCACAGCAGCTTCAAATTTGAGAGTTGGTGACCGGCGCGCAGTTCTGCGTCGGTAAACGTCACGAAACGATACCCGTTTTCTTCCGCCCATGCTTGACCAATCCGACGCTGCTGCACTGCCTGCTTAGAATTGAAGCGCTCTATTGGTTTGCATTCTGCCAGTGATCTAATGGTTCCTTCGTGAATTTCATAGTCGGGGGTGTAGCGATGCCGTTGTCCGTCCTCCAGGATCCGCTCCAGCAGCATGGGTTGTTCTTTATACCATGTGACACTTTCCCGAAACTCCAGAAAGTACAACAAATCACGCTCAATTGTTGAACCGTAGTGAACAATCCGTCCTAATTTAAGGCTAGGGAAATTACCGCGAATGGGGGCTGTGTTGACCATGGTAGGTCATCCTGTTACACAGAGGTTTCTCGCAATAACTTTGACACAAACTGCGGATTTCCGCAATAACTCTGAAAAAATCCGCGCAATAACTCTGAAAAAAGTACCCCGGAATCGCGGTTTTTACCGCAATAACTTTGAAAACCTACACATCGGCCCAATGCCGATTTACACCCAGCCTTGAGCAGGTGCAGCGAGGCGATGTTCACCCGTAGGGCGCTACCCGTTTCTGATGAGGGCGAATTGTCTTCAATTCGTCCGGCGCAAGCCCGAAAGAAACGGGTAAAGCGAAATCCGCTTACGGATTTTGAACAACGCCGCACCTGCTATGATGGGTGTATAGAAATCGGAATAGACGGCCAGATGGTGCGTAGCAGATGGGAGAAACGAAGGGTACACAGCAAAACGAGTGGCGGATTAGCCGTCAGACCACTTCAATGAGTAATGAACAAGATGTGATGTTCATCCGGTTCAGATAAGTGAGATGAGGTAAAGCCAAGACAGATGGTGAAACGCAAGAATTACATCGGTGACTTAGGATTTGCCATTGGCTAGTAGAGCAGAGTGCGTGCGAGTGGTACTATGACGGTAGAGAGCCTGGGGACACTAGATTTGCTGGCAATCGCATACATCTTAGCTAATCAGATTGAATTTGCCGTAGCAAAGATGCTGGTAGCTAGCTTTTTAAAGACGGGAAGGGTGGTGGTAAGTGTCATATCCTCTTATCGATGATCTTCCTCATCTGGAAAATTTGTATTCTTGAAATTGAAGATGGCTGGTGTGCCACTTTCTCGTATCCCTTCATATAATGCGCTGGTGAGCCGCCGCAACCCAGATTGCAGTTTTTCACGGGTGTAGTGCAAATTACCGTGCATTAACAGTTGTATCGCTGCCTGCGTCAGATAATCGGCAGCCGTCAACAGTTCGTAAGCTGTGCGTCCACGCCAGCCATGTACCCCATTGGCACAGGACACCGCCGCCCGTAGGGTGTCAGCGGTTTCATAGGCTTTCAGCAGCGCTTTCGCTGTCCATTCAAAATCATCGGCGCGAGTGTCTTTCACCTGCTGAAAAAGCAACAGGTAAGTGTAAATCGCGTCAATCGTCGGGATCGTGACAGTATTCTGTCCGCAAAGGATCGCCAACCTGAGCCATGCCAGTTCATAGTGTGGGTGCTGGCAAAGGGATAAAGCGGTATCTGTTACAAGTTACGTGGAATATGCTGACCACCACTGGCTCCATTACAATGCTGCATTTCCTTTATTGACGTAACGAAACGGACAGACCATATGACCCCAGACAATATCCTGTGGGAACGCTATCCCTGCGTTTCCAGCTATCCTCATGCGCGAACCTGGTTGACGATACAGTGTCAGCTTCAGTTAGCTCAGAATACCATTGAGGCCTATGCTCGTGCGCTCGAAGATTACCTGCGTTTCTGCCATCATCAGCAGATCGATGTCAGCCAGGCCAACCGTGCCGACATGGCTGCCTATGTTCATCACCTGAGCCACCTGCCTCGACCAGATCACCACGCCAGACAACCAGCGCAGGGACTGGCAAACGCCACCATCCAACAGCGCCTGACAGCGGTTCGCCTGTATTACGACTATCTCATTGAAGAAGGACTTCGTGAGCATAACCCGGTTGGGCGTGGACGGTATACACCAGGCAATGCGTTTGGTGGGCAGCGTGAACGAGGATTGCTGCCCCGTTACCGGAGCCTGCCCTGGATTCCGGCTGAGGAGGAATGGGGACGGATCATTGAAGTGGTACGCCAGGAGACGATTCGCAACCGGGTGATGTTTGCCATTTCGTATGACACTGCCCTGCGCCGCGAAGAACTGTGTCTTCTGGAGACCGGTGACATTGACCCCACTCGTCGGCTGGTACAGGTTCGCGCCGAAACAACCAAAAACCGTCAGGGGCGCATCGTACCCTATATGTCCGCCACGGCAACCCTGTATGCCAATTATCTGAATCATCGCCGTAACCTCAGCCGTGAACGTGGTCCGTTGTTTCTGTCCGAGTCGCGGCGCAACCATGCTCAGCCGATCTCCATCTGGACCTGGTCGAAAGTGGTTAAAGGGATCGCGATCCGGGCGGAAGTCCCCCGGTTCACACCGCATACTCTGCGTCATCTGTGTCTGACCGATCTGGCACGAGCGGATTGGGATGTGTATGACATTGCAGCCTTTGCCGGTCACCGTAGCGTGCAGTCCACGCTGCTCTATATCCATCTCAGCGGGCGAGATTTGTCCGAAAAGCTGGCACGGAGTATGTCCCACCTGCACGCTTGGCGTGTCCAGACGCTGGCGGAGGCGCTGTGATGACCGCGACCCGCTATGACCTCTTTCAACAAAAGCTGCCTGACTATGCCCGTGAAGCAGGACTCACGCCAGATGAAGTGGAAGCACTCGCCCAGTTCCCCGGTGAGAATGCACGCACACGGCACCAGCGTCTGAGAAAGGCTGAGCAACACCTGAAACGTCTCCTTCAACCTTTAACCGATGTACTCGACATTGTGGGGGCTAAACAATCTCAGATTCGTAATAATGTGCTGGAAGCATTTTTGCGTGAAATTGCCTGCCGACAGCGATCCTACTGGGCATGGACTCACGCCGATTGGAACGACTGGCTGCGCCGTCTCGAAATCGGAAATATCCCAAACTACGCTCAAGAGGTGCGCTATTACATCGTTTCTGCGGCTTATTTACTCGGCGGCTATGATCGTTTCTGGGAAGTCAGGTATTTCAAAGTGCGCTTCCTGTCCGAACGGCTCTTTGGCACGCAGGCAGTGATGGAGGTTTTTGCAGGTGTGACTGAAAACCTGATCCGTATTGGTTATGGCAACCGCTTCAATGCCAAAAATATCCGCACCACCTTGAGTTTGCTCATCTTGTTGCATCGATCAGCGGATGTGCAAACCTTTCATGTCGAGAAATTGGAAACACTTTACCGAGAAACTGACCTTCCAGCTTACATGCATCGCACTGTCGAGCGCATCTCCCATGCCCTGTTTGGAATGGGATTGTTGTCACATCCAATCACGTCTGAATCATTGACACCCCGGATCACCACGGCGCTCACTGGTGTTCCACCAGCATGGGCAGATTGGTGCCAGCGGTGGCGCGAGACATCTCCCTGTGCAACGGGTACGCGGTATCGTCGTTACTATACGCTGCTCCAGGTCGGCCGATGGTTAGCTCAAACCCATCCTGAAATCATCTCACCCGAACAATGGACGCGGGAGATCGCTGCTGAGTTCATTGCAACCGTTGACCGGATGCACAAAGGGCAGTATGCCTTAAACGAACGCCATTATGATCCAGCCACACCGCTCTCCGCCAACGCGAAAAAGAACATCATTGCAACCATTAGCGTTTTCTTTCAGGACTGCCACGAATGGGAATGGATGAAGCGGCGCTTTGACCCGCGCCGTTCATTCCGCGTTGCCAGCCATATCATCGCTGCCTCGAAAACACCGCCGCGCGTGATGGCCGATGATGTCTGGGCGAAATTGATGTGGGCAGGACTGAATCTGACCGAGGCTGACATTGAACCCTATAACCTGACCCGTGACAGTCTCACACCGGTTCATATTTATCCGGTTGAGATGCTTCAGGCGCTGGTGATGATCTGGCTGTTTGCCGGTCTGCGCTCAGATGAGATTCGGCGGCTGCGGGTGGGTTGTGTCCGCTGGCAGCGACCTGTCGGTGCATCCTCTGACCAGGAAAAATCTCAGGCAGTCTGCTTATTGGAAGTCCCAGCCCACAAAACCGGACCTGCTTTTACCAAACCGGTCGATGGGCTGGTCGGCAAAGCCATCCAGTGCTGGGAGCAACTCCGTCCTGAACTGCCTCCAATGGTGGATCACAAGACGGGCGAACGAGTCCATTACCTGTTTGTCTACCGTGCCAAACGGATGGGCAGAGATTACATCAACAAGGTGCTGATCCCGATTCTGTGCAGGAAAGCGGGCATTCCGCTGGAGGAAGCGCGAGGCAGGATTACCAGCCACCGGGCTCGCTCCACCATTGCCACCCAGTTATTCAATGCCAAAGACCCGATGTCACTGTTTGAACTGCAAAGCTGGCTGGGGCATCGTTCGCCCCAGGCAACCCAGCGCTACATCCAGCTGACACCCGCCCACCTCACCCAGGCTTACACCAACGCGGACTATTTCAAGCGCAATCTGCGCCGGATTGAGGTCCTCATTGACCAGGAAGCCATCCTCAGCGGCGCGGCGGCAGCCGGTGCAGCCTGGAAATTCTACGACCTTGGGCATGGCTACTGTACTTATGATTTCTTTGACCAGTGTCCCCACCGGATGGCATGTGCCAAATGCGACTTCTACCGTCCGAAAGGGACATCCCAGGCGCAGCTGCTGGAAGCCAAAGCCAATCTTCAGCGCATGCTGCAGGAAATCCCGCTGACCGACGATGAGTGTGCTGCTGTCGAGGATGGGCTGCAAGCGGTTGAAAGGCTGATGCAAAAGTTAGCCGATATCCCTACGCCGTCCGGTCAGACACCCCGCCAACTGCACTCAGGAACGGGATTTATTCCACTGGATGCCGTGCGCGGGGGCAAAGCATAGGCAGCGGTTGGAGGCAGCGTTATACTTTCCCAAAGACGATTGAAGTGAGAGAACGACGATGGCGAAGAAAAAATCGAGCAAGGGGAGTAAGCTGCCGAAGTCGGGTGGTGAACGCCCCGGCGACAAGATGATGGCTGATTTTCAGCGTTTGCTCAGTCAGCAGAATTTCAGTTCAGCCGAAGAGGTCAACAAGTTCATGCAGGAATTGATGGCTTCCAGTGGCGGTTTCATTCCGGAGATGTCACCACGCTCATCCGTGGAACAGGCCCAGGATGTCATGTACAAAGCCTGGGAGTCCCCCAGCCGAACTCAGCGTTTGAAGCTCGCCCGTCAGGCGCTGACCATCTCGCCCGACTGCGCTGATGCGTATGTCCTGCTGGCACAGGAAAGTGCGAAAACCCCGGCAGAAGCGCGCGCCTTCTACGAGCAGGGTGTCAGCGCAGGCAAACGGGCATTGCAGGATGAATTCGAGGAACTCAAAGGACACTTCTGGGGTTTTCATGAAACCCGCCCCTACATGCGCGCCCGCTTAGGTCTGGCACAGTGTTTATGGGAACTGGGCGAACTTGAGGCGGCAGCAGACCATATGGCGGCGATGCTGGAACTGAACCCGGGCGACAACCAGGGAGTGCGCTACCTCTATATCACCCTTCTGCTTGAACTGGAAGACAGCCAACGGCTGGAGCAACTATTCCAACAGTATCCGGATGACTGGAGCGCCTGCTGGAAGTATAGCGCTGCTTTGTATGCGTTTCGCAGGCAGGGTCAGGGCAGCCAGGCCGATGAGCTGCTGGCTGATGCCATCGCCTACAACCCGCATGTTCCGCCCTTTCTGCTCGGCAAGAAGAAGCTCCCCAAACAAATGCCAGGCTACTATTCTCCGGGTGACCAGAATGAGGCGCTGGATTACGTTCTGGACGGCATCCGTCCCTGGACAAAAACCGCAGGTGCTTTAACCTGGTTGCGCGAAATGGTCGAGAAACCGAACAGGTCTACGCCTTCGTCTTGACAAAAAATTCTATATTCCACATAAGACCAGGTTCATCGCGTCCGCTACACGTACGCTCTCTCGATCTGCCCAGAGATCAGCCGCAAAGCGTTCCGCAATACCAGTATAGTGCGCGTTGTTGAACAGGCGGTTGTAGCGGTTAAGCGCTTGCTGCGTGATAGTCTCAGTCGTATTCATCGTGCAACTTCTCCTCATGTATCTGTCAGAAATTAAAAGCGCCCCGTGAGGTGATGCGCTGTCTTATGCAATCCAACGGGTGAGCAGGTGCAGGGTTCGGGTGTCCGTAGGGCCTTGATTGACCTGTTCTAGTACGGCATGAATGGTCAGCCGCACCCGTTCGTAGAGCTGATAGTGCGCGTCATCATACGGCAATACCCACGTCCCGGATGGGATCAGCGCAACGCTGCGATCATTTCTGCCACGCTGGTACTGGATGGGAAGTTTAAAGGGAACATCCCGTTCGGGCTTCCAGCCTGTTAACTGCACCAGCGGCAAAAAGCGTTCATCGGCGGGCAGTGTCCAGTCAGCCCGCAAGATGCCATTGGGATACTGCGCCAGGTAGAGGCGTTTCACGGACAACCCGGTATTCGTTTCCCCGAAAGGTTGGCGCATCACCTTAACCAGCAGGATGGGTTTCCAGTCAAACTGTGTACAGTCAGCGTTCATGCGTCTCTCCTTTTATGATCGCTTACAGCGACCTGCGTACTTTCTGGCAATAAATCCGGCTTGAGATCACTTAACCAGAAGTCTTTACGAAAGCTGTAACCCGTGACCGCCTCGACGCGGCACAGTTCGCGGTAAGTATCGGGATTATGCACCGCCCCATTGAGCAAATCGTTCACACTCGCCAGCACACAACAGGCGCACGATAGCCGGTGATTGCCGAACCTGTAGGCATCATGGCAGATATTTCCATGCTGCTGGATGCAGTCCCACACATCACTTTCCGTCCAGTCGTGGATCGGCAGCCAGTTCAGGGTGAGACGGTTCAGGGTTGGCGCGGTACAGTCCTCCCGAACACTGACAGCAGTTTTCTTCGCACGAGCGCTGCTTTCTTCTGCCCGCAGCCCAATCGCGCAGACAACCCTGCCTGTTGGGTAGGTATTCCGTATCCATTTGGAGATCGGCGCACGTTTGAGATCCGAGGTGCAGTAGCGGACTTTGCTGGACGGCCAGCAGGGACGAGAGGGATCAGCGTAGTAGCGCTGCCAGATGCGGTCAATTAGATCGCCCTGTGTCCAGCGAACAACGTGCAGCGGGACGTTCTTGCGTTGTGCTAGGTCTTGCACATAATCCGTCGTGTTATGCCACTCGGCACGTCCCAGATCGGCATGAACCATCCTCACATCACCCGACCAGCCTTCTGCCTGACGACGTTCGAGCAGGTGGTGACACATGGCATCGGAGTCTTTGCCGCCGGACACACTAAGTACCAGCGCAGCACCGTCGCGCAGCAGTTGAACCGGATCAGGGTTGGGTGTTTCATCCAATGGAAAAAGAGGAAGCTGGTAAGACATACGCTCAAGCCTCCTCAAACCAGATGCCGCTGAAGCGCTGGATGTTGCCATTATCCAGAAAGCGCACCCAGCAGGTATGAATGCCGATGCTGTATGGACATATGTTGTCGCACAGCGGGTAGGCGATGACGATGCATTTGCGACGCGGATTGATAGTGGACAGCCCGACAATACACCCGACTGCGCCGGGTTTAGGCAGTTTCGAGCGATGGAAATTCTGGCGCTGACCTTTCAGCATGAATATGTCTCCTATCTTCTAAACAGGTCAAATGTGTTGTTGTGCGAGACGTAAAGACGTGAAACAGGAGGGGAACGTATGTGCTATAATGGGTGAAATGAGTTTTCAGGAATAGATCATGACTAACCTCGCTCTTGGCATTATTCTAGGCATCATTTTCGGTATCATAGCGACAGTACCGATGCTTCGTATGACTTTTTCAGATAAGCGAGCCGCGCTTTTAGGGGCTTTCATCAATCGTTTTGCCGTTGGCTTTCTTATTCCTAATGCGTTGCCTAGCGTAAATCCCATTTTGCGCGGCTTATTGCTAGGTGTTTTGCTGAGTCTGCCCGATGCGATTATTACGAAATCCTATGTTCCGATTATGGTGCTTGGCATTGTGGGAGGATGCATCATTGGGATCGTTACGCAACTTGTCGGATCAAGTTAGAGGAGCAGCTAGATGACTGACGTGAATTCTGTAGACAGCTTATTTGAGGGCAAAACGCCAGAACTTCGAGCAACATACGATTGTTTAATTGAGCAGATTCAACAGTTTGGCGAAGTTCGCGTTGCGCCTAAACAAACCTCCATTCATCTGGAGAAGAACAGCGGTTTTGCTGGTGTTCATCCACGTAAAGCCTATTTCAATTTGGAGTTCAGAACCGACTACAAGATTGATGATCCTCGGATAACACGCATACAGCAGCTTTCCGCTCGACGCTTTGAACATACAGTGAAGTTGGAAAAAGTGAGTGATGTAGACGAACAACTCCTGAACTGGCTCCGCGATGCCTATGAGTTGAGCAAATAAGGCAGGAGTTCATCACGGCAGATGGGCAGACTGCGGACGCTCATGCCGTCGGCATTGATGTAAGACGCAAATGATGTGATCGGCTGACGATGCAGCAGTTTGTAAACGTACTGCGAGGCGGCAACTGCTATCCAGTCATTCACGAGTAAATCTTGCTCACGCGCAGCGACCAATTCGGCACAGGAGCGTTCCAGTTCCAGCGGTGGCTTGGTCTCCGGTTCGGGTTCAAGCAGCGCCGGGAACAGCAATCCGGCATTGGGGAGATAGGCGTATCTGCCGTTCTGCCCGTCGATATAGCGCATGGCGGTCTCGTGATCGCTGGTATTCCCGATGACCACCTGACCGGCATTGAAGTGATTCCCTGCGTCTACCCATACTGCACTATTCGCTCGTGCCAGTTCGCGCCGCGCAAGGTGATTGTCCACTGCCCCGACGATGAGATTACTCCAGCGCTCGAAATGCCGTTCAGCATTCACGGGCTGGTCAATGGCGATGATGTCCAAGCCGAGCGCCATGTTGAAGCGGCGCATCAGGACATGTGCTTTCGCTTGTCCGATATCGGCTTCGACGTATAACTGCCGTCCGACGTTCTTCTGCTCCACTTTGTCGGGGTCAATAAAGACGATCTGTGGCGTATGCAGACGCACTTCTCTCATGTCATAGACCATGCGTGCGACAGAACGCGCTACCTGAGCGCCCGTACCACCTAAGCCGACAATCGTGATGGTCTGGATGTGGGTGTTCGGGTCGAATATGTTCATCCCAGAGGGTTTTCCTGTGGTCATTTTTCATCTCCTAACACCTGTGCCAGCGTCTTCTTGACAGGAAGTAGGTCGGTTTTGGGATAGGCGCGGACTTTACGTCCTTCCAGCCCGATGAGCATCTGGCGAATATCCGACGGGTGCGATTTACTCTTGCCGCCGACACCATGATCGTTGAAGCGCGAACCAAGCAGCACCGCCCAATCTTCTGCCAGTGTTGTGCTTTGGAGCGCGGTGTCCGTCACGCGCTGCACCGTCCCCCAGCAGATATTCCCGCTGGAAAAGACATTCGGCAGTGGGGCGTGAAACAATGGCACATTCAGCGTGACGGGGCGTTTCTTGACAGCATACACGCCGTACTGCGGGTTTTTGTCTTCCGCTGTCACGCGAATCAGCAGCAGTCCGGGCAGCGGCACCCGTAGCGCCGTTTCCGACCCATCGAGATACAGTCCGGTTTTCTGCGGCGGACGGTATTCGACCACGACTTTCTTCACGCCTTCCTGTCGTACCAGCAGGGTGTTGTCCGACAGCAGCCCAGTGTCAAACCGTACTTTCGCCGACAGCGCCAGCGCCACCTGCGCCGGGTCGACCGGATGCTCGGTCACTCTGTCGCCGTCGCGCTTATGCAGCATCACACCGAAGCTGTAAAAGCTCAGAATCAGCGATGGCTGCTCCATCACTGCCTGCGAGAGTAACCGTCCACTCCAATCGGATGCGGAGTTCATCGTTCTTTCCTTTCATTTTGGCTATGGCTTTGTAGGTGCGCTGGACATTGGTTTCCAGCGCAGCGAAGAGGCTGGGATTAGCTTCGAGCAGGGTCAGCCCGGCGGTCACATCCCCCATGATGCCGTTGGCTTCTTCGATCAGTTCAATGGCGAAGGCCAGATCATTTTCGTCCCACGACAGTGGTGGGATCTCAGCCATCGACTCATCATCGAAGTCAATCAGGGTATTGCCAGAACACGAGAACAACCACGCCAGCACCCAACCGACCTGTTGCAAGCGTTCATCGTCCTGTTTCACCAGACTGTCGGCGATCATCCGCCCGGCGGTGTAGGCGCAGTCGGGGACTTCCACGTTGTAGTGTCCCGGTTCAGGGCGAATGCCAAACAATTCCAGCAGTGGCAGCAGATCGGAACGAGCGGCGTACAGGTCAGGGTCAGACAGTTCCACACCAGCGGCAGTCAGCGGGATGCCATAACCCAGAAATTCGAGATTATCAAGTGGGATACCGCGTCGGCTGATTTCGCCACAGATAAAGCTGTCCAGTTCTTTTTCGGATGCGCCGGAGCGGATACGCTCCACCGCCCCTGCGTAGATGTCAGGAAACGCGCTGCGGGTAATGCACAGGGCAAGTCCCACACCATCGCCTTCGTCATATACATCGTCATCACTCGTTTCCCATAAGGGGTCGAGCCAGGCAACAGCATTAGCGAGTGTCAGCAGGGGATCATCCAGCATGGCCGCTGCCAGCATCGCAAAGGTGTCCAGTAGATCGTTCATTAGATGCCATACTCCAAAATTGAGAAAGCGGTCAGGGGGATGGGCGTGAGCTTTGCCAACTGTTGCGCTGCCCGGCGGCAGCGTTCGGTATAACCGACGATTTCAGTCACCGCTTCAGCGATAGTTTCACGCGGGATGCCTATCTGTCCGCCCTCAAGCTGCGGGAAGAACTGCCCATGAGGACGACGCTCCCGTAGAAGCGCTATCCCCTTGAGTTCGACAGGTGGCAGCCCTGCCAGGCACTCCCGCAGGCTTGACGATTGAAAGCCTGCGTCAAACATGGTGGCTACCCTTTGCGTCCGGGCTGCGGCAGGAACTCGACCACCTTCTGCCCGCCCTCGGTGGTCACTTCACGGATGGTGGCATTGGCAATTTCGGGGTAAGTCGCCTTGAGCAGGCTGCGGACGGCTTCGTTATCCAATCCAGCCATCGATTCGTCCTCAACGATGCGAACCGAGCCGGTCTTGAAGATACGGGGTTGGGAATTATTCTGGTCAGACATGAGCTGTGTGTCCTTTCATTGTAGATACAGGTAGATTTAAAATGGGTAAAACGGGTTGAGAGATGGAGCGGGTATTACTGGTCGGCAGCGTCGTCCGGGTGATGTCCGTTCGCGCTGAACGTTTTCCCGGTGAGGGATGGACTTGCCATCAGGAGCAGTTCAGTTTCAATGCCGTCGTCCTCCACTTCGACAGCATCACTTTCAACATCCTCAACGGCTTCCGGCGCATCCGTTGTGCCGCCCACTTGCACGAAATCCTCCAGTGTGAACAGGCTCATCTCACGCTCAGACAGGTGTTTCATCTTCTTCAGCGTGACGTACACATCGTCGATGCGAATGGGCGAAGTACCATCCCACAGCTTGCCGTCGATGAGCTTCCCGGCAATCAGCACCGCCTGACGATAAGCTGCTGCATCAGTTTCTCCGCCGACGATCTTGAGGTAACTGATTTTGACTGCCAGCGTGCCTTTCTTGAGCGGGATATCGATGGTCGGTTCTTCCGCCACCACAGGTTCAGTGACCGCTTTCCCTTTCAGTTTCGGCTCAGATTTCGGCGTAGCTTTCGGTGGTTCGGGGATGATGGGCGGCTCCGCTTCGACAGCGGCGAGCGCAAGATATGCCTCCTTGATCGCCGTCGTCAGATCTTCCATCACGATGTAGGGGAACTGCCGGACGTGCGCCAGGTCGCCGCGCTGAATCAGTAGGGTCGCGGTGGCGCGGTCCAGCGGAATACCGCCCTCCGATGGCGTGGGCAGCGTCAGCGTGATGACTGTCGGCGGTGGTTCCTGTTTGGTACTTTGTTTCTTGTCAGACATAACGTTTTATCCTTTCGCTTTAGCGATACACGCCGCCGTAAGTGGCAGCGTCGATACCCAGAACAGAACAAAGATCAGTCAGCCGCAGCGTGCCATGTCGTCCATGACAGCGCCCGCAGCCGATAGTGGGATTGAAGTAGAAGTGAGCGCCCGGCGAATCACGGGCGTGACCGCAGGGACACAGGGCTGCCAGCCAGTCACTCCGCCGCTGCATATACGCCGCATAGTCGCGGTACAGAGCAGCCGTGATCGCGTGGATTAACTGCGTGTTGAGAATTCTGCTGCCTGTGGGATAAGGGGCTTGTATAATGGATCGCCGCACTGTCGGACTGAGCGCTGGAGGGATGAATGTCTGGAAGTCGGACAGGCAGTAGTAGCGGTCTGAGTTTTCGACTAAGTGACACACCGCCCCACCGCGTTCGGGTTTGCAATTCACTGTTCCCGGAAGTCGCAGCGACTGCGCCGGAGATAAGCCGTCCCCACCAAAAGCGCGGGCAAGTCCCTGTAAGACCTGCCGCGCCAGATGGAGATCGCGGGTTGGCTCATCCAGCAGCCAGTAAGCATGATAGCCGCCGCCGGAATGGACAATCACCGACGGTGGCAGTCGAGCGCCACGCAGCTTCATGAGCGTGGCATTCGTCGGATCGTCGATGTCGGTGTAGAA
This sequence comes from Anaerolineae bacterium, assembly GCA_019912965.1. Lineage (GTDB taxonomy): Bacteria > Chloroflexota > Anaerolineae > Aggregatilineales > Phototrophicaceae > CFX2. The sequence continues at coordinate 19,428 of JAIOHM010000046.1, forward strand.
GGCGGGCAGCGCAACCACTTCTGCTGCGCCGCCACGTTTCCAGCGAGACAACCCCGGCTTGCGCAGTCCCACCGCGAAATACGCGCCCCAACCCATCCGATTGGTATCCGCCAGCCGTTGCAACGTGTCGAGCAGGGTGGCACGGTTATCCAGTGGGATGTGTCGAGAGGGTGAGGACTGTTGACTGTTGGGATGAATAACCGTGAACGTCAGACGGGCAGATGAGCGCAACGAGGCACAACGTTGGAAGAGGACATTCAGAAATGTCAGCGTATCGGGGTGCATGATTGCACCCCTTAGAACAACGCCAGTTGCAGCGGCGCGATTTCGTCCAGTCGTTCAGACTGCTGACGTTTGCGTTGAGGGACTTCATCCGGCACTGCCAGTAAATCTGGCTGACGTTTGCGCGGTTTGGACGTGGCAGGTTTTCGCTGTGTTGCGCTTACCACAACGGGGCGCAGCTCAATCATATCGGCGGGGCTGCTGTTCAATGCCTGCTTTGCCAGCCGCATGATTTGAGCAGCCACTTCCATCTCACAGCCGGGGAAGACCACCCGGTTATCCCGCAGCCAATCACCCAGACTTGCCGGACTTGCTTGCAGCAGCGTAAGCAGTTCTGTCCGCAGCACCGACAGCTTCTGGTCGTCGGTGTTGATGTGAACGGTGTCGAGATAGTCGGAAACTATTTGCGCGAACGGCTGTGGTTCATGTTCGGAGGTGGTGACTGCTGCCGCTTGCCGTTCAGGATACTTGGTCTCGATTTCAGCCGCCACACCGCCCAGGCGAATGGCTTCCTGAATGAGGGGATCATTTTCCAACACGGGTTGAAGTTCGATCTGCATAACCGACGCAGCGTACTCAATCGTCAGCGGTTCATCTGTTGCCCCGGTCAGTTCGACGTTCCAGTAGGCGGCATCCTCACTGTCAATCTCGCCCTGCGCTTCGGACTTCCTGAACAGTTCCGACGGATCGAGCAGCGCTTCATCACGCCCAATCGCTTCGAGCAAAGCCTCCTCAAAACCACCCTCGCCTTCGGTCAGCGCGTCCAGCCCGGTCAGCCCGATATCGCCTGTTAGCAGCTTGGCGGCACGCTGTTTGCGGCTCATGAGCTGCACAGCCGTCTGTTCCATCGTGCCCTCGCAGAACAAGTAATACGTTTTGCAGTGGGTATGTGTCTGGTTCAGACGGTATGATCGTCCCGCTGCCTGCATCATCGTGCCGAGATTAAACACGATTTCGTAGAAGATGAGTGTCGGTGCGAACACCAGATCAAGCCCGGTCTTCACCAACTCAGGGTTGGAGATGACGATGTTGGTTCCCTTAGCCACTTCCGCTTCGATAACCGCTTCGCGCCGTTCGGCTTCGACGGTATTCTTGAGGATGAAGGTTCGGGCCAGCGGGACGTGCTGGCGGATCAGATTCTCGATGCGCGGCTGGATGTCGCGGGTGGCGGTCTGGCGGATGTAGATCACACATGGGCGGTTCTGTTCCAGTTCCGAGCGCACCAGGTCGATGAGCGCCTGCTCTTTGGCAAAGATGCGATCTTCGCCGTAAGATGGGATGGTGGTGACAACGTGCGGCAGTTTCTCGCCGGTGATGGGATGTTTGAGGTTGTGGATGACCTCGTGCGGACGGTGCGCCGCGTTGACCCAGCCCATCGCCCATTGCAGGTATGCGCCGCGAAACGTCGTGTCGCCCTCCCAGCGCCGTGCGATGAGATAGTCCTTTAACTGCTGGCGGGTGCGGTCATACTGTTCGTAGGTATCCGCATCCATCTCGACTGGCAGCGCGATTTCTTCGTACTGCGGCAGCGCCTTGCCTAAATCCCCCAGTGAAAAGAAGATGGCATGATCCAGCACTTCGGCGACCAGCAGCGGTGAGATACCCGGTGCTTCTTCGAAAGGACGTTCGTAAGTTGAAGTCCCGGTGAACGCTCCTGTTTCTTTATCATACGAGGGGCGTTCTTCGACCACCTGCTCACGCACACCCATGTCGGCGACCCAGCGCGACTCGGCGCGACCACGCTGTTTGCTGTCATCCGCGATAATCGTCTGAAAGCCACGTTCGCCGCGCATCTTACGGCTCAGGCGCGGTGCGCCACCCCAGTTGTAACGCTGACGGGTACGGGGATTGAGCGCGTATTCCAGATTAAAGATCGACGATGATCTGCCGTTGAACGGCGTGCCGGTCATCGCCAGCACCTTCTGCGCCAGCCCTGCGATGCGGTTAAATGCCTGCCCGTTTCCGGTATCGCCGTGCGCGCATTCGTGGACTTCATCCCAGATGAGCAGATAGACCCGATCCGGGTAGACGCGCTTGAGATACTCGTCGATGCGATAGCGCGGATTCTTCATCGGGTATTTCTGTCCGGGTTTGGGCTGTGACCCTTTGTCGCGGGCTTCCTGCCACAGCGGGGTCTGGCAGACCGAACAGGTCCGTTTGCCTGACTTCAGCCAGCTTTCCGACGCTGGTGACTCCACGCCCTTCTTTTCCTGCATGACTGTGGAGCCGCAGGTGGGACACTTCGGTACGCGCTGTTTGACCAGCCGCTGCTGTGGTTCATAACCTTCTGGCGTTGGCTGTCCATGCCGCCATAAAGCGACCCATTCATCGCGCCAGACCACGCCGACTTCACGCCCAGCGCCGAGTTTGGTCATGTCGCGTTTGATCAGACCGATTTTGGCGATCCCCGGACCCAGCCGTGCCGCCTTCTCCATGAAGCCTTTCACATCTTCAGAGCGCTCCAACTCAATCGAATTCAAAGGCATTTGATTTAGGGGACGTGGCACGGGCATTTTCTCGCGTCAATCCCGCTGATTTTGTGGGTTCTTCAGCCGCATCTACCGATGAGGAGTAGGTGGGCTGTTTTTATTTATGGAGGCAGATCAAATGAACAGGCGCAAGAATCGGAATACCGCAGTGGAGTCAGAGATGGTGTCGGGCGGCATCCTTACAGTGGGCTTGGACATCGGCTACGGTGTCACCAAAGTCGTGACGGATCAGACCGCGATTGCTTTTCCGTCGGTGGCGGGTCATGCCCGTGAAATCAAGTTCCAGCAGGAGGCACTGGCAGCCAAATATCCTGGCGACCAGTTGACGGATGAAGACGGTTCGACCTGGTTTGTGGGCGATCTGGCGCTGGCGCAACTTCCACCTGGCGAACTGCTGCGTTTGCGTGGACGCACCGCCAATGAAAAGACGATGGGCAACACCTTCCGTCTGCGGTTGGCGAAAGCAGCGATTGGCAAGCTGGCGCAGGGGGTGTCAGGAGGAGATGTCATCCATCTGAGACTTTGTTCGGGACTCCCGGTTGACCACATGCGAGATGCAGACGAACTCAAGAAAGCGCTGCTGGGTCAACATCTCATCAAAACGGATGCCAGCGAAGTGATTGCCAATGTCACTGAGGTGATGGTGATGCCGCAGCCGTATGGTTCCGCGTATGCCATGATGCTCACCGAACAGGGCGACATCAATGTCTATCACACCTATATGCGAACCGGGGTTGTGGATGTTGGCACATATACGGTGGACATCATTTTGGATGACGACGGGGACTTCGTGGATGCCGAAAGTGGCAGTGTCGAGAGTGGAGTCTACACCGCCCAGGAGCGCATCGCCGCCATGCTCGAACGGGACTACCGTGAGAAGATGCCGCACCGGATTGTTGAGCAGGTACTGCGAACTGGGATTTTCACCGCCAGCGGCAAGCCCGTGGATTACAGCCATGAGGTCGAAGAAGCTCTCGCCCCGCTCCGCAGCGCGACGTTGAATCTGCTGTCGGAAAAGTGGCAGCGCGGCACAACCGTCGATGTGATTTACCTGTCCGGTGGTGGCGCGGAACTGGTGTATGAGCAGGTGGTCGAAGCCTACCCACAGACGAAGTTAGTGCCGGATGCACAGATGGCGAATGCCAGAGGCTACCTGTACTACGCCCATTTCGCCAAACGCCAGAGTTAGTTCAAAACGGGGGTTTTACCAAGTATACCAACTGAGCATACCGCGTAAAACCCTAGCGAAGGAGACAGTATGCCGAAAAAGAAAAAGAGCAAACGGGCATTCAAACTGATTGCCTTCAAAGCCTACTACGACAGCGATCAGGACATTCTGGACTGGTGGGAGTACATCGAAGAAGGTGAACGCAGTGATGCCATGCGCGACCTGATCCGGGAGCAGTTGGGTATCCGACGGAACTCCAAAACACCCATCATTGATCTGCCGGAGCTGCTGGAAGTGCGCCGCGACACCTTATGGATACGCGATGCGCTGAATGATATGCCCGCCTATCTGGAGCGCATCATTCAGCATGTGGCAACCAACGGGGTCGCTCAGTCGATGGCTGTAGGACAGCATCCAACCAGAGCATCGCCACCAGTAGCAAGGGATGAACCTGCTCTGACGAATGACGATGCTGAGCGTCGGACAAAGCGCATGAGGAAAGCCACATGGTGATCTTGTCCGCATGTTCGACGCTATGGACTGCTGGCGCAGCCCATCCCTGTTGGGGTATTCCAACAGGGTACGGTCTGAGGGGGGAACGTTCACGTTCAATGGGCTATATGTCCCCCTCAGACCTAAGCCAGCTAAATCGCTGGCTGCTCAAGCGCCGCAGGGCTTCGGTGCAGCGCCTCACGGCGACTGCACCCCTACGACGGTGTTGCACACCCGCCGTATCGCTCGTCTCGGTTAACCGAGACGAGCGACCACACCTGCGATGGTTTTCGCAGTGTGGGATGCTGCTGCCTACACAGGCAGCCAATCAGCCTGCAAGACAGAGCTGATGAAAGACAAAACGAAGCGAATGGAGCGCAAATGTATCACCGTGATGTGATTGCAAGGATTGCCAGACGACTACCACACCGCACGCAGCGCGATGTGGCGGAAGTGATCGAGGTACTCACCGAAGTCTGGTCAAAGGAACTTGTGAAAGGTGAGGAAATCATCGTGCCGGATATTGGACGGTTGAGCATTGAGGTGCAGGATATGAAGGCAGGTGGCGCACTGGACAAGTATGGGCGACTGCGCCGGGTGTACGGGCGTTTTCGTCCTACAGAAAATTTGAAGGAACGGCTTCAGGAGGTGGAACTTGAGTAAACGCAAGCAGCGTGATGGCTACAGCGAACGGTTGAGCATCGGCTTTACGCCAGAGCAGATGCGCCGGGTCGAAGAGATTCTGCGTGTCCGCGCCCGGCAGGGTGAGATGCAGCACAAGACCGATCTGATCCGCGATGCCTTGAATCTGTACCTATCGCATCAGGATGACATCCCCGGCACACGGGCGGCCATCACCCGCAAGCTGGAAGGGCGATTGGATGCCGTCGAAGAACAGCTTCAGCGCCAGAACGAACTGCTGGAGAAGATGGTCGCCTTCTTCAGTCGCAAAAAGGAGGTATAGGACATGGATCGCAAGCAGATGTGTGTCTCGAATGTGAAATACAAAAAGCCCACTCCCAACGAGAGCAAGCGTATGGGAAATCTGCTGAAGTACCTGACGTACAGGGAGTCGCGCACCGAAAAGGCGCGTCATGCCGGTGGACGGGAACGCTGGCTGGACCGCGGTATGGGTGGTTCGGTAGCTGAAATCGCCGACCGTTGCGACGCTTACCAGAGCGAGCATGTGCTGATGTTCAGCGTCGTGATTAATCCCAATACCGACCTGATCCGCATGGTGCCGCCGGAGCGCCGTGACCAGTTCGTGCGCCAGCTCACCGAGCGCACGCTGAACGATTTCTTCGATGCCAGAGGCATTGATACCGGTGTCGAGTGGTCTGCGGTGCTTCACCATCGCCAGACAGATGGCGATGAAGCACCGGGTCAGCATAACCCGCATACGCATGTGGTTTTGCCGGGCACGTACTACAACGCTGACGAAGGCAGGCGCAAGCCGTTGTATTTCTCGCGTAACCGCGAAGTCAATCATATCGACATGTTGCACGAGGTCACGCAGGAGAACATGGTCGCGCTCATGGATCGTTTCGCGGGGCGTGACTGGGAACAGCGTTACGATGCACTCGCCGCTGTGCGCGAACAGCAGGAGCAGGTTGCTTATAT
>JAIOHM010000047.1 GCA_019912965.1 Anaerolineae bacterium
CGAAGGAGGGAGGGGAGGGAGGAGGGGAGGAAGAGAGGAAGAAAAGGGAAAACGGGAGGGAAGGGAGGGGAGAAAAGAGAGAGAGGGGAGAGGGGGAAGGGGGAGAAGGGAAGAAACAGGGGGAAAAATAAGCAAAAGGGAGAGGGCGGTGGTGAATAGCAGCGACCAGAGTCGAGAGCCAACCGAGGGTGGTACAGCTGAGAGGGGGTAGAGCAGCATCAGCCAGCAGTTCGTCGGCTTGGACGGAGCCTTGACGGATGAGCCAGAAGAGAGCGAGCGCCATAATGAAAAGCAGACGTTGCATGCGCTGGGGGTCAGTGATTTTGGATTGTTCCCAATGCAAGCCGCCGCGTTTGAGGTCTTTGAAACCAGCTTCAATCCAAGTGCGTAAGGCATAGGGATTGCCGCCCGTCAGTTGCCGAGGGGCTCCCGCAGATAGGTCACATCCAGTGCCAGCACCACTTGTTTGGGTCGCCACCAGTAGCCCAGGATCAGGCTCAGCAAACTCGCAAAGTGTCCCGCAACCGCAACCGTCCGCCGCTTCTCTCCCCGTTTTTGGGTCCCTTCATACGTCCATTCGCGTAACCGCTGCCGTAAATTGGCGATGGACTGTCCCAATAACAACCCCAGGAACGTACTCACAATCGTTTGTCCACTGTGCTGGGTCATTGCCATCCCATAGCTATACAACGCCAACACCCTCGCCTGCGTTCGGCTCATCTGTCCAAACCCGGTTGACACTTCCTCTGTTCAATAGTCTAATTCTGTGGGGTAAGGCATCTTTTCCACCAGTTCAGGTACGATTGGTCTCGTTCTTCAACCAGTGTGATGCCTTATTCCCAAAATACCTACCCTGTAAGGGGTTGGGGGTGGGGTAAAGAACATATTTCCACACCCATCCTTAAAACTATCCCCTCCCCAATCCTCGTGTGCGGGGTGGGGTAAACTAGCATAATCACTAACTAGCAACTGGCAACTGATAACTGGCAGCTCTCAGCTAACTCCGCCGTGCATTGAAAGTAACTTCAAGCTCCGTATCCGTGATGTTCACCGCCGTGACCGTAATCTGCTGATTATCCCGGTTCGCGCGGCGCGAAAAGTTCTCCGCCAGCCGTTGGTTAAACTGCTGAATGCGCTCGTCACTGGCATCCCAACCTTCGAAATCAGCCTGCGTAACCTGTGCCAGCAGCGTACCATTATCCACCGTGACCGTCACGATCAGACTGCCGCTGACCGTTCCGCCCCCATCGCGGCGTTCGTGCTGCCCATTGATGACAATCTGCCCCGCCTGCAAATCGACCGACGGATCGCGCAGCAGGGGATTGGCAGCCGCGTTCAGCGCATCGGTAATCGCCTCGTTGGCTTCCGTCTCGGTCAGCTTGACGGTGACATCCACACCGCCGTCCGGGTTGCGTTCGACATCCGTCACTTCGCCCCGGTTGCAGGCCGCCAGCATCACCAGCATCAAACTCATTAAAATCAGGCTGCTCAACTTCATAGTCATTCGCTCCCTCAGTTGCTTATCTATCCTGAGTCTAATCGCGAATAACGGCCAAACCGTTAAGTGAATGTAACCAATTTGTAAAATCTGTCAGAACCTGTTTGGAAATGAGATGTTTTCCCCTCTGAACTCAACATATGTGTCGTCCCAAATAGAATAAGCAAATATTCAGATGGGTTCTCAGCCTTTCTGATTGGCATATTCCGCCGGAGCGAAGAACACCAAAATCGACAGGGTTTCGGTGATGGTGTGGAAACGGTGTTCATCGTTCGCCGGGACGAATAGAATCGAGCCAGCTTGTACCGGACGGTCTTCGCCTGCCTGCCAGAACATACCGCGCCCGCTGACCACGTAATACACTTCATCTTCGGTATGCGGCTGCTGACCATCCGTACCCCCGGTGGGCAGCACATACAACCCCATACTTAAGGAATCTTCCCGCAAAAATTCGAGATACGATTGATCGCCAGACGACTGCTGCCACATCACATCTGCCAGTTCAAAGGCTTTCATGGTTTGCGCCCCGTATGATTTTTCATCTATCGCTAAAGTAACATGCCCCCGTTCGGCTGGGCAGCCCCGTTTATAACCATCGCCACAGCAGATTTCAAATTGAACCTTTTTGACCCTTTAAAAACCGAATAGGTTGCGCTAAAATCCCAATATATCCCAAGTCGGAGGTCGATCATGCGTTAGGAAACGGTGGCATAACGTCAGGCAGGTTGATTGTCAATACCTGTAAAGCGGTGCTACAATCATGGGTAGTGATCTATGGAGTTCAACACTACGCACCAGGATGATTGCTTGCCCCGCAGGATGACATACCCTCACCCGTACAAGGTCGGTGTAAGGCCAACCTTGTTATGCTTCGGTCATAATGACTATGCCTGTACGTGACACGGCTGAATCCCGCGCCGTCACGCTGGTGGATATTCCATTGGTACGACGGTTGAGCGAAACGGGTATTGTGCTGGATAGTGAACTGGGATTCACTCAGGAAAGCGCTTACAACCCCCGTTTACACACCCTTATTCTGCCGTCGCGCGGAATCCACACAATGGTAACGCGCATGGAAAAGCGGCAGATTGTTGGTCAGTTCCGGCTGCGGGGAGATACTCCTTACGCCCATGTAGCCTATCTCGCCCCGGCACTGGCTGAAGGCGAGGATGATACGCTCTGGCTGCATATTCTGGATGCGATGGCCGCTGAGTCCGGCAAAAAGGGCGCGCATGTGCTGGTAGCCGAGGTGGATGAATACGCTCCCCTCTTCAAAACGCTCCGCACCGCCAGCTACGCCATCTACGCCCGTCAGGAAATCTGGCGGCGTGTACCGAATGATGATCTGCCGTTTGAGCCGGAAGTCGAACTCACCGAGACGACCGAAACCGACTTGAACGGAATTTACAACCTTTTTGGCAACGTCGTGCCGCGCCTTGTCCAACCGATAACCGAACTACCGGAGGATGGCGAGGGCTACGTTTATCGCAAGGACGACCGGGTGGAGGGCTACATTGGCGTAGCCGAGGGCAAAGCAGGCGTCTATCTGATGCCACACTTGCACCCGGACGTGTTCAGTGATGCCCCCGCGATTTTGGCTGCGGCCATTGAACGGGCGGATCGTTCGCACAAAGTGCCGGTGTACGTGCGCGTGCGCCGTTATCAGGACTGGCTGGATGATGCGCTGACGCAACTGGGCTTTGATTTATGTGCGCGTCAGGCAGTGATGGTCAAGCATATCGCCGCCGGGGTACGCTCGGCAGCCTTTGCACCCCTCAGCCAGAGATTCGAGGCCGTACCCAGTCCGGCCCAGCCGCCAACCAATGGCATCGATATGGCGGCATCAGACGAATTAGAAGTATGGGCTTCAGGCACTCCGGCGGAAATTGTCCGCGCCTTGCCCGATTAGTCGTCTACCTAACACAGGAGCAGAATTTCCTCTATATGGAACGTCGTATAACAGACAACATCCACGAACTGAAGCGTGTTTTGCCCCCGCATCTCAACGCCGCGCTCGACCAAATCGGTAATACAGATGAACTCCTCGAAGTCGTGCTCGATCTGGGTCGTGTACCCACCGCGCGCTTTGTCGAGGGCGAAGTCATATTGCTCGAAGCGGAAGTGACGCGCGACGACATCGACACCATTGTCTCCAACATTGGTGCTTTCGATACCGATAACCGCGCGGGCATGGAACGCACCCTGCACCGCATCTCCGCCATCCGCAACCGTCGCGGTGATGTGGTCGGTTTGACCTGCCGCGTCGGTCGCGCGGTATACGGAACAATTGATATTCTTCAGGACTTGATCGAATCCGGTCAAAGCATCCTGATGATGGGGCCGCCGGGCGTGGGTAAAACCACCATGCTGCGCGAAGCAGCCCGTGTATTGGCCGAAAGCAAGCGCGTTGTAATCGTCGATACCTCCAACGAAATTGGCGGTGATGGCGATGTGCCCCACCCGGCCATCGGCAAGGCCCGCCGGATGCAGGTGTCGCAGCCCGAACGTCAGCATGAAGTGATGATCGAAGCCGTCGAAAACCACAACCCCGAAGTCATCGTGATTGATGAAATCGGGCGCGAACTGGAAGCCATGGCCGCCCGCACCATTGCCGAACGCGGTGTGCAGTTGATCGGTACAGCGCACGGTAACGCGCTGGAAAACCTGATGCTCAACCCCACGCTCTCCGATCTGGTCGGTGGTATCGAATCGGTGACGCTTTCCGACGAGGAAGCCCGCCGCCGGGGAACGCAAAAATCGGTACTCGAACGGCGCGCGCCACCCACCTTCGATGTACTCATCGAAATCCAGACCCGCGACCGCTTGGTTGTACATGAAGATGTAGCCGCAGCCGTTGATGGTCAACTGCGTGGGCGTCCGCTGCCCGTTGAACTCCGTTCGCGCAATGCGGCGGGTGAGATCGAAATCGAAACCTATGTGCCGGAGCTGAAAGGTGGCCCGGAACGCAACGGACGCAACGCCAGCATGAACACCAACGCCAATACAGTTGGCAATGGCAATGGAAACGGAAATGGTCACAGCCGCCGCCCAAATCGTTCAGCCGCCCAGACGGAAACCACCGAAACGCGGGCGGCCAACGGGGGCAACGGAACAACCCTTCAGGGAGTCCGCCTGTACGCTTACGGCGTGGCGCGTAACCGGTTGCAGCAGTCTGCCCGCCGCCTGCATGTCGCCGCCAATATCGTGGACGACTTCGGACAGGCCGACGCGATTGTGACCCTCAAGAACTACTATCGCCGTCGCCCCAAGCTGATTGTGGATGCGGAACGACGCGGGACGCCGATCTATGTACTGCGTGCCAACACCGTCTCGCAGATGGAAGCCTTCCTGATTGACCTGTTTGGATTGGAAGACGAGGCTTCCAGCGACCCTTTTGGGTCAGCTATGGAAGAGGTCAAGGCCGCCATCCAGCGCGTTCGCGGTGGCGCGGAATATGTTGATCTTGTCCCACAGGACTCGCATATCCGCCGCCGTCAGCACGAACTCGCGCGGCAGGCTGACCTCGACTCCGAAAGCTACGGGCAGGAACCCCATCGCCACGTCCGCATCTTGCGGCTGGACTAACCCACAAGGGCGGCCTCAAAACCGCCCTTTTTATTGGCCTGATTTTCCCCGGCTTTTGCGGCCTAACCTCAAAATTACAACCCGCCCATTTTTTGTGACCTGATAAACAGATGGTATCAGGTGATTATTACGCACATTACGAACCATCTCTGAACCATTTATCGACTGCAACTCAACCGTGTAGGCGCGTTCGGCCCGGACGCCCTACTGCAACCGACCGTCTCCGGTACGGGATTTATCATCCAACACGTTTAAGACGCAGTCGTTTTTCGGGCTTTAATCGCGTGGGTATGGACTCCCTCCTCGCGTGCGGGGAGGGCTGGGGAGGGGTAAACAGCATCTTTCTGCCAAAAAATCTTTCCAAAAGTAAAACCTGTGGGAGAAAGTTAGGGGGAGGGTGTCCCTAGTTCCCTTAATTTCCTCTTATACTGCTTCTGTAACAGTTTTTTCTGCCTCCAACCCCGCGAAATACTCCATCAACGTCCGATGGATAAAGATATACCCCCCGCCCACCTTCCGCAGTAAAATCCGCTCCGCGCAAAAGTCTAAAAACCGCGCATAATTCCAAGTGGTGTAGCCATACCACCACAAC
>JAIOHM010000048.1 GCA_019912965.1 Anaerolineae bacterium
GAGTCCATAACGCGGTGATTCTGGCTCGAAAAATGGCTTTGCGTTAAAAGTGTCGTCCAATGAACCGCACGCGAGGAGGGGAGTCCATACCCACGCGATTCGGCCTCGAAAACGGCTTTACATTAAAAGTGTCGTGACCAAACAGAGAGGGCACAGTAAGTTTTTCTGGCGCTAAAAGCGAACCTCTACTGCGCCAATTCGATCACCGAGCGGAGTACCCAACCGGGTGTGCCGTCGTCCAGTTGAATTTGTACCCAAGCGACTTCGCTCACCGAGTCCAGCACCACCACCGTTTGCCCGGAAGCCACCTGTCCAACCCGCCCAAAACCTTCGCCGGGGCCGCTGCGAACATTGGCGGCTGCACCATTGCTGGTTTGAATCTGCCCCGTCGGCACAGGCGTTGGTGAAGGAGTGAAGGTCATGGTTGGGGTTAGTGTGATGGTTGGCGTCAGAGTCGGCAGCAGCGTCCCGGTGGGCGTCAATGTCGGCACGATGCCATCCAAACACAGCGGCTTGACGTTGTACTGCGACCGCTGTGGACAGGTCAGCGTGATGATTTCGCGGTTCTGCTCAATCCAATTAACGGTATCTTCCAGCGATTCGATGCGCCAGATGAAGATGTTATCCCGGTTGCTGGCGGAAATGGCCGAACGCCCATCCTGACTGAAGGCTACGCTCACCACCTCATCGGTATGCCCAGTGAAGCGCCGCAAAGGTTGTCCGTTGCTCATGTCCCACAGGATGAGGGTTTGATCGTCCGAAGCGGTCAGCATGGTTTCGCCGTCCGGACTGAAGGCCATCGCGTTCACGCCGCCCTTATGCCCGATCAGCGCCAAGAGTTGGTCACCCGTCGCTGCGTCCCAAACAATCACGCCGTTTTCGGTCTGCCCCAAAGCCGCCACCACTGTGCGTCCGTTGGGGTCGAAAGCCAGCACATTCACCGGACTGCTAAAGCCGATTAAGCGATGGCGTTCTGTGCCGTCGGCAGTGTTCCAAATAATCAGGGCTTGCGTATCGTCTTCCCCACGAGAAACTGAGGCTGCCAATTGGCTGTCCGGGCTGAGGGCTACCCGCGTGATGGGCACACCTTGCAGGCTGTTCGGCAGCATAATGCGGCTGACGACCTGCCGCCCAACGGTATCCCACACGATCAAAAACGACTTGTCAGCGGCGGCTGTGCCATCGCCCGCAAAAACCGGAAGCGACCCGCCGAAAATAACCGTTTGACCGTTTGCGCTGTAGGCCATCGCCTGCACCCGCATCCGCACACTGTCCTGCGAGAGAAATGCGCCCGTTGCCAGATCATACGAGACGACGCTGCTAAATTCGGGGATGACCAGTTTATCGAAGTCTTCGTCATAAACCCCGTTGCGTTCGGAACGATCATTGGCGCGGGCGCTGCTGGCGACCAGCACACTCGCCTGTATCGGATTAAAAGCCAGCGGTGACGAACCGACAGTGAAGGGGGTAATGATATTGCTGTTGTCGCGCGCATTCCATACGCCGACCGCGCCCGCGCTCAGGTTTTGCCCATAAATGATTGAGCCATCCGGGCTGAAGCCGATTTGCCCGACGCGCGTCCCGCCGATTTGTAAGTCCCCAATCTGGGTACTTTCGCGTTCGCTGATGTCCCACAGGCGGACGTTGCCTTCAGCAATCGAGTAGGCATAATTGCCATCGCGGCTGAAGCCCGCTTCGGTGATCGGACGATTGTGTCCGGTGAAGCGGCGCAGTTCTTTGCCTGTGGTCACGTCATAAAGCGAAAGGCCGTAAATCCGTCCGTACAATCCACCGACCAACGCGGTTTGGCTGTCCGGGCTGAAGGCTAAACTGAACACGTTCCACTCGTCCGGCGCGAGTTCGCCGGTTTCAAAAACGCGCTCCAACGCGCCATCGATCATGCGCCACAACTCGACCGAACGGCGGGTGGTGTTATAGGTGTCGCCGTCGAGATACGAACGACCTTCGGAATGTACCAGCGCGAAGCGTCCATCCGGGCTGAAGGCGATTTGCATGATGTAATCTTCACGGGCAATGCCGCGCCGGAATTCAAAATTCAGCGTCCCTTGACTGGCGTTCCATAAGCGGAGAAAGCCGTTTTCATTTCCGTCGGTGTAGGCCAACCGTCCATCCGGGCTGTAACCGCGATATTTGGCGCTGAGATTGCTGTACGGGCGGTTCAAATCCGGCGCGGGCAAACGCCCTAAACGCGGCTGATCCTGATTGACTGCGTAAGCCTGTGCCTGACCGTTGGCGCTGAAGAAGACGTTATCGACCGATGCGCCGAAAGAATCCAGCGTGATTTGTGCGCCGCCGGAATTCAAATCCCACAAAATGGCGCGGCGGTCTGCCCCACCGGAAACTAATTTGGGTTCGGTCGGGCTGTAGGCCAACGCGTTGATGCGTCCGGTATGCCCGTTCAAGACTTGCACCACGTCGCTGGTTGTGATGTCCCACACGATAATCATCCCGGTTTCGTCGCCGGAAGCCAGATAGCGTCCGTCCGGGCTGAACACGGCTGCCGTCACCCAACCGTTGTGGCCTGAGAGCGTCAGAATCTGACGGCGTTCGATGGTGTTCCATACGGCTAAGGTTGGGCCATCCGGCGAGGTGACGAACAGGCTGGCATCCGGGTTGAACAATCCGCCGAAGGCATAAATCGTGATTTCACGGGTGCGGTCGCGGCCATTTTCGCGGTAGGTTTCAATCTCCTGCCGTTGGGCGCGGGTCATATTCAGGCGGACGGCGAAGGGTGCAGCGCGGTTGAGCAAACGCTGCGCCTGCGTCAGGGAGGGATTCAATTCGCTGGCTTCCAATGCGAGGGCGATGGCAATATCCGGGTTGCCCGCGTCCAATAATTGTTCACCGCTGGAAGCGAGTGCCTGCGCCCGCGCCTGCTGCTCGTTATAGACGGCGGTTTCTTGCGCGGCGACAGCGGTCACGGCGCTGTTTTGGGCGAAACGTTCCTGCGTCGCTGCGCGGTCAGCTTCAAAAACGGCGGTTTCTCCGGCGGCTTGGGCAGCCACAGCTTGCCTCGCAGCTTCGGCGGCGTTGATTTCTGCCTGCGCCTGCGCGGTCACAGCAATCGACTGCTGGGTTGCGCGGTTGTCGGCTTCGCTCTGAGCGCGGAATTGGGCGGTGGCGTTGGCATCGGCTTCACTCTGGGCGATTGCCTGGGCGGTGGCATTGGAATCGGCGGCAGCAATAGCGGTAGCAGCTAGATAAAGCGCCTCACCTTGTGCGAAGGTGGCAGTGATGGCGCTGTTCAAGGCTTCCTGCGCGTTAATTTCGGCTTGTGCTTGTGCAGTGACTGCAATGGACTGCTGGGTGGCGCGGCTGTCGGCTTCGCGTTGGGCACGGAATTGGGCAGTAGCGTTGGCATCGGCTTCGCTCTGAGCGCGGAATTGGGCGGTCGCATTGGCATCGGCAGCAGCTATCGCGGTAGCCGCTTGATTGAGCGCATCGCCCTGCGCTATCGTAGCAATCGCCGCCTGCGCTACTGCAACCGCCTGCGCGGTGGCATTGTCGTAGGCTTCTCTTTGTGCAACCGCCTGCGCCGTTGCATTGGCGTCGGCTTCGCTCTGGGCGACGGCTTGCGCGGTGGCGTTTGAATAGGCGGCGGCCTGGGCAGTGGCGGCTTGATTGAGCGCATCACCCTGCGCGAAGGTGGCAGTCAGGGCGTTACGTTCGGCACGTTCGGCATTAAATTCGGCCTGTATCTGGGCAGTGACTGCGATGGACTGCTGCGTAGCGCGGCTGTTGGCCTCGCTCTGGGCGCGTATCTGCGCGGTGGCATTGGCATTGGCTTCAAAAACGGCTGTACCCTGTGCGGCCTGTGCCGTGTTGAAATTGCTCTGTGCCAGATCATAATTGGCCTGCGCGGTTTGGGCGTTCTCCTCGGCACGATTCGCCTCGAAAACGGCTGTGCCTTCGGCGGCATGGGCGGTCGCGGCTTGCAGCGCGACTTCGGTCACACGCACCTGAGCCGTCGCCGCGTTATCCCCAGCAATGCGCGATTGGGTCAGGCCAAAAATCGCCAGTGAGAGCGCCACCAGAAAAGCAATTGAAACCCCATACAGCAGCAAACGCTGCCGCCGATTTTCCGCCGCGCGGCTGGCGAGGATATAGCGTTCATGGAGTTCGGTGGGCGGTGGATGCTTGCCGGAGGCAGTAGCCAGCCACGCTTCCGCCCCGCGGAATTCCCCGCCCGTCAGCAGGAAATTATTACCGCTGCCATTCCGTTCCCATTCGCGGGCGCGAACCAGCAAACGGGTATGTTCCCGCACATAACTCAGGTCGGTATCAATCGAATCGATGAGCGTTTTGAAGGCATGGTCAAAAACATCGGTTTCGCGGAAGTAAATCCAGTTGTGGGAATTGACCGCTGGATGAACATTCAGCCCTTCCTGACCGGGATCAGCCTCGCGCCGGAGTACTGGGACAAAGCGCTTGTTGTTGCTGATGGCATAGTCGATTTCCCGGCGGCATACATCCGAGCCGAGTGAGTTCGGTGTGATGACGAATACAAAGGTGTCTGATGCATCGATGCCGCCTTCAATTTCCCTCCACCAGTCGGCTGTGGCCGGAATATCTTCCCAATCCACCCAAACATCGCGTTCAAGTTTTGCTAACGCGCTGTGCAGTTGGAGGACAAAATCCTTATCTCTGCGCGAATAGGAAATAAAAACATCCGACATGGGCGGAGTCTCCAATAACTACGACACATAAATGCGCTTTTTTCATAAAATATAACGCGCGAGGGCAAGTGTTACAAATATGTTTGCTATTCAGATTGTGATAATTTCGCACAAAACAGCATTCATTAATTATCGGCCTGAGTTAGAAAGGTTAAGTATGTTCGCTTTACTTCGTGCGGTTTCCTCTCAACAACTGCTCATCGAACAACTTCCTGCTCTGTTGGTCGCTATCTTCATCGCAGAAAACTTCTATAAATTTCGCAGTTTTACGCTGGAATGTGTCGCGTTTCTTGTGACGTGGTACGTTACCGATGCCATCCTCACTCAGGTATACAAGGCTCTGGTTCGGGCTGGAGTTATCAATGACCCACGCATCGTTCCAGCAGCTAAGGATTAAAGATCATGACATTTGATTATATGCATGGTAATGAGAACTATGAGGGACGATACAAAGATCGACCCGACTTCGGCAACCGTAAACGCAATCTTGAGTGGCGGGATAACTGGTTTTACCTGACGCGTCCACGTGACCCATTTGTATTTAATGAACTGGTAATCAATGCGCTGGACTTGAAAAGGCGGCTTATCAAACAGGCTATAGAACTAGGCGATCATGCAGCGGGTTATGCGCCAGCAGGCCCAGCGGTGGCGGGAACCCCATGGTTCAACATCGGGCCGCGTAACATCAATGGTCGGGTGAAGGCATTGGCAGTTCATCCTACCAATGCGAATATTGTTTACGCTGGCTCGGCAAGCGGGGGTGTGTGGCGCAGCACCAATGCAGGACAATCGTGGGATCCACTGTGGGATCAACAAGAATCGCTTGCGATTGGCGGGATTGCAATTGCTCGCAGCAATCCCGATGTGATTTATGCTGGCACAGGAGAATGGACACCGGGTTGGGGGCCTAGCTATCCCGGAACAGGGGTTTATGTATCGACCAATGGCGGTACAACCTGGACTCGGCGCGCAGGAGTCAACACCGCCCGAATTGCTCAAGTGCTGGTTTCGCATACCAATCCGCAATTAGTCTATGTTGCTTGTGACAGCGGATTTCGCATGTCGAACGATGGGGGTGTGAACTGGACGACCAGCCATACTGGTGAAATTAGCGACGCTGTGATGAGTCCTACAGATGCGAATACCATCTATATCGCCGTCCGGTTTGATGCGATCTACAAAACCACTGATGGCGGCACAACTTGGACACAACTGACGAATGGGCCAATGGGCGCGGATGCTGCATGGCTGCGGCTAACGATTGGACACACAGGAGCGCACGGCACAAACTTCGTGGCTTCTAAACAAGATGGCACGATCCGCACCAGTATTGACGGCGGGTTAAACTGGACAGCGTTGGCAGGCAGTCATGGCGGGGTTAGCTATCACCAGTGGACAAATCTGTTTTCGGCTGCGCCGAACAATGAAAATATTTTGTTGGCGGCTGGGGTTGGCATGGAACGCACGGCTAACGGCGGCAGCACTTGGTCAGCGATCAGCACGGGTGGATGGGATCATCACCGGGCAGTCTTCGCACCTTCGGACTATAACATTGTTTATATGTGCTGCGACGCAGGCATGTTTCGTTCAGCCGATCAAGGGGCAACATGGCGCAAAGTGAGTGATGGCTTGATCGTCACGCAGTTCTATGATCTGGGTTCGTGGGAAACCTTGAGCAATGTGATCGGCGGTGGCGCACAAGATAACGGTACGATTATGACTACTGGCGGATTAACGTGGCGGCAAATTTGGGGGGCGGACGGAGGGTACTTTGTCATCAACCCGAATAACCCACGCGAAATCTATGCCGAAAGTCAAAACACAGCCCTCGTAAAGTCGACGGATGGCGGCAATAACTGGGTTGGAGCTACAGGTGGATTAGTCGGCGCTACGCAATGGGTCGGCGTGATTACAATGGATCCCAACAATACCAACCGTTTATTCTGTGGGACAGATAGACTATTCCGCACCCTTGATGGTTGCGCCACCGATTGGGTACAGGTTAGCCAGCAGCTTTCAGGTGGCGTTAGCAGTTTGGCAATCGCCCCATCAAATACCAATCGCGTCTATGCCTCAACCGGCGGCGGTAGTATTTACCGTACAGATGACGGCGGCAACACCAATCCCTGGGCGGATAAAACGGCTGCACCACTGCCGACTCGTGGTATCACAGATATTGCGGTGTTCCGCACGGATGCTAACCGGGTCGCTATCATCTTTGGTGGAACGAACTTCAGCGGCAGCAACGCCAACCATGTTTTCCTAAGTACGAACGGCGGCGATAGCTGGATGGACATCAGCGGCAACCTACCCAATATCACAATGAGCGCAATCGTATTCCATCCGACAGATACCAATACCCTGTATGTGGGCACGGATGTGGGCGTTTACCGCACAATCAATGGCGGGGGGATGTGGACGGCCTTCGACAACGGCATCCCGAATGTCATCGTCACCGATCTGCATGTCGATAACGAGGATGCTGCGCTGTATGCCTCGACGATGGGGCGCGGGATGTATAAAGTCTCGATTAGCGGAACAACTGAGCCTGTGGTTGATGTCTATCTGCGCGACAGCATACTCGATACGGGCGAACGCACACCTACTCCCTCAGACTATCCCAACCCTAACGATACAACTAATCAAGTCTATTGGTGGACAAGTCCGGATATTAAAGTGGAAGTTCAGCCTTTTTACACACCAGATGCGGTGTTTGACGGTGTAGAGTTCGATAACGATCTGGTACATGATGATCCGCAGCGCAACCGCACCAACCGCTTCTATTTGCAGGTTCACAATTGCGGCTGGCAAGATGCCACCAACGTGCGAATTCGGGCTTTTTTCACTGATGCTTCAGCGGGTTTGCCGAACTTGCCAATCGATTTCTGGACAGCTTTCCCTACCAGCGACCCTGCGCCAAATGCGTGGCAGCCGATTGGGCCGATGCGCGTTATCTCCACATTAGAGCCAAATCGCCCGGTTATCGTCAGTTGGGATTGGCTTGTGCCAACCAGTGCCGCGACACATTCGTGCCTGCTGGCGCTCATAACCTGCAACGAAGAACCGCTGAACACCACCGAACTTAACATCGCTACCTTGATTACCACCAATAAGCAGGTCTGCCTGAAAAATCTGCACGTGGTCAATTCCAGCGGGCCTGCGCCGTTCATGGCAACCATCAATTTCAACAATGGCCTGCCCGATGATGACCAGATTGACATCATCTTCCAACCATCCAACTTCATCGGCGGGAGTTACGGTTTGCTACTGCCGCCTATCGAAGTTGTCAATGAGGCAGAGGCGCTGAACGGCGTAACGGTTTATCCACTGCGTGAAGGCGAATTTATCGGCAGGTGGTATGATCCTTCCGGTATGCTGGAACCTGAACTCAATGGGTTACTTTCCACACTCGATCTCAGGTATGTTTTTGAGTTCGACCCAGCAAAGGTGTCCGAACTGCGAGGCATTCGGTTGCCCCCCGGCGAAACGCTGCACGGCGTGGTGACACTGTTGGGCAGCCGCCGTGTGGAAACAGGACAGTCGCAGCAGTTCACGATTATGCAGCGCCAAAAAGGTGAGATTGTCGGCGGCAGTACCTATGAGCTTCGCCTCAAACGCGCGGCTAAACTGCTGCCCGTCAGCCGCATTCGGGTCATCCTCGAAAAAGTGGAAATCCTGAACGATCACGATCCTTGGATCAAAGGGGCGGGTGATTTCACGTTTATCACGGCACTCACGTTTAACGATGACCCATGCCGCCGCCAGTACTGCCGCGTCCCACAAAAGGGCAATATTCACATCAGCGATTTCCCATCAAAAAACACGGCTGTATTGGATGTCTGTGTGTTCGACGGCCTGGTGATGGAAAATGACAACATGCAGTTATCGGTGCTGCCCGTCGAAGAAGATTGGCTTGACCCCGACGACGAATTAAAACGTTACAGCCGGTCATTTTCCGCCCCCCCCGAATCGTGGGTGGGCAGCTACACACCCACTGATGAAACTGGCGAAGATCCAGAGAGTCTGAAAGAGTGGCGCATCTGGTATCGGGTCGAATCCGTTCGCCTGTAAATACTAATAAAATCTCTTACCCGCCTTACCCAACATGAGGCGGGTTCTTTTTATATGTTTTTACACATTCTCAAAACTGAATATAACAACCATGATATAGTGACCCTCATCGAAAATTAGTTTATGGAGCGCAAAAATGCTGGCAAAGATGCGGTTTTTGATCGTTTTGGTGTTAGTGGTCGTTTTGGCGGGCAGTGCCGCTGCACAGGAGGCAGAAGGTAGTATTCGGGTAGTGCAGATTGTGTACGAAAATGCGGACATCTGGATTGATGATGCCGCTGCTGTCGAGTCGTTGGGGTATTCTTTTACAACGGATTATCTCCCGTTGGCGGCAGGTACGCACAACATTACGGTTACACCTGCTGGTGAAGGCGCTGAGGCGGGCATCCGTCTTGATCTGGATGTTGAAGTTGACCACAGTTACGCCCTGATTACGATGGTCGGAACTGAAACTGAAGCCGCCCATTTGATGGTCATCGACGAAACCACACAGCTAGGCGCGGTGGAACAAACGGGCAGCGATGCGATTATCGTTCAGAATGTGCCGGGTGCGCCGCCTGTGGATGTGCATTTTATTGATAAACTGGTAATTGAAGACCTTATTTATCCCGGTTACGGTGTGGCGGGTGCGCCGCTGGGTGCATTTATAGCGCGGGCGACACCGGCTGGCAACCCCGATGCGACCTTTTTCGAGGCCGATTATTTCGCGGTCGAGGGCACAACCGCACTGGCTTATCTGGCGGGGAGGTTCCCGGCGGACATCACCCGCTATTTCTTCGTGACCGGAACCGCTAATTTACGGGATTATCTGACAGCGCATACCGCGTTGGAAAACAGCAGTTTAACAACCTTCTTTGCCGCGCTCACGGCTTCTGGATTAGCCGATACTTTAGCCGATGAATCGGCGGGTGAACCTGCGTTTACGGTGTTCGCGCCCAACAACGCCGCCTTTGAAGCCCTACCAGAAGGAACATTAGCGGGATTGATGACCAATGCGGAAGCCCTGAAAACAGTCATTGGCTATCACATCAGCCCGACTTATGCCCTGCCACAATCCATCGTGGGCGAAAATACGCTGGAAACGCTGGCAGGTGTACCCCTGAATACCAGCATCGAGGCCGGGAAATCGTTCACCATCAACGGCACGACGAACGTGCTGCTGCAAATGCGGATGGGGAACGGCGTGATTTATGTGGTGGACAGCGTACTGACTCCACCGGAATAACTGCTACTGGTTGCAGATTGGGTTACAATTCGCGCAACCATAGGAGGGTTAAACATGCTCAGTGAAAAAATGCAGGATGCGCTCAACGCGCAGATTAATGCCGAAATGCTGGCGTCGTATAAATATCTGGCGATGGCGGCTTACTTCGAGGCGGAAAATCTGATTGGTTTCGCCAACTGGATGCACGTCCAATCGCAGGAAGAAAATACCCACGCCATGAAGTTCTATCATTACATCAAGGATCGCCGGGGGCGGGTGCTGTTACGCCCGCTGGATGGCCCAAAGAATGATTGGACATCGCCGTTGGAAGTCTTCCAAGCTGCCCTGCAACATGAGCAGTATGTGACGGGGTTGATTAACAACCTGATGGATTTAGCCATCAGCGAACGCGACCACGCGACCCAGAGTTTCCTGAAATGGTTCGTGGACGAACAGGTGGAAGAAGAATCCAACGTGGATGCGGTGATTCAGGATTTGAAGCGCGTCGGCTCATCGGCTGAAGGTGTGTTCTTCCTCGACCGTGAACTGGCGGGACGGACGGCTGAAGCCGAGGGTGAAGGCGAGGCGGCGGAATAGTTTTTAGCAGGGGCGACCGGACCCGGTCGCCCCTACCGGATTACCGTCGTTCGGAGAGCAGTTTCAGGTCGGCATCGACCATCAGTCGGATAAGCTGTTCAAATGATGTGCGCGGTTCCCAGCCGAGGTCATTTTTGGCGCGGCTGTAATCCCCACGCGAGGCGGCGATTTCTGTCGGGCGGTGGAAACGCTGATCGCTGACGACATGATCTTCCCAATTCAGCCCCGCCTGATTAAAAGCCACGCGGCACAAATCGCGCACGGTAAAGGCCGTATTGGTGGCGATCACATAATCGCGCGGCTGGTCGGCCTGAAGCATCAGCCACATGGCTTCTACATATTCTTTGGCGTAACCCCAATCGCGCACAGCATCCAGATTACCGATCTTCAGTTTGCCATCCTGCACCAGCGATTCGCCAACTTCGTTCAGCGGCGGATGCTTCACATTCAGCTTGATGCAAGCAGCGGCCATCGTCACTTTGCGGGTGACGAAGTGCAGCGAACGGCGTTCACTTTCGTGGTTGAACAGAATCCCGCCGCAGGCAAACATGCCATATGACTCGCGGTAATTCATGGTCATCAGATGGGCGTACTGCTTGGCGATGCCGTAGGGGTTGTTCGCCAGAAATGATGTGTTTTCGTCGCAGACTTCCTGCTCGATGCCGCCAAAAATTTCGCGGCTGGTGGCCTGATAATAACGGGCATCCGGTTTATGACGGCGCACGGCTTCCAGCATCCGTACTGTGCCGACACCTGTAATTTCGGCGGTGACAATCGGCTGCGTCCAGCTATCCGCCGGGACGGATTGGGCGGCGATGTTATACACCTCGTCCGGTTGATACTTGCTCACCAGATTGTTCAAACAGTCGGAGTCCATCAAATCGCCATATTCGAGGGTGATTTTGCCGATTAGCTGGCGAATGTTGGGGTAATCATAATTGGTGGAACGGCGCGCCAGCCCGACGACGCGATAGCCCTTGCTCACCAGCAAGTCAGCCAGATAAGAGCCGTCCTGCCCGGTGATTCCTGTAACCAGGGCGGTTTTGGAAGTGGTCATGAAGTCGTTTTCCTTTCGGTGACGGCCTCATTATAACATCACGGATTGGCGGCGAAACGTTCAAGTTGTTCACGTTGGCGGCGGTTGGGGCGGATGAATGGGCGGGCGGCACGGATTCGCGCCCATGCTTCCGCAGGGGTTAATCCGGTGCTGACCAGATAGGCAGCCGCCATTGTCGGTGCGCGACCCACCCCGCTGCGGCAGTGGACATAGACGCTCCCACCACGATTGATTTCTTCGTGAATAAAAGCCACGCCCTGCCGTAAATCTTCCAGTCTGGGCGGGGTATTATCCACCGTTGGCAGATATAAATAACGCTTTGGGGCGCGCCGCCCTTGCTTGTCGTCATATTCATCACGCAGGCTGACGATTGCTGTGACTCCGGCGGTCGTCAACCGTTCCAATCCGCGCCGCGTATGCTGCCCGCCGACGTATAATCCGGGTGCAACCCGTGTGAAGCGATGGGGTGAATTACCCGCTGCCAACCGCCCAAAACGATCCATGAATTCCAGTGTGGTGTTGTAAACTCCGTAGCGTAGAATCTTACCGGGCAGGCGGCGCAGATGGTATAACACTTTTTTCATAGAGCCTCCGGCACAATCACCCGAATGGCTTGCGGAAGAATATGAGCGGTTAGTGGTGTGGGGTCGATGATTTCGCCATCGCATTCGACGTTTTGCGGTGGCTCGGCGGTGACAGTGACTTGTTTTGCCTGCCAGTGATACAGCGGTTGGGAAAATCCGGCGGCACTGGCAGCGACCGAAAGCAGCGAACCCAAATTAACGCTTTGAATCACGATTACATCCAGCAGGCCATCACTCACATCAATGGCTGAAGTGAGCGAGAGTCCCGGCAATCCGAGGCTGCCCGAATTGGCAACCAGACAGATCATCCCTTCGACTTCTTCTTGCCTGTCATCGAGTTGAATTTGATAGCGAGAGGGTTTGGCGTCCGGCAGGGCGCGCAAGGCGGAAAGCAAATAAGCCAGATTGCCGAGGCGATTCTTTTCTTCGCGTTCTGCGCCTTTGGTCATCTCCGCCGTGAAGCCGATGGTGGCACGGAGCATAAACAGGCGATCATCGCCAAGTTGCCCCATATCGACCGGGCGCAGTTTGCCCCCGCCGCAGAGGAGCGCAACCGCTTCTGAAAGATCAGACGGAATGCCGAGTTCGATGGACATCACATTAGCCGTTCCACCGGGAAAAATAGCTAACGGCACATCGCTGCCCAGCAAACCGCTGGCAACTTCCGCCACTGTGCCATCGCCACCAAAGGCAGCGACCACATCCGCACCCGCAGCAACCGCTTCCTGCGCGAGGCGCGTTCCATCACCGGCTTTCTTGGTGATGAATACATCCCAGTCAATTCCGGCTTCCTGAAGGGCGCGGTTGAAAATTTGCAGGAAGGGTTGATCCTGCCCAGCAGCCGGATTGATGATGATATGAAGGCGTTTGAAGGATAGGGGTGTTTTATTCATGAGGGGATTATAGCAGATCAGATGCTTTTGGCGTTTTGCCGTTGGCTGGCAGTGCTATAATGCATTCATCCGGGTTCATTGTGATGAGGCCAAGATCGATGGCACTGCCCAATATCATGTCACCTTATGACAGCTTGATTGATTTTCTGGTTGAAAAAGCAACACCCCAGGAAATTCTGGAATACAAAGCCTCCGAAATTGAACAGGCGCGTGCAGACGAATTGACTGCGAAAAATAAGGCTGGCACTTTGACCGATGAAGAACGAGAAGAACTCCGGCGCATGGCAGAAGTGGAAACGCTGGTGCATTTGCTCAAAGCCCGCGCGTTGGTAGCCCTGAAACAACTATGAAGCGTGTTTCAGAACTTGTTCGCAATCAAGTTAAGGAACGCGCGAATGGTCGCTGTGAATACTGCCGTCTTCCAGAAGAAGTTGCCCGTTTAAGTCATCAGGTGGATCATATTGTGCCGCCGCGTCACAGTGGTTCAAATGAACCTGATAATCTGGCTTGGGCTTGTTTCCGTTGTAACAACAATAAAGGTACAGACATCAGCACAATCGATGTTGAAACCAATCAACTCGTTCGACTGTATAACCCACGCACTCAACAATGGGACGATCATTTTATGATCGAAGATACAGGTCATATAGTTGGCAAAACCCCACAAGGTAGATCCACAGCTCGTTTACTCGACATGAATAATGACAATGAAGTTGAAGTACGCGGCTTATTAGTCAGAACAGGGTTGTGGTAAATTATTCCTGTTTAACCGATCGTCAGTCCCTCATTCATCCGTTATTTTCCGGCGGTTCGGTGTGGATGGTGACGCGCTCTATCTGCGGCATTTCGGCGCGCAGCAAGGTTTCGGCGGATTCGGCGATGCGGTGAGCAGCATCAACGGTGATCTGCGCCGGAAGCGTGACGTGCAAAGTCAGGGTGAAACCATTCTGCCCCGGATAGACACGCAATTGATGCCATTCAGCGTGGGGATAATGCCCCATCAACAAATCCAGCGCCAAGCGCTTTAGACGTTGAGCGGTTTCATCGGGGGTTTCCGGGATGGTCGGCAAGGCAGTGAGTGCGGGTTCAATATGGGTAACGACCTCGGCAACATCTGGCAACGCTGCCTGTACCTCCTGCTCCAACCGGGTAACACGTTCATGGGCCGCGCCCAGTGTTTGCCCCGGCGGGACTTCCACATGCATCTCAATCAACTTGCCGCGTTCGCCATCGCTGACCCGGACTTCGTGAGTCCCCAATCCGAGGGCATCCGCACGGGCGCGGGCAAGGAGGGAATAATCTTTATCGCCATTTTCAGCAGGTACAAAATGCACTTCGACCTCGGCTAACCCCTCGATATGCTGACCGAGTTTCTGGCGAATGGCATCGGCTATAGCGGCAGTGTGGTCGGCGGTCATTTCCGGCGCAACCTGCACATCAATATCAATAAAGGCGGCGTCGGCTGGGCCTCGACTGCGGGCACGCACAACCTGTTCGACTGAAGGCAGTTCCTCCGCCCAAGTCGTAAGCTGTTCGGGGGTATAGGGGGCAGTATCTACCAGCACACCACCAGCCCGACTCAGGACTTCCCATGCAGCCCGCACAATCAGCACAACAATCACCAATGCGGCGACGGTATCCGCCCACAGCCAGCCGAACACCACTACCAACACCATGCTCACCAGTACCGAAATGGTTACAAATACATCGGAACGGGTATGGGCGGCATCGGCGGTCAGCAGTTCGGAGTGCAGCCGCTTGCCTGCGCGGGCTTCGTAAGTGGTGACGAAGATATTCACCAGCAGCGTGCCGATCATCACCACGAACGACAGCGGCGTAATTTCCGGCTGTGCTCCACCCCCGCCGAGACGGTCAAAGGCACTGGTGATAATTTCCCACGCGGTGAACAGCAAAAACGCACCAATACCGAGCGCGGCGATGGTCTCAAAACGGCGGTGTCCATAAGGGTGGTCATCATCCGGGGGACGATCGGCAAGGCGGTTGGCGACCAGCGCCACCACATTGGATGACCCATCGACCATCGAATGAAAACCATCAGCCGTGATCGCCAGTACGCCCGTCACCAGACCAATGACTACTTTGCTGACAGCAACCAGCACATTAAGCGCCAGTGTTATATACAGCACCCGGCGGACTTCCTGACGGGTATTGGGTTGTGGAGTGGTCACAGGGCATCCTTACTTGATGAGCAAATACAGACACGTTTGTTCGTGTCCCTATACGCATGGTACGGTGTTTCCAGTGCTTTCGACAACCGGGAACAGGGGATTTAGACGGGTTTCATCGGTGCATGAGCGGTGGGTAAAAATCGGTTGAAGCGGGTACTTGCACCTTAATTCACCTGCTCTTTTGGGTTATACTCGCATGGAAGATAGAAAGCAGGTGTTGATGGATGCGATGCAATTTGTGCCAATATTGGTGGTGGGCTTTGCCGCCTCGTTGGGGCTGACTCCCCTTTCCCGGCAGATTGCCATGCGTCTGGGCGTGGTCGATAAACCCAATCAGCGCAAAATTCACCAAGATCACAAGCCGCTGATGGGCGGACTGGCGATTTATCTGGCACTGGCGCTTTCGCTGCTGCTGTTCAGCCCGCCGCAGCATTTGCGCGAACTGGGCGGCATTCTGGCTGGGGCGGCGTTTCTGGCGCTGGTCGGCTTGCTAGACGACCGTTACAACCTCGGCATCCGCATCCGGTTGGCCGCCATGATCGTGGCGGCGCTGGGGTTGGTGGCCGTCGGCATCCAAATCCAACTGTTTAACAACCCGTTGATCGATATTCCGCTGACGATTTTATGGGTCGTGACGATCATCAACGCCACCAATTTTATGGATAATATGGACGGCCTGACCGCTGGATTCAGCGCGGTTTCTGCCGGATTCATCATGGTGATCGCCTTTATGCAAGGGCTGACGCTGGTGAGCAGTCTGGCGGCGGCCTTGATGGGCAGCGCGATTGGCTTCCTGATTTATAACTTCAACCCATCCAGCATTTTTATGGGCGATATGGGTGCGCTGGTGTTGGGATTTATACTGGCGGTGTTGGGCATCAAACTGAAGTTCAACAGCCCGCCGAATGCGACGTGGATGGTGCCGATTCTAGTGCTGGCGCTGCCGCTGTTTGATATAACGCTGGTGGTGGTTACACGCCTTTTGGAAGGCCGTTCGCCCGCGCAGGCCGGGAAAGACCATACTTCGCATCGTTTAATGAGCATCGGTTTCAGTCAGCGGCAAACAATTTTTATCCTGTATGGGGCGTGTTTGCTGTTCGGGACACTCGGTTTGCTGGTGAGCGCAGCCCCGCTGGATATTGCCTTCAAGTTGGGCATGGCCGGGCTTGTCATTCTGGGAACGCTGTTCGCGCTGATGATGTGGGTACGCTGGCGTTATCAGGAGCGGGTTCAGTCGGAAACTGTCAGCCATCAATCGAAAACTGATGGCAGCTAAATCATCTCAATTCACTAACCATTTCTCATGAGCGCAAAAGCTGAAGGCTAACAGCGAATGGCGAATAGCTACGTGGTAACAGGCGGCGCGGGTTTCATCGGCTCGCATATAGCCGAACGATTATTGAATGAAGGTCATCGCGTCCGGGTGGTAGATAATTTCGCTACGGGCAGGCGCGAAAATCTGGAACGGCTGACAGGTAAGCTGGAAGTCCACGAAGTCAGCATCACCGATCTGGATGCCCTGAAGCCGATTTTTCCGGGCGTGGATACGGTGTTTCATCAGGCAGCACTTCCCTCCGTACCGCGCAGCATTGACGACCCGATTACCACGCATGAATATAATGCTACCGGGACGCTGAATGTGTTGGTGGCGGCGCGGGATGCGGGCGTCCGACGGGTGGTGTATGCGGCGTCGTCTTCGGCATATGGCGAGGTGGCGGGCGAGTACAAAGTGGAAACCATGTCTCCACAGCCGCTTTCGCCCTACGGAGTCGCCAAACTGATGGGTGAATATTACTGCCAAACGTTCGCGCAGGTGTATAAGCTGGAAACGGTTTGCCTGCGGTATTTCAATGTGTTCGGCCCACATCAAGACCCCAATTCGCAGTATGCAGCCGTGATTCCGCTGTTCATCACGTCCATACTCAAGGGGCAGTCCCCGGTCATTCATGGCGACGGACTCCATTCCCGCGATTTCACCTTCATCGACAATGTAGTACACGGCAATTTACTGGCAGCGGGCGCGGCGAAGGCCAACGGGCAGGTGATGAATCTGGCAACCGGGGGGCAGATTACGCTGCTCGATCTGGTGGAAAAAATCAACAAACTGCTCGGCACGCAGATTGCCCCGACACATGACGCGGCGCGGACGGGCGACATCCGGCATTCGCGGGCGGATATTGAAAAAGCGGGTTTGCTGATGGGCTATGAACCCATTGTCGATTTCGACAGCGGACTGGCACGGACGGTGGCGTGGTATCGGGATTTAGTGACGAGTAACGCGTAGGGGCGACCGGGTCGGTCGCCCTACAAAACCAATTCTTTTGAGATGTCACTTAAAAACTGATAACTGGAAACTGACAACTGATGACTATTCGCATTGTCCACATTATCAAAGTGATTCGGGTTGCCGGGGCGGAACAGCATTTGCTGACGCTGCTGGCGGGTTTGCGCGCGCGTGGTGTGGATGCTCAAATGATCCTGCTGGTGAATCCCGATAACGACATGCAGGATTACGTCGATCTGTTGGCGGCACACAACATTCCGGTTCAGCGGATGGTGATTCAACGGCACACCGACGTGATGATCGTGCGGCGCTTGATGGGTGCCCTACGCGACCTGAAGCCGGATATTGTCCATACCCACCTGATTCATGCTGATTTATTCGGAACACTGGCCGCGCGTTTAGCCGGGGTAAGAATCGTCATCAGCAGTCGTCATAACGATGATGCTTTCCGCTACCGCTTACCGCTGCGCCTGCTCAACCGCCTGTTCTGGCGCATGACCGACGCCGGAATCGGGATTTCGGATTCGATCACGCGTTTCAGCATTGATGTAGAAGGGGCGCGGGCAAATCAGATACAGCGCATCCACTATGGACTGGAATTAAGCCAACCGCTGGACAAGGGCGCGGCGCGGGCGGCTCTGCTGAAGGAATTCGGGCTGAATGCTGAAGCAATCCTTGTAGGCGTGGCTTGCCGATTGGTGGAACAGAAGGGTGTGGGGTATGGGCTGGAAGCGTTTGCGCGGCTGAAAGATGACTTTCCCAACGCCCATTTGCTGATCGCCGGGGAAGGGCCACTGCGTGGTGATCTGGAAGCACAGGCGAAAAGGTTAGGGCTGGATGGGCGCGTTCATTTTTTAGGGTGGCGGGCGGATAATCCGCGTTTTTTGGCGGGATTGGATATGCTGCTGTCCCCCAGTTTATGGGAAGGATTCGGGTTGGTGCTGCTGGAAGCAATGGCACAGCAAACGCCGATCATCGCCAGCGACGTGAGTGCGATTCCCGAAGTGGTGGTGAGTGAAGCGACCGGACTGTTGGTTTCGCCGCGTGATGTTGGGGCTTTGACGGAAGCATTAGCACGTTTGCTGGCGGATAAGCCGCTGCGGGCACATCTGGGCATGATGGGTCGGGAACGCGCCGAGGATTATTTCAGCGCTGCACATATGGTTGATGAGACACTAGGTGTCTACGAACGGTACACTAAAAACCCTGGGGTGTGACCCAGGGCGGTTGCAAGCCAGGTTGTGGAAGTGTCCGAGAAGTGGTTCAGCTTTGGCGATGTCCCGCACGGGCGGGCGCAGAATTATTCAAGAACGAGGCAACCGTGTTCAGCAGTTCATTTTTCATAACTGGCTTGGCAAGATAGCCATCGCACCCAGCAGCAATGCAGTGTTCGCGGTCGCCATGCATGGCGTTGGCGGTGACGGCGATGATCGGGATCCATGCCAGTTGGGGCGACGCCTTCAAGCGGGCGGTGGCTTCCAGACCGTTAATATCGGGCAGGTTGACATCCATCAAAATGAGATCGGGGCATTCGCGGGCGGCAACCGCTACACCCATTAAACCTTCAGTGGCTTCAATAACATCATAACCAGCAGCCATTAGAATTTTACGAACCAACCGCATATTTTGCGGATTATCCTCGACATACAGAATTTTACCGGACATAAGGACACCTCCAAGCGTAAATCGTCAATGCTTTAACAACTCTAAGTAAATTATCCTTCCCTGTTGGGATGGTGTCAATAGTGTTGACCTTAAGGTTGTAAAATATGCCCGAATAAACTCTGAATTTTTCCCTTAAATTTATTACGGAACCGTTCGCGGTGTAACAGAATTGTATGATTTGACAGGTTAAAATCCTGGAAAGGGGTTTAAATTTTGGACCAATGCGCCGATGTGATTTGCCAACTGCACCAACTTTTGATTGTTCCGCTCCAACTTGCGTTTATGCAGCGGGCGATGCTGGCTGCCATATTGATCGGCATTGTCAGCGGTGTCATGGGCGCTTATGTGGTCACACGCGGGATGGCGTTCCTCGGTGATGCTCTCGCCCACAGTGTCTTGCCGGGCGTGGCGATTGCTTTCCTGACCAATGGAGGCGGACAGAGTCTGCTCATCGGCGGCATGATTGCCGGGGCACTGTCCGCGTTGGGTATCGGTTTTCTAACACGGGGTGGGCGTTTGCGAGAAGACACCGCCATCGGGATTGTATTCGCTGGGACGCTGGCGCTGGGCATTGGCATTATTTCCAGCGCACAGAATTATGCGGTTGATCTGACGCATGTGCTGATCGGCAACATTCTGGCGGTGGATGCCACTGATCTGCTGCTGATCGTGCTGTTTGGCGGTTTGGTGATCGGGGTGGTCATCCTGTTTTACAAAGAATTTCTGGCGATTTCCTTTGATCCTACACTGGTGCAAACTCTGCGGCTGCCGGGGGAAACCTTGCGTTTGACTCTGCTGGTGCTTTTGGCTGTTGCTATCGTGATCGGTGTGCAGGTGGTCGGTGTGGCGCTAGTGGCGGCGCTAGTGGTGACCCCGGCTGCGACAGCTCGTTTTTTCGTCCACCGTTTGCACCATCTGATGGTGATGGGCGGACTCATTGGCGCGGGGAGCGGCGTGGTGGGTATTTATCTGGCGTGGCATTTGCGGGTTGCGCCAAGCGCTTCGATTGTGCTGACGATGACCGTGCTGTTTTTGCTGGCGTTTTTCCTCGCGCCGGGTAAAGGTTATGTGTGGGCGCTTATGGGACGTTCAGCAGGGCGGGCGTGATTTGCATGGTGCAATGATGTGAGCAGGGAAAGGCGACCCGAAGGCCGCCTTGATGTATCCAGATATGGGGTTATATCACTGGTGCGTGAGGTTTGCGGTGGATGAATTGTCCGCCGCCGTTTTCGCCCATCCACAGTTCGCCGTTGACGATGCGTTTGCCGCGCAGATAAACCTGTGTGGGGACGCCCTTCACCTTCATACCTTCATACAGGTTGTAGTCGCAGCGCATGTGTGAATTGCTGGCACTGACGGTGTGTTTCTTGTTGGGATCCCAGACGAGAATGTCAGCATCCGCACCGACTGCAATTGTGCCTTTGCGCGGGTAACAGCCGAAAATTTTGGCGGGATTGGTGCTGTTGAGTTCGACAAAACGCGAGGGTGAAATTTTGCCACTGTTGACACCCAAGTGCCACATCACGATTAAACGATCTTCGATTCCGGGGAGACCGTTGGGAATTTTGGAGAAGTCGCCTTTGCCCAGTTCTTTGCCGGGGCGTCGGTAGCTGGGGTCTTGTTTTTCGTAGCCGACCCAATCGCCACCATTGTGATCCTTCGCCCATTTTTGCCATGGGCCTTTGCCGCCTTCGTACCAGAAATCGCAGTGATCGGTGCTGACCACCTGTAGCGAACCGTCTCGCACGGCCTGCCACAAAACTGCATGGTGTTCGGCGTTACGGACGGGCGGCGAACAGACATATTTTGCGCCTTCGAAACCGGGCGCACCAAGGTGTTTGTCGCGCGTGATGTGGAAGTATTGGACACAGGTTTCGCCCATGACTGGCGCACCTAAAGCGCGGGCGCGGCGGATGGCATTGACAGCAGGTTCACAGGTGACATGCACCACATACAGCGGACATCCGGTTAAGCCGGACATAACAGCGGCGCGGTTGGTGGCTTCGCCTTCGATCTCCGGTGGGCGCGAGGAATAATGCCATACCGGATCGGTTTTGCCTTCGGCCAGCAGTTGCAGCCGAAGCTGTTCTTCGACATCACCGTTTTCGGCGTGAACCATGACGATCATGCCGTTTTTGGCGGCAACTTCCATCGCACGATAGAGGGTTTTGTCGTCGACTTGGAAGACGTTTTTATAGGCCATGAACAGCTTGAGGCTGGTGATTCCTTCGTCAATCAGCGAGGGGATTTCTTCCATCACATCATCACGCAGATCAGTCACCGCCAAATGGAAACCGTAGTCAATCTGGGCAGGCTTGGCTTTTTCCTGCCAAGTTTTTAGGCCATCACGGAGGCTGCCACCTTTGGGTTGAATCACAAAGTCGATGTGCATGGTCGTGCCGCCGAAGGCCGCCGCTTTATGACCCACATCGAAATCGTCGTTGCTGTAGGTTCCACCGAAGGGCAGATCGAGATGGGTATGAACGTCAATGCCACCGGGCATCAGGTATTTGCCTTTGACGCTGACAACCTCGTGACCTTTTGATGGCAGGTTTTGCCCGATCAGGGTTACTTTTTCGCCCTCGATGAGTACATCGGCCTGTATCATGTCGCTGGCGGTAACAATCGTGCCGCCTTTTAATAGTGTTCCCATAAAAATTGCTCCTGAGTCGTTAGCTATTGGTTATTGGTCATGAGTTGTTGGTTATTGGTAAAAGCCAAAACCGTTTCTAATGACCAAATAGGTGTCATTCAAAGATGGTGGCAACCGGGATTTCAAAGCCGGGAATGACTTCGCCGCCTCTGAGTATATCGCCCTGTTTCAAATTCGTCTGCTGTTTGGTAAAGGGCTGGTTCGCAATCAAGGTATAGATTGAAACCTGTTCGCGTTCCAAGTCCACTGTCCAAACAAGGCGTACTCCATCCAGCAGATAGAGATCAATTTTGTCGTTCAGATCGCCGAGATTATCCGTTGGCGAAATCACTTCCACCACCAGATCAGGCACGAGGATATACGGTTTCTTTTTCCAGTCGGGGTCGGCGGCTTTATAAGCCTCCAAGCGATCCCATGTGTAATACATCACATCGGGAATGCGTGAGCCTGTCACCCAATTGGAGGTGTAACTGACAACAAACGTATATTCTCTAAATGCCCTTCCAAGCTGCGACTTAACCGCAAAATCGTTAATGGCATCTCGTAAGGTGTCGCTGGCTTCACCATGTCCTGCAATATTGGGCATCTTAGGTATCCTCTCGCCGTTGATGAATTCAAACGGGCCTTCCTGGTCAAAGAGGCGGTTGAACTCGTCCAACGGCATCCCAATTTGGGTGGCGATACTTTCCATAAGGCTTGTTCCTCGCTGCTATCTGCCCTGATTATATCCCTATTTAGGGATGACCTTCACCGTATGCACGGCTTGTTCAGCGGTGTGTTCGATGATGAGGGTGTCGCCTTCGGTTCGGTAAGTGCCGTCAGAGAGTTCGACGGTATAGCCGTTGGGATACTGGAAATTCGGGACGAAAATTTCGGTAGGTGCATTGGCGGTTGGGTCATGGCGGAATTCGAACTCGAAAATTCGGGTTTCCAGATCAAAACTCATCCGCAGCGGTTCGCCCGCAGTCGCCCACGCATAAGGCCGGACTATGGCGGGTAAGCCGCGTCCGCCCGCGTGAATATCCTCACGCCAGTCTTTATCCTGCTGGTCACGGCTGAAGATGGATAAATCCTCGTCGTTCCACAGATCGCCGCGCCCATTGGAATTGTCGGCGGTGTAATTCCAGATGGTGCAGTTGAGCAGGTTGGCATCCATCGCATCGTAGTACAGATCGAGGGCGTGGATGTGCGAAGAAAAATTACCAGATTGATAAGCGCTTTTTTCGTCCAGATCGAATGGAATGCCGAATTCGCCAATGAGCGTTGGGATGCTGCCCATATGGTCGGCGCTGCTGTTTTTGATGGCGGCTAACTGATTGGTGAAGGTCTGGGCGACTGCATCCGCACCTTGTACAAATTGGCGGGTGGCACTATCAACCGTGAATTCGGGATTAAACTGCTTGGTAATCAGCGTCAAGATGTCGTACCAGTGTCCGGCATTTACGGCTTGGGGGGCATCTTCAGCACTCCAACTTGGGTGACCGCCATTGGGGACACCTTCCAAGAACAGCAAGGCTTTGGGATCAATGGCACGGATTTCGGCAATAAAGCGTTTGATGAAGGGTTTCAGGTAATCATCGGCTGTATTGATGGCTGAACCATCCGGCTTGCGGGCGAAGTGATCGGGTCGCAGCAGGCGGGGTTGACCACCTTCATTCGTCCAGATGCCTTCCTGCTTCCAGATACAGTCATAGCCCTGCCGCCAGACGGAAAGCCCACCCGCATTGACGGTTTCGCTCCCCATCACTTCCGGGCCAGTGAAACCCATTTGGTAGCTGTTTACCTCTTGTGGATAACCCGCGCCGAGCAGCATGGCTTGATAAGGTGTGGGGCTTGTGCCCATCACCAGCAGCCCTTCGTTGATTTGGGCTAGATCGCTCACGCCGATGAAGCCAGAGCCGGGTTCGTTCAGGCTGTCGTAGCCGACGACATTGGGCAGGTCTTTGAGACGCATCACAACCTGCTTGATTGCATTGAGATAGTGCGATTGCAGATATTCCTGCGCGGGTACCCCGTCGATTTTGAAATGGGGAGCGAAGTCGTCCCCGCCAAAGAACAGGGTAAACATGGTGCCTGCGCCGAGTTTGCTGTAGTTGGTCGGCCAGATCATACGCGGGAATGGGTCGCCATGCGTTTGGTGGCTGATGGCCGCACCCGTTTTGTGCAGCTTGGTCAGGTCAAAGCCGACCGCTTCCAGCGTCCAGCCGGGTGCGCCGTCGCCACCTGTCCAGCGACTCCATACATCCTGATGGGGGTCGATGAATACGTTGATTCCATAATCCGCCGCTTTTTTGACGACCTGATAGACATAATCGAGATAGGCTTCGTCATACTGCCCCGGCCCGGCATGTTCAATGGCTTCCCACGTAATCAGGAAGCGCAGAAAAGTCATACCCCATGCGCGGAGTCGGGAGAGGTGTTCGTCGGCTTCATCCAGTGGGAAAGGCCGCCCGACAAAGGATACATTGCGGTGATCGTAAAAGTTGTCGCTGCGGTAGGTTGCGCCATCGGGACTGAAGGGCACTTTGGTGCTGCCGCTGAGGTTCGCGCCACGCAAAATGCGGGTGCGGTTGTGTTCGTCTTTGAACCAGGTTCCATGTGTTTTTATCATCAGTTTTTCCAAATTTAGCAGGGACACGAGAGGCCGTGTCCCCAATGGTGAAACTATAAGAAAGTTTACTTAAAGTGCGGGAGAACGTGTTCGGCGTATTCGGCAACAATGCGTTCTTCTTCGCCACACATCAGGTAAATGTTGTACTGAGTGACGCCAGCAGCTTCCAGTTCCTTGATCTTCCGCACATGTTCTTCTACCGAGCCGAGGATGCCGAAGGAATCAATAATGTCGTTGCTGATGAAACTCAGATGATCGGCATCTTTATCGGCGTGGTGGCGGTAATCGTATCCCTTGCGGCCTTCGATGTAGTCGGTCAGGCGCTTGGGAATATTGCTTTCCTTGCCGTATTTATCGACAATATCAGCCACATGGTTGCCAACCATCGCCGGGAACCAGCGGGTTTGAGCGCGGGCTTTTTCCATATCGCCAACCCAAGCAGGCGCGGCGGACATGATCTTAAAGTTGGACATATCGCGTCCGGCGGCTTTGCCAGCAGCGATGGCTTGATCGCTAAACCACTTCACCAGCCACGGATCGGCTAACTGGATGATGAGGCCATCGCCTGCTTCGCCTGCGCCTTTGAGAGCTTTCGGGCCATAGGCGGCAATCCAAACAGGCATTTCGTAACCATCCGCCCACGGGATTTGCACGGCTTTTTGTTCTTCGTCGTAGGTGACTTCATCGCCGCGTACCATGCCTTTGACGGCTTCGCAGAATTCGACCATCGTTTCGATATTCAGCGGTTTTTTGCCCAACACGCGCCGTGAACTATCCCCACGTCCAACACCCATATCGAAGCGTCCGCCGGACTGCTGTGCCAGCGTGGCAAACATGCTGGCGGCGACTGACCATTCGCGGACGCCGGGATTGGTGACGCACGGGCCAAAGCGCATGGTTTCGGTATGTTCCATACACATCGCCATCGTCACATAACACTCACGCCACAGGACATGCGAATCAAAAAGCCACGCATAGGTAAATCCGGCCAGTTCTGCCTGCCGCGCCAGCGCCACTGTGCGCTTGGGGCTGATGTCGCCTTTAAAGGTA
Source organism: Anaerolineae bacterium (assembly GCA_019912965.1). Classification (GTDB taxonomy): domain Bacteria; phylum Chloroflexota; class Anaerolineae; order Aggregatilineales; family Phototrophicaceae; genus CFX2. Next base: position 25,556 of record JAIOHM010000048.1, read on the forward strand.
ATTGCGAATTCCATGATAAAAAACTCCCATCCAATCAAAATGTGAGAACGCAATGTAGTGTAACGTGATGCGAGGGGACATTCAAAATCGGATTAAGCCATTGGTCGATAGTTGTTAGCCAAATTCAGGCTGCCAGTTACGAGTTGCCAGTTACCAGAAAATACTATTCTGTAGGGGAGAGGTTTAGCTCCCCTCTACAGAGCCTACCGCGATGCATCACTTAACCACTAAATGCCAGTGTTTCGCCGGGGGCGAAGACATCCAGCAGGCCGTTGGCGACGACGTAGGCATTATTGGTGCCGAGTGCGAGGGTTGCCCCGCGCAAATCAAGCGTAAAAACGCCATTCGCGCCGATGACTGCTGCGCCGTTAGCCGAGATTTCCAATCCAGCGCCCGCGCCCAACCCGACCGCCACACTGTCGGTATGTTCATAAGCCAGCGCGGTCAAACGTCCCCAACGGTAATCGTCCATTACGCGCGGTTCGATCATGATGGGAAGCAGGCCGAGTCCCTCTTTGATTTCGGTGCTGCCTTGAAAAAACGCGCCTTGAATGTAATCAATATCGGCATAGGGGTCATCATCAGTGGATTCGGGCGTCGGCGCTTGGGCGGAATAGAATGTGCCTGCAACAGCAGCAGCGGCATCATTGAGCAAAAGCGGTTTGCCAGAATTCCACGCGGCTACTACCTGCCGCAGCAGATCGGTCTGGATGGCGGCTTGGTCGGGCGAGATGACCATAATGCCGCTGTAACCCGTTGAGCCGGGTGGGATTTCCGTCGTGACGCCGGGACTGACGATCAGCGCGAAGGTTTCGACACCGAGCGCCTCGCCATAAACCTGCGCGGCCAACTGTGCATCTTCTTCAGTTGCATAACCAACCGCGACCAGCAGCACTTTGGCTTCCGCGCCGCCGGACAGTTCCAGAAAGCGGGTCAACACAGGATCACCTGCGGTCGGTTCGGTTAGGCTGGTGAGCAGTAATGCGCCCGCGCCTTCTGGCAGCGTCAGGCCGTCTAAACTGCGCTCGACATCATCTGGCAGTTCAGCCAATGAGGGTTGGCGCGTGGTCAGGTCGTAGGAAAAATCGCCGGGGGCGATCAGATGGAACAGCACATTATGGATGCTGAGAATGTCATTTTCAAAACTGGACTCAGCGGCTGCATCGAAGGTTTCGGCATCCAAGACCGCAGCATTGTATAAGCCGAATACATTGCCGAGTGTGGTTTCATTGATGATTTCGGCAGCGGTGTAACCATCGACACCCACACCCACACGCGGGACATCCGGCTGTACCAGCGCGTTCAGCAAGCGGCTGAGGCGTGAGCGTTCCCAGAAGTGCTGTTCGAGCAGCACATTCGTCAGGCCGAAGGACAATCCGCGTCTATCGGCACTGTTCCACATATCAACCGCGCCCGCATTCAGCCCACTTTCCGGGCCGAAATCGCCCACATAACCACCGATCATCGGTTTATTTTGAACGCTCAATCCGGCGCTGGTTCCGGCGATAATCACGCCGCGTTGGTAAGCCGCTGCCAATGCTTCTTCAATCGGCGTTCCGGTGACGACCTGCATGGCGATGGTTTGGTCGCCGCCCAGAATGTAGACCATCGTCAGATCGTCCGGAAAAAAGGCGAGGTTGGCTTCGTCCAATGCATCCGGTCGGGTGAAGATGGGTGCAAGCTGCACCTTGCAAGTTGTGCCTTCCGGTACGCCAGCGAGACAGGCTTCTTCAAGCTGACTCCGGCGGTTTTCAGCCGCATCGAGATTTTCGGTCAGTTCTTCGGCGGAAATGGATTCGGCATCGGTGGCATAGGTGATGGGCAGGACGGTGATGTTGAGCGCGCCATTTTGCGACCGCGCTAGTCCGGCGGCAATCACACCATCAAAAGTATCGCCATAACCGCCGCCGATGGGGATAAACACTTTTTCGCTCTCCTGAGCAATGGTCGAAGTGAAAGATAATGTGCCTACAATTAGAACGATCAGCAAAACGATGAATACTTTTCGCAAGAGCAAGACTCCTTGAGTAAATCGAAATTATTGCAAATACTGGGCAATTTCCTGTACTTGAGCTTGGTACTGACGGGAAATCATCCACCAGCGGAAAATATATAAGCCCAACATGGTTATGGCAACAAAGAGCGCAGCAAATGGGTTATCGGTAAAGGCAATAATCAAACTGATGATGATGAGAATCGCCAGATCAACCGTGTAGCCGATCCATAACCTTGAGCCTGCCCGCCCGCTGACTAGCGTAGCGGAACTGTCGATGTGTTTCAGGCTGCCGGAAACCTTGATGGTGAAAGGGCTGTTTTTGCGTTTGGTTGGCAGCAATGCTTCGTAAATATAAAAGTCGTCGCGCTGGCGTTGCAAGCGAATTTCGGTTGTGGGATTGGTCATCACTTTGCGTTCTAATCGCTTTGCAAAATCCTCTAACCCATGTGGAACGGTGTGTTCAAAGTAGAGTCCGGTGAGAGGCGCAAGCAGGTGTGCGCGTAAACCGCGTTTGGATTTCTGCATCAACGGCTAATTTTCCTTATTGCAACTGTAGTTCTATCTCAATAACCCGCCTCTTATATTGCAGGGTTATGAAATTCCACACAAACAAGAACACTCCTAAAAGCGGAAGCGCAACAGCATATACTGATGAATAATTGACCTGAACTAGAAACCATACAACCGCTATTGCTAACATTGCTACAGTGATAACGACAAAAACTACGACAATGTCCGGTTGAGATCGCCCACTAACGAGTGTAGTTCCATTATCAACGGATTTAAGTGTTCCCTGTACTGTGATACTTCTAGGGCCGACAAAGATAATCGTCCATGCTTCATAAACATAAAAATCATCTCGTTGGTGCTGAAGATGAATTTTAAAGAAAGATTTCCCCGCTGCTCGTCCTTCCAATAGATTTACAAAATCCTCTAACCCACGCGGGACAGTGTGTTCAAAGTAGAGTCCGGTGAGGGGTGCAAGCAGGCTAGCGCGTAGGCCGCGTTTGGATTTCTGCATGGTCAGCGGGCACTCTGGTTGTAGCTTTCGTCGCTGGGTTCTTTGGGAACAAGCCAGACTCCGGCGGGGTCGCCTTTGGCTTTACATTCGACTTCCACTACATCAAAAAATTTGCCGAAGGCTCGCCGTGCGCTTTCTTCCAGGACGGCTTCCCACAGCCAGCCAACGCAGCTTTCCGACTGTTTTCCCGCGCAGAAGGGGCAGGACTGCATGACAAAAGCATAATGTTCGTCGCGTTCTTCAACGGCGGCGATAAACTGCTGTCCCGCTTTATGCTCGTAAAGCTGTTTGAAGCCGTTCAGCACCGCCACTAATCCCATTTTGACCTGTACGCTGGCAGGCAGAGTTTGAGCCGCCGTAATCACCGACATATTGAACAGCGCCCGCTGAAAACTCATCGCCATTTGGGCACTTTCCCTCCCCATACGCATGACCATATTTTTGCCGGGACGCTGAAAATGATTGATGAGGGCAGCGCTGAAGCTGGCGTATTCGCGGAAGGTTACATCCGAGACGGTCATTTCACCGGAGGGTGGGTCGTCGATAAAACGTTCCAAGCTGGCTTTTTGTAGAATGAACTTCAGCCCATCTTCGCCGATCACCTTTTTGACGGCTTCCATCGCCCAACGCATGTAGGCATCGACAATCAGGTAATCGGCAATCGGGTCGTATTCGGGTTTATCGGTGATGGTAATCGACATGCTTTGCTCCCTTACCGCGCACTGCGGTTGACGCCTTCTTCACCGGGCTGTTTGGGCACTTCCCATACGCCCGCAGGTGCACCTTTGGCTTTACATTCGATCTCGACCACATCAAAGAATTTGTTAAAGACCTGCTGCAAACCTTCTTCCAGACTGGCTTCCATCAACCAGCCGATGTTGCTATCGGCCTGCTTGCCGGAACACAGCGGGCAGGTTTCGACAACGTAGTGATAAGTATCGCCTTTATCCTCAATCGTGCCTTTGAATTCTTGTCCAGCTTTTTCGGCCATGACTTTGAAGCCGCCCATGACCGCACCCAAACCCATTTTGACCTGTACACTGGTCGGCAGCAGTTTGCCCGCCAGCACGGTTGCCAGATTAAAAATGCCGCTTTGATGCTCAATGGCTTTTTTGGCGGAAAGTCTCCCAATCCTCATCACCATACTTTTGCCGGGACGCCCGAAGAAATTGAGGATGCCCGCGCACAGGGCGGTATAGTCGCCATAGGTGATGTGGCCGGAGGTTTCCAGTACATTGGGTGGGTAGTTATCGATGAAGCGTTCCAAACCAGCGCCGCGCAGGACGACCGCCAGCCCATCTTTGCCGATGACTTCTTCTGAGGCTTCCAGCGCCCAGCGCATGTAGGCGTCCACCATTTTCATGGCAGCAATCGGGTCATGAACGGGTTTATCCGAAATCTGAACCATCGCAACATCCCCTTTTTTAGTCGTTCGTTGTTGGTTGTTGGTCGTTAGTTATTGGTTTTTAGTACACAGCCTTTACGTGATTACGCGGTTTAACATATCGCGTTCAAACGCTAAAAGCCAAAGTCCAAAATCTTTACTTCAAGCGAATGTAAACACCGCCTTGATTAGTTTTATCTTTCTTCAACTCGATAAAATCAGGCAAATCCGCAACCAACTGCGAAAGTGACTTGCGTCCATAAGTTCGTGAGTCAAAACTCGGATCGAGTTTGCGTAGAAAATCGCCCATTGCTGCCAAAGTCGCCCAACCATCCTCTTGTACTGCCGAGTCAAAGGCGGTACGCATTAGACCTTTTAGTTTTTTTAGATTTTTTGACTGTGCAGAAGTGGTAGCAGTTTTGGTGTTTGTTGCAACCTTCTTCTTCGGTGTTGTATCGGATATAGCTGTTTTATCAGATGCAGCAGGCTCAGTTTTTAAATCGATGTCTCCTATTGGTTGTAAGTTTTCGGTGTGTACAAAAATGTCACAGGCATTAACAAAGGAAGGCGGAGTGATATTTTTCCCAATACCCATGACAAATAGGTTCTTTTCACGGATGCGCGTTGCCAAACGCGTGTAATCGCTGTCGCTGGAAACGATACAAACGCCATTAACGTCAGCGGTGTATATGATATCCATTGCGTCGATGATTAATGCGCTGTCTGTGGCATTTTTGCCCTGCGTGTATCGGAACTGCTGTACTGGCTGCAATGCATAACTATGCAGCACATCTTTCCAGCTTTTCATATTGGCTTCAGTCCAGTCCCCATACACGCGGCGAATCGTCATAACACCATATTTGCTCACTTCTGCAAGCATCTGCGGCAGCAACGCAGCCTGAGCATTATCCCCATCAATCATCAATGCGAGTCGGCGATTTGTTCCCATTTAACTACCCTTGGTGAAGAAAGTATGATCCTATCATAACACCAAGGACGAATGTTCACTGTAAGGGTTTAAACTGTTACATCCTTATAACCGCTTTTGCCCAAGAAACTCGACGGGATGCGCTTTATTGGGCGGCAATCCACTGCATGGTTTTGGTCGCCAGTTTGTCTAGGGCTTGAACACTCATGGCGATGTGTTCTTCTTTGGTGTCTTCGATCTTGTTGTGGGAAATCCCATGCAGACTTTGCACGAACACCATGATGGTCGGCACACCGGCGCGGGCGACTTCGGCGGCGTCGTGCAGCGGGCCGCTGGGTAAACGATGGACGACACCCGCTGTTTCGCGGATGGCTTCATCGCACATTTCGATCAGATCAGGGTGGAATAGAATCGGGTGGATGTCCCACAATTTGCTCCATTCAACTTCGATGTTTTCTTCCTTCGCAATCCGCAGGCTGGCTTCGTGCGCTTCGCGGTACATAGCCGCCAAAGCATCGGCATCCAGATGGCGCTGGTCGAGGGTCATATCGGCCTGCCCGACGACGGCGGTCACGATGCCGGGCTGCGTCACCACACGCCCGACGGTGCAAACGCCGCCATGTCGCTTGCCGATTTCGCGGATTTCGAGATGCAGTTTGGAGACACCGCCGAGCGCGTCCCGGCGGCGGTTCATGGGCGTTGAGCCGGAATGCGCGGCCTGCCCCGTAAAGCGGATAGCATGGCGTTCGACGCCGAACGTACCGAGGACGACGCCGAGGGGTAAATCCATATCCAGCAGGACTGGCCCTTGCTCAATGTGCAGTTCAAGATAGGCTTTGGCGTTCTTGATCTGCTTATGGGATTGTTTGGCAGTATCCAGATTGATGCCGTATTGGGCGATGGCATCCACAAGGCGAATACCTTCTTTATCCTTCAGATCACGCAGTTCATCGGGATTCATCGTACCAGAGCAGGCGCTTGAGCCGAATAAACTGCGCCCAAAGCGTGCGCCTTCTTCATCCGCCCAATCGACCACGCGCACAGTAACAGGCGGTGTGCCTTCGCCCGCGATGCGGCGCAGCACTTCCAACGCACCCATCACGTTCAGGCAGCCATCCAACCAACCGCCGTTGGGCACGGAATCAATATGACCGCCCATCAACATTTCCTTGTCCGACTGACCGCGCAGAGTCACCCACGCATTACCGGCTTCATCAACTTCGTATTCGACCGGGAGGCCAGCCAGCTTTTCCTTAAACCAGTTCCGCGCTTTGGCCCACGTTTCGGTGAAGGCTACACGCTGCGCGCCGTTTTCGTCCCCTGTCAGGGCGCGGAGTTCTTTCAGTTCGTCGATGGTACGCTGTGGTTGGAGAGTCATGATACTTTCCTAATCGCTTCGCATGAACACTATTTATTGAGAGGGATTATAGCGCGGACGGGCGGGTTATGCTTTTCAAACCAACAGCCTGAAACATCCTACCGAGGAGCGAGTCTATAGTGAAATAACAAAATTCCGGGGCAATTATGAACGAGACAGTTTTAGGGGTACATCCGGGAATGGGGAAACCGGAAACAGGCAGCACGATGGCGCTGCTGATGGGCTACAAACTGCTGCTGGCGCGGGGCATCTGGGCATTGATCGCCGTCGCCAGTCTGGTAATTTTCGTAGCGACGGTGCAGGTGGATTTTGAAAGCCTGCGCATCCCAACTACCGCGCCGAATTTTGACCTGCGCCACCTGTACGCTGAAGATGCCGATGCATTGATGCAGTTCGGCATTTCGATGAACACTTATGCAGCTTTCGCAGTATCGACTGAGATCATCATCTTCGCCATGTATTGGATCATCGGTGGGGTGATTTTCTGGCGTAAGTCGGATGATTGGGTTGCCATCGGGACTTCGATTCTGATGTTGACGCTGGGCATCTCGCCACATCTTGCACCCGCCGAACTGAGTTTAAGCGCGATGTATCCTGAATGGCGCGTTCCAGTCTATGCGGTGCTGGCGATTTCGCGAATTGCGCTGCTGGTGTTCCTATATATTTTCCCGAACGGACGCTTCGTACCTAACTGGACAAAATGGACAGCGGGCATTCTCTCACTTTCGACGCTTGTGCCGATCCTGTTTCCAGACTCATGGCTGAATCCGTATCTGTGGCCCCTGCCGTTGCTGCTGGTTTATTACTTCGCCTTCCTCAGTACCGGAATTTACGCCCAAGTTTACCGATTTCGCCACGCGGCAACGGTGATACAGCGCCAGCAGACCAAATGGATTGTTGCCGGAATTATGTTGGGTTTTACGCTGGTGGTCATCACACCGATTTTGGTTCTGGCAGCCGCGCCTTCAGTGGTCACACAGCCGGGATTAGGACGAGTCCTCGCCAGCTTTTTGTTTCAAACGATTTACGTGATCGCCAGCGCGACCTTCGGCATTGCTTTGAGTTTTTCCATCCTGCGTTACCGATTGTGGGATGTTGATCTGGTGATTCATAAATCGCTGATTTACGGCGGTTTGACGGTGCTGCTGGGATTAGTATTCGCGGGGAGTTTGTTCGCGCTGCAAGCCGTGTTCCAGACTCTTACAGGCGGAATGCAGTCGCCGATTGCATTGGCGGTTTCGGCGCTGGTGATCGGCGGATTGTTCCAGCCCGCGCGGATTCGTTTGCAGCGGTTTGTCGATTACCGCTTTTATCATCTGCGGGTTGATTTGAAGCAGCTTGATAAAACCCCACCCGGACTTGTTAATCCCGGTGCGCTGACCGGGAGCATGTTAGGGCCGTATCAGGTGCTGGAACCACTGGGGCGGGGCGGGATGAGCGAAGTGTATAAAGGCTGTCATCCCACTTTGGGGCGGGCGGTTGCCATCAAAATTCTGCCGCATCATCTGGCGAACGAAGATGACTTTCTCAAACGATTTGAGCGCGAGGCGCGGACGGTGGCGGCGATGAAGCATCCCAATGTGGTCAACGTGTTTGATTTCGGCTTTATGGACGGTCTGTACTACATGGTGATGGAATATGTGAAAGGGCATGACCTGAGCGACGAACTGCACATGCGTGGTCGGCTGTCGTTGAATGCGGTTGTGCCGATTATTGGCGATATTGCTGCCGCGCTGGATTATGCCCATGAGCAGGGCATCGTTCACCGGGACATCAAACCGTCTAACATTATGCTCGAACCGATCACCACGCCAACAGCAGGCGGACGAACGCGGCGGGCGGTGCTGATGGATTTTGGAATCGCGCGGTTGGTGGCGCAGTCCACAGGCATTACCGGAACGGGGATGTTGGGCACATTGGATTACATCGCCCCGGAACAGATTATGGCCGCGCGGGAAGTCGATAAACGGGCGGATATTTACGCACTGGGCGTGATGACCTATCAACTGCTGACTGGGCAGCTTCCGTTCGGTGGCGAGAATGCGGCGTCGGTGGTGTTCGGGCATTTGCAGCGGCCTGCACCGGATGCGCGTGATTTGGTGGATGATCTGCCGGAAGGGGCGGCGAAGGCTATTCGTAAAGCGATGGCGAAGCAGCCCGATGATCGTTATCCGACGGCGGGGGCATTTGCAGAAGCGTTGGGAGAATAGCTTTTAGCCATCAGCGAATGCATAAGGCCGGGTAAACAGTGTGCAAAATGTGCAACATAGCCGCGGGGATTGTCGGCGGGAGTGCGGGAGGATGGCGCTGCAATGTCGTCATTGTCTGGCGAGAAGGACGAGGAGAACCACTGCACGACGCGGGAGCATCGGGTGATTCCACCGCTTTGTCAGTCTTGTCAGCCTGCAGCGGGAACAGGGAAGCATGCCGCTGCAATTGTACAATTTGAGTCATTGGTTAGGTGCCAGTTCGACTTTCCAGTTTCCAGAAAAATACGGGAAGATTCGCAAATTTTGCAAGATTCACAATCCTGTTTTTTGAATCTTGCGAATCCTTGATGGCGGCGATGTCAGTGGTGGAAGTGGGTTGGTAATGTGCGACAAATGCAGCACAGGATTTTGTGCGGGGACAAAGCGGGCGCAACCGATTACGCGCCTACAAATAATGGTAGCACAAGAGTTCGTATCTGTCGATTATAAAACGGTTTGAAAACCAGCGATTTATGGAAGCGACAACTCGACATACAGTGGATAGTGGTCTGAGCCGCCGGAATCTGACCAGACGCGGGCGGCCAGCGGGGTAAAATTCGGATCGTGGAAGACGTAATCAATCCGGGCTAAAGCGGGCAGAAAGTCGATGCCAAAACGGGAATTTTTGAAATTGGGGAAGGTGAAGCCCATACCCCAACCCACTGCGCGGTAGGCATCGGCATAGCGGGCAGTGACGCGGGCGTAATCCTGTGACTGGTCGGTCATGTTGAAATCACCGATCAAGAAATGGGGATGGGTTTCACGCGATGCCCGTTCCAGCAAATCACGGATTTCCGCTGTGCGGGTATCCATCGCAAAACGCAAGCCACGCAAAGGATGTGTTGGATGGGTGTTATAGACGACGATTGGCGTTCCGTTCCAGTCGATTTCCAGCCGTTGATGACCGAGATTTATCTGCCAGTACTCGTCGCTGAGGATGGGATAACGGCTGAAGAAACCCTGCCCATCGAACCACTCTTGCGGATGTAAGGCTTGATAGGGGTAGAGATCATTCAGTCGGGCGGCGAGCTGCCCGGCTACTTGGGGATTCAGTTCTTGCAACGCGACTACATCAACATTCGCATCCCGGATGATCTGTTCAATCGAATCGATCTGTTGATTACCCGCGTTCAGGTTGTAACTCAACAGGGCGAGGCGGGCCGTTTCTGGTGGGGCGGCGGATGCACGGGGCAGGAAAAGGGTTATATAAGCCGTAAAAAATGCCATCGCGGGCGCGGCCTGCGTCAATGCCAAGCGCGGACGGCGGAACAACAGACAAATCGGGAGTAAGATGGCTGCCGGAATCATGAGAAGATGAACATAGGAATTGATGAGGGCGATGAAGCCGTAACGCTCCCCAAACAGCGCCCGCAACAGCAGAAAGCCGGATACACTCAGGCCATATGCCCCGGTAAAGGCAATGAACAGGTTGGTGATGATGCGGCGGAGGGATGTCAAAAGTGACGGGTGATGCGTGACGAGTGATGCGTTTTCCATGCAGTGTCCATTCCAGATGTTTGCAACGTTGGTTATACACCATTACAAATAAAAAGGCGCAGATGTTTGCTCCGCGCCTTTGATTGTTCAATCTAAATAGAAGACAGGTCATTGGAGAAAGATTGGCAGGCGCACATATGGGTGCGCCCTACTGAAAATTATTTGTTGCTGCGCGGGTCGAGCGCATCGCGCAGGCCGTCGCCAATGAAGTTAATCGCCAACACGGTAAAAACAATTAACAGACCGGGGAAAAGCCATACCCAGGGTACTTCGTCCAGCCGGGACTGTGCGCCCGTCAAAATGTTGCCCCACGTGGCGGTGGGAGGCAGCACACCGAAACCCAAGAAGCTCAGATAGGCTTCGGTCACGATGGCCGCGCCGATGCCGAGGGTGGCGGTGACGATGATGGGAGCGAGGCAGTTGGGCAGCACATGTTGGAACAGGATACGTCCTTTACGCGCACCGAGGGTGGTGGCAGCGGTGACAAATTCCTGTTCTTTCAGACTGAGCACGACCGAGCGCACAATACGCGCCAAGCGCATCCAGTTGAGCAGACCGATGATGAGCACGATGGCGACTACGCTGGCGTAGAACTGGCGTCCGAAGATCACAATGGTATCCGTTATGCCCAAGAGCGGGCGTGAAAATACCAACAGCAACACCAGCACTGGGATCGATAACAATGCTTCGGTAAAGCGCATCAAGATCGAGTCGACCCAACCGCCAAAAAAGCCACTCAGCAATCCAAATAACGTGCCCACAAACACTGAAATTGCAACCGAGATGACGCCAATCATCAGCGAAATCTGACCGCCCCAGATGGTACGTGCCAATACATCACGCCCGACGTTATCGGTGCCAAAGGGATGCTCCGCGCTGGGGGGTTGGAACTGCTGGGACAAATCCAGCTTATTGGAATATTCCTCGGTGATGAAGAACGCTCCACCTACGCAGAACAGTACAATCAGCATGAGCATAATCAGACCGGCCACCGCCATGCGATGTTTCAGAAATCGGCGGCTTGCCACAGCCCAGAGGGAGGCTGCTTTTTTCTTTTGTACATCTTCCCCTAATTTCAAGACGCCCGTCGGGGAAGCTGTTATGGGAACATTAGCCATCGTCAACCTCACTTAGCTGTAATGAATACGGGGGTCAAGCCACGCATACACCATGTCGATAAAAATCTGGGTCACGACCACCGCCACAGCAATTATCAGGACAAAAATCATAATTACGGGTGGGTCAATGGGTTCAAGGCTCTGGATAAACACACGCCCCATTCCCGGCCACGAGAAAATGGTTTCGGTGACCACCGCCCCAGCCAGCACAAAGGGCAGATCAAGGCCGATTAGTGTGACGATGGGCAGCGAGGCATTTTTCAGGGCGTGTAAATAGGTGATGCGGCGATTGCCCAAGCCTTTGGATTTGGCGGTGCGAATGTAATCCGAGTTGATGACTTCCAGCATGGTGGCGCGGATGTAGCGGCTGTAGCCCGCAATGCTGATGGCTGAAAGGCAGAAAACGGGCAGGATCATATGCCGGATGAGTTCGTCCAGCGAACGGTCACCGCGCACATCGTACATACCCTGCACAGGCAGATAGGGCAGCCCGGCTTTTTTGGCTTCGACAGCAAATATCTGAACACTCAGCAGGGCGATGAAAAAGATAGGCATGGAGAAGGTTACAAACGAAATGCCCGTAATGAAGTTATCTGCCCACGTGTATTGACGCAAGGCGGCGAATATGCCCAGCGCCATCGAGGCGATTACGGTCACGATGTAAGAGGTCAAGCCCAAGAGCAGGGTGTTGGGCAGGGCGGTGGCAATGACTTCTGAAACGGGTTTGCGGGTACGGATTGAGTCGCCAAAGTCACCGCGCAGAATACCCTTTTGTGTGCCGAATTCATCCGGTTCACCATCACCTGTAATATCGCGTTTGAACCAGTCGTCGCCAATGAGCCAATGGACGAACTGCTGCGGAATGGGATCGTTCAATCCAAAACGGGCGGCCAGCATAAAGCGGTCTTCCTGGCTGACTTTCGGATCATTCGCCAGATAGCCCAGCGGGTCTGAGCCTGATAATTTCATCGAAAGAAAAACAATTATGCAAATAATAAAGAGGAGTGGAATACCAGCGATGATCCGCTTGATGACATATCTTCCCATAACGATACCCATCCATATGTTAAGGGCGGGTTTAAAAGCCCCGCCCCAGTGTACTTATCTATAGCACAGGGGCGAACCGATTTAGATTCACCCCTGTGAAAGTCAAAACTTACAGCGGCAGCCAGAATTCAATCTTCTGGAAGTAGTTGGATGCCAGTGTACCGAGCGCCTTCATGGTGCTGGTGTCGAAGCGATCCGCGTAGGCCGCGTAGTTGGTCACGCGCGGGTACAGACCTGCCCAGAAATACTGGTCATTCAGGATTTGCACCGTTTCGTGCTTCTGTTCCAAACGGCTCACGGGGTCAACATTGCTGCGGATGGCGCTAATCAGTTCATCGAGGCGTTCGTTGCAGATGAACGAGAAGTTACCACCGGAGGGGTTTTCCGCCGAAGGACGCCCAGCGCAGGAGAAGCTGTCGGGGTCAATATTCGGGGTAACCGGGTCATTGCTGGAAGCATAGATGGAGATGTCATAGTCGCCAGTGCTCATGATACCGCGATTGGTCACGCTGGCGAACAGCACTGCCGGGCCGGGCACCTGGAACAACTGGGTGCGAATACCAACGGCAGTCAGGTATTCCTGAATGGCGAGCTGGTAGTTGCCACGAGTCTGGAGGGTGGTGGTGTAGAAGCGCAGGATCAGTTCAACACCGTCCTTGTCGCGCGAGCCGTCACCATTGCTATCCACCCAGCCGGCTTCGTCCAGCAGGCGGTTAGCTTCGTCCACATCATAACCCAGAACTTCCAGACCTTCTGGGCGCCACTTCACAGCATCGAAAGCATCGGGCGGCAGGAGGCCGGGGGCGACCAGCGATTCCACGAGGGCAGCGCGGTCAATTGCATGGATGATGGCCTTGCGGACATTCGGATCCTTGATGGCAGGATTCTGTGTACCTTCGGGGTCGGTGTTGAACCACAGCGCGTCCTGATAAACGCTGCTGACGTTCCAAACTTCCGCGCCTTCAACAGCGCTGTAGGTCGGAACCAGGTCAATCGGCCAGTTGAAGGTGACGTCGATTTCGCCAGTTTCAAAGGCGTTCTGCATCTGGGCAGTTTCGGTGATGAACTTGGTGATTACGCGCTGAATGGCAGGAGCCTGACCATCCCAGTTGGGGTTCGGGACGAAGGTGATGTTGTCACCGGGTGTCCAGCTTTCCAGCATGTATGGGCCATAGCCGACCATGCCTTCGGCACGGGTGAAGTACGGCAGACCGTCAACGGTGCCACCATTGGCATCGATCAGCGGCTGCAGGACGTGTTCGGGGTAACGGCACTGAAGATAAACGGTGTCGCTGGTGTAGTCAGGATACGGAGTGTTGAAGGTCTGCACAACGGTCAGATCATCAATCTTTTCCACGCTCTCGACCACGCTCGGGTAGTCGCTGCGGAAGATTGAACCGGTCGAGGTGTCGCTATACAGTTTGTGACCGAAGAGGCAGTCATCAGTAGTGATAGCTTCGCCATCCGACCACTTCATGCCTTCACGCAGTTTGTAGGTGACAACGGTGTTGCCCGCTTCATTGGTCGTCACCATGCCGTTTTCGACAGTGGGGATTTCGGTGACCATGATCGGGTAAATGTTGAAGTCGGTGTCCCAGTCCCAAACGTTGCGGCTGAAGAAGTCACGCAGCAATTGGCTGAAGGTTGAAGTGCTCAGCGGGGGCATCACATCTGGTTCTTGTTCCCAGCCGATCACGACTACGCTCTCATCTTGCGCCTGAGCGACGCCGACGAGCAGGCTCAGGATGGTGACAAACACCATACTGATTCCAAGTATGCGAAGATACTTCTTATCAAACATCTATGCTTTTCTCCTTAAAACTAATCTATTCCGCTCTATCTTCAATTGGTCAAGTGTGGGACTTGACCTACTGCTTGCAGCTTGAGCGGTTCACAGCATAACACATCTTAAGAGTCGGGGCAAGAATTTAATATAGATGTTTCGAGCAGTTAGAAGGGCTTTTTTTTGTGCAACCTGAACGATTTCAGATGCCCTTCAAATGCTTTCATGCCCCATGCTGTGAGCCAATCATCTGCAATCTATGTTCTGCATTATTTAGTACCCACAGGTATGGTCAAAGGTTCAACCGGAGTTTAAGTGTCCCACTTTTGAGTGCTGTCTGATAAAGGAGCAATAAGCGGTTTGTGAAAAGTAGTAAAGATTTCATCCAGTTTATGTGTCTTTATTGAACAAAAAACCAGATTGACATATGATGTAAAGCATCAGGCTATGCAATATGCATGAGTGTAGATGAGCAATTTGCCCCAAAGCAGGAGGGTGCAATTATGTTTTTCTGGATGAGCGGGGTCTGGGACGCAACCATGAAGCGGCGGATGGTCGGCTTTTTGGGGGTGCTGCTGCTTTTCCTAGTGGCATATCTGGGCGCGGCGGCCAGCGGTGTCACATTACTGCGGTTGGTATTTTAAATCCGCGATTTTGGGAGGGGACGACTGCATCAGCCGCCCCCTTTTGTTCTGGTTACGAGGCTTTGGCCTCTGAAACCGATAGATTGTCAAATTCGACCTGTACACCCAAGCGACCGGCTGCGGCAGCAACCATGCCAATCTGCCCGGCTGTATAGGTATCATCGGTCGCGTCGCCCAAGAATTCTCCATTCACATACAACGCCAGATAATCTCCCAAGCACACGGCGCGAATGCGGTTGTTGGCTGCACCTTTGGCGATAACGGCTGAATCCGTCCAATCCAAAAGCGGGGTTACGCTGCGTCCGCGGGAACGCATGATGGCAAAGCGTCCACTGCCCTGCACCAAGAACAAATAGCCATCTCCATTGTTGACCTCCAACCCACCGATCTGGTTCGAGGCACCTTCTTCAAATGTGGCTTCCGCGGTCACTTCTGACATCATATCAGATGGAGATACTTCGGTAGCCTCGGCGGTGGCTTCGCCAGCAGCCTCGATGGTCGCTTCGGCAGTGGCTTCAGCGGTTGCGTCGGCTTCTGGAGTGGTTTCTGCACTGGCGATAATTTCCGCATTGCCGAGCGCTTCAGAAGCCAGATTTTGGAGTTCGGGGTCGATGCTGGCAGCCCCCTGACCAACCGTACCCCGTGCGCGGCACATGACACCGTAAGTTGTATTCTGATCTTCGGTCAACTGGCGGGTTTCGACATCAATCACCACGTCCGCCAGCGAATTGCCCCACTGCCCGTACCATAACACACTGTCCCCTTCGGTGACGTTAATATTGTAGCGTCCATTGCTGATTTCCAGCCGCGCCGTGCTTTCTTCAAATGTGCCTTCTTCAAATGTGCCGGGCGCAGTGAAGTCGTAAAAGGCAACTTCATCCCCTTTGACGAAGGATTGTTTGGGGGCGGCAGGCTGGCAGGCGGCCAACAAGGCGACGGCGATTATCATCCATAAGATGTGCTTCACGGGATAGACTCCTGTATCGGGGCAATAAACCACATTGGGGCACTGTGCCCTATGAAACTGTACCACAAATCTACGCCAACTTTGCGCGATGGGTTCACTGAACTCACGAAATTATTAGACACCGTCAGCACGTCCTAACAAAGGATGCTACAATCTAAATTACGTAAACTGGCGCAGGAGGGGAGGAATGGAACGTGTCGATTAATCAAGTCTTCCAAGCGCAGGCTATTTTTCAGGAAGCACTTTTAGCCCGCCCCGGTGTGGTTGGGGTAGCGACTGGTTTTAAGAATGAGACGGGGGAACCTTCAGTGGTGGTGCTGGTGGAGCGCAAGCTGCCCATTGCAGCACTTTCGGCTGGTGAGGCCATTCCCAAAGAGGTTAATGGTGTTCCCACTGATGTGCTGGAAATCGGTTATCTACGCGCTTACGATACCCCGCGCGACCGCTTCCGCCCGACCATCCCCAGCGGAGTCAGTATTGGTCATTACAAAATCACCGCCGGAACGCTGGGCACGATTGTGACTGACAGGACAACGGGTGAGAAACTGATTCTTTCCAACAATCATGTGATGGCGAATAGCAATGATGCACTGGTGGGGGATGCTATCTTGCAGCCGGGGCCAACTGATGGCGGCAAGAATCCGGCTGATATGGTGGCGCGGCTGGAGCGTTTTATTCGCATTCGGTTCACTGACGAAACCGATACTACTCCAACGCCTACACCAAACCCTCCGGGCGGTGGAAGCGGCGGGTGCGATGTGGTGACGGTGGTGGTGTCGCTGACCAACGCGCTGGCGTCTTTGCTGGGTTCCAGCAAGCGGGTTACACCTACCAACGCAACTTCTACGCCAAGCACCAGTACCCCTACAACCCAAGCCACCCCTACTAATGAAGTGGATGCCGCGCTTGCCAAGCCGATTGACCCCAATATGTTCACCGGGGAAATTCGTGGCATCGGGTTCATTAATGGAACGAAACCTCCGGCTCTGGGGATGAAGGTGCGGAAAAGCGGACGCACAACAGGCTATACCGAAGGCACGATTAACCTGTTGAATGCGACCGTCAATGTGGCTTATGGCAGCCGAACTGCACGCTTTACCGGGCAGATCATCACCGGGCCGATGAGCCAGGGCGGTGATTCTGGTTCGTTGATTGTGGATGGCACCGAGAACAAAGCGGTTGGCTTGCTGTTCGCAGGATCGAATCTTTCGACCATCTTTAACCCGATTGACAGCGTGTTAGCCGCGCTGAACATCACTATTTAGACGCCAACTATTATCAGGAGGCGATGATGGCACAGGATGAAATGACAGCAAAAGCGATGCTGGTGCAGACCAAATACACCGAAATGCTGATGAACAAAGCACATGTGATGGGTGTGGGCATTGGCTTGCTGGAAAAAGACGGCGTTTCCACCGGGGAGGTTTGTCTGGTGGTGATGGTTGATAAAAAGGTTCCACCATCAGAACGGGCGAACGCTGACCACATCCCCGAAGAACTGGATGGGGTCAAGGTGGACGTGCGCGAGATCGGTGTGCCGACCGCGTTCTAAGTATTTATGATCGGGGCATCCTGCGGGGTGTCCCGATTTTTCTCTTCCTTATGGTAATCTCCCGGCAAATCCAAGCCTTCCTTAAGTCTACAGCGTTACACTGGTAGACCTCAAGCAATAACTCATGAGGTTTTTTCATGATGCACCGGAACACACGTCTTCTGGAAAGCCGTTTCGTTTTGCTTTGGACACGGCTACGCCACCCTTCTGAAAACACGCGATTGTTATTGCTGGCAGTGGCAGTCGGATTGGCGACGGGAATGGGGGTGTGGCTGTTCCGTCTGGGCATTGAGTTGTTCCATAAGCTGTTTTTCGAGACGTTGCATGAAAGTGTGCTGATGCCCATCATCGGTTCGTTGGGGCTGGTGGTGATGGTGGCGCTGGCTGGCTTGATCGTTGGCTGGATTGTGCAGCACTACGTGGGTGAAGAACGGCATCATGGTGTAGCGGCTATCATCGAGTCGGTGGCGCTTTCTGGCGGCAAACTGCGTTATGCAACGATGCCATTCAAGGCATTGGCCTCGGCGATTTCGCTAGGCGGCGGGGCAGCAGTTGGCCCGGAAGCCCCCAGCGTGATGATTGGCGCGAATATTGGGTCGTTTGCTGCTCAAAAACTACGCCTTTCGGAAGACCGGATGCGGCTGTTAGTGGCGGCGGGCGCGGCTGCGGCGATTTCGGCAGCTTTCCGTGCGCCTATCGCCGGGGTGTTTTTCGCGCTGGAAGTCATCCTGAACGGCGAGTTCACAACGGGTTCGTTCGCAGCGGTGGTGATCGCGGCGGTCACATCATCAGCTTTTATGGGTTTGGTAGAGGAAGGCGGCGCAGAATTCGGACATTTAAATTATACGCTGGGCAGTCCGGCGGAGTTGATCTTCTACGCATTGTTGGGACTGCTGCTCGCCCCGGTGGCTGTGTTTTTTATCCGCTATGTCCATTATCAGCATCATCTGTGGCATCGTTTTCAAATCTCCAAACCACTTAAAACCGCGTTGGCAGGGGTGATTGTTGGCGCGGTCGGCATTTTCTTCCCGCAAATTCTGGGGGCAGGGCGGGAGGTGATTACCAACGTATTGAGTGGGCAAGAAGCCACATTCACAGTTGGGATGCTGGTGCTGCTGGCATTTGCCAAAATCATCACCAATGGAATCAGTGTTGCAGGCGGATTTGTAGGTGGGGTATTTGCACCTACTTTATTCGTGGGTTCACTGCTGGGAAGTGCATTTGGCAAATTGATCACCTCATTTCTGCCGTTGAGCCTGACCGGTACGCCTCCAGCTTATGGTATTGCCGGGATGGCGGCGGTCATGGCCGGGGTGGTTCGTGCGCCGATTACAGCGGTACTGCTGGCGTTTGAGCTGACCAATGATTATCGCCTGATTTTGCCGATCATGTTTACGACGGTGATTTGTGTATATCTGACTGAACGATTTGTCCCGGCGGGGATTGATACCCTTTCACTGCTTCAGAGCGGCATCCGGCTACAGCAGGGGCGCGATGTGGATGTAATGCAGGGAATCGCGGTACGTGAAGTGATGCAAGCACCTGCGCCGACTATCACGGAAAGGGCAACACTGACGGAACTGCGGGATGCTTTGCGAAAACAGCATACCCGTGCATTGTGTGTTGTTGATGACGCGGGGAAACTTTCCGGCATTGTGACGCTTACTGATTTACAGCGGGCTTATGATCTGGAAAGTCATGACGAGATTGGTGTGCGGGATATTTGTACACGTGATCTGGTGAGCATTTCAGCGGATGATGTGGTGTGGGTGGCGATTCAGCAAATGGGCGGGCGCGATCTGGGGCAACTCCCAGTTATCAATCCACGCACAGGGCAGTTGATGGGTCTGGTGACCCGCAGCGAGATTATGCAGGCGTATCAAGTGGCGATTGCCCGGAAGCGAGAACATCAGCACAAAATGGAACAGGTGCGCTTGAGCAATTTGACGGGAGCGCATGTGTTGGAACTGCATATAACGGATTTTTCCAGCGTGGCGGGACGGCGTATCTGTGATGTGGAGTGGCCTGCGGAAAGTCTAGTGGCTTCTATCCAGCGAGACAATCGGCTGATTGTGCCCCACGGGAGTACTCAATTTCAGCGGGGGGATACGGTGACGATTGTGGCTGCACCGGATACAGAAGATCAACTGGCGCGGCTCTTTGGCTATGAAACGGCAGATGTGGAATAGCGGGTGATTGTTACTGCTGGGCTGATCCGGCTTCGCCCTCATCAACCAGTTCGGGGGCAATTGCCCAGACCCCAACACCGGGTATTAAATCCGGCAGTGTTACCTCATCCGCCAGCGCGACGCGCACCCCAACCGCCAATTCGGTATCCGCACGGCCTTTGAATACGCCGCGCGTTGGGGGTACATCGGCATAATCCCGCCCAACGGCTACGCGAATATGCCTCTCACCCGCGATGAGGTTATTGGTCGGGTCAAAACCGATCCAACCCAATTTGGGGAGCAAGGCTTCGACCCACGCATGGCTGGCATCTTCCGCCGAGCGTGTGTTTTTATCGCCTCTGGTGTACAGGTAGCCACTGACATAACGACAGGGAATCCCTAATGGACGTAAAAGCGCGAGCATGATGTGGCTGAAATCCTGACAGACGCCGCTGCGGGCACGCAATGCATCATCAATCGGGGAATCCACTTTGGTGACTTCCTGCCCGTACTCGAAGGCGTCATAGATGGCGGTGTTGAGTTCACGCAGCAGGGTTAAGGGATCATCCCGGCGGGTTATGTTCAACTCGTGCGCCAGATCATCCAGCAGCGGTGTGGGATGGGTAAAACTGCTGGGGAGCAGGTTATCGAATTCGCTGGTGTCCAGTTCGTCCCACGTTTCGGGCGCCAGACGTTCTGGCAGTTCGGGCGCTGACTTCATTTCTACCTGCGCTTCGGCGGTGATGGTGAGGGAACGGTGCTGACCGGGAATATCGAAGTTGTGTACGACATTACCGAGATAGTCCCGATAGATCATAATGTTGGCGGTGGGGTTCAGGGTCAGTTTGAAGCTCAGGCAGCGTTGAATGCCTTCGGTGCGCGGTTCCATGCGGAGTTCCATGATGCTTTGGGTGATGGGCGCACTGTAACGAAAGCGGGTGATGTGCTTGATTGAACAGTACATTGTTATCGGCTGCCAGCCGACTCCCCTTTGTGATAATCGTGATGGCAACCTATGATAGCGCCGATTCAACCTGATAAGTAACGTGAGCTTCGTAGACGGCATCGTGCAACTGGATGCACTGCCGACGAACTTCTTCCAAATATTCATGCGTTCCGCGCGCGATTACGTCATCTACCGTATCGAAACTGAGCGCCGAACGCATCCGCCCGGAAAGCCGATAAACGCGGGTGTTCTTGCTGGCGTTGGCGGCTTCGGCAATCGACTGGAGCGCGGCGTGCATGGCCTCGGCACAGAAGCGCAATCCATGTGGAAATTCGGCATTAAACAGCAGAAATTCGGTAATCTGCCGAGGGCGCAGGTCGGCATTGCAAACCTTGCAATAGGCCTCGAAGGCGGTGAAACATTTGAGGATGCCTAACCACTCGAAGTAACTATCGTTCATCGAAATGGGAATTTCCTGTTCATCCAGCGGCAGCGCCTTCAAATGAACATCCAACAGATTGGCAATTGCCAACGCCCGTTCGATGAAGCGCCCAAACTGGATGAAGTACCAACCTTCGTCATGTACCATCGTTGAGTCGGTTATGCCCTGAAACAGATGCGCCCCATTTTTGACGACACCAAAAAATTCGTGGGGCTGGGCATTCCAGATGCGATCCAGAGAAGTACGCCGGACTTCCAGATAGAGCGTATTTAGCTGCAACCACATTTCCGAACTGATGCGTTCGCGCACCTGACGGGCATTTTCGCGGGCGGCAGCGATGCAACTGACGATGGAATTGGCGTGAACCGTATCAAACGCCAAGCGCTGCACCATCGTGTATTCATCCTTGATGCCGCCTTCTGGCAGGGGAATATGCAGCCCTTCCATCAGCCGTTCCCAGCGGGCAATCGGCGGCGTTTTCCGTGCCTGATCGAGGCTCAAATTCAACTGTACATCGACCAAACGCGCGGTGTGTTCAGCCCGTTCGAGGTAACGGGACATCCAGTAGAGGTTATCGGCTACACGAGACAGCATAAGCGTTTTCTCACACCAAAAGACAAATAATTGAGGGGCCAGATACCACTATTTACCCCTAACCCCAGCCCTTCCCCCGCACGCAGGGGAAGGGAGCAATACAAACCCATTCAGATCATAGATATGAGAAGCTCACTCATAAAG
>JAIOHM010000049.1 GCA_019912965.1 Anaerolineae bacterium
ACCTGCTGCACCCCGCCCGCTGTGATCTGCGGCGGAAGTGTCCTGCGTCCAATATCAGTCAACCGTCCGGCTTCTTCCGCTAAGGCGCGTACAACCTCCACCAAAAAGAAAGCATTGCCCTCGGTTTCCCGCCGCAGCAGATCAATCACATCCGGCTGTTCGCCCACCTCGCCCAGCATCGACGTACTCAACCGCCGGATTCCATCCTCCGAAAGCCGTCCTAACTTAAGCGGCGTCATCTCTGGCAGATCATCCGGCAGGGTTGGGCGTTCATCATCCCGGTAACTGCCGATCACCAGCAGCGACAAATCACCCAGATTGCGGACGATCACTTTTAGAATTTCGAGGCTTTCCAGCGTCCAATGCAAATCTTCAAGGATGAGCAGTACCGCGCCCGTCTGCCGCTTGAGCAGATCGAGCAGCGTGTAGGCCAACCGCTGTTGACTGCCTTTCGCGTTCAGTTCCGCCGCATCCGGCACAGATCGTTCCAGCAGCGTCCCAATATCCGGCACAAGGTCTTTTAAGACCCCGGCTTCCAGATCGCTCAAGGTTGTGGAAAGCGCCAGCCGCCGCGCTGCATCCCGCCATAATTGATACGGCAGACCGCCTTCCGCCACGCCCTGCCCGCGCAGCACCAGTACTCCTTCCACCAGCCCCCGAACGCGCAGTTCGTCCAGCAGTCGGGATTTACCCACGCCGCTTTCGCCGCCGATCAACCACGCGCTGCCCACCGAACCATCTGTCTTTTGCACTACCCGGTTTAAGGCGCTGGTCAATTGCTCAAATTCGGCTTCCCGCCCGACAAACCGTGCCGCCTGTAAAAAGCTCTCGCGGATAGCCATGCTTTCTTCCGGCAAAGGCAGTTCCGCCGCGCCGCATAAATCGCGGATGACCGCCTCCGCATCCTGATAACGCTGTGCCGGGTCTTTCGCCATCAGCTTGGTGATAATTTCAGGAATGGTTTCCGGCTGTTCAGGCGGGGCTGCCGGGGCTTGCGTGGACGGTGCAGACTGAGCCTCAAGTGGAGTGGTCGCGTTCGAATCGCTGGTGGGAACAATATTCAAACCGCGTTTGGTGATACGTGTCCAATCCGGGTCGCGGGAGATAATTTCGATAATCAGCTTGCCACTGTTGCTCAAGTCAAATGGATGCTCCCCGGCAAAGATTTCGTAGGCCATCACCCCGACCGCGTACAGATCAGAAGCGAATGACCCTGCTTCCCCTGTCAGCATTTCCGGCGCGATATAAGCCAGCGTCCCGGCGAATTCATCAGCATAATCTTTCTCGACCGCCAAGCCGAAGTCTAATACCTTCACCTCACCATCCGCCGCCATCAACACATTCCCCGGTTTCAAATCGCGGTGGATAATGCCCCGGCGGTGCAGATAAGCTAGCGCTTGCAGGATTTGTACCAATAGCCCGACTTTCCCGGCCTCGTCCTGCTCTTGGGCATATGCCCGAATATCCTGCGGATTCTCCAGCATCGACATCGTGAAATAGGGATGCCCCGCGTCGAAGCCGTAATCCATCACGCTGATAATATTCGGATGTCGCAGTGAAGCCATCGTCTGAAATTCGCGGGCGAGTGCTAACCGGGCATCGGCATTGCTGTCGCGGGAATTGAAAACCAGTTGGCCGGGTTCAATATGAACACGCTTGAGCGCAACCTGCTGACCGGTCAGACGGTCGATTGCCTGATAAACCGCGCCCATCCCGCCCGCACCTAACGACTGCCCCAATTGGTACCGACTGCCGATCAGCGAGGAGATCGCCATAAGGATGCCTTTTAATGTTTGTGAATGCTTGCAGCCATTTTAGCGGTTTGGAATGAGCAGGGCGAGTCGCCGCCTTTTACGTCCAATTTTTACAATCCGTGCTTGGAACTGATGTGCTACACTCAGCTTGTCGATTGAGCCAGGCTACAGGAGGATTTTAATGATTACACACGTCGGTACAGTTTCAATTTTTGTGGAAGATCAGGATCGGGCAAAAGCATTTTATACGGGCAAATTGGGTTTTGAACTGGTAACAGACCAACCCCTGTTCCCCGGTGCGACCAATCGTTGGGTATCGGTCAAGCCGCCCGGATCAACCACCGAAGTTGTGCTTTACAAAGTGGACGAAAATTGGGAGCATTACAAACCAGTGGTGGGTAAGTCGCAGGCCGTGACGTTCAATGTCACCGATATGACCGCGCTGGTGGCATCGCTGAAAGCCAAAGGTATCCGGTTCATCACCGAACCCGACCCGCAGCCGTGGGGAACCAGTGCCATCATCGAAGACTCAGAAGGCAATCACCTGCTCTTGGTACAACAGCCCACCTAACCGCTATCCGACGACTGCCGCTAAACATTTCACAGCGGCAGTTATCCCTCTTTCCCCATCCCCACTGTAATATGGGTGAAGGGCAAAGGCCACGTCCTCAATTGGGAAGCGCCAGACTCGCTGGTCGAAGCCATTCAATCCTTCTAATCCGCCACCATCGCCTGTACCGTCTGAACCACCGCAATCGTGTTCGGCAGCGGATCGCTCCACAGCGTCGGCACATGCAGCTTCAACCCCGGCAGCAGAGGGGTTTCATAATAACCGTCTGCATCCGGGGATTGCGGTTCATAGCGCCCGTCAGCATTTAAACGGAAAAAACGCGGCTGTTCCGTCAGCGGATCGATCAGCCAATATTCACGGACGCCCGCCTGCTGATACTCGACAAACTTGGTCACATAGTCGGTTTCCTGGCTGCCTTCGGAAACAATCTCGATGCAAATATCCGCTGCGCCCAACATCGCCGTTTCCGTCAGCTTTCCCGGATTGGTGTTCAAAATCACCTGCAAATCCGGCTCTCGGCGGCGTGGACTGTTATCGGCCTTCATCACGAATGGATCTGAGCGAACTTTTCCAATCGGGCGAAGCGCGAAGTAAGTATCTAAAAGCAGCCGTAGATAAACTGATAAGCCATCATGTCTGGCAGTTACAGGCGACATTTTGATAACCACTCCATCGACCCATTCGTAAAAATGCTCGGCGTAATCGCGCATGTATTCGTCTTCAGTAACGTGGATAGCGATCACCCGTTCCGCTATTGAGGGTATGATTTTTTCCGCAACCATTGTCACCGTCCTGCTTTTTATCACACGCCTACACTATACCGCATTTCCAATTCCGTCCCCTTTACCACTCAGTCCTTCTTCTCTCAGTACTCAGTACTTTGTACTTTGTACTTGCCTTTCTTTTACGCATTACGCGTCACTGCTCACTACCCCACCCATCCCAAACTAATCCGCCCGCGCTCTTTTTCGACGTTCAAAATTTCCACATCAATCACATCACCCACGCCCAACGATTGTCCGCGCGGAATCTGGCTGATGTGCAGCAAACCATCCTGCTTGACGCCAATATCCACGAACGCGCCGAAGTCCACCACATTCCGCACCGTGCCTTTCAATTGCATCCCCTTCATCAGATCGTCCATTGAAAGCACATCGCTGCGGAGCATCGGCGCGGCGGCATCCTCGCGCGGGTCACGTCCGGGTCGCAAAAGCTGTTCGACAATATCGGTCAGAGTCGGCACACCTGTCCCCAATTCTGCCGCCAAGTCCTGAATCGACTGCGACGCCTGCAATTTAATTAACGCCGTCGCCCGCAGAGCAGGAGGGGTGTCGGCTTTGATGCCCGCCTTTTTCAGCACGGCTTCGGCAATCGCATAACTTTCCGGGTGAATCGCGCTCGCATCCAGTGGATTACTGCCATCCAAAACCCGCAGGAATCCCGCCGCCTGCTCAAAGGCTTTCGGCCCCAATCCGCCCACTTTTTTCAACGTTTTGCGGTCACGGAATGGCCCATTTTCATCCCGGTGTGCGACGATGCGTTCCGCCAGTTTCGGCCCAATCCCGGCCACATGCGTCAGCAGGGCAGGCGAAGCCGTGTTCACATCCACGCCGACTCGATTGACCACTGTCTCCACCACACCGTCCAAAGCGCCTGTCAGTTTGCCCTGATTCACATCATGCTGGTACAACCCGACGCCGATGGATTTCGGGTCGATCTTCACCAGTTCAGCTAACGGGTCTTGTGCTCGCCGCGCAATCGAGGCCGCACCCCGCAGCGTCACATCCAGATCGGGCAGTTCCGCTTTCGCCAGTGGACTCGCGCTGTACACACTCGCCCCCGCCTCGTTGACGATCAGATAATTGAGTCCCTCGCGTCCGCGCGTCAGTTCGGCGGCGAGTTGCTCGGTTTCGCGTGAGGCCGTCCCGTTGCCGATAGCGATCAGCGCCGCACTGTGTTTAATAACCAGAGCTTCCAGAATTCTGAGCGCCTGATTCCACTGCTTCTGCGGTTCGTGTGGATAAATCACCGCCGTATCCACCACTTTTCCGGTCGCATCCACCACCGCCACTTTGCAGCCTGTACGGAAACCCGGATCAAGACCGATCACCGTGCGCCCGGCCAACGGCGGCTGATTGAGCAAACCGCGCAAGTTGGTAGCGAACACATTGATGGCGTGGTCTTCGGCTTGCTCAGTCAATATCGCCCGCACATCCCGTTCGATAGCCGGAAGCAAAAGCCGTTTAGCCGCATCATCAATCGCTAACCGCATTTGTTCCGCCAACGGCGAACGCGGATTAGCCCGAAAAACCAGTTCAATTGCCTGCTGCCAATCCCGTTCCGCCACATCAATATGCACCCGTAGGACTTTTTCAGCCTCACCGCGATTCAATGCCAATGTTTGATACGGCTTGACGCGTTCGATGCGGAATTCAAAATCGTAGTACGATTGATAAACCCCTTTTTCGTCCGGTGCATCTTTGACCTTTTCCGCCTGCACCAGCCCATAACGCAGCGCCTTCTGCCGTGCCATGCCGCGCACTTCCGGGTGATCGCTGATCGCCTCCGCGATGATGTCCCGCGCCCCGGCTAAGGCTTCTTCAGTATTTGGCACATCATCATTGAGGAACGCCTGCGCCAACTGTTCGGCGGATTTTCCGTCGCGTGGTTGATTCAGGATCAGATCAGCCAGTTCTTGCAACCCCTTTTCGCGTGCCATCATCGCGCGGGTGCGCCGCTTCGGTTTATACGGCTGATACAAATCTTCCAGCGCTGTCATCGTTTCCGCACGAATAATTTGTGATTTCAGTTCCGGTGTCAGCTTGCCCTGTTCCTCAATCGAAGCCAGCACCGTTTCCCGTCGTTCATCCAGATTGCGGAGCTGCGTCGCCCCGCTTAGGATATTGCGGATGGCATCTTCATCCAATCCACCCGTCATCTCTTTACGATAGCGGGCGATAAACGGCACAGTCGCGCCTTCATCCAGCAGCTTAATCGTGGACGCCACCTGCGCCGGACGGAGTTGGAGTTGTTGAGCAAGTTTTTGATCGTAACCGGGCATCAGAGGTCAGCCTTTCACAGCAAAATTTTCGCTTCTGTATCCACATTTATGGTGTGGGGTAAGAAATAATCGAGGTCGCATTGTAGCGGTCAGTGTCCCGCTTTTCAAACCGAACTATAATTGACAAATACGAACTCTTGTGCTATTCTGGTTAGAGTAGAATTCACTTGGTAGCACCACACTAAACGGTGGAGACAGATTTTTGATGCGAAAACCAATTAATCTGACCCCCAATGGTCTTTAAAGCCCCCTCCTTGCG
>JAIOHM010000050.1 GCA_019912965.1 Anaerolineae bacterium
CCCCAACCCCTGCCAATTCCCGATCATCCGGCGGTACTGGTAGATGTACAACCCAATGGTGGTCAGCTTGCGGTGAACTTCCGGCTGTTTAAGATCGAGGGTTTGTACGGGCTGGAAGCCAACTGTTCAGCCGATCCGAATGTATTGGGCGGCCTGACGCGCGCGGATGGCGACGGCTTTAATGCCAGCAACAGCTTCTTCATTGATCAGGGTTTCAATGCGACCAGTGGCGCATGGCTGGTTGCGGCCAGTCGTCTGCTGCCTGCCGAACCCATCGCGGGTGATCTGACGGCCTTCTCGCTGGGCTATACCCTCAAAAATTCGGGCGACCCGAAACTCAACTGCACCCTGCGTGCGGTTGACCGCAATGGTCGTGACCTCATTGTTGAAGTGATCAATGGTACAGTCGCCCCCTTGCAGCCTGCCGCTGTCGTGCAGCCCGATCTGATGCAGCCTCCGGTCGAAATGCCGGTCATCCTCGTACCCGGTGAAGCCCAATTCAGCAGTGTGGCTGGCGTCGTCACCTACGCCAACCCAACCGATAACACGGGCATCAACGTTGAATTGATGGGCGGGGATTACGAAGTGCTGGCGCAGATCGTCACCAGTGTCAATGGGGCTTACCAGTTCACCGATGTACCCGCTGGAGCATACTATCTGCGGGCATCCGCGCCGGGACATCTGCAAGTGCTGAAAACCATTCTGGTGGATGGCAACAGCCCGGTTGTTGACCTGAGCACAGACACGCTGATTGCGGGTGATACCGATAACAATGGCGTTGTGGATATTACGGACGCCAGCTTCATCGGGGCGAACTTCAATCTGCAAGCGCCGCCCGCGCCGCTGGAAATCGACCTTAACCGCGATAATCTGGTGAATATTGGCGATCTGGTGTTGGTGGGAACCAACTTCGGGGCGACTTCACCGGGGCAGTAACCCGAACAGCATTAAACAGCGTGGGGCGTTCGATTTTCGGACGCCCTTTTTCATTACAAAGTGTTACCTGATAAACAGGGGGTATCAGGTACTATTACGCGAATTACGAACCGTCGTTCAACCGCTGGTTGACCCAACCATAACCCAAATGCCAGTTGAAGGTTTGCAGGGCGTAGACGGTTATATCCATACATTGATCTGCCGCTTAACCCCGCCTCATCCATGAGCGTTATAATGATGCTGTTTTCTCAATAAAAACGCAGCAGGCATAACATGACGAAACTACTTGAAAACAAAATCGCGGTCATTACGGGTGGCACGCGCGGACTGGGACTGGGCATTGCCCAAGCCTATGCAGCGGCAGGGGCAAAAGTGGTTGTGGCAGGGCGTTCGCAATCAACGATTGATAAAGCCCTGAAGGAACTGCCGGAGGGTCAAGCGGCGGGCATCTCATGCGATGTTGGTGATCTTGAACAGGTCGAGGCATTGGGCGAGTTTGCGCTGAAGACGTTCGGCAAAATTGATATTTGGGTCAACAACGCGGGTTTATCCGCCCCCTTTGGCCCGACCGTCGATATACCCACCGACGCTTTTATGAAGGTCATCAACACCAATATCATAGGCGTCTACAACGGTTCGATGGTCGCCTTACGCTACATGCTGCCCCAACGGAGTGGCAAGCTGATTAACCTCTTGGGACGGGGCGAAAAGAAAAGCGTCCCGCTTCAAAACGCCTACAGCAGCAGCAAAGCATGGGTGCGCCAATTTACCCTTGCCCTTGCAGCCGAAAATAAGGGCAGCGGAGTCGAGATTCTGGCATTTAACCCCGGATTGGTCGATACCGATATGCTGCGGCAGGTTGAGGCCATCAAGGGTTTTGAACAACGGTTGAAACCGCTTGAAACGGTTATCCGGCTTTGGGGGAACACCCCCGAACTCCCGGCACAGAAAGCCCTCTGGTTAGCCTCTGGCGCAACCGATGGCAAAACCGGGATGGCAGTGAGTGTTCTCAGTCCACAAAAAATGATGGGCGGGCTGTTCCGTGAAGCATTACGGGTGATACGGCGGAAACCTGCTCCACCGATTCCACTCACGATTCATACGGTAGCGCCTAATCACTAGGGGCGCGGAATGCGTCAACGATGCGGGCAGACATGTCCTGCGCTTATGTAGTTTATCGAAAAGGTTTAGCATGAATTTCCGCGTAGGGGCGCAACATGTTGCGCCCCTACTACAACACCGATTCTTTTCGAGAAATCGTTTAGTCTGCCCATCCGATAATTCACGCCGCTTTTTCGCCAAGCCGCTGCCGCCATTCCGGCGAGAGAATTTCCAAACGCGCCAGATGAGCGCAGGCATCCGGGTCGATTTCGCGGTTGGTCAGCAGTTGATGAATGCGCCAAACCGGATACTGTGGATAGGGGCGTTCCAGCAGTTGAAAAGCATCCCCGGCCTGCACATACCCCGGCTGCAACACTTGGTTATACCAGCCGCCCCAACCTCTGTTTTCCACCCGCGCGGCCATATCGTGAACATCCAGACGGCGCGCCAGCTTCCAACAGGGATAACGCGATTGCGAAACGCGCAGTTGTGCCTCGCCCACCGCGTACACATCGCCTAAACACACGCTTTCTTCGGTCAGATCGGATACCGTCAGATTTTCGCCAAAGCTGCCATAGGGCAGTTCAGCGCGCCCCAATTCATCCTGCCAGACTGGATAACGGGCTGCACCATAAGCCAGCACCGCGCGGAATGTGCCGCCGTGATTTTTGAGGTCGTGCTGTTTATCGCCTTGCAGATTGAGCGTGTCCAGCCAGATTCGCCCACTGACCGGATACTTGAAGATGCCGGATTCCCATGACTTATCCGAAATGCTGTCCGCGCCATGTTCGGCAGGCAGCCCTACTTGAATCGAAAGCAGCGTCGGTTGGTTCAAATTGATTCTCCTAATGCATCCTGAGCGCACGATTGATGCTTCTTGAGCGGAAAACTTCGCTCAACTCTCACGCGCAGCGGTGGGTTATCTCCGATGCATAATTTTTTTTGTATGACAAATATCACTTCATCGTAGTGTTAAATGTCCTAGAATCCGCATGAAGTGTACAAGATAATGATAAAAAGTGAATATTCTGCCCGCATTAGCTCTCTTTCGTTCAGGTAAAGAGTTTGATAGTGGATGGGAGAATAAGATGCCAGAGAAATTGTCTCAAATCCTTGCCGACTACACGGGAATGCCTTCAAGCGAAGTCATTCGTTTGCTGGGGATGTCGCAGCGCGACATCTATGCGGATTCAGCGTATAAGCGCATGGTGGAGCAGTTGCCCAGCAATCTTTTATACGAAACCCTGCCCCAAGCTCGCACGGCTTATGAACGCTATTTGCCTCAATTTGCAGAAATATTAGCCACGCGCTACGGTATGAAGAACACGCCGATGTCAGCGTTCACTTTGGGAAATTGGTTGGTGGGCTTTGTTGAACAGCCAACGGCAATCATTAACCTGTCAAAGATTCACTCGCGCCTACCCCAGCAGGCTGTCATTGAAATGCTTCCCGAAATGATCGGTATGCTGGATGGCATGTCAGAAGGACGGGAAAGCTGGCAGCGTGCCCTGGCACTGATGGCACTTCCGCTTGCTGCCCGGCGTGAGCAGTAGACGAATCAGGATAACGCAGTTGTATGGGTTCAAAACAGCCTGTTGAAAAGTTGAAATGTCCCGTTAAATGACCGGGATACTGTCGCTTGGGAAGCCATTTGAATAGTCGGGATTTTTCTCGTAGGGGCGCAGCATGTTGCGCCCCTACTGCTCAGGAAGTATAAGTCCTATCATTTTCTGCATATCATCCCCATATGCAAAGTCGAACTTGGCACGTACTTACGCCCCCTGCTCGGCTGCCCATGCTTCATAATCCGCCTGTGTCACCAGCGCACCACCGGTCACTTCGGTATCCTTTACTTTGCGGTCAGCGGTGAAAAGGACATACAATTCGGCGCTGCGGGTGCATTTATAGCTGGTGCCGCGCACGGTTTTCCGAACGAACAGGATGTTGTCATCGTCTAAACTGGGATCGTTATTTTTGTCGATGCGCACCCGCACCACTTCGGTGCAGCCCTGCGGTTTGACGTAAAAATACAGACCCGCTCTATCCTCGCCCGTATCGCCCCCGCCACCAAACAGTTTCTTGAAAAATTCCATGTCTCAAACCTCATCTTGATGTCGTCAGTAGGGCGCATTGTACCGCTTCATGGCTTGGGGTTCTATGCTTGTTGGCTCAGGATGGAGAACCTCCGCCGACAAAATCCGCTTACGCAGGAAATACACCCGGTAGGGCTGCCCATCCTCAAAGGCTTGGTACGTCGGGGGCAGCACATCCTCGATGGCGTAGTGCCCAATGATGACGATGTAGATGGGTTCACCTTCGCCGCCCGTACTCGTGATAAGCGTCACCCTGCCTTCGGCCATGCTCACCACTCCGGCGCGCACCTCATCACGGGTTTGTTCATCAGAAGCCCACCAGAGCATCGTGGTATAAAGACCGATGAAGCCCGCCCCCATTGCCAGCAGCAGCCACACCCACGCCTCCCGGCTTCCCAGAAGCGACCGCATCTCCACCAGCGCCGCGAGGACGAGGCCGCCCATGAGCGCAAAAACGATCCAGTACAGCGCCAGCAGCTTGTTGGCCTCGTGGATCATCCTGCGCTTCTGGTTTTCGGAGAGGCGTCCAGCGCGATTTTCTTCCAGATCGTGATTGGAGAACTGAAGTTTAAGCCGCAGATGCTCATCTTCGTCATAACGATTTGTCATGATCCTTGCTCCGCTGGTTCAATCAACCTTACAATCCGTATTATACGTGGGGTGAGTGCTGAGAGAGTAGTTGTAACAGATAAAATTATGGACTAAGGTGGTGAAGCATTCGATCTACCATTGCAACATAAATCCAAGTCTCGCTGACGGTGGGCAAGGCTTCATAATCTTTACTAAGCCGACGATACTTGCCCAACCAAGCAAAGGTGCGCTCGACAATCCAGCGTTTCGGCAAGACCACGAACGTTTTCAGGTCGCTGCGCCGGATAATCTCGGCACACACACCGAACAGGACACGACACCAGTGCAACAATGCCGGACTATCATAGCCGCCATCCAACAGCAACTTTGTCCAGCGGGCATACAGCGGTACGCGCTTGAGCAGGTGTTTGATGCCATCGCTGTCCGCCCAGTTGGCCGGGTGAACCATGACCCGTACAAGCCAGCCCTGACTATCGACCACGATGTGCCGTTTGCGTCCTTTCACCTTTTTGCCACCATCATAGCCTCGCGCCCCCCTTTTTCCGTCGTTTTGACGGATTGGCTATCGGCTATCAGCAGACTGGGTTCGGGGTCACGTTCGGCTTCTTGGCGGACTTTCACGCGCAGCAGGTCGTTCAGTCGCAGCCAAGTACCATCGCGTTTCAACTTGTAAAAGTAGGTTTTGACGGTTTCAAAAGGTGGAAAATCATGTGGTAGCATTTGCCACGAACAGCCCGTTCGCAACACATACAAAATGCCATTGATGTATTCGCGCATGTTGGCTTCCGCTGTGCGTTTGTGCGGCAATAGCGGATACAATCGCGCCCATTGGGTGTCACTTAAGTCAGTGGGATAG
>JAIOHM010000051.1 GCA_019912965.1 Anaerolineae bacterium
GTAAGAGGGTTAGGGGTGGGGAACTAAAGATTCGCAAGATTCAAAAATCATTGGTGCGAATCTGACGAATCTGACGAATCACGCCCGCTTTTTCTGGAAACTAAAAACCAACAACCAATGACCAACAACCCCAAATAAAAAACGGCGGGCGCTGCACTGTTGCAGCCCCGCCGCCTTGCTCAATCGTTACCGTTTGACCGTGATCGTCACGGTTGCGGTGCTGGCCCCGCCCCGGTTATCGGTGATCGTGTAATTAAACGTCACCGTCCCCGTATAATTCCACGATGGCCAGTACGTCAGGCTGGTACTGCCTTTGGTGATGCTGCCCCGGCTCGGCGAACCCACACTGCTCACCTTCAGACTATCCCCGTTCGCGTCCGTATCATTCGCCAGCAAACTGCTGTGACTGATGGTAAGCGTTCGGTTACGGGTAACAGTGTAACTGTTCGGATTTGCCACCGGCGCAATATTCGGAACAGGCGTTGGACTCGGTGTTCGCGTTGGGGTCGGCGTTCGCGTAAATGTCGGCGTATGGGTGGGTGTAAACGACGGCGTATTGCTTGGTGTATAAGTTGCCGTGTAGGTTGGTGTGTTGCTCGGAATCGGCGTCTCGGTCGGGGTATAAGTCGCCGTATAGGTTGGGGTGTCGCTCGGAATCGGTGTTTCCGTTGGAATCGGTGTCTCCGTCGGCGTGTCCGTGGGTGTCGGTGTCGGTGTTTCCGTTGGCGTATTCGTCGGCGTGTAGGTAGGCGTATAGGTTGGGGTGTAGGTTGGGGTCGGTGCTGGCACGGTTACATTAATTGTCACCGTCGCGCTGGCCGTCCCGCCTCGGCTGTCGCTGATCGAATAGCTAAAACTGTCCGTCCCGATAAATCCAGCGGGCGGCGTATACGTCAGCGTCCCATCCTGATTATTCACCAGCATCCCGTTGCTTGTGCTGGAAACGCCTGTCACCAACAGCGCATCGTTGTTCGGGTCAGTGTCGTTGGCGACCAGTGCCGAAAGTGCCACCAGCAAAGCCGCATTGTTCGCTATGCTGAAGGTATCATTCACCGCTGTTGGGGCGGTATTGCCCAACTGGGCGCTGGTCAGAATTTCCGCCTCGGTGAGCGGCGTAATATCTGGCTCAATCAGCATATTGGCGATTCGCAGGTATTCGTTGGCAAGGTAACCGCTGATCACCGTTCCAACGTGAATATTGTCCCCCAGAATCGCATTGTGCGGATCGTTGCCCACACCCGCCATATTGATGATCTGACCGCTCACATTGAGAGAAAGGCCCTGAACCCGTGCCTGAAGCGTGTTGTTAAATGCCATGCCGTCAAAAATGCCCAGCCCGCGTGCGTTCGCCATCGCGATCAGGCCAGCATTCACCTGAGCAATCGCGTCGGATACACGCTGCCGTTTGACCGGATCGGTGAAGCGGGCATCCCGCAGCACGGTACTGGTCAAACTCCAGTCGGGCACGGTGCTGATGACCATCGGAATAGCGCGTGAACTCCGCACTGTATCAACGCCTGTCGTGATATTCCGAATGACATCGCTAATCTTGTTGCTCAATGGCCCGCCGCTGAGCGTGCCGTTATAGATTTCTGCATATCCGTTGGAGTTGTAGGGCGCAAAATCGTTGCCCCCAATGTTGACAAATACCAGATCAATTTTCCCGGCAGCCACTTGTGCTGCCAAACCAGCAGATTGTCCCTGTAATAACAACGCCTGGCTGGTTGCGGCGCTGCGTGCCCAGTTATATTCATAACCCAGCCGTCTGGGTTCACCCCAACTGCCCCAGTTGCCTGCGTTCAAGCCGCGCAGCCGCACCAGATGTTCCATCCAGTTGAAGGTTACATTGCCAAAAGAACCACCGCGATTGTCAGTTCCACGATATTCATCTGTGATGCTGTCGCCTAACAGCCCGATGCGTAACGACACAGTTTGGGCGTAGGTCGCGCGCATAAATGTGCCTAGGAGCAAAACACCCACAACGACCATTACGCTCAATGATCGCCGCAGGCCGCCTTGGTGTTGCACAATGACCTCCTGCCTGCAGAACTAAACTATATTTATATTCTAACGTATATTTTCCAACTCTACAACGTTTATGCGTGTAAAACTTATTAATAAGTTGACCTATTAATGTAAACTAAAGTTGGAAAACAGTTTGTTAATTCATACAAAAAAAGCGTCCCGCAGGACGCCTTTTAAACCAGATTGGAGGGGTAAAACTTACGGTGTTACCGTGATGATGATGCTTGCTGTGGATGTTCCCCCACGCCCATCACTGATGGTGTAGGTGAAGGTTTCTGTCCCGGTAAAGTTTGAATGCGGGATATATCTGAAGGTCGTAGCATTGATCGGCGCGAGTGATCCATGCACCGGGAAGGTATTGGAAACCGCTGTAAGGGTATCCCCATCTGCATCCGTATCGTTGCTCAACAGACCACCAATTGTCAGGGTGATGGCAGTATTGCGTGGTGTTGTGTATAAGTCGTTGCGGGCAATCGGTGTATCGTTCACCGAATTGATATTAATCGTCACGGTTGCCGCGCTCGAATACAATGCGCCATCATAAACCCGATAGGTAAAGCTGTCTGTGCCGTTGGCATTGGTGTTCGGCGTATAGGTGAATGAACCATTACTGTTCAGTGTCACTGTACCTTTGGTCGGGTTGCTCACCAGACCCGCCAGCAGCGGATTGCCCTGAGGATCACTATCGTTGTTTAACACCCCCGGTGCGCCCACATTCAGCGTGGTATCTTCGTTGGTGCTGTAAGTGTCATTCACGGCGGTCGGCGCGGTGTTGGTGCTGCCACCCCCACTGCTGATTAAGCCTGCTGTCATCAGAATATCTGCATCGGACAGCAGCGCAACATCCGGGCTGACCAACTGGTTAATGAGTGTCAGGTATTGGTTCGCGACCAGCCCCTCAATCACTGTACCAACGTGGATATTGTCGGCCAAAATCGCGTTGCGAGGATCGTTGCCTACACCCGCCATATTGATATACTGCCCGCCCACGTTCAGATGACCGTTCTGAATTTGCGTTTGCAGGGTGCTGTTGAAAGCCATGCTGTCAAAAATACCCAGCCCACGTGCATTCGCCATTGAGATCAGTCCCGCGTTCACCTGAGCAATCGCGTTGGAAACTCGCTGGCGTTTGGCCGGGTCGCTGAAGCGCGGATCATACAGAACAGTGGTCGTTTGGCTCCAGTCCGGCACAGTGTTGATAATCATGGGTAACACACGCGCTGCGCGCACAGTGTCCACTGCGGTCGTAATGTTCTGGATGACGCTGTTGATCTTGTTGGTCAGCGCCGTCCCGCTCAGGCTGCCGCTGTAAATCGGCTCATAACCCTGAACGTAGTAGGGCGCAAAATCGTTGCTGCCGATCATGATAATGACCACATCAAGCTGCCCTGATGCTGCCTGTCCCGCCACGCCGGTATGCTGCCCCTGTTGCAACAGTGATTCGCTGGTCGCGCCGCTGCGTGCCCAGTTGTTGGCAAAACCCAAACGGCGGGGTTCGCTGCGGCTGCCCCATGCACCAGCCACCATCCGTCCACGTAGCACCAACTGTTCAATCCAGTTGTAGGTTACGCTGGCATAGGAACCACCGCGATTGTCTGTTCCACGATACTCGTCGGTGGCACTATCGCCCATCAGTCCAACGCGTAGGGTGCTGCTTTGAGCATAGCTCGCCTGCATTGGCAGCAATACCAGAGTCAGGAACGCAATTATTACGATTGTTAGGTTGAATGTACGTTGTCGGCTCTTTACGTTGTTCATTGATTGGCCAAGCCATCTCCATTAACACTTAATGCATTCTAAACCCTGTTGCACCCTATGAAACATGAGAATTTTGATATTAACAATACTCTAACGAAAGTTTGGGAAGGTAAAGAAAAAATCGGTCTGTTCATCAATGTAAGGCTGCGCTATCGACCCGATATATGGGGGTTCGTAAACGCGGTACACAAAATATGCTACACTACCTTTAGGTACTTAGGTAAGGGGTCAAACGTAAATTTTTGATAGAATTTACGAAATTGATATACGGTTAGACTTGTAGTAACACATGAGGGACTTGCATGGCAATTGAAATCACCCGACCCGATAAAAACAGTCTGATCGTAGAGTCTCCGGTGATGGCGGCGGCGGGTATTCTCGGCTTTGGCGATGTCTACCGAGACCTCATCAAGTTCGAGAAATTAGGCGCGTTTGTCACCAATCCTGTTACCTATCAATCCTGGCAGCCCGCCACCGGAACGCGCGTCGTTCATCAGGATGCCGGAATGTTAATTCACACCGGACTACCCAACCCCGGCCTCAGCAAAGTGCTTTCCGAATACCGTGATAAGTGGAAGGCGCTGGCACTCCCGGTCATCATGCATATCGTCGTTACCAATCTCGAACACGTCCGCAAATGTGCCAGCCGCATCGAAGCTGAAGAGTCGGTGGACGCCATCGAACTCGGCTTGAACGACGATGTGAACTGGAAAGATGCCGAGCAGTTCGTCAGTGCCGCCGTCAAAAATACTGAAAAACCAGTGCTGGTACGCATCCCGTTTCAGGACAGTTACGAAATTGGGCTGGCGGTTGTGGATGCAGGTGCGGGTGCAATTGTGGCTTGTGCGCCACCACGCGGTACTGCCCGCGACCCACAAACCGGGCGGCTCATCAGCGGACGCTTATACGGCCCATTAATTAAACCGATGGCACTGCGTCTCGTTGGACAGCTTGCGGCGCGGGTGGAAATCCCGGTGATTGGTGCGGGTGGCATACATTCACAATCAGATGCCCGCGATTTTATCGACGCCGGGGCGCGCGCTGTACAGGTCGATTCAGTCACATGGATACAACCCAAAATGTTGGAATACATCGCGCGTGATCTGGGTGGTCTGGTGCTGACCCGGCAGGCAGGCGCATTAGCTGACGAATGGCATC
>JAIOHM010000052.1 GCA_019912965.1 Anaerolineae bacterium
GGTGCCGATCAGCGTTGGGGAGCGTTTGCGCGAATTGTTACCGGAAGCCGAGTGGCATGTGTATCCGCAGGTGGGGCATCTACCACAGGAGGAAGCGGCGGCAGCGTTTAATGCGGATTTGGTCGAATTCTTAGTAACAAGTAACGAGTAAAGATTACGGTGTGTTACGGGATTGGCGGCGGCGGCGGCGATGGCGGCGGTGATTTTGATGGCGGGAATTATGGATTGGTAAGATTCAAAAGATTCGCAAAACTCGTCAGATTCGTCAATTTCAAAACCGGATTTTGTGCAATTTGCGAATTCACCTCACCCCTAGCCCCTCTCCAAACTGGAGAGGGGAACAATATCGTTGTCGTCGGTTGTGTCGGTGATTGGTTCTTGGTAAAAGACATTGCGAGATTTGCGGCGATTGCGATTGCGGCGAACTGGTTTGTCGCAAATGACAATCGGCTGAGGGGAGATGTCGTCAATGTCGTCAATGTCAAATGGGAATTGGTGACAAAAGTATTGCGGCGATTTGGGATGGGGTGGGCGCTGCAATACTTGCTGTTTAGTGGTCAGTTTACAGTTATCAGTTCACAGAAAAATTTCATCTCACCTCGGTGGTTTCTGGATTGGAGTGGGAAACACAAGTAGGCGTATTTACGAACTTATTTTAGAACAAAAGGTCTACAAAGTCAAGTGTGAGCTTGGCGGAGGCATGTCACATTTCCCCGCCAAGACTGTCCTTTTACCCTCAGATTTAGGGGGATTCGCCGTGCATGGGGGATGCTGGACGCTGAATTTTGCCCTGATCTGACTTTTTAGCCGCATCAAACGCCAGACGGCTCATGATGAAGCGAGTGGTGAAATACAGGGCAAAGAGACTGACAACAAATACCAAAGACCCTGTGATTTGGAAAAACCAGTGGCTTGTTTCGGCTGACCCGATCCGAAAGACCGTTTCCACAATTTCCACTTCACCCCCCGGCAGCCACGTGATGTTATCCAGCCCAAGCACCCTGAAGGTGTGGTCAAATAAACCATCGACAATCCCAAACCAGCCGATAATGACATAACTGACGAGGGCGTATGCGCCCAACAACCATTTGTTTTTGAAGCGCGAACGCTTGTATAACACGGCAAGCCCAATCGGCAGCATGATGAAGGGCATCCACATCGGCAGCGACCCAAAGCCGAGCCGAAAAACATGATGAAAGGTGGTGAGCAGGCTGGTCAGCACGACGGTAATCACTGACCGCATGGCATTCTTGTGAATAGCTATCATGAGAAATCTCCTTGTTTATCGCGTTTCCGAACACAATGTTCTGAATTAGACTATGGTCAGGGCAGGGAACGGTCAACAATCAAAGGGGGCGCAAATGTTCCGTAGCGAACAAAAACCGGAAAATTGTTCAGGAAGCAGCCGATGACAAAAGAAGATCGACGGGTTAAAAAGACGCGGCAGGCACTTCAGGAGGCCCTTATCGGGCTGATTCTGGAAAAAGGGTATGAGGCGATCACGGTGCAGGATGTGTTAGACCGGGCAGATGTCGGGCGCTCGACTTTTTACGCCCATTTTTATGATCTGGAAGATTTGCTGCAAAGTGAGTTTGAGGTTTTGCAAGCCGAGCTCGAACACCACATGTCTCAACATCCCAGCGAGGCAACCCTTTGGGACTTGAGCCGTTTGTTGTTTCACCATGCACAGGGGTATCTGCATCTTTACAAAGTTGTGGTGGGCAAAACCAGCGGGCAGATTATTCAGTCGAATTTTTACCGCTATGTCAGCGCGCAAATCCGCATCCGGCTGGAGACGGATTACGGGAAAGTTACCCATAAACTGCTGACCCTCGATATGCTTGAACATCATCTCGTGAGTTCATTCATGGCGCTGCTGCGGTTTTGGATTGATAAAAATTTACCGTATTCCGCTGAAGACATGGCACAGATTTATCAGGACTTGGTTCAATCGGCGCTCGATAAGGCCTGTTCCGCCCCTGTAAATGACGGGGCATAGGGGATGGAGGAAAGAAGCCACCGGAAAAGAAATTATAGGCGGTGTTGCGTTCGGTATGAAAAGGGATGGTTGTCATTTATCTTGTGTCAGCCTCCCCATAAGTATCATTTTTGCTTCGTCTGCTGCTAATCTCAAATACGAATAGGCTATGTATTCGTCGGTTATCTCTGATTCTGCGTTCGCCAGCCATTCGTGTAATTCGCCATAGTGTGGTCGAACGCTATTTTCCAAGTTCTCCAAGTCTTTATCCAAGGATTTTTGAAGCAACCGAAAGCGCAGCAAATCATCGGTGAGTCCCCATTCTGAGGCTAGGCCGATCAAGTGCCTAAATTTTTTGGGGACACTTCCGACACTGAGTATTGGAAATTCTTCGGCAATCCAACTATCCAATTGCATTTCATCAAGTTCGTCGTTTTTCTTCATTTAGATACATGCCCCTACCGTTAACCCGAGAGGTCAAGTTTGGATTGGTTTTAAATAGACATGTTTGTTTCTTATGTATAATTATTAGTGTTAGTAAGTTGTTTCTGTAGAACTTGAGTTGATCGCAAAGTGAGCATAAATGTTTAATTCAGAACAGCAGCAAATCGCACAAGGGCTAAAGATATTACAATCTCAATGTGCAAAATATGCGGAGAATAGCTATCTCAAACTGCGTGCAATGCAAGAGGTTTATTTTTTAAGAACTTCCATAGCTTATTCCGTAGAAGAAAGACAGTTGATTCAGCATTATTTGGATGCACTTATATACAAATTTCACATGGCTTCATTAGCCTTAGAACAGTTGTGGGCACTGAGAGATGAAAAGAGTGGCGAGATAATTCAAGCTATTGAGCAAAGCCTTGATCGTCTCTCGGTCTCTGACGAAGAGCTTACCATCATATCCTTTGCTTTCGACACATTTTTATTTCACAGTAGGTCATATATTGATTTCTACATGCTTTACATCTGCTATGTCTTAAAAACTGGACATGAAGGGAAAATCTCTCAAGACAAATTTCGGAAAGCCCTAGGAAGAGTGACCGAATCTAATTTAAACGCAAAAGCCATGCGTGTGCGAGATTATTTTGACATTTCCGTTTATGGAGAAAGTAATGCGGAAGCCTTTGTTGCGCCCAATTGGGGGTCATTACTCACATCGCTTCGAGATAAAGTTGCCCATCGGGACATAATTAAACCATCTTTCGAGAGTGATAAAACCCTAGCAAAAGGTGTTTTACTTGACTGGCCAACTATCAGGAAAATGACCTATGCAGATTTTCATCAGATGATGGAAAACGGTATGTACTTTCTTATGCAAGATATTTCACAAATACTTTATGACATTACGTGGATTTCGGGCCCTTATCGAGTTGGTATGTTCGATCTATAGTTTTGTGGGTTGATTCAAAAGGATAATGAGAGTGCCATATTTAGTATATTTTGGATTGGGGCAGGACAAAGAGCCGCCGGAAAAGAAATTATAGGCTGTGTTGCGGGAGTGGATATGGGGGGCATCCGAGCCGGATGCCCCTACCGATGTTGGGTTTGAGGTGGGTTGGAAGACACAGTTGACCGACTTCATAGACAAAGTGAACTCAATAACTAACATCAGTTCGGGATAAGACCTCAACATGAAGTGAGGTTACCTAAACTTATCGCGTAATCGAGGTACTTTCTTTTCCGCTTCCTCCCAATCGTCACCTGTAAGTGTTACTCTCCCTGTCCGCGCCTTTGGCGGCATGTCTTCATTTCCAGTCCGTCTCTCAAAGGCCTTCATGGAAACATAGGTGAAACTTTCCGGCTGAGTGTCTGTATCCGGGTCAACCGCATCGGCCAAGCTGTCCGGGTCGGCCAACGCGCGTTCGTAAACGTCCTTGCCCTGCGCGATCAGCCAGCCGCGAAAGTCTGAAAAACTGTCGTCGCCACCGTCGCCAATGACTTGACAGGCTGCCCACAAATTCCGGTTATAGGCCCTGTCCTTATGACGATCAAAGATGGTATCAAAGTCGAGGATGTCGGATTCTGATAACTTCGCCAATTCCTCTACCAACAGTTCAATGTGCTGGTAGCTGTCGTCGCCGCTTGCCGCCCGCGTCCAGTCTATCAGTTGCCAGAAGGATGCTTCGTCCATAAGATATCCTTTCTTATCCCGAACTGACGTTACTTATTTATCCTCAAATCCTCTCACAAGGAGGGGAATTGAAGAACAGAATCTAAGCCAATATCCCTTGAAAGAAGACCAATGCCTACCTTACAACTAACTATGTATGATGTTCAAGTATTCGGTGCGACAGTGTACCATGAATGGCCTTCCCATTCGATTGAAATCGGTGAACTTATGTCGATGGCAAACCAAGATTGGTCGGTTGAAAGGTATGGTTGACCAACTTCAGGGTAAAGAACTGCTGGAAAAGAAATTATAGGCGGTGTTGCGGGAATGGATATGGAGGGCATCCGAGCCGGATGCCCCTACCGATGTTGGGTTTGAGGTGGGTTGAGCAGGAATGCACCCCAAAATTAAATATTCCAAGTCAGGTCTGGCCTACAAAAGTCAGCGCCACGAATCCGATATAACACATCAACATGACAGCCGCTTTCCAGCGTCCGATCAGGCTGCCAAAACTCAACAGCAGCACCAGAACGGAAAATCCTATCATCACCGGAATTTGTACCTGAAGGCTATTGGGCGTGACCGGAATCGGCTGCACCAATGCCGTCACCCCTAAAATACCGAGCAGGTTGGCGATATTCGAGCCGATGACGTTGCCAACTGCGATGTCGCTCTGATGATGGACAGCAGCCACCAGCGAGGCGGCGAATTCCGGCAGCGATGTGCCAAAAGCCACCAGCGTTAAGCCGATTACGAATTCGCTAATGCCCAACGTTTTGGCAATGGCCGTTGCGCCATCGACGGTCAGATTCGCGCCGACGATCAGGAAAGTCAAGCCCGCCGCCAATCGCCCCACTTCGCGCAGGCGATTCACCTGCTTATCGATTAAACCCTCTTCCTGTTCGTAGCGTTCCAGTGAGGCGACGATCTGACGACGCTCACGGCGCACAAGGATATACACCAGCAGGCTGAAACCGAGAAAACAAAGAAAGAGAATTAGTCCATCCAGACGGCTTAAAACGCCATCCAAAGAGAGCAAGAAAGCCAACACCCCTGCGCCAATCATGAGGGGGATTTCGCGGCGGATGAGATTCCAACTGAGTTTGACCGGAAACATCAGCCCCATGATAGCCAAACACAATCCGATGTTGACGATGTTCGAGCCGATCACGTTGCCGAGCGCGATGGCTGAAGACCCCTGTAAGGCGGCGCTGAGGCTGACGATCAATTCCGGGGCAGAGGTTGCCCAGGCGACAACCGTTAGCCCAATGACCAACACCGATGCACCATACGAACTGGCGAGACGGGCGGCACTTTTCACCAACCAATTGCCACCCATCAACAATCCCCCGACGCCCAAACCGATCATCATAATATGCAGCAACATGGCAGCCTCCTCATGAAAATAAAAAGCCGGACACCCTATAAAGCTGGTGTCCGGCTGTAAACAACAACGCAGAACTGCGCCCATGCTCCCTTACGGGGGTGGGTCAGTCAGGGTGTACAGCCTGAAACAACGTTCCGAAAACCGATGTGCAGTCATGATTATTCATGCTCCCAATTTCGTCTCAATTATAGACGAGAATATGGATAAGACCGCGTAAAAATAGAATTGAACTCGAATTGATTTTCATGGAAATATATCAAGTTAAACAATGATTTTAGTGGAATTGGGCAAGGAATTCTGCCGGGGTCAAAATTATAGGCGGTGTTGCGGAAATGATAGATGTATTGTGAACCAAAGTATGTTTAAATTTGTTCATCGAGTAGATGCAAGGAAGGGGGTTTTTCGATGGGCTGCCGATACGAATGGGCGGATGAGTCGCAAATTATTATGAACTTGTATCTGGAAGCGCCGTGGACATGGGAAGAATACATGGCGATCAGCACCGAAGTTTTCGCCCTGATTCGGGCGGTGGATCATCCGTGCGCGACGGCGGTGGATGTGACGCAGATGGGTGCGCTGCCGAAAGGTAATGTGCTGGCGCATCTTCAGCATGTCGAACGGACGATGCCGGAGAATGTGTTTGCTTCGGTGATCGCCGGCACTTCTATTCTCGTCAATACCTTCATGAATATTTTGATGAAAATACGCCCCGGCGCAAAAAATACGGCGATGTTTGCCCCCAATCTGGAAGAAGCTCATACCCTGATTATGGAACGGTATCGTAAGCTGTATCCAGAAGCTACCAAGTCGTCGGGGTAGTGTAAATACAAGTCCCTTCCCCTAACACAGTTCACATCACCACAGTTTTGGGATAAGCCGAAATTTACCCCACCCCCAACCCC
>JAIOHM010000053.1 GCA_019912965.1 Anaerolineae bacterium
CCCCCTCCCCGTACCGGAGAGGGGAATGAGACAAGACCAGATTAAGTTAGCAAGCAAAAATCTCGTAGCAAATGTCGGTGTACCAAGTTGAGATGGTGTGGTGAACATGATTGAGCGAATTATTTTCGTTGTTTTCCTGATGGTGGCTGGTGCGGTGGCGTACCGGTTGTACACCCGCTATCATTTACAGTGGGCTGCGGCCAGCGCCAGCGTTGACCCCCTGCTGCACGATTTAAAGCCGAATGTTCCAGCTA
This sequence comes from Anaerolineae bacterium, assembly GCA_019912965.1. Taxonomy (GTDB): domain Bacteria; phylum Chloroflexota; class Anaerolineae; order Aggregatilineales; family Phototrophicaceae; genus CFX2. Next base: position 255 of record JAIOHM010000053.1, read on the forward strand.
TCGTGTACTTCACTACACCCACCTGTGCCCCGTGCCGCACCCAACAGCAGCCAGCGTTGGCTCGCTTGCAGGCGGAATTGGGCGAGGACATCCAGATTATTCAGATTGATGCTACCCAAAACGCTGAAGCGGCTGACCGCTGGGGTGTATTTTCCGCGCCGACCACGTTCGTACTTGACAGCCGCCGTCAAGTACGGGATGTGAATTACGGTGTGGCTGATACCAACAAACTCAAGCGGCAACTCGCGGCGGCGGGGGTGAATTGAATGGCGTAACGTGGTATGACAAACATCCAGCCTTTATCGTTCAAGCGGAAGAGCCGTTTAATGGGAATGCCCCGCTGGATTTTCTCTGTCAGGAATTCGTGACTTCTACGGATTTATTTTTCTGCCGCAATCATGGCAATGTTCCAGTGGTGGACAGCAACAGCTACCATCTGACAGTGAATGGGATGGTGAAAACGCCGCTGGTACTCTCACTGGATGAACTTAAAGCGCGGTTTCCCAAAGTGGAAATCATGGCAACGCTGCAATGCGCGGGCAACCGCCGCGATGAACTCCAGAATGTCGCGCCTATTCCTAATGAACTGCCGTGGGGTGCGGGGGCAATCAGCAATGCGGTATGGGGCGGCGTCCGGCTGCGCGATGTGTTGATTGCAGCGGGGATTGATCGCAAAGCAAAACATGCTGCTTTTAGTGGATTAGATGCCGTGACGCGGTTGGGCAAAACATTCGGTTTCGGCGGGTCGATTCCAGCAGAGAAAACCCTGCTGCCGGAAACGCTGCTGGCTTACGAAATGAATGGTCAGCCATTAGAACCAATTCATGGCTTTCCGTTACGGACGATTGTGCCGGGATACATCGGGGCGCGCAGTGTGAAATGGCTTTCGACGATTACACTGCAAACTGAACCTTCGGATAATTACTTCCAGCAGCGGGCATATAAACTGTTCCCGCCGGAAGTGACACCGGAAAATGTACGATGGGAAGACGGAATCATGCTGGGCGAAAATTCGCTGAATACGGTGATTTGTTATCCAGCGTCGGGCGACAGATTGCCATCGGGTGCGGTTCAAGTGCTGGGATACGCGATTGGCGACGGACATAATCTGGTGAATGCGGTAGAAGTTTCAGGCGATGGTAAGAACTGGATAGGCGCGCGCTTCTTAACAGATAACCGCGATGTGTGGACATGGCGGTTGTGGGAAGCTTCATTAGCACTGCCAGCGGGTGAGAATGAAATTAGCGCGCGGGCACGGGATACCGCAGGCAACAGCCAGCCACAGGATACACAGGAAATCTGGAATTTTAAGGGTTACTCCAACAATGCATGGCATCGCGTCAAGGTGCAGGTCAAGGAGTAGAACCCTCACCATTGAAG
>JAIOHM010000054.1 GCA_019912965.1 Anaerolineae bacterium
CACCCCAAATGACAATAGTGTCGCGCGGCGGCAATAGCCGAACATGGCGCTGCACACTACGGCGCTCCCCGTCCCAACCGCCGACAATGACATTTGCGACATGCCTCCCTCCCTCACTCCCGCCGACAACCCCTACGGCAATTGTGCAAAATCTGTATATTTTGCAATTTGCGAATCAAAACCCCTCTCCATTTGGAGAGGGGCTAGGGGTGAGGTGCCTTTCTCTGAAAACTGATAACTGATAACCGTCAACTATCTGCCGTGACCTCCGGCGTCACCTCCACAACCGGAACTAAAGTCTGTGTCGGCGCGAGGGTTAAAGTCGGTGTAACCACAAGCTCTGGCGTCACTTCCACGATTGGCGTAAACGTCCATGTTGGCTCAATCGTCGGTATCACAGGCGGCACATCCACCACCGATACCGCGTCCAGCACCCAGAAATCAATCGGTGTTTCAGCCACCGTCGCTGCCTGCCACAGCCATGTAAACCGTATCCAGATCACCTGCCCGCGATACATGCTCAAATCCAGCAGATTTTCCTGCCATAATGCCGAAGGTGTAGCCACAGTCCGCATGATCCAGTTCACGCCATCTGTGCTGATCTCCACTGCCGCCAGTGACCCATTCGCCGCGTTCAACAGCGACATAAAGCGCAGTTGTGGTGCAGCACTAAGCCGCAGGTCAAGCGGTTGTTCCCATGTCAAAGTGCCCATCTCCGGGGCAGCGAACCAACCCAGTCCCGCCTCGCCATAACGCAGTGTATCGCTCAACTGCCAGCCGCCCCGTGCCGTCCAGAAAGCCGCGCCATCATCCATGCTGGCAAACAATGGCGGTGCAATCGGTGGCAGCATCAACGTCGCCGTCGGCAAAATCACTACCGGGGGCAATGTCGGTGTTGCCGTCAGCGTCGGCACAAACGTCGGCGTTTCGGTGAAAGTAACTTCAAGAGTCACTTCAGCCGTAACTTCCATTGTTGCTTCAGCGGTCACTTCTGGCGTAACTTCCGGATTTTCAAGCGTCGGATTGACGATGAAGGCATCCACTACCGCTGGCCCTTGTGCCACGATCAGGCGAAGTGTATGCGTCCCAAATGCTAACCCGCTGATCGTATAGGTTGTTAATTCTGGCTGCCCTTCAGCCAAGCTGATCGTCTCGCCTGCCACGCCGTCTAGCTCGATACTCAGGCTTCCCATTGCTGGATGACTCAGATAAATGAATGCCACACCTGTCCCCTCAAATGTCAGCGATAAACTATCCCCCACATTCCCCGTAATCAGATAGCTGCGTCCGCTGGCTTCTACCGCATCCATACGCTGCCAGCCACCCGTTGCCACCACCCGCGCATCATCCGATTCGATCAATTCTGGAATAAGGGCATCCGGTGTAACGGTTTCGGTCAGGGTCGGGGATGCAACCACAGCCTCTGCAACACCAGCGGCATTGGATACCGTTACGACTGCGCCCGGTTGACCAACCGCTCCACATCGCGCCTTGAGGTTAGCAAGCTGCTGCGTTGTCACGGCATAAGTTTGGCGTTCCGCTTCCGTCAGCGGACGTGCGTATTGTGTATTGCAAACCCAAGTAAAAAGCCCACCTTTATTGCGTAATGGGTCTTGCACCTGCCACAACCGAACTGTTTGGTCATCCGATCCTGAAACTACCCACTGATTATCACCGCTCAACACCGCCTGATTAACTGCCCCTGAATGCCCATTAAAAGTACGAACGACCTGCCCAAAAGTGGGGGATGCTAACTCGATATTCCACAATTGAACGAGGCCGTTGGCTGTGGCTGTCAGCATTCGTTTATCGTCTGTACTGAAAACTACGCTTGTGACAGCGCCCGTTGTGCGGAAAGTTGCGATCAGTCGTTCATCTTTAGGCGTACTCGGATTATCAGTACCGGTTAGATTCCACATCAAAACATTCGAATCATCTGAAGCCGATAAAGCTCTCGTGCCATTGCTGTTAAAAGCTACGCTATTAATCCGCTGCGTATGTCCTTTGAAAGTAGTTAGTGGTTGGCTCTCGCTGGGAAGGTTTATATTCCACAATCGCAGCAGCGAATCGCTTGAACCTGTAAGGGCACGCTGTCCATTGGGACTAGCCGCAATGCTCAAAATCTCGACTGTTTGATTATAATGTCGCAGTTGTTGCAGATAAGTGGGGGACTGTGGATTAATATCGAGGATGTATAACTTTGCTGATGTGCAGGGATAAGGGGTAATCGTACTTTTAGCTGTACACCCCCCAGCTAATGCCTGTTGAGTGCTGGATATCCCTGTAATGGCACGAATTGCACTACCGTCTACATCTAGCCACCATTGAACGCCAGTTTCTCCGGGCAGACTCAAATCCCATAAGCGAGCACCGCCATAGGCCTCAATACTAGAATCATTAAAAACGCCCCATATAATTCGATTACTCCCAACGATAAATCCAACGCTTGTTGGATTAATCCCCTCAGGATAGGAACGAGTTGGTTCATCTCCAGCAATATTCCATGTATTAACGAAACCAGTCATAAGTTCAGCATCAAGATCACGTTCTGATGCTGAAACAATTGATTGTTCATTTGGGGCAAGCGCCACACTTGCGACAGAACTTCGATCGTGGTAGACGGAAATGCTATTGCCAATCTCGGTATCCCATTCACGAAATGACGCATCGGTTGAACCGGAAAAAACCCGATAGCTTCCACGATAGCTCTTAGGCCCAAATGCCACATCGACGACAGCGCTGGTATGTCTGTTGACGGTTTGGAGTACCGTCATAAATCCAAATGAGTTTTGATCCATATTCCATAGATGCAAACTGCCATCACCCGACCCACTCACTAACAATTTGCCATCGTCACTGAAGGCCACAGAAACAACACTGCCGCCAAAAGGGGAACCAATCTGGGTTTTGGTCGTCAAATCCCACAGCAGCATCCGTCCATCCGACAGTGAATATAAAACCCACTGCTTATTCGGGCTAAGGGCTATGTCACGCATGAAAGCGGGAATTCCGTCGAATATGCGAAGGGGTTCGCGGGCTTGGATCGTCCCCGTATCAGTGATGTTGTAAACGCTAAAAACCCGCTCTGGTGTAGTATGAGCGCTAATAATAAAGGTTTGGCTGTCGGCACTAAATACAACTTGGGGGATACTGCCTATCACGTCAGCCTCCGCAATGAAACTGCCAAAATTGGGGCCGCGTTGGGCATTCCATAAATAGGCTTTGCCGTAATAGGCCGAAACTGCCCATTTTCCATCTGGGCTAAAAGCGACAGACTCTACCCAGTCAAAATGTTTATCGTTGTCTACAAACAGCAATTTGCCGAAATTAGTAGACTGTGGATTGGCAACATCCCGAATGGCAAGCATTCCACCATACCCATTACAATTGCTATATGCTAATACGTAAGCACAACTTCCATAAATGACCATCGTGCCATCAGGACTCATATCCATACTGGTAATATCGGTCGTGCCCAAATCAATTGACCCAATCGCCTGCCCGTAAAAATCGGAGGCGGGATCAATATCCCAAATAAATAATTGGTTCTGTGTATCCAGTGATGCCGCACGTCTGCCATTTTTGCTGACGGCAATTTGCTCAATAGCAGTGTTGTGTCCCCGGAAAATACCCCGCGCCCCAACTGCATAGGCCACTTCGCCTAAAGCCAAATCAGCTTGCAGTGGAGGATCAACCAAAATGCTGTTCGCCAATAGCCCCAGATGGATGGCTAATGGACGATCTCCGGCAGCCAGTGCTGCGCGGGCATTCCCGGCTAACGCTAGGCTTTGCGAAACAAGGGCTTCGCGTTCGGCTATCGCCTGTTGGGTTGCGCGTTGATTCGCTTCTTGTTGGGCAAGAGTGGCGTTCGCATTGGCGGTTGCTGCATTTTGGGCGGAAAGGGTTGCGTTGGCGTTGGCAATTGCGGCTTGGGTTTGAGCAATGGCTTCTTGCTGTTGGGCGATTGCCTGCTGGGTTGCACGTTGATTGGCTTCGGCGGCGGCGGTACTGGCGCTGTTGACGGCATTGGCAGCTTCTGTCTGCGCCTGATTAGCATTGATGGCCGATTGGGTAGCGTTGTAATTGCTGGTGGCTGCGGCTGCGATAGCTGTCTGTTCGTTTGCTGCTGCGAGCGCTGCTGAGGTCGATTCCTGATTTGCATTTTCGGCGGCTAGAGTGCCGTTGATTTCGGCTTCACCTTGTGCATTGGTCGCCGTCAGCAAATTGTTTTCTGCGTCCCCCTGCGCGTTGGTGGCCGTCGCCGCGTTGTTCGCTGATTGGGTAGCGTTATAGGCGCTGGTGGCGGCTTCAGCTACTGATGTTTCAGCATTGTTGAATGCATTCGCTGCATTGGTTGCCGCCAGATTAGCATTGGCTTGGCTGGTCGCGGCCTGCTGCGCCACATCCGTCAGACGCAATACCACCTGTGTTCCGCGATCATTCGACTCACTCAACGCAGTTTGGGCTAAATTTGCCTGACTGAAGGCAAAACAGGCCAGCAGTGATAGAATCACTAGTGCGGCGGACATCGCTCCGATCACAGTTGTACGGAGGCGGTTAGCAGCGGCGCGGCTGGCCTCGACGTAATCCGCTTGCAAAGCGGTTGGAACGGGCAGCTTGTTATACCCCTGTCGCAGCCATGCTTCGGCATCCCGCAAATCCTCACCGCGCAGCAAGAAACTATTCGGGCGTTTTTTGAACTCCCATTCATTAGCACGTACCAATAGACGGGTATGAGTCTGGACATGCTGCAAATCGGTTTCCAGCGCCAGCACCAGAATTTTGAACCCGGCAGCGAAGTCATCAGTATCCCGTAAGTAAATCCAATTGTGGGTGTTCAAAGCCGGATGCATTTGGGCTTTATCCGCTTCGTCCACAACTTCTTTATAGAGGACAGGCACAAGCCGTTTGTTGCAGGCGATGGCGTGGTCAATCTCGCGGCGGCAGATTTCGGAACGCACCGATTCGGGACTGATGATGAAAACAAAAGTATGGGCAGCTTCAATGCCTGCCTGGATTTCCGACCACCAATCTGCTGTTGGGGGAATATCTTCCCAATCGACCCAGACGGCGCGACCGCTGTCTTGCAAGGCTTGGTTCAAGCGCTGCACAAACGCCTTGTCTCGGCGCGAATACGAGATCATCACGTCGGACATGTTGAAGGTAGCAGGCATCAAACCACCTCACTGTCTGTCTTGTCGGGCAGGGTGTTTTATACAGTTATTTCAATAGGTCATGTTGCTGTTAATAGGAAGAATAACGTAACTGCTGTCAAATGTAAAGTTTTTTCATGCAAACGCAGTACCTTCCAAATTTGGCTTGGTCATATGGCTTGGGCTGGCGATTGACCGTTCCTTACAGTGCGCTATAATGCGCTTGGTTGCAACATTCACAGAGAGACGGATACTCCATGAGCAGACGACCCCCCGTTTACCCATTCACCGCTATTGTTGGACAAGAACTGATGACCAGAGCGCTTGTCCTGAACGCGATTGACATGCGAATCGGCGGCGTACTGATTCGCGGCGAACGCGGTACTGGCAAATCGACTGCGGCGCGCGCATTGGCTGCCCTGCTGCCTGATATTGAAGTCATTGCCGATTCACCCTTTGGTGATGACCCATCGCACCCGGAAAGCTGGTCGGACGCTGTGCGCGAACGGCACGAGCGCGGCGAAGAGCTGCCGGTTGAACGCCGTAAAATCCGTTTTGTTGATCTTCCCGTCAGCGCCACCGAAGACCGCGTTGTTGGTACGCTCGATATTGAAAAAGCCATTCAAAAAGGCGAACGCCACTTTGACCCCGGTGTGCTGGCGATGGCCAATCGCGGCATCCTGTATGTCGATGAAGTCAACTTGCTGGATGACCATGTGGTTGACCTGCTGCTGGACTCGGCGGCGATGGGCGTGAACGTGGTCGAACGCGAAGGCATCAGCTTTGCCCATCCGGCGCGTTTCATTCTGGTCGGCACCATGAACCCCGAAGAAGGCGATCTGCGTCCGCAGTTGCTCGACCGTTTCGCCCTGTCGGTGGAAGTACACGGCATTTCCAATGCCGATCAACGCATTCAGATTCTGGAACGGCACATTGCTTATGAGAGCGACCCGGAAAGTTTCCGGGAGGAATTTGCGCCCGCCGAGCAGGAACTTTGCGATAAAATCGCCGCTGCCCGCGAAATTGTAGAGGCAGTGGAGTATGGTCGCCCACATCTGGAAGCGATTGCCAATATCACCAGCAGCCTGCATATTGACGGACATCGTGCCGATCTGGTGATTTTGAAAACCGCCCGCGCCAATGCTGCTCTTTATCAGCGCAAATATTTGCTCCCCGGTGATGTAACGCTGGCGGCACAATTGGCGCTGCCACACCGCTTGAAACGTGGGCCATTCGCGGATGCCCAGATGAGCATGGCTGCCCTCGAAGATCAGATGGAGCAGATATCATCTGAATGGGGACAGGGTGAGGAAGCCACCGAACCCAGCGACGGTCAGGAACAGACGGCAGTCAAAAAAAAAGCCAATCCGTAGCTGATTCGACTGAACAGGAAATGCCGGATTTCGGCCAAACCGACGCCACCCCCCAGGATGTATTCGATAACCGCGATGCATACTGGTGGGATGGCGGCAAAAAGGTCGAGTCCAAAGGTGAATTTACCCCGCGTAAACTGCAAACCTCGCTGGATAAACTAACACGCAAGCACGCCGGACGCCGTTCCCGCACCAAGACCGACCGGAAACGAGGCCGTTATATTCAGGCACGCCCCGCAGGCAACAAAACTGACGATATTGCTTTCGACGCCACCCTGCGCGCGGCTGCGCCTTTCCAGAAATCCCGTGCCAAACAACTGGCCGAATCCGGCATGGCCTATGCACTGATACGCGGCGACTTGCAGCGTAAAGTTCGGGTGCGTCGTACCGCCAATCTGATTTTGTTCGTGGTCGATGCCTCGTGGAGCATGGCCGTTTCCGAACGGATGCAGGCTACCAAAGGTGCGATTTTGTCGCTGCTGACCGACGCCTATCAGCGCCGTGACCGCGTGGGTTTGATCGTCTTCCAGAAAGACCGCGCCAGTATGGTGCTGCCCCCCACCAACTCGGTGGTGCTGGCGAAAAAAGCCTTAGCGAACATCCCGGTAGGTGGAAAAACGCCCCTTTCCGCCGGATTGATGCTGGCTTATGACACCATCAAACGCGAAAAAACCTTGCATCCTGAAGTCGTCGCGCTGATGATTTTGCTCACCGACGGCGCGGGTAACGTTTCCGTCAGCAGTCTGCCCCCACAGGAAGAAGCCAATCGAATCGCTGACCAGTTCAAGGGCGACAACATCAAAACCGTGACCATCAATATGGAGCATGTGGCTTTCGATCAGGGTTTATCCACCAAATTGGCTGAACGCATGGGCGGCGCATGTTACACCCTCGGTCAACTGCGCGCAGACATCCTCTACCAGACCGTCCGCCAAGAGATGGACAACGCCAATAAGTAGTTATCAGTTATCAAGCAAGAGGGACATCAGTACGGTGTCCCTCAGTTTTCCCTCAACGCCAAATCTTCTACAATAAATGTATCTTTTATGAGCAGGTTATTTCATTCATGCGCGATCAACTCAATCTCCCCGAACTTGCCCAACTTGTCCAGAAACATCAGGCCATGATGCGTGGGGCAGGACAGAACGCGCTGCTCATCTTTTTGGGTCTGTTTACCTTCGCCCTCATCGGCTTGTTCGCGCCGCGTGTGCTTTCGGATGCGCAACGACTTCGCGAAGTCCGCATCCTCGCGTTCGTCGTCCCGGCGGTAATCCTGGCCTTTCTGCTCCTGCGGCTGCTAGCGGGTTATCTAGCAGAAGGGCGGCAGTTACGGAGGGCGAGAACCATCCTGCGTGAAACGCTGCCAGATGCCGATTGGCGCTGGCCGGGACTGCGCCTGCCGTTAAAAGCCATCTGGCTGTGTCTCGTGGTTGGTGCAGTGATGCTCATCGTTCACCTTCAGACAGGTGATCTGGTCGGCAATTTTGCGCCTGCTGCATTCGCCGCCCTGCTGATTTATACCTTCGTTCCGGCGATCATCATTGGGCGTGTGACTGCCAGAGTCACGACTGGCCCATTCAAAAAAGGCGATTACAACGGCGCTCTCCGTCGTGTACGTGGATTGCGTCCCCTAGCGCCCTTCAGCCCATTTTTACGTGCCGCCGAAGGCTCACTCCTGCTGTATGCCCAACGCCCGGACGAAGCCGAAACGGTTTCCCGCGAACTGCTCACCGGGTCGCTGAATGATCGTCAGGCTGCGGTGGCTGCACTCACCAATCTGGCACAGGCGCAGCTCCAACAAGGACGCGCCGCACGAGGTTTTCCATTTCTGGAAGCTGCTGCCCGAATCGCCCCGGAAAACCATTCGATTTACACCGGACTGGCTGCCGCCTATCTGGACGAGAACGAAAATCTCGAACGCGCCCGCGAATTAGCCGAATTTGCGCTGGCTTTCATGCCTGTCCCCACCATCAAACACACCTTCGAGGCCAGCCAGTGGGCGACCCTCAAAGCCACTCACGCCCGTTTGCTGGCACTGCTGGGCGATAAACAGGGCGCGCATAATGCTATCAACCACGCGCTGGATGTGGTCGATACCAGTTTCAATCCGGCGTATGCCGATGTCAGCCTCGATGCGGGTTATGTGGAGCAGGCTTTCGGCAACCTGACCGCTGCCCAGCAGCATTTCAAACGGGCGGCTAACATCGACCCCAAAGGCACCTTCGGGCATAAGGCGCAAAATGCGTTGGATGCCCTCCCGTCAGACAAGCCGTAAATGCTACAATCTGCTAGAATTAGCGCAACCTGGTCACGGGTTATTGGTTGTTAGTTATTGGCTCAGTCATCAACTGCTGATAACTGCTTTTGGGAGTTTTACAACCAATAACCAACAACTAAAAACTAAAACCACTGAGGAGCAGCCGAATGGAAGCCAAAGTTTTCGAGATTAAGGAATACATGGTCGTCTGGCGGCAGTTAGAGTTGATGAACGTCAACGGCATTACCGCACGGGTGCGGGCATTGGTGCGCTGCACAGGTGGCGAGTACACGCTGGATGTTTATTTTCTGGCGGAGGACAGCGCCTACCCTGAACCGACCTACGATGTGCCCAACAAGCGCGGCTACATGTACCTGAACATTCGGGATATTGGCCCCTTCGTGGATATGCTCCGCAACGAAAAACCCGTTTATGGGCATCTGCGCGGCGACCGCCCCGAATGGATGAGCGTCACCACAGGCAAAGAACCCGTTGGTGAAGGCGAATTATAGTTTTTAGTGATTGGTTATCGGTTTTTAGTTTTAGAACCTGTGATGGGCATGAGCCACAGTGGGTAACAGATAACCAAGAACCAACAACTAATAACCAATAACCTGCATACACTTGGAGAATCCCAATGCGATACCAGGACGACGGCCCAATCGGCTATTATTTTGAAGAAGTAGAAATCGGTCAGACGATGGTCACACGCGGGCGCACCGTCACCGAGGCGGATATTGTGCAGTTCGCGGGCTTAACGGGTGACTACAACCCGATGCACACCAACGCCGAATACATGAAAAATCACCCGATGGGGCAGCGCGTGGCTCACGGCATGCTGACGCTCAGTTATGCCGTCGGGCAGTTGTACCAACTCGGTTTTATGGAACGCACCGTGTTGGCTTTTCGCGGCTTGGAGATGAAGTTCAGCCTGCCTGTCCTGATCGGGGATACCACCCACGTCCGGCTGACCATCAAAGAGAAGAAAGAGATGAAACGCTTGGGCGGCGGCATCGTCACCTCCGAGATCAAAATCATCAATCAAGAGGGTAAAACCGTCCAGTCCGGCACGATGGAACTGCTGTTGGCATTGAAGCCGGGGTAGGCAGTTGTCAGTTATCGGTTATCAGTTTTCAGTAAAATGCATTTCACCCACAACCCTTCTTCATATTTGGAGAGTGAACTTGCCCCGATTCAGTGGAGGAAAAAAGAAGAGACAGGTACACTGAATTGAGGAGCAGAGAAGAATGGCAATAGATCGAAGAAGCTACACGGAAGAATTCAAACGGGAAGCAGTGAGGTTAATGGAAAGCAGCGGT
>JAIOHM010000055.1 GCA_019912965.1 Anaerolineae bacterium
CCTTACTGCTGGTCGGCGATCTGATTGCCCTGCGTATTTACTGGGGGCAGTGGGACATCCGCCGCGTAAAGTTGATGCTGCCGCTGGCTATCTTTGGCATTATCCTGGGGGGCGCGCTGCTCCTGTTCTTGGCGGATTCGAAGCAGGATCTACTTTTGCGGCGAATCCTGGGCGGATTCACACTTTTGATTGTCATTTACAAGGTTGGCAGTGATGCCCTCAAAAGTGTCGAATACCAGCCGCGCAATTGGCATGGTTATCTGGCAGGTTGGGCGTCTGGTTTTGGATCGGCGCTGGCGAATGTGGGTTCACCTCCTTTCACGGCCTACATGCTGCTGCAGGACGTCAACCCGACCATCTTTATGGGAACCACTACGCTCTTTTTCGCCATAATCAATTTCTTAAAGCTGCCGATCACCCTCTTGAGTAGCAATGTGCTGAATTTGCATTTGCTTGTCAGCATAATCTGGGTCGTGCCGGTGATACCACTGGGCAGTTGGCTGGGGCGGCGCTTTGTCCAGAGCGTGAATCCGGTATTCTTCGAGCGAATGATGCTCGTGTTGCTTTTCATCATGAGTCTCTACATGCTCTTTGCTAGCAAATAGGGAGGCAAATGACATGAAAGCGCAGGTCTTAACCACGCCCGCGCCAGTCGATACGCAGCCCCTTCAACTGACGGATATACCTCGTCCGGTTCCTGCCGCTGGTCAAATTCTCGTAAAAGTCCATGCCTGCGGCGTTTGCCACACTGATCTGCATGTGGTTGAAGGCGAATTGCCCAATCCGCGCTTGCCCATCATTCCGGGGCATCAGATCGTTGGCACGGTCGCTGAGCTGGGAGAATGTACTTCACGTTTTTCAATCGGTACGCGGGTCGGTATCCCCTGGCTGCACGAAGCCTGTGGGCAGTGCTCGTATTGCCGGCGCGGTCTGGAAAACCTCTGCGAATTCGCCCGCTTCACCGGCTACACAGCCCATGGTGGTTATGCCGAATATGTGACCGCCCCCGAAGTGTTTGCCGTTTCCCTGCCCGACACCTTTTCCGATACCGAAGTTGCGCCCTTACTCTGCGCGGGCAACGTCGGTTATCGTTCCTTAAAGTTGTCCGAAGTGCAGCCCGGAGAACGTTTGGGATTGTATGGTTTCGGTGCGAGTGCCCATATTTGCTTGCAAATCGCTCGTTACTGGAATTGCGAAGTCTATGTTTTCACCCGTAACCCCGATCACCAGCGCCACGCCCTTGAACTCGGTGCGGTTTGGGCGGGACAGGCGCAGGATGAACAACCGCAAAAATTGGATCGCGCCATCATTTTTGCTCCCGCGGGTTGGATTGTGCCCCTCGCGCTCGGCCATCTGCGCAAAGCCGGGACGCTCTGCATCAACGCCATCCACATGAGCAGCATTCCCGCATTTTCCTACAGTCTCCTTTGGGACGAGCGCACGGTTCGTTCCGTTGCCAACGCCACCCGTCAGGATGCCGAAGAATTTCTACCCCTTGCCGCGCGAATCCCGATTCGCACCGAAGTCCAAACCTTTCCACTGGAAGACGCCAACCGTGCCCTCTTAATGGTCAAACATAGCCAGATTGCAGATGCAGCCGTTTTGACAGTGCTACCATGAGCAATTCTGACAATTTATCAATGAAATTCAAACTGCATTTA
>JAIOHM010000056.1 GCA_019912965.1 Anaerolineae bacterium
GGGCAACCACCCTTTGCACTTTTTATTTCCGCCTGGTTCGTTCGGATGTATTTACGACGCCGCCTGTCGGCGGTACGCGCTCTTGAGCGCATTGACCCGCGCGCTGAATCCGTCAGGATCAAAGATGCCATCCACGCGAACCGGTTGAAACCGATCCATGAACTCGTCTGGGTGCTTGGCAGGCTTGCCATTCAGCAGGCTCACAAACGCGAATTCAATCCACGCGACCGACTTTAACCGCTGCCGCGCCTTGTCCAGCATCAGCCCTTCCACCACCAGGATATTCTCCGTCATCTGGATAAGCTGCGTCTGGATCACAACCGCTTCCAGCATCACCGCCGGGGCTAAATAGGCAATCTGGTTTTTCGTGACCACCCAGGCGTGCCCGGTCTGTTCAAACACATCGAAAATTCTGAAATCATAATAGTGTTTCAGATGGTCTTCGCGCGCGTTCATGAAGTAATCAATATAGCGCGCGTTGTTCAGGTGTTGGAACGGGTCGCAGTCCTGAAACCGGATTACGACGGTGCTTTCAAGCTGCTTTTCGAGGGGACGTTCATCAATCATGGCGATTACTCCTTGTTATATTTGAGACCGAATGGTCTCTTTTCTGTGCAAAAAAAAAGGAGGCTTGTGCCGTCGGTTTATGCCTGGACACTGACTTCGATATAGTTTTCCAGGTATTCGACAGCCCGGTTCATATGGGTCGCATCGTCATACAGTTTGGTGAGCATGATCGCTCCCTCCAGAGTCGCGATGATGAACGTCGCCAGCTCATCCGGTTCCACTTCCGGGCGAATCTGGCCGCGTTCGATCCCTTTGCTGGTGACGCGCACCACGAACTCGCGCCATTCATCCATCGCCCGCCGCGCATGGTCGCGCAGCACCGGATGGGTATCATCGGCCTCGATGGCTGTGTTCAGCACCGGGCATCCTCCCGCGAGGGGCATCCCGTCCGGCATGGCGCGGTACACGCCGACGATGGCGCGCAGGCGGTCAATCGCATGGCGTTTGTCTTTCAACGCCGCCACGAATTCCTGCCGCACCAGTTCCACCGCGAAGTCGAAGGCTTCCAGCGCCAGGTCGTCTTTGCTGTCGAAATGGCGGTAGATGCCGCCCTTTTCCAGCCCGGTCGCTTCCATGATATCGGCCATCGATGCGCCATAATATCCCTTGCGGTTAAACACTTCCGCCGAGCGTTCGAGGATCATCCGCCGCGTGTCTTCGCCCTTCGTCAACCACCCAACTCCTTTGAGACCAATCGGTCTTAAAATAAAGAGTACGCGAATCGCGCTGATTTGTCAAGCAAATGCTAGGAATAGTATACGGTTGCAAAAATAGCATCCTATAAATCCGCCTGCACCGTTACAGGTTTTTACCCCCTGACTTTCCTCCCGCTTGCACCGCGCCCCCAACAAACCTATCCTGATCTTGTAGATAAATTTCGTAAAGCCGTATTTATCGACTGTAGCGGCAAAGCGCATTTTGCATTTATTTGCCAGTAGGGGAGGTTGCAATGGAATCCTATACGCCAGCCGAAAAGCAGCTTGCATGGGTCTTGAACATCCTTGCAATCATCCTGGCCGTGTTGTTAATCGCGGGTGAAATCTTCATTTACTTCAATCAGGGGGTGGCGGGCACGAGCATCACCCATACCCCGCTGGATACCAACGGTGTCGCCAGCCTCGGCCTGCTCATGCTGTTGGCCTGGTTCGCCGCCGCCGATGTGCGCCGCTTCCGCACCATGATTTATGTGCTCGTCTTTGGTTTTGCCTTCGATGTGGTCGGCGCGTTGATTCTTTTACGCGTCCCAGGCAGCGCGGCTGATTCCGGTCAGCTCATCGCCGGGATCGCCTTCTCGGC
>JAIOHM010000001.1 GCA_019912965.1 Anaerolineae bacterium
TATCCCCACCCCTCATGGCTGACAACTGCGACAAGCTCGGTCAGCCATTCGCCCTCCCCAAACATAGGGAGGAGCTTTGTGAGAAGTGGGGATAATTGATTATTTTTGTAAATACCAGTCGATGGTTTCTTTCAGGTTTTCGTGGGTGACGCCGGGCGGGTTGATGCCGAGCAACTCACGGGCAAGGTCGATGCCAGCGAGATGGCGGCGCACATCACCGGGGCGCGGGGCGGTATGAATGACGGGATGATCCGGCACACCCATCACTTCCAACATGGTTTTCACCAGATCGTTGACCGAAATTTCGCGCCCGCTGCCGAGGTTCAAGACCTGATGGCGGACATTTTCATGTTCGTAAACCGAGATGATGCCGCTGACGGTATCGCGCACGAAAATGTAGTCGCGGGTCTGGTCGCCATCGCCGTAGATTTCCATCGGCTTTCCGGCCTGCACCTTGCGGACGACAATCGGGATAATTCCCGCATAGGCATCGTCGTTCTGACGCGGGCCAAATTGGTTGAAGGGGCGGACGATCACGGCGTCGATATTGAAGGTTTTGCAGTAGGACAGCACAACCTGATCGGCGGCTGCTTTGCTGGCGGCATAAGGCGTGATGGCAGCGAGGGGGTGCTTTTCATCCATCGGGACGTATTGGGCTGTGCCGTAACCTTCCGAGGATGAGCAGTGGACGAGGGTTTTAATATCGCCCGTGCGAGCAAGTTCGCAGAAGGTGGTCGCCATCGCCACATTAGACTGCACAACCCACGCCGGATAAATCAGCGAAGTGGGCAGGGGAATTACGGCCAGATCAAATACGACTTCGATCTTTTCATCCTGCACAACGGTACGCATGGCGGCGAGGTCGGCGGAGTCCATGCGGATAATCTTCAGGCCGGGGAAGCTCTGGCGGGCGGGACGGAGATTTTCTTCGCGCCCCAAGAAGAAGTTATCGACCACGACCAGATTGGCGGGATTTTCCTGTATCAAGCGGTCAATCAGGTGGCTGCCGATGAAACCCGCGCCGCCTGTGACCAAAACATTTTTACCTGCTAATTTCATTATGTGTTGTTCCTTTCATATAGATGCCCTCACCCCATGCTCGCTAGGTCGCTCGCTACCCTCTCTAAACTGGAGAGGGGAACCGGAGAGATTGTGTTCATCATTAAGATGTTAGTTGAAAATTCGACAATCGGCGGGCGCAACATGCAGCGCCCCTACAAGCAGATTACGCTCGTTTAGGTAGTTTTTCATCCATTGTTCTATTCGATCAGTTTTAGGATGCCTTGCCGCCAGTGAATGAGATCGCGCAGGCCGTCGCGCAGGTCGGTTTGGGCGCGGAAGCCAAGCAAACGGGATGCTTTTTCGGTGCTAAAGACGGCACGCGGTTTATTGCTACCGGCTTGTGGGACATATTCCGGTTGAAGCGATGACCCTGTGAGTTCCAGCAAAAGCGCGACCAGTTCATTCAACGATGTGCTGACCCCGGATGCGATATTGAAAATTTCGTCGGCGGCATCAGCTTTCAGAGCAAGGCACATAGCGCGGGCAACATCACGCACATCAATGAAGTCGAAAGACTGCGATCCGTCGCCATGAATAATCGGCGGCTGACCGGATGCGATGCGATCCAGAACGCGGATAAGCACACTGGCCGATTTGCCCTTCGCTACCTGACGCGGGCCATAGACGTTGGTGTAACGTAGGCTGACATAGGGCAAACCCTGTTGGGCAAACTGGGCGCGCAGGATTTGTTCGGCGGCGATTTTGGTCGCACCGTACATATTGCGGTTATTCAGCGGACTCTCCTCAGTGATGATTTCGGTTACAGGGTCGCCATAAACCACTGCTGAGGATGCGTAGACCAGCCGCGAGACGCCCATTTCCTGACAGGCTTGCATCACATTGAAGGCGCCAATGATGTTGACATCCAATGCGGCGCGCGGATTTTCGATGCATTCGGCTAACCAGAGGGAGGCTAACAGGCAAACACCATCCACGCCCTGCATGGCAGTACGCAGCGATTCGGGGTCGGTGACAGAGCCATCCACACGCTTCAGGCGCGAATCGTGAATGTGGGCGAGGTTGCCCGCGCCCCGATTCAAGCCGCCGAAAACGATCACTCCGGCGACTGGTTCAGTCAGCAGGGAATCAACGACGTGCGAGCCAACAAAACCCGCACCGCCGATGACTAAAATGGTTTTATCCCGTAAATCCAATATCCCATCCTCATCCACTTGTGGCTGACAACTGCGGCAAGCTCGGTCAGCCAGTTGTTTATGAACCCCACCCCATGCTCGCTTGGTCGCTCGCTACCC
>JAIOHM010000057.1 GCA_019912965.1 Anaerolineae bacterium
GTTTTCCACCGTGACCCGTACACCATCGCCTGACCACTCAATCTCGCGCACAACCGTATTCAGCCGCACATCCAACCCCTGTGCCAGATGGTCAGTCAGCGTGTCATAGCCGTCAGCAATGCGGAAGTCGCCTTCACCGCAGGAGATATCCTGCATCTCTGCCAGCGCCGCTTCAGCACTGAAATACCGGATTGCATCACCCGCCGCATTGACGAACGAACGCCGCGCGTATTGAAGCTGATCGGCTGTGAAGCCGATGCGCGTCAAATAAGTGCCCAAATCTTCATCCGGGAACGGCTTAATATCCGGCAGTTTCCACGAACGAGTCACATCAAAATCAGGATGCAGGCGGCGTGCCTGATCTATCGTCTTGAGTGAACCATCCGCCAGCCGGACGAGGGCATCGTCAGTTTTGCGCCAATGGAGGGTGCGGAGTCCGAGTGATCGGACGAGCAGTCACGTCGGAGCGGTATCGCCGTGAATAAACTCTGCGCCAAATTCAACGGGGAATCCGGCGAACGTCCGGTTCGTATGAACCCGTCCGCCAATACGGTCGCGCGCCTCCAGCACAGTCACGTTCAGTCCGGCATCGTGGAGATCACGAGCCGCTGCTAACCCTGCCATGCCAGCGCCGATGATGAGGGTAGACATTCAACACCTGTACGCAAGTGCGTACTACTGTTTCACATTGCTGATAAACTCAGTCTAGCACGGCTTTCAAACGCCGTCTAGAGGGGCGAAGTCCATCTTTAGGCGGATTCTCATTTGAGATTTTACGACTTCAGCGGCGCGAAATAACGCGCATTAAAGGTATAGGTTGCAGGCGGCATATCCTCATTGCCTGCGCCAACTTGCAGCGTATATTCCGCATAGCGACAGTTGTTCAGATTGTTATCATAATCCGGGTTGAACACCATCAGATACACATGGTCAAACCCCGCAGTATTCACAATCCCGCCGCGCCCCAACGCAAACGCTTCCGCCTCTTCATCGCGCACGCCCAGCGCCCACAACTCCAGTTGACCATTATCCCCGGCCAGATCAACCGTGAACGCCCCCGCATTCAGATCGAGTTCGTAATAATTCGCACCCAATTCCTGCACACCTTCGCCGTCCGGTCGCCACCGTCCCGTGCTGTTGATGCTGTCTTCCATCCACAGGATGGTATCGCTGTCGAAGAAGGTGGCGAATTTATAATCGCGCACGATGTTTTGCAGGCGGTAACGCGCCAGCGCGCCCGGAACCGTATCGTCATAAGGCAGCAGCGCGGATTCCAGCGTCTCGAAACCGTCATACAGCGCCATGTTTTCCCACAACTGCGGCATGACCTTGCGCCCGTGAGCATCCACCAGCGATTGCAGGAACGTCCATTCGCCGTACATCAGCAAGCCTTCAGCGGGGTCATTCTCGGTGCCAAAACACAATTCAGGATATTCATAGTTGTAACTGACGTAATCCGTCGCATCCTGATCTTTGGGGAAGGTTTGTGTCTCCATCCAGGCCGCTGTTGCCTCGTAATACCATGTAAACGGATCAGCCGCATCGTAACCCTGTTGAATCGCGTGGTGGAATTCGTGGGCAGCCGTCGCCCGCATGTACCGGACAGCCGGATAATCTTTATCGGCAATTTCCTCGAAATCATTATCCAGCAGGATCAGCGACGATGAGGCATACTGTTCAATCGCCACCGTGCTGGGGTTGTCGCCGTACAAATCGCCGGGGCGTGTGATGCCCAGCGCACCCGAACCATCCCCATCTAACAGGTCTTTCAGGTACACATCCAGGCGCCCGTCACCGCCCATCAGGCCGTCCGAAATCGGGGCAGGCCAACCCTGCTGCTCAATCTGGATGCGCCAGATTTCCTCCATCGTTTTGGCGACTTCCTGGGCAAAGGCTTCGGTGGTTTCGTCCTCGCCGCGCAGCGTGTAGTGAATGCGGAAATGTTCGGTATCAATCAACTGCTGCGGCCCACTGAGTTCCAGCGCTGTCAGTTCGTTCAGCGGTTCCAGAACGCTGCTGTCGCCAACCGTGATCGTCAGACTATAGCTGCCGCTGTTGGACTGCCCATCATAATTGCGGATGGTCAGTGTATAGGTGCCGCCGATGGTAGCCGTAAAGCCCAGCACCGAATCCAGACTATCATCATTGCGGTCATCATTTTCGCCCACCACCGTTCCATTCGGGTCTTCCAGTGTGATGATGGTATCCAGATCGCCGCTGGTCGCCTCGGCCACAATCAGCACCGACTCGCCCGCTTTTAACACAAAGTTGTAATCATCTCCGGGGTTATTCGACCCCAAACGGCCTGAATATGAATCACCCTGAGCAGAAACCAGACTGACCCCGAAACCCGCGATGATGATAAAAATGCTGAAGAAACGATACCGCATAATCCATTAAACCTCGTCGTTGGCGTAACATCATCTTACAGCATACGCTCATCTGCGAAACCGCCAAAAGCCCTATTTTCAGGGCGATTGCTTCCAATTCAAATCACTTCAATACAAACGCTAATGTTGGGAAGGATTTACGGCAGTGCCTTAATACGTGCGATCAATGCGGATGTGCTGTGTCCCGGCAGATAATCAATCAGCACCACCTCGCCGCCGTAAGCCGCAACGGTTGGGCGTTCTGGCAGAATTTTGTGGGCATAATCCCCACCTTTGATGTACACATCCGGTTGCAGCGCCCGGATCAATCCATCCGCCGTATCGTCCTCGAAGATGATAACCGCGGTTACAGGTTGCAGTGCCGCCAGCAAACGCGCCCGTTCATCCGCCGGAACCAGCGGACGGCCTGTGCCTTTCAGCCGCATCGTGCTGGCATCTCCGTTCAAACCCAGATACAGCGCATCCCCCTGCGCCCGCGCCTTTTCCAGATAATCCAGATGCCCGACGTGCAGCAGATCAAAATGCCCGTTGGTAAAGACCAGCCGCTGCCCCGCCGTTCGCAACGCTGCCCGCGCCCTCACCGCCGCCTCAAGCGTTAAAATATCGCCCATTTTTTAGCTCGCTTTTCACAAATATTGCAGCCTTCTAACCGAAGAGTGCCTGAATTGTTCGGTATTTGCAAGGCCGCCGATGTAGTTTAAAAACGAACACGCCAAAACACTACGCCATAACGTTTTTGGCTGTAAAATATACATAATACGGGATGCAGCCGCGCATCCCGATTGACCTGTGCATCACGGAGGCCTGTTATGCCCAAGACGGTAGTGGTACTACCAACCTACAACGAAGCCGAAAATTTGCCGTTAATGGTGGACGCTTTGTTCGGGCTGGGGATAAATGATTTAAATATTCTGGTTGTTGACGACAATTCCCCTGATGGCACAGGTCGCATTGCCGACGATCTTGCGCTCAAACATCCCGGACGGTTGACGGTGCTGCATCGTACCGAAAAATCCGGTCTGGGCGCAGCCTATCGCGCTGGCTTCAAGAAGGCGCTCACACTGGATGCGGAATACATCATCCAGATGGACTGTGATTTCTCCCACCAGCCCAAATACATCCCGGATTTGATCGCCGCCGCCGAAACCAACGATCTGGTTTTGGGATCGCGTTATGTTAAAGGGGGCAGTGTTGACCCGGCCTGGAGTCTGTTCCGCAAAGCCCTCAGCGGTTTTGCCAATCGGCTGTACGTCCCCTTTGTCCTGAACTTCCCGGTTTACGATGCGACTGGTGGTTTTCGCTTATGGCGGCGTCAGACCCTGATCGGCATTGATCTGGATCGCATCAAATCCAATGGCTATGTCTTTCAGGTCGAAATGGCCTTTGTTACTTACCGTCTGGCTTATAAGGTGAAAGAAATCCCGATTCACTTCCCTGACCGTCAGATTGGCGAATCCAAAATGGATTTTAAGATTCAGCGTGAAGCCGCCCTGCGCGTCTGGGAAATTCGCCACAAATACCGTTCCCTGACGCCGCAGATGCGCCGGACGACAGCCTACACTTGATCGGCAGTTTAGATTATGTATTGATGGGAAGGGGCGTATCGGCGATATGCCCCGATTTGTTTACGGGCGAATTGTTTTCACATGCTGGTGTACACGCTATAATCGATCACGTTATTTGCATCAGGTAAAAGCTCAATGACCAACCGAGTCGAACAAACCCGCATCAGCCAGTTGACATCCAGCTACGGCCCGGATGAGCCGCCCCGTCTGCCAATGGATTTTGGCGATTATCTGTCGATTCTGTGGCGGTTGGATAAACATGCCGAAGATGGAGCGAAGGTTAAATATTATCGTCGCTGTGCGATGGCCTTGAATGCTGGATTGGATTTGCGCGGTCGTCCCATTGCCCGCATGATGGAAATCACCCCGCCGGGGCAGATTTACCAGCAGCTTCCCAACGCCCCCTACCGCGAATCCAGCCGCCTGCTGGACGCTCAGGATCGCAAAGCTGCCATCGCCCAACTTGCCAAACTGCGCGAAGACATTCTCGGCATTGGTACCTATCATGACCAGTGGCCGGTCAGTTGGCCGGGCAGCGGCATCATGGATACCGAACTGCGCGAACGGGTTTTTGCTGTGCTGTTCACCGCTTTGCAGGGACAATACGAAAACTTCGGGCGCTTGCTCTTGGTAGTCGATATTGTGCTGAGCGATCTGCTGCTCGGAATGCACCAGATGAAAGAAATCAGCCTGCACACGCTGGTGGCCGAATACGACTATCCCAATTTTGCCGACCCTAAAGTGCGGACATCCTTCTTCAGCGAAAGCCCCTAAACCTCAGCTTTTTCTGTGGGCTTATAACTGAAAGTTATGCCTCAAATTGCGTCAGGACGCGCTCTACGCCCGGAACGCTTGCCACCTGCGCGATGAGTGTTTCGGCGCTCGTCCCGGCAGGCAGTTCACCCGCCAGAATGACCAGCCCGTACCGCACATTCCCCTGTACCCCCACAGGCAGCAGCCGCGCCAGATCAAGCCGAATCGTCTGCTCATCAAACAAACCGTCGGTCTTCACCCCGGTAACGCCTTCAATTTCTGGCAGACGGTCAACGAAGTAACGGCGGGTATTTGGGCTTTGCACATGTCCCTTGACCGTGACCACGCCATCCTTGACGGCGATCTTGAAAGATTTACGGTCATTAGCCAGCGGCGGATAATGCGCGATGAAATGGTGAATATTGGCATCGACTTCGGAATCATCAATGCGGGTAATAACCGATTGGGTTGTCATAAAAATTACTCCTCAAAAAAGCTGCACCCTTCTATTATTGCTCATTTGGGTTGGAATCGCCTGAGAATCGTGTCTGAATCATAGCAATCTGTCCATAATTCACAAATGATCAAAAGTAAAGACAAATAACTATCGAGTGAAATCGTAATTCACTGAAGCAGGAGAACTATTCTTGACAACCTGTATCAACAGCAGTATCCTATGTTATAGATAACATAGGATACAGAAATCGTTGGGTAAACCTGTGTCGATCAAATACGTGATATTGGGTTTCTTGAGCGAGACCCCCTTAACTGGCTACGATCTGAAAAAGAAGTTCTCCAACTCAGACCTTTTCCATTGGTCGGGGAACAATAACCAGATTTACCGGGCATTGGCGGAACTCCATCAGGAGAATCGTGTCACCATCGAAGTCCAATATCAGGAAAGCAAGCCGCCCCGCAAAATCTACACCCTCACGGACGAAGGCATGGCAGCACTGAAGCAGTGGATGTTATCCCTGCCGGAACTGCCCCAATTCCGAAACGCACTGCTGGTGCAGCTCACATGGGCCGATCAGCTTGAGCCAGATGATCTGGACAAAATGCTGGCGAAATACGAAGAAGAACTGCGGGTGCATGTGTTGATGCTCCGCGAACAAGCCCGCCGCAACACGGATAGTGTGCCAACCCAACCGCCAGCCACCGCCTTAAAGGATCGCGTTGCTGAACACTGGATTTCCTTTTACGAACTTGAACTCGATTGGGTACGTAACCTGCGTCAACAGATCGTTGAGCCTTAGAAAGGCAGCATGATGAACAACTCAATACACTACAAAACACCGGATGGCGAAAAAGCTGTCATGGCGATCTATGATGACGCCCTGAACCATTGGGCTGTCCCTTACGAAACACGCATGATCCCCACGCGGCACGGTGAGGCTTTTGTGGTCGCCAGCGGCAGTCTGCTTTCGCCTGCCATGATCCTGCTGCACGGTGCTGGCAGCAGTTCGGCCATATGGGCGGCTGATGTGGGTGACTACAGCCCGCACTTTCGCGTTTATGCGGTCGATCTACCGGGTGAGGCGGGCAAAAGCGCCCCTGACCGTCCTGCTTGGGATAGTCCGGCTTTTGCGGAATGGCTCGAAGATGTATTCAACGGACTAAAAATTGAGCACGCCACGCTGGTTGGCATTTCGCAGGGCGCATGGACAGCCTTGAAATTTGCTACCGTTATGCCTAATCGTGTCGATAATCTCGTTCTGATTGCCCCCGGTGGCATAGTTCCAGATCGATCGTCGTTCCTAATTCGCGCCATCGTGCTGATGATGCTGGGGCAGTGGGGCATCAAGCGCATGGTAGGTGACTTGTTTGGCGATCAGCCTGTGCCGGATGGGGTGATTGAACGGGTAGTACAAATCACTGCTCACTTCAAGCCGCGCATAGGGGTTCTGCCCATCTTTTCGGATGAAGAGCTGCGGTGTTTGACCATGCCAACGCTGCTCTTGGGTGGTTCGAAGGACATCATGCGCGATCTGGACAAAATTGAGGCACGTCTGCGCCGCTTTGTGCCGCGTTTGCTAGTCACGATCATTCCGGGTGGCGGTCACGCTTTGCTCAACACCACCCCCGCTGTGATGAGATTTTTGCTGCAACAGCCAGAGCAGTTGATTCCATCCGCGACTCTTGGCACAACGTAGGCAGGGTGTAATAATCAGCGTCGGATTTCTATGCTAAGATTGAATGGTTAAATTCAGGAGATTAACCGATGAATGTGAATGAAATCGACTTCATCGAGCAGGAAATCAAACAACTCTCACCACAAAGCCTGGTTGAACTGCGTGAGTTCATTGCCTATTTGCAATACAAGGAAATGCGTCGTGGATCGCCCTGGGTGCGAGAGATGTATGATGCGTTTGCCCCTGTGCGCGAAGCTGTTGATCAAATGGGGCTGACGGAAGCAGAGATTGACGCCATCATTGACGATACAATTGATGAAGTCCGCCGTGAACGAACATAGCTCCGCATATAAATTGTCGCCGCATTTTTAACGCTTCTCGAAACACGATTCACTGCTCTGTGACATCTTACACCTGCTGACTCGGATTCAAACCCAAATCATTTCATAAGGGTAGCCTTACGCCCCAAGTTGCGCCAGTGCGGTCGTTGCCCGTTCATTTTCCGGGTCGCGGGTGAGGACTCGGTTGTACCAATCCCGCGCCCGCGTCAAATCGCCGCCTTCACGGAATGTATCCCCCACCAGCAGCCACACGTCCAGATTTGGGTCAGGGTCAGCCGGACGCATCAGCAGTGCCGACTCCCACGCATACGCCCCCAGCAGCGGCTTATTCTCGTCTTCACTGGTGCGGAACTGTCCCCATGTGAATAATTCCTGCGCCATCGCGGTGGTATCGTCCAGCATCAGGAAGGTATCCGCCGCTTCCTGTGTCCGTCCCACCCATACATATGCCAGCCCCAAACCTTTAATCGCCGCCGGATTGCCCGGTTCTTTGCTGACCGCCGTTTCCAGATAAGGCACAGCCTCGTCAAATCGCTCCAGACTGACCAGCAGATTTCCCAGACGGCGGTTGGCCGTCGGTTGATTGGGATCGATTTCCAGCGCGCGTTGATACCAGCTTACCGCCGATTCCTGTAGACTCTGGCGCTCAGCCTCATCCATATTTTCGATGATGAAACTGTCCGCACGGGTTTCTTCCAGCGCCCCTTGGTTGGCATACCACGCCGCCGTGATCGAACGGTTGAAAATCACCAAACCGCCGACCAGCAGCACCGCCGCTGCACCTGCCAGCGCAATCGGCAAACGATACGAACGGGCGGGCAGTGGTAAATTCGCTTCCGTATATTCCCGGTCTAGCCGCTTCATCGACCGCGCCCCACACGCCACCGCCAATCCGATGCCGAAAAACAAGGTTGGCATAATCCAGGGGCTTTCGGTGTACTGTCGTGCATCCGTCAAACCATGCAGCAGCGTTGCCGTGACGCCGAACCACGATCCATAAAACAGCGCCCCCGGTTTGGCAGCGATCATCACCCGAATCACAAACGTATAAAACAGCACTACAATCCCGATGAACGCCACAATTCCCAGAATGCCTTGCCCCAGCCATACCGCCAGAGGCAGATTGTGCGAATAGCTCAGGAATGGCACAAAAATCAGCAGGCCAAAGCGTGAATACACCATCGCAAACGTATCGCCCAAACCGATTCCCGTAATGGCATAATCGCGGGCGAGGAATAAACTGTTGCGGTACAGGGTCAGACGGCTTTCAGCGGTCAACAGGGTCGAAGCCAGCGCCGGGACGCGCGGCACAACCACCAGCACCCCGATCACGGCCACCAGACCGATAAACGCGAACAATCCGCCTAAAATCATGGCCTGCTTGCGGTTGACCTGCTTGAGAATGCTCACAATCAGCGCGATCACCAGTGTGCCTGCCAAACCGACATACGCCCCGCGTGAAAATGTCAGCAAAATGGCATACAGCATCGCCAGCATACACAAGCCCCAGAATCGCCGCCCTATTCCCCGCGTGGAAATCACCAGCGCCATGCAGATCGGCAGCGCCACTTCGAGGAAAGTAGCCGCCGCGTTGGGATGGATGTACAGCAGATCGAGTCGCGGGCCAAAGGTAGTCAGCTCGCCCAACCGCTGGATGAACCCCGGTGTTTCCGGGTAATCCTGATGCCCAAACTGGGTGATGAAATAACCGGCAAATCCGGTTGCCGCCAGCATCCCCAGCGCAGCCACAATCCGCGAAAGCCAGCGTGGGCGGGCAGCATAGGCCACTATCAGATACAGAACAACACAGGCTAGAATAGCATAAATCGGTTCGCGGCTGCGGGCAGGATCATAGGAGGCCCGTAAGCTGATGACAGCACTCAGGGCAAACAGCAGCATGAAACTGTTGAGGGCAAGGATAATAGGGGATGGACGGCGCAAGATCGTCATGAACCGAACAACTCTTTTCAGCAAAAGTATTTAGTAACCCATTGTAACCTATAAGCCGGGTAGTAATGGATAAAGGTAGGACTTTCGGATGCGCCTTAAAAAATACGACCGCGACTCGCCCCACAGTTATACTTTTGGCG
The DNA here is from genome assembly GCA_019912965.1 of Anaerolineae bacterium. Lineage (GTDB taxonomy): Bacteria > Chloroflexota > Anaerolineae > Aggregatilineales > Phototrophicaceae > CFX2. The sequence goes on from JAIOHM010000057.1 coordinate 9,272, forward strand.
TATTTCCCACGCTCGAACTGCTGTACCATCAGCCCAAACGGGTGCGCGAAGTGCTGCTGACCACCGCCGGAGCGCATAACGAGGGTGTGGCGAAAATCCGGGCGATATGCAGCGCCGGGAGTATCCCCATCAGCACCGATGACAAGCTGGTCGAACGGATTGCGCCCAAAGAGAATACTTATGCAGTAGGTGTTTTTGAAAAGTACACCCCCCAATTGGACGCACAGGCCAATCATGTGGTGCTGGTCAATCCGTCGGACATGGGCAACCTCGGCACAATTTTGCGAACCATGCTCGGCTTCGGTTGTCATAATCTGGCGCTGATTCGTCCGGCGGCGGATAGCTTCGACCCGCGCGCGGTGCGGGCATCGATGGGAGCATTGTTTCAGGTGAACTTCGCTTACTTCGACTCAATTGCGGACTATCAGGCCGCTTTCCATCAGGCGCTTTATTTATTCATGACCAATGGAGCGGTGACGCTGCGCGAAGCCCCATTTCAACCGCCGTTCGCGCTCGTTTTCGGCAGCGAAAGCAGCGGCCTTGATGAGTCCTTCCGGGCATTAGGCACAACCGTCAGCATCCCCCAAACCACCGCGATTGATTCGCTGAATTTGTCAATCGCCGTCGGCGTGGCACTCTACGAGGCGGGATGGTAGTGAGTTTTGACCGTGTGAAGTTTTTGGCCTTCCTGCGTAAGGTTTTGCCACTGTTTTCCCCGGTGGTTTTTATCGGCCTCAATCATTATCTTTGGAGGAGTGCTGACTGTAATTCATCCTATATTTTTCGCGTAGAGGAGGTTGTGGATTACAGCCAACTGCTTGCAGAGCATACACCGCGCGATATTCATGCTATTTTTTCGCTTTTTCTCTTAATCTGCTTTTTAACCATTGGGCTTGCGTGGTGGGATAAACGCTTTCGCATACCGACTATTATGCTGCTGATGCTGATTGTGCCAATAGTGTGTTTGGGGCTAATATTCGCCTGTAGAAACCCAACAGCTATAAGACATGTCCAGAACGTTAGCTTTAATGGGGCAGTTTATCAACTGGCCGAAGAAACGACCGAATATGGTGATTACATTCTCGCCAGTTACCTGATCTATGAATGTGATCCAACTGGCAAAAAGTGTGTGCCTAAGGGGTGGTCATCATCATATCCTGACGGAGATTATTATCGGCCTGAAGCAGGCTTATTGATGGATGGAGCAGGTAAATTGCTTTACTTTCAATTTGAAGGCAAAAGCCGGGTTGTGGCGGTGAAGGATGATTAGTGCTTCAGGGTGTTCAGGGCAAAGCTGGCAAACTGCTGACCGACTCTCTAAAGTTTACGTCCCGTTTGCCCGCCCAACCACAGCCGTCCCTGATTTCCGTTAGCCCCAACTCACTCCAAAACGTATCAAATGGATTACCAAAGAGTCACTCTTTCCCGCACAAAAGCCCTTATCCTGAACATAGGCGGTTTTGTATTTGCTGAAGGCTAATGGCTAAAAGCGCTGCCGCCGCCGGGGATGTGGCAGCGGCAGCAAGAGAAAATCCGTTATTAGTGCGGCGTCCCACCGGCTCCGGGCAGATAGAAGAACGCCAGCGCGATCATCAAATACACCGCCAGCAGCATCGCCCCTTCCAGCCAGTTGGACTCGCCATCCAGCGCGATGAACGCCGCCACCAGCGTCGCCGCCACCAGCGCGATCAATTCAAAACTGTTGAAGACCAGCAGCAGGGTTTCGCCGCCCAGCAGCAAACTGATGAACACCAGCACGGGTGCGACGAACAGCGCGATTTGCAGGCTGGAACCCAGCGATACCGCCAGACTCAATTCCATCTTGTTTTTGATCGCCACTTGCACCGCCACCAGATGTTCCGCCACATTACCCACCAGCGGGATGATGATGATGCCGATGAAGAATTCCGTCAGGCCGAGTGTGACTGTTACCGCTTCCACCGCGCCCACCAGCACCTCGCTCATGACGACCACGCCCAGCGTCGAAAGCACCAGCACGATTGCCGATGTACGAACGCTCCACTTGGCTTCATGATGAACCGCCGACTCACGCGGAAGTTCGCCTTCTGCACCTTCTGCTTTCTTGTGCGTAAACGAGTAGATCACGCTGAGTACGTACAGCACGATCATCAACACGGCCACACCTTCGCTCAAGCCGAGTTCAGCCGCCTTATTATCCAGAATGGCGACATCAAACAGCGATGGAATTGCCAGCGCCATAACCGCCAGCACCAGTAACGTGGCGTTCAAACCCGCTGTGCGTGAGTCGAACTTTTGCAACCCGTTTTTGAGGCCGCCCAGCAGCAAACTCAGGCCGAGTACCAGCAGCAGGTTGCCGAGGATCGACCCTACAATCGAGGCTTTGACCAGATCAACCAATCCTCTTTGTAGCGCGAAGACGGTAATAATCAGTTCGGCGGCGTTGCCCAGCGTAGCGTTCAGCAAACCGCCGATTTTTGGCCCGGTGTGTACCGCCAGTTCTTCAGTCGCTTCACCGATCAGGTCAGCCAGCGGAATCACACCCAGCGCCGCGAAGATGAATATCAGCACCGGGTCGCCGTTACTCAGCCGGATGAGGACGGCAATCGGCGCGAAGATCAATAAGGCTTTGACGATGCGATCAAACGAGAGTTTCACGTTGCCCCCTTCAAAGGTAAGGTATTTTCTGCCCAGAAAGCGAACACATCTTCCATGAACTGTTGATTATACATAGGTAGCAGCATGAAAACATGCCCGCCGGGATACCGTTTCATCTGTGCGCCCGGAATCCGCTTGGCGATCTCATCCTGATACGATGGCGGAACCAGAATATCATCTGGGCTGCTCATCACCAGCGTTGGCACATGGATGTTTTGTAGCGCTTCGCGGATGTCGTAACCCTCCAGCGCCTGAATTTGCTGGTCGAATCCCGCGCGACTCTGACGCAGGGGATCGTCCGGCGCATTCACCCAGGCATCCATAAACCGTTCATATTGGAACACCGCATCGCTCAACAGGTAAACGGCGTTAAATCGGTTGATGATCTCGCGTGGGAGCTGCTGGTCGCGCATCAATCGTGTGGATCGCAGCAGGAATTCGCTGCGTGTGCCCATATTGCTGTTAGGCAGCGAAACCGCCGGAATCAGGCTGTGAACTTTCGCCGGATGCCGCAGTGCCAGCAGCATGGCGATGCACCCGCCCATCGAAATCCCCAGCACATGCGCCGCGCCTATGCCGTGATGCTCCATCACTGCCGCGATGTCATCCGCCATATCCTCCAGCGTCACACTCCCGCCGTCGCTCACCACCGTCTGCCCCGAACCGCGATTATCGACCGTCAGCACCCTGTATTGCTGGCTGATGCTGTGCCGCAGTCCGGCAGAAAGCATATCGTTGCTGTGTGAACCAAACCCGCTGATATACACAACGGGTGCGCCCTGCCCATCCAACTCATAATGGAGTTCCACATTCCCGCGCTGCAACTTGGGCATAATTAGCGAACCTTCTCCGCATCTTGAACCATGAGTTTATTCAACAGCGCCCGTCCGGTGAAGATCGCCAGCGCATCGAAAATTTCCTGTGCGCCCGCTTCTTTTTCATCCTGCGGGAGTTGCAGATGGGCATCAATCTGGGCTTCGATTTCCGCCGAGTCCGCATCCCCAAGATGCGCGAACAACAGCTTATGGGCGTTCTTGCGTTCCATCACTTCCAGACCATCCAAAATCTGGCGGTGCGGTGGCCCTTCCCACACATCCACAATCATCGCTTCCCGCAGCCAGCGTTCAACGCCGAATTCCTGTAAGACACCCAAACCGCCGTTGACCTCTATCGCCCATTTCGCGGTTTGGGCAGCGACTTCCGCCGTCCAGTATTTCGCCAGATGAATCAGCAGGCGGCACAGATGAAAATGGTCGGAGTAGGGCGGTTGCTCATCGCGCACAGCATTCATCAATTGCAAGGATTCCCATGCCAGCGCGAACGCCGTTTGCAGATCATCAAACCGTTTCTCAAACTGTCGTCGCATCAGCGGATGCTCGATGATCGGTTTGCCGAAAGCCACCCGCCGTTCGGCAAAATACAGTGCATCCGCCAGCGCACGTTGAGCGAGTGCCACACTGCCCATGCTGTTCGATACGCGCGAGAGATTCAGCACTTCCAGAATCAGGTAGATGCCCCATTCCGGCTGACCCAGCAAATAGCCTTCACTTTCGCGCAGTTCGATCTCACCGGTTGGGACAGAACGGGTAGCGATTTTATCTTTCAGACGGCGGATGAAATAATTCAGGCTGCCATCGTCGCGGTAGTGCGGGACGACGAATAATCCCAATCCGCGCACACCCGTCTTCGCACCATCAATGTGCGCCGCGACCACCGCCACTTCTGCCCCGGCATTGCTGGTGAAATATTTGTCGCCCGTCAGTCGCCAGCCATCGCCCTCGCGCCGCGCAACGGTATCCACATTCGCGCCCAGATCAGACCCACCCCGGATTTCCGTCATCCATGTTGCGCCTTGCCACACCGAATCATCCCGGCGCAGCATCGGGTTTAAGAAGCGTTCCTTCAATGCCGTGCTGCCATATTTTTCCAGCGGCACAGCCGTCGAAAGCGAAACCGTATACGGGCAGCACAAGCCAATATCGTAGAACGAAGTCAGGTAACCGACCAGATAACTGGGAATCAGCGAACGGCTCTCAAATGATCGCCAGATCGCCCCGGCTTTATAGCCCTGCTTGAGCATTCGCCAGTATTCAGGAATGTACTGGATGTTATCGACCCGTGTGCCGAGTCGGTCATACATCTGCAACCAGGGTGTTCCGGCGCGGTCAACTGCACTGGAAATCGGCAGTCCTTCTGCCTCCCACCACTGCTGATAATCCATCAGCGCGGCTTCATCCGGCACTGAATGGAGCATGTTTTTCAGGAACGTAACGGGTGTATAAAGGCTTTCAAAAGTCATTTTTTTGCCCCTCATTTTCTCGTAAAGATTGTACACATTTCGGCGGTAAATAAAAACGAACCACCTGAACACAGCCCAATTGTCGATTTGTGAATTTTGTGATAGTACTTCATTCTCAATTCACGCTTTCTTTAGGACTAAGGGACTATCATCTGAATTGATTTCTAAAAAACGTAAAGGTATGGTGGAGGAAGTTATTAAACGGCTGCATAGTTTTATGGAGAGAAGCAGTCATGAAGACAACCCGATACCTGATCCTGAGTGTGATAATCCTGCTGCTGTCTGTTTCGGCTGTCGGGGCACAAAACTCCCAGCTTACGCTCCGACAAGCAGCCGATCCCGGCTTTATGGTAGGCGCAGCGGTTGAACCGACGATACTGAGCGGTGACGCAGCTTATAACCAGACGTTAGCCCGCGAATACAACACCCTTGTGGCGGAAAATGCTATGAAATTTCGTTCCCTGAGTCCCAATCAGGGTGAATATAATTTCACCGCTGCCGACACATTGGTGAGTTATGCACAGGCCAATGGGATGCAGGTGCGTGGACATACACTGGTATGGCACGCCGCGCTGCCAACCTGGCTTATCAATGGCAGTTTCACCCGTGATCAGATGATTGATATTTTGCGTACCCATATCTACACCGTTGTCGGGCACTATAAAGGACAGGTTGCGGTTTGGGATGTGGTGAACGAAGCGGTACTCAGCACCGGGTTACGCACCGCATCCTTGTGGTTGCAGCGTATTGGGCCGGAATATCTGGATATGGCTTTCCGCTTTGCGCGTGAGGCCGATCCCAACGCCCGCCTGTTTTACAATGATTACAGTGCGGAAGGGCTAGGTACCAAGTCCGATCAGGTTTATAACCTCGTCAAGGGCATGATCGAACGGGGTGTGCCGATTGACGGTGTTGGCCTTCAGATGCATGTCCGCATCGACAAGTACCCCAATCCGGCAGACATCACAGCCAACATTGAACGACTGGCGGCGCTTGGTCTGGAAGTACAGATCACCGAAATGGATGTGCAAATCCAGAACAGCACCGCCCCGATGGAAGAACGGTTGATGGCACAGGCGCAGGT
>JAIOHM010000058.1 GCA_019912965.1 Anaerolineae bacterium
GCTTTATTATGTGATGTGTTCAGGTTTTAGGATATTGCAGGACTCGAACGGTTTCTTTATGTTTTTCACAATCGAACCTGATTATTATTGTTGTAGTGTTGATTTTAAATCGACGAATTGAATGTTCGTCAATGCTTAGGAGATAAACGTGTTGGTTCGCCGTCTGCTTGTCCTTGTATCCTCAATTGCCATTATCCTCTTTTTATCTACTTCGATGGTGAGCGCGAAGGCACGTCCACGCATCAGCATTGATTCGATCAATATCGATTCATCGATTGTGGAATTCCCAATTTCCGGCGATACATGGGCAATTGACCCATGGGAAGATAATGTCGGGCATCTAGCAGATACTTCGTGGTTTGACCAACCGGGTAATGTGGTACTGGCTGGGCATTCGAGGATGCCGGATGGTTCGGCAGGGGTGTTTGCCGATCTCGATCAATTAACGGTAGGGGATCAGTTCACGTTGTTTGACGGCAGCGTTGAACGGGTTTATCAAGTGAGCGAATTACGGATTGTGTCTGAATATGACATCAGCGTGATTTACCCGACCGAGGACACGCGCGTAACGTTGATTACCTGCGAAACCAATTCATTTAATCCTGATACCCAGACTTATGATAACCGATTGGTAGTGATTGCTAATCTGGTCGGATAACTTCTACTCCTAACCCTAGCCCTTCCCCCGCACACGAGGGAAGGGAGCAAAACAATAGGTTTTCTATCTCAATTGCTTCCAAGTTGGGATGCCTACAGCGGTTTTAGGCGAGTTTGGTGGCGGCGGGTTGGTCGATAAACCAGATCGAGTTTCCGTCGGTGGGATTAATCAACTGAGATGGCAATTCACGCGGTTGATATTCTCCCTGAAGTACCTGCTGTAAGCGTTCGGCTTTCCCTGATCCTGAAACCAAAAAAGCGATATTGGCCGCAGCATTGATAGCTGGCGCGGTGAGAGTCACACGCCAGTTTTGCTTTACGGTGGTGACATAATTGGATGTTACCCATTTATCGGTTTCACCTAAGGCGGCGGTGTTGGGGAAGAGGGAGGCGGTATGACCATCATCGCCCATGCCGAGCAAGATGAGATCGAAGCGGGGTAAATCGGCAAGGAAGAAGGTTCGAAGCGTTTTCCCGTAATCTTCGGCGGCTTCGGCAGGTTTGAGTTCGCCGTGTATGCGATAAATCTGCGCGGCGGGTGTGGAAATGTGGTTGAGAAGGGACTCGCGTGCCATACGATAGCAACTATCAGCATCGTTCGGGGGGACACAACGTTCGTCCCCCCAGAAAAAATGGACTTTCTGCCAGTCGATTTGGTTGATGAAGGCTTCGGTCGTCAGCAATTGGTAAAGGGCACGCGGCGTCGAACCACCTGATAGAGCGATGCTAAAACGACCGCTTTCAGCGATGGCTTTTGCAGCAACTTCTACAATGTAGTCCGCAGCAGCTTTTGCAAGTGCGTCGGCATTGGGCAGGATGCGAACATCTTTCATGATTTCGGTTTATATCCCAACCGCCATGTATGGTTATCTCGTTTGAGGAGTTCGTCGGCTTCGGTTGGCCCCCATGTGCCGGGTTTGTACGTGACAACAGGCGGTGCTTTCTTAGTTTGCCAACCTTTCAAAATCGGGTCAATGATATTCCACATGGCTTCAATTTCATCACTGCGGGTGAACAGGGAAGGATCACCATTCAGGGCATCCAACAGAAGGCGTTCATAGGCTTCCGGGATTTCGCATTCACCAAATGAGTTGCTGTAGCTGAATTCCATATCAACAGAGCGTGTCTCACGGGTGGAATCCGGCATTTTGGCTTCAAAGTTCAGGTGGATGCCTTCGTCTGGCTGAATGAAAATTGTGAGCGTATTTGGCGCAAAACCTTCGTCACGCGGGCGGTCGAACATGATCTGTGGCGGACGGCGGAAACGCACTCGTATCTGGCTGGTTTTGACCTCCATAGCTTTGCCAGATCGCAGGTAGAAGGGAACCCCCTGCCAGCGCCAGTTATCGACATAGAGTTTGAGCGCGGCGTAGGTTGGGGTTTGGGACTCTTTGGCAACTCCGGGTGATTCGCGGTAGCCTTTATACTGCGCCCGAACAGTATCACTTAATTCAACCGGGCGGATTGCGGTGAAAATCTTCACCTTTTCGTTCCTGAGCGCGGTGGCATTAAATGAGGCGGGTGGTTCCATTGCCACCAGAGCAAGCAACTGAAGCAGATGATTCTGGAACATGTCCCGCAGAACGCCCGCCTGATCGTAATAGGCGGCGCGGTGGCCTACATCAACGGTTTCGGCTACGGTGATCTGGACATTATCGACATAGTTGCGATTCCAGACGGGTTCAAAAATGGTGTTGGCGAAGCGAAAGAACAAAATGTTCTGCGCCGTTTCTTTGCCCAGATAGTGGTCAATGCGGTAGACCTGATTTTCGTCCAGATTGTGATGCACGAGGTCGTTGAGTTCATGAGCGGATTTCAAATCTGTGCCGAAGGGTTTTTCGATGATGATCCGCCGCCAATTGCTTTTTTCGGTTGTCATTTTCAATGCACCCAGGTTTTCAATAATGGGTACATACAGATTGGGTGCAACGGACAGATAGTAGAGGCGGTTGGCACTCATTCCGTTTTCGTGTTCTTCCAGAAAGCTCTTCACATTGGCTAACTGGTCTTTCTGGGCGGCATCGCCGGGAACATACCAGATATGCTTGGCGAAGCGATTCCAGAATCGTGCCGAGAAACTTTCTTTGGAAAATTCTTCTACGCCAGTCCGCATTTCCTCGCGGAATTTTTCATGGGTCATGGGTGTGCGTGAGACACCCACGATGTTGAAGGTTTCCGGCAGTCGATTTTTTCGATACAGGTTGTAAAGTGCGGGCACCAGTTTGCGCTGTGTCAGGTCACCGGATGCGCCAAAGATAACAATGGTCGCCGCGCTGTTGGAATCGGGCATGGTGTTACTCCTTCTTGATTTCATGACCGCCGAACTGGTTACGCATGGCAGCCAATAACTTGGCAGCATAGCTGTCGTCCTGACGGCTGACGAAGCGCATCATGAGCGAGAGGGTGATAACCGGGGCAGGGACATCCTGATCTATGGCTTCGGCTACCGTCCAACGGCCTTCGCCTGAATCCGCTACCCAAGCTTTGATGCCATCCAAATTGGGATTTTCCTTGAGGGCATTGGCGGTTAAATCCAGCAGCCACGAACGGACAACGCTGCCGACGCGCCAGAGTTCAGCAACCTGATGCAAGTCGAGGTCAAATTCTTTTTTGGCACGCAGGATTTCGAAGCCTTCGGCATAGGCCTGCATCATGCCATATTCGATGCCGTTATGTACCATCTTGACGAAGTGACCCGAACCCGTTGGGCCGACATGTCCCCAACCCTGATCGGCGGCGGGAGCGAGGGTTTCCAGCAGTGGGCGGATTTGGGAAACGGCTTCATCCGCACCGCCGACCATCATGCTGTAGCCTTCGGTGATGCCCCAGATGCCGCCACTGGTGCCGACATCAATGAAATGCAGACCTTTGGCTTTCAAGGCTTCGCCGCGCCGAATAGAGTCTTTATAATTGCTGTTGCCACCGTCGATGATGATGTCGCCGGGATTGAGCTTAGAGGCAACATTATCAATCATGGCTTGGGTGGCGTCGCCAGCGGGAACCATAATCCAGACGGCACGAGGGGATTCTAACTTGCTGATGAGATCGTCCACAGAAGTTGAGGGTATCGCGCCATCTTTGGCGGCTTCTTCAACCGGGCCGGGGCTGCGGTTAAAAACGACGACCTGATGACCACCCTTTAGGAGGCGACGCACCATGTTGCCGCCCATACGTCCAAGCCCGATCATTCCGAATTTCATGTTCAGTGCCTTTCTACGCCGTAGCGCGATTGAGATAACGGATACCCTGTGAACCTGCGACAATAACATCGGTTGCCAGTCCGATAAACAACCCATGTTCGATTATTCCAGCCCGGTTATTGAGCCGATCAGCGAGTTCTGATGGATTGGCAATTGGGCCAAAGTTACAATCGAGAATCCAATTCTCCTGATCGGTTATGAAGCGGCTGCCATCAGGCTTCTTACGCATTTGCACTGATGCGCCGAGCGATTCCAGAAATTTGATCTGTGAACCGTGCCCGAAAGGCAGCACTTCGATAGGGACAGCCCAGCGTGTGCCAAGTGCCGGAACAAGTTTCGATTCATCGACAACGATGATTTCGCGGCGGCTGGCCTGTGCGACGATTTTTTCACGGGTGAGCGCACCTCCGCCGCCTTTGATGAGATTTAGATTAGGGTCCACCTCGTCTGCGCCGTCGATGGTCAGATCAAGCGTGGGATGTTCTTCCAAAGTGGTGAGCGGGATGCCGAGCGCCTCGGCCTCTTCACCAATGTAACGGGCACAAGGCACGCCGCTAATATCACGCAGTTCACCCGTTTGGAGCAGGTGTGCGATCCGCCGGGTGGCGAGGATAGCTGTGCTGCCTGCACCGAGGCCGATGACCATGCCGGACTGAACGTATTCGACGGCCTTCTCGGCAGCCTGTTGTTTGAATCTATTGACGTTAGCAGACATTATTCGTAGTCTTCTTTTCCATCTGACCAATAAGATTCCAATGATACGCCCAGACCATCAACAAGGCGATTCGCGTAAGCATAGTAGGCAGTGATTTGGGCAATATCCAGAATGGCACGATCATTGAAACCTACCTGCCGCAAGGATGCAATATCAGCCTGTGTGATTTCGCCCGGTGTTCGTGTCAATTTGGCTGTGTAATCTAACATTGCTCGATTGGCTGTATCTAAATCTGCTTTTGTGTAATCTTCTTTTAACTGTTCTACCCATTCGTAGTTCTTCGTCAACTGACGAAGGTTTCTGGCATGGTGCAACAGTCAATAAAGGCAGTTGTTGATGGCTGAAACCACCACACCGATCATTTCACGTTGTGGCCGCTTCAGCGGCGATTTGCCATACATGAGCGTTTTGTAAAGATGTTGATGGTCGAGCATAGACTGCGGGTTCAGGCTATGCACTTTCATAATGTGGTCAACATTTCCCGTTCGTGGGTCACCACATTCAGCATAGGCCGCTTTCACATCGGCTTCTGCCTCGGATTCTTTTATTGTTTCAATCCAAGCCGGGTTTTGATGATGTGTTTGGTGTGACATCTTTAGTCCTTATACCCGCCACCGCGCAGCTAACGCCGCACCGACGATACCCGCATCATTCAGAAGTTCAGCCGGGATTATTGGGGTTTGGGTATGGAGCAGGGGCAGGAAACGGTCATGTTTTTTGCTGACACCCCCGCCAACGATTATCAAATCGGGCGAAAACAGATACTCGACATGCTGTAAATATTCATCCACTTTTTCCGCCCATTTTTCCCATGAGAGGTCTTTTTCCTGCCGGATACGGTCGGAAGCACGATCTTCAGCATCCTTGCCCCGGATTTCCAGATGCCCCAGTTCTGTGTTGGGAAGGAGTACACCATCTATGAAAATGGCGCTACCGATGCCCGTGCCAAAGGTGAGCATGATAACCACCCCTTTACGTCCTCTGCCCGCACCGTATTCCATTTCGGCAATCCCAGCGGCATCGGCATCATTTAATAAGACGGCTGAACAACCCGTTTTGTGCTGGATAAGCGCCTGACCATCGGTGCCAATCCACGATTTATCTACATTGGCAGCACTGTAGACCACGCCATTCTTAACGATAGCCGGGAAGGTACAGCCAATCGGTCCTTGCCAGCTAAAGTGGCGGGCGATTTCTGCAACCACATTGCATACCTCTTCGGGAACCGAAGGCTGCGGCGTGGGGATTCGGTGACGCTCTTCCAAAAAAAGACCTGTCGCTGTATCCACAGGTGCGCCTTTAATGCCTGACCCCCCAATATCGATGCCTAAGATTTGCATTTTTACTCTCCTGCTGCTCCATAACTATTTCGCGGAGACTATAGCAAGTTCATCAGGAAATTTCACTTGATGACTGTTGGATCAGTTTGGCGACCAGTGCTGTCCATCCAGTTTGATGACTCGCGCCCAAACCTGCACCATTGTCCCCATGAAAATATTCATAGAAGGGCACATGATCCTGCCAATGGGGGTCGGTTTGGAAGAAGTCATTGCCCCCAAAAACGGCCCGGCGACCCGATGAATCGCGCAAGAAAACATTTGATAAGCGACGCGAGAGCTCTGAGGCGGTTTCCCACAGTGTTGCATGATTACCACTACCTGTGGGGAGTTCGGTTTTCAGGGTTTCGCCATAGTAGTGATGATACTTTTGAAGGGATTCGATCATCAGATAGTTGACTGGAAACCAGATTGGGCCGCGCCAATTCGAGTTGCCTCCAAAGAGTCCGCTATGGGATTCGGCAGGTTCATAATCGAGCCGATGGGTTTGTCCATCAACATGCCAAATATAAGGGTTTTCGGCATGGTATCTGGAAACAGAACGCAGACCATAATCCGAGAGGAATTCGGCAGTATCCAACATGCGTGGCAGGATGCGGCCTAGCTGGTCACGGTTGAGGATTGAGAGCAAGAGGCGACCTCCCTGACCGGGTGCAGTTAGTGAGGAAATACGTTCGACAAGGTGAGGACGGTATTTGATAAACCATTCCATCCGGCGACGGAACTGCGGCAATTTTTCCAGTAAATCCGGTTCAAGGGTTTCGACAGCGAAGAGCGGAATCAAGCCAACGAACGAACGGGTTTTAAGAGGGGCATAGCTTCCATCAGGATAACGGAGCATATCGTAAAAGAAGCCATCTTCAGCATCCCACAAACCCTGTTCGCCTGTGCCGAGGTCGTGCATGGCGTTGGCAATGTAGATGAAATGCTCGAAAAATTTGGTGGCTACATCTTCATAGGCAGGCTTGGTGCGGGCGAGTTCGAGCGCGATTGCCAGCATGTTGAGACAGAACATGCCCATCCATGCTGTGCCATCGGCTTGCTGAATGTAAGCGCCATTTGGCAACGCGGCACTGCGGTCGAAAATGCCGATGTTATCCAGACCGAGGAAACCGCCTTCAAAGACATTGTTGCCGTTCCGATCTTTACGGTTTACCCACCACGTAAAGTTCAAAAGCAGTTTTTGAAAGATGCGCTCCAAAAATTCGGTGTCGGCGCGGCCTGTCAGATTGCGGTCGATTTTGTAGACGCGCCAAGCCGCCCACGCATGGACGGGTGGGTTTACATCCCCAAAGTTCCATTCGTAGGCGGGAATCTGGCCGTTGGGGTGCATGTACCATTCGCGGAGCAGGAGCACAAGCTGGCGCTTGGCCCATTCGGGGTCGATCATGGCAATGGGAAGGGTGTGAAATGCCAAGTCCCACGCGGCAAACCAGGGATATTCCCACTTATCCGGCATGGAAAGCACATCGAGATTGTACATGTGTCCCCAGCCGGAGTTGCGGGCGGATTTCCGGGATTCGGGTGGCGGTGGATTGGCTGGGTCGCCTTCCAGCCAAAGCTGAACGCTATAGTGATAGAACTGTTTGCTCCAAAGCAATCCGGCGAATGCTTGTCTTTGAACACGCCGTTGATCTTCGGTAAGGCCGAGGTGATGGATAGTTTCGTAGAATTCATCGGCTTCGCGGATGCGTTGGTCGAAAATGGCGTCGAAACGGGCGAAGGGGTCAGCAAGGGCTGAATTTGTGAAGCGTACTTGCACGGTGAAGGATTCACCGGGGGCGACGATTTGGTGAAAGTGGGCAGCAGCTTTTGTGCCTATTTGGGCGGGATTTATGCGGTCGGTTTTGCCATTTACTACGGCTTCGTGGATGGCATCTTTTACATAGGGCTGGGCATTGGGGGCGTTGAAGAGGCGTTGGGTGTTGGTGTCGTTTTCAGTGAATAGGAGCGCGGGCTGTTGGTTCTCTGTACGGACATAAAACCAACGGCGACCCAGATGCCGATGGTCAGTTTCGATTATGTTGTGATTGACGGCGCGAAGGTGCGGGCGTTCGGTATTGTGCCCCCATGACCATGTGTTGCGATACCAAATATGAGGGAGGATGTGGATGGGGGCGGGGTCTGCGCTTCGGTTGACAGCGGTGATGCGGCAGAGCAAATCTTCCTCGTCGGCTTTGGCATATTCGATGAAGACATCAAAGTAACGATTCTGGGTGAAGGCTTCCGGGATGGCATCGAAGAGTTCAAACTCGAAATCGTTATATCCCCGGTGTTTGTTTTCTGTGGTGAGCCAAGCATAGGGGAATTCGACCTGCGGATATTTGTAGAGCATCTTCATGTATGAATGGGTGGGGGTGTTGTCGAGGTAGAAGTAGTATTCCTTCACATCCTCACCGTGATTGCCTTCCGGGCCAGCGAGGCCGAAGAGGCGTTCCTTTAGAATGGGATCGCGTTCGTTCCAGAGGGCGAGGCCGAGGCAGATATTCTGGAAACGGTTGCTTACACCGGCGAGGCCATCTTCGTTCCAGCGATAGGCACGGCTGCGGGCGTGGTCGTGGGGGAGGTATGTCCATGCGTCACCGTTGGGGCTGTAGTCTTCTCGAACTGTACCCCATGCGCGTTCGCTGAGGTATGGTCCCCAGTTTTTCCAGTCGGCTTTGCGGGCTTCGGAATCGGCTAACCGCTGGTGCTCTGGCGTGTTAGGCTGCGGCATGG
>JAIOHM010000059.1 GCA_019912965.1 Anaerolineae bacterium
TGCCTTTCGCAAGAAAATCTACACGTCACTGGAGGAACTGCAAACCGATTTGGATGAGTGGGTCGAGCAGTACAATCGTGAGCGTACTCACACCGGGAAGTATTGCTTTGGGTGCACGCCTTTGCAGACTTTCCGCGAGACCAAACACTTGGCACACGCCAAGCAATTGGATACGCTCTTTGAACAACCTGACAGGGTGTTAGGCAATCCCGACGACTCGTTCCAAATAGTCGTCGGTTAAGTTACCAGTGTCAGATGAAATCTTGTCTAATACAAGTTAGTTGAGCATCTTATTCTCTACGGCTAAGGCAACCGCCTGTGTGCGACTGGTGGTATTCAGTTTATCCAGAATGCTGCTGACATGATTTTTTACGGTTGAACTGCTGATGACAAGGCGTTCAGCAATTTCCCGATTGTTTAGCCCCTCAATCATCAGAGCAAGTACCTCTCGCTCTCGCTCTGTCAGGTCAAAGCCCAGCGCAGGTGGGCGCGTGGCGGCCTGTATAAGCACCTGAACGGCTTCCGGTGCTAATGTTGCTTTTCCATCACAGGCTTTCCGCACGGCATTGGCCAGTTCTTCTACCGAAACGTTTTTCATCAAATAACTGATTGCACCCGCCTGTAGCGCTTGTTGAACCTGATCGTCTCTTTCGAAGCTGGTCAGCGCAATGACCTGCGTATCCGGGCACTGTTCCCGTATCTGTTTAGTCGCAGTTATCCCATCCATAATGGGCATCACAATATCCATCAGCACTACATCTGGCTGATGTTTAACACAAAGATCGATCCCTTTGCGCGCATCCCCTGTATCGCCGATGACATCAAAATCCTCAAAGTTTTCCAACGAAACACGCAACCCCTGACGGACAATTTCGTGATCGTCGATCAATAGTACACTGATCTTTCTAACCTGAGCCATTTGTTAGTTCTCCTTGCATTTCGTAGGGCCATGTAACGGTAATCTGTGTTCCTTGCCCAGCTATACTTTCAATTTGAAGATTTGCACCGATTATATTGGCGCGTTCATACATCATCCCTAAACCCAGTTGACTCGGCGCGACCTGATCTAAATCGAATCCGATCCCATTGTCCTGAATGGTGAGTGTCAGTTTGTCAGGCTGATTTTTTACCTGAATTTTAGTGTGGGTTGCACCTGAGTGTTTAACAAGATTATTCAAAATTTCCTGTGCGATGCGATAAAGACTCATTTTTACATCTGCGGGTAAAACCGGAATAGTATCGATTTCTGTATCAATCGTGATCTGTTTACGGCCTTTCAGGGACGCCAGAAGTTGTTGGATCAGGTGTTCAAAGCTCACCTGTACCAATGCTTGTGGACGTAATTCGAGCAGCAGCACCCGCATTTCTGCTAAAGCGGCAGTTGCTAATTGTAGTACCTGTGTCATCAGTGAGTGGGCTTTGTTCGGGTTTACTTTCCACTGCCGCAGCGCCGAGTCTGCCATAACTGTAGTAGTAAAAAGTGCTTGTGTTACAGAATCATGCAATTCCCGTGCGAGTCGCTGACGTTCTTGAATGGTTGATAATTCTCGTATTTGTTGATGCTGCCGGGCATTTTGAATGCCGATGGCGGCCTGTTTAGCAAAGGCTTCCAGCCATTCAGCATCAATGTCTGTGTAGAAGTTCAAGGAGTCACTGTACAGATTGATAAATCCGATAATATTGTCCTGCAAATAAATAGGTGTTCCGAGGTAGGCACACCATCTGTGACTTTCCTCAGATGATGCCCATTGGGGATCAATGCGGACATCGTGGCTTATGAGAGAAGCACCCGTACTCAGCATTGTAGTGAGGTAAGCGGCTTCCTGTAACGGCATGTTTTTTTTAGTCGATTTTTCTGTTTCTGTGCCGTTTATATAGCCCTGCTGCCGCGCAATATACACTTTATCGTTTTCCAACAGCATGATATTGGCTGCATCATGCAAAAGCACCCGTTCAATATTTTCCAGCACACGGTCAAGGACTTCATCCAGATCAAGGGTACTGGTTAAAGCTGACCCTGTATCGCGCAGGGCTTCAGCCAAAATTCTCTGTACCCGCTCGGCCTGTTGGGTGCGCTTCAAATCGGTCACATCGGTGTATTGAACAATTCGTCCACCCGCGTACATGCCAGAGTGGATAGGCCGGCTCGAATGTTCAAGCCAGCGTTCTGCATAGGCTGAACCAGGAAGAATATGGCAATCCCGGCGCGTGTCTGTATCTTTCTGTTCGTAGGAGTTCAGTATCCAGGTAGTGAAACTTTCGGGGTCTTCACACAAGTGTTGAATGTGATCGCGAGTCAGATCGCGCATATCCTGACCAACGGCTGTTTCGCGCTTTATATCGAAATACACTTCCGCTGCATAGTTGATCCACACGATTTTAAAGTCTTTGTCGAGAATAAATACGGCTATTGAAGCGTTATTGAATGCATCTTCGATGAGCGATCGATAGTTTTCTTCACTTTTTCGTAATGCGGATTCGTTCTGGTGGCGTTCAATTGCATAGGCAATTGCCCGTTCGATCAGCCTGGTATTCATGTTGTCTTTTAGCAGATGATCCTGAGCCCCTGCTTTAAGTGCCTGAATGCCGACCGCTTTATCGTCGTTACCTGTTAATACGACAATAGGCAGCGTTTTTATGGCTTCCTGAAGCCTGTAGACAGTTTCAATTCCCAAGCTGTCTGGAAGTGATAAATCCAGCAAAATGATGTTGACTGTCTGTAATTCCAGAAACTTTAAACCATCACCCAGCGTGCCACATACGTCAACCTGATATTCGGCTTCCGCTGAGTGACGCAGCATTTCCTGTAGTAGCCGGGCGTCTCCCGGATTATCTTCGATTAAAAGCACGCGAATCTGATCTGTGTTCATGATGATTTGGGGGGTAATTTGACAATTGTGAACCAAAATTCGTGAATGTTTTTCACTATGGCGGCGAACTGATCTATGTTTACCGGCTTGGTGATGTAACAATTGGCATGTAAAGTGTAGCTGGCAAGAATATCACGCTCATCATCCGAGGTTGTTAAAACGACTATGGGTATGGTTTTGAGATTTTGGTCGTTCTTGATGATTTCCAGCACTTCCCGACCAGACATACGAGGCAGATTCAGATCGAGCAATATCATGTCCGGTCGAGTCATATTCTCATAAGGTGGTTCACGTCTTAAAAAACTCAAGGCTTCTACGCCATCTTCCACCACATGAAGAATGTTGTAAAGTTTGCTATCTTTTAGCGCCTCCTGCGTTAATCGAGCATCTCCCGGATTATCCTCTACTAAAAGAATTTCGATGGCGTTTACTGATGACATGTTCCATCACCTTTGATTGGGTTAAGAAGCTGGCAAGGTAAAGTAGAAGGTCGTTTCCTGACCTAGCTGTGACTCAACCCAGATTTTACCACCATGTCGTTCGACTACTTTTCTGCAAACTGCCAAGCCGATTCCCGTTCCGGGGTATTTTTTTCGACCATGCAAACGCTGAAAAATAATGAAGATACGATCTCGATATTGAGGTTCGATACCAATTCCGTTATCCCGCACAGCAAATAGCCAGTTTTTGCCTTTCCGTTCGGCACTAATGTGGATTTCCGGTTTACGATGATCGCTGCGGAATTTGATGGCATTGCTGATTAGATTCTGGAACAGTTGTTTAATTTGCTGCTCGTCTACATTGAGTATGGGAAGATCTGTTTGGGTGAGGCATACCTGTTGTTCCTCAATTTGCAGTTTCAGGTCACGTAATACAGTTTCGAGAATTTTCTGGCAGTCTACCTGTTTGAAGGTTTTCCCGGCAGTTTCTACCCGTGAGTACATGAGCAAATCATTGATAAGGGCTTTCATGCGGGCCGCACCATCTACGGCGAAGCCAATGAATTCCTTCGCGTCCTGGTCAAGTTGATCTCCATAACGCTGTTCCAGTAATTGAAGAAAACTCATGACCATGCGGAGTGGTTCCTGCAAGTCATGGGAGGCGACATAGGCAAACTGCTGTAACTCTTCATTGGAACGCTGCAACTCGACGGCATATTTTTCCAGCCGGTCTTCGGCTTCTTTTCGTTCGGTAATATCCATCGTTAACCCAAACACGGCGGCGGGCTTTTCATCCCGATCATAGACGACTTTTATTCTGGCTTCTGAATGAATAACCTTGCCGTTTTTGGCAACTGCCCGATGCTGAATGATACCACCGCCATTCTGATAGGCGGCCTGGGCATCGGCTATCGCGCGTTCCCTGTCTTCGGGGTGCACGATGTCCACCCAAAAATTGGGGTTTGAGATGGCTTCTTCGACCGTATAGCCATACAGGGTTTGGATGTAATCACTTTGAAAAGTAGGGATTTGATTGCCATTGGCGTCTGCTTGTGTTTCCCAGACCATACCGGGGATGTTATCCAGAATGGCTTTTAGCCGCTGACGTTTGGTTGCTACCAGCAGCGTTAATTGGGCACGTTCCATCTCAATTTGCTTACGGGCTGTGATGTCGATGGCTGAGAGCAGGATGTAATCTACCTTGCCATTCGTCCCCAATATGGGGGATAACATCAAATCGATTGTCATATAACGATCTTGCCCAATCTGCAGATTGGCATCGTAACGCACATTTTCTCCCTGAGCTGCTTTGGCGATTGCTTCAGTCAGTTGGGCTTGCACACTGGCATCGTAAGCCCATAGCTCAAGTTGATTGAAGATCTTGCCAACCATGTCGGTGTAGTTGAGGTTACTGATTTGCAGCGTCAGACGATTTACGTCAATAACAATGCCGTCAGTAGTCAACATGCTTACTATAAGTGGCAGGTTATCCAGAATGTCGCGGAGTGCCTGATGCTCTTTCTTGATCTGGGTTTCATAGTTATGTTGCAGCGTGTCATCCCGGAAGATATTCACCAACATCTCCGGATCTCCCAATGCATTGGTGACAGGCGTGGATTTTTGGGTAATCCATTTATCGTCGTTCGTGTCGCGGTAGCGGAGATGGTAAGACAGTGTGCTGGTTCGGTTTAGATTGAATGCTTTTCGACTTGGCACTTCAGATAAGGGAATCGGATTCCCGTGTTCATCAAATCGTTCAAATCGTGCCTGAGCGTTCGTCAGAGACATGTCTATCATTTGCCAGGGGGAGGGGAATTTAAATAATCTGGCGGCGGGTTCGTTGACATATAAAAGCTGGAACTGCCTGTTCTGTACAGTGACCGCTTCAGACATGTTGTTCAAGATAGTTTCAAGCTGTTTATTTGTCAGGTGTAAGGCGCGGGTACTGGCTTTTGTTCTGCCTTGTAGCCAACTCACCAGAAGCCCGCATAAACCAAAAAGGGTTAAGGTTAGATTGTTTTTGGGGTCATATCCGAAACTCGCATAGGGTTCGAGCAAGAAAAAAATGATACAAAATTCGGAGATGAGAAGACTCGCGGCACCTGATTTGAAACCACCAAACCAGGCGCCGAGCATTACAGCCGTCATGAATGGAAAGTACAGGGTGTTTTCCATAAATTTATTGGCGGCTATAAAGGTAGCAATAAACGGCAGGATAGTGGCTACCGCGTATCGAACCCAAAATGATTCTCGTGGCGATGAATGCATGATTTGCTGCATAACTGAAACTCTACTTTTATACTCCTCATAAGAGTAGCTTTTTCACGTATGGATGCCAATTTACTTGTGCCAGAATGGTAGAAGCAAAACCGATTGTTTACATGGTCAGTAGCGATTGTTTTTTTAGCCAGTTGACCTATTTATCCCCAAATGACTCGTTTGAGGCAATGGGTTATCCCATAGGGAAATCAGCCACTTCACCTAACGCCAAATGGCTTTGCCAGTGGATTTGCTGACATCCGCTTTGTACTAGAGTCAGCAGTGGGGATTGTATCAGCATTGAAGCGGTATAACCTCAATATATGATCTGTAGGAGGTAAGTAACATGCAAAGCGGTTTTTGGGATCAACTGGCAGGTAAGTGGAAGCAGTTTGCGGGTGAAGTACGCCAGCGTTGGGCCGACCTGACCGATGATGATCTGGAATACATTGCGGGCGAACGGCAAAAGCTCGCGGGAAAACTTCAGGAGCGTTACGGTCTGACACGCGATGAGGTCAACCGTCAGATTGACGAATGGGCTGAAAAACTCAAGGTGTAACAAGCCCAGCATCTACCACAAAAGGTCGCCAAACTGGCGGCCTTTTGTTATCTATAGAGGGATTACCTGAGAGGATTACAGCATCTATGATTCGTTCCCTGATTGTTTCACACACCGTTAATTTTGAGGAAGGGGATTTTCTGGTCGGGCGTAATTTCCCACAGGAAAAACTGGAGCAGGCCATCGCTGATGGTGATAGTATGTGGATGGATTTTCTCGATCCTTCACCTGAGGAAATTACCTGGCTTGAACAGCACCTGAAACTGCATCCCAGCGTTGTGAGTGATCTACGCGCGGAAGATCGCCGTCCAGCGTTGTTGGTGTATCCGGGCTATATCTTTTTATCTTTGTTTCAGCCGCATCTCAGCCTTAACCGTATTCAAGGGCGTGAAGTTCACTGCATCATTGGTGACAATATTTTCGTTACCCTGCGAAGCGCCCATGCTACAGCCGTAGATGAAGCCTATGATCGGGTGGTTCAAAACCTGAGTCCCTGGAAACAAGGTGTGGCTTATTTTCTGTACTTAACTACCCAATATGTGACCGATGCTTACTATCCACTCCTTGATCGCATTAGTAATCAGCTCAACTATCTTGAAGAAAAGCTGATGGCAAATGGAATGGATAAACAGGCGCGTAAACCGGTGTATGCTATTAAACAACAATTGATTCATTTGCGGCAGATGGTTGCCCCTCAACGGGAGGTGTTATCCAACGTTATTGGGGAGGAACGACTTTCACGGAACAGCGAGACTCGGGATTTATTCCGCCATCTTTATGAACGACTGCTGCGTATTTACGATGTGATTGACGCCCAACGTGATCTGGCGACCAACGTTCTTGATATGATGGACAGCCAGGAGTCGAATAAAGTTGTGGAGGCATTGAACCGGCTGACGCTGTTTTCCATGATCTTTCTGCCGATGACTTTTTTCGCCACTTTTTTCGAGCTTAATATCGCTGAGCCGTCAGAACCTGCTGTACTGCCGATCAGCGGGAATGCACTCCTTTTTATCATCCTCAGCTTGATGGTGTCTTCAACAGTTGTGATGGTTGTGGTGCTGCGTCGTCGCGGTTTGCTTTAGGGCGTTTCCCATATCCAGATGGGTAAGTTCTCCCAGATCAAGTCGAACCAGGTTGCCCATGTGGTGTCGTGCTGCTTGCCATACACTGGGAACATCGTTTAAACAGGTTAGTGAAAGAGAACACCCATGTTAAATCTGGCTGTAGTGTTTTTCATCATCGCGATTGTGGCTGCGGTGCTGGGCTTCGGTGGAATTGCTGGTACGGCTGCTGGATTGGCTCAGTTCGCGTTTTTCGTCTTTGTGGTGCTGTTTGTGCTGTCTTTGATCTTCGGGCGGCGGCGGCTTTCCTGATCGCTGCTTACGGGGCTTGTAATAGCCTAAACCTCTTCTACAAAAAAAGGAGACACCGGAATGGCGTCTCCTTTTAATTTACAAGCAAACCGGATTAAGCCTTTGACATCCGTTCTTCAATTTCGCTACGGAACTTATCAAATTCTTTACGCAGATTTTCAACCACTTTGCCGGTTGTATCCCGTCCACCCTGATAGGCTGACTCTGCCCCATCGACCAATGACTGCCGGGTATCCTGACCGCTTTGGGGTGCGAACAGAATGGCAATAACAGTTCCGATGCCTGCACCGATGACCATGACTCCCAGCGCCAGTACAATTTGTGTCCGTCGTGCACGGATTTCGGCCTCGCGGCTGTAGTAGATTCGTTCGTTCATGATGTTGTCCCTTCAATTTTATGCCTGTATGATTCAAGCGTAAATCAGATGGGATGACATGACACGGGTTATAAAGCTGATCTGTGATTAGCCGGATGGCTGATGAGCAGATAGGCCAAGTGACCCAGTTTGACACTGAAAATCAAATTATTTGTTTACATGGGCTAACTGACCTAGTTGCTAACCGACCTCCACACCCATGCATCATACTGTTAGCGCATTCTATACTTCTAGAACCACAGATTTACTGTAATACAGCATAGGGTTCCTCATGGAAACAGCCTTTATTGTTAATTAATGAAAAGATGGTTCTTAGCCTGGTGGGTGAGGTTCGCAAAAAACATTTTCATCCAGACAGTGAAACTTATACAGGGTGTGACACGATTGCAACATTCTTGGAGGCGGGATGGAGTTTGCCCCTAGTTGTAAAAGTAGAAGCACACAGCCGAAGTGGCCGCATTATCACTGTGTACAGGTTCACGTTTTCAAAGCGTGGTCAATCCTGCACTTTAAAAGTGATTGCCAATCCTGTTGTTGAGCGTATCGTGAATCGTATGAAGTTAGATCAGTTTTAGGTCGGCTGAACAATATGAGACGCTCGGTATGAGTATAAAACGCTAGTGATGAAGGTAAGGGTTAAATCATGGAAAAGCTTAAGATAGGCTTTGCTCTGCTTCGGCACACATTTAAGGAATGGAATGAGGATCAAGGCCCACGTCTCTCGGCGGCATTGGCCTACTATACAGCTTTTTCGCTTGCTCCGTTACTTGTGGTGATCATTGCCATTCTGGGGTTTATCGTTAACCAGGATACCATTCAAGCTGAGGTTTTACGGGCTGTTCGCAGTACTGCCGGACAAGATGCGGCCAGCTTCGTTAATGAACTCATTGTCAACTCGAATAAACCAGCCGAAGGCATTATTTCTACTGTTATTGGCATCGTGACGCTGATTTTGGGGGCCGCGGGCGCTTTTGGTCAGCTTCAAGATGCGCTCAACATCATATGGAATGTGAAAAGCAGCGAGATCAAAACAGGAATTATTAGCCAAATCAAGAACAAGGTTCTCTCATTTGGGATGGTGCTGTTCGTGGGCTTTTTACTGCTGGTTTCTCTGGTCATTACCACTATTCTGGCAGCCTTGAACAGCTACATGGTGGGATTACTTCCAGGTACAGAATTTTTACTTCAGTTGGTTGGGTTTATCACGACTTATGGTGTCACAGTACTGCTTTTCGCATTGATTTTTAAATTTCTACCTCATATAGAAATCGAATGGCGGGATGTGTGGATTGGCGCTGCGATTACTGGGCTGCTTTTTTCTCTGGGTCGGCTACTGCTTGGCTGGTATCTGGGGCGTTTTAGTCCAGTTTCTGCGTATGGAGCTGCGGGTTCATTTGTGCTGATTTTACTGTGGATTTATTACTCAGCGCAGATTGTCTTGTTCGGGGCAGAATTCACACAGGTGTATACCAGACGATTTGGGTCCCATGGTGATCCAGTGAAAAAGACGCAAATTCAGGTCGAAGCAGCTGTGCCAATAGATGCAGATGCTAGACAAGCAATACCAGCCGGGGGAACAGCTTTTCAAGCGCAGTCTCAAGTGGAACAGGCTACTGAAACACGTCGGAAGGACATTGTTCCAGGGATCATTTTTGCTGTGGGTATGTTTATCTCGGCACTAGTTGCGGGTCTGTTCCAACGCGATTCGACTCCAGAAAAGACGACTCCCAAAAAACCATAGCCTGGATCTAAGCTGTGGCTGGAAAAATCTTCACGATACTCAGGCCAAAAACTTCAATACTTTTAATCATATTGACGAATTGTTTCAAATCAATGGGCTTGGTGATGCAGGAATGCACTTGTAATAACTCGGTCGAAAGTTCTTCGTTTTTTACCAGTACCACTGGAATATGCTTCAGGCGTTCATCGCGCTTAATCTCTGCGAGTATGCCATATCCATCCATTGGCAACAGGTTTGAATCCAGCAGGACAACATCCGGTGAGGGGACATTGGTATAACCCTCTTCATGGCGTAGAAATGCCAGAGCCTGTGCAGCATTTATAGCAACATGAATGTTATTACTTAACTTGGCCTGCCTGATGGTTTCTAAAGTAAGGCTGACATCACCGGGATTGTCTTCGATAAGTAGAATCTCGATTGGTTCCATGAGACACCCCCTAGCCCGACTATGATGCAGTCAGTATATGCACGAAGGCGTTAGATTGCTACCAACTTAACAAAATTATGATAAGCAATTACGAGAAACGGGTCTTGCAACCCAGATAAAAACCAACCACATGTCTCATTTGTGGCGAGTGCTTAACTCCTACAATTACCCTCAACACATAACAACCGAAATTCTGAGGTGGCAGTCATGCCCTGGAACCAAAAGCGTTATCCGGATTCCATGAAAAATCTGGAACCTCATATACGAGCTAAAGCCATTGAGATTGCAAATGCCCTGATTGACGAAGATTATCCTGATGAACGTGCCATCCCTATTGCTATCGCCCAAGCTAAAAAGTGGGCTGAAAACGGTGCCGATGATAGTGTGCCTTCTTCGTTACATATTGTGTCTCATCTGATGGGGTGGGCTATACGCCGTGCCAACGCTCAAAAAGCGAGTTTTGTCTACCACGATCTGGCCAAGGCGCGTGATAAGGCGATTGCGATGGCTCAAAAGGAATCCGTTACCATTATTTTGCATGATGAGGACGGAGGCATAAAGGACTACATCGATTTTCCCAAAGTGTAAGAGTTAAGCCCAGACTTCTAAAATAGAAATGAAATGACGAAAAATGGCTAAATCAAATTCGAACCCGGATACGCTGCTTGCCTTTGGAACAACGCTCCTCTTTAGCTACCTGACCACCCGTTTTAAATGGCTGCGGGCGCAAAAGCGGCTGATCCCGATTGCTTTTTTTGTGTTTACATGGCTTTTCAATCGAATGAATAATGATCGCAATCTGAAAACCAGAAAAGCAGATCAAGACACGAGTGCAAATCTCTCGTGAATATACAGCGTGAAGCAGACAACATGAGCAAGCTATCGTATTTGTGATTTAATGGAAGAATGTTGACCTCACGAATTTTTCAGATTTTCTTGTGGTACCCTTCACACTGTTTCTTCGTACACTGAGAACAGCAGCAATAAATTTAAACGTCCCTGAGCAACATCTTAAACTGCTCATCTAAAAGGATGTGCATAATCTATAGAAAACATGGGGCGAAGCATTATGATGGTGCGATTTCGTGAACCTGTAAATGGCTTCACACATCTGGCAGGGGCATTTTTAGCGGCAGTTGGGTTGGTTTTGCTGGTTGGCCTGACGCGCAGCGATGCTGCCCGGATGATTTCGGTGGTTATTTATGGCATCAGCATGATCGTTCTGTACTCCGCCAGTGCGGTTTACCATCTGGCGAACGGTTCGGAACACATGATTTTGTGGCTGCGACGAATTGACCACGCCGCGATCTATATCCTGATTGCCGGGACATACACCCCATTTTGTTATAACGTTCTAGACGGGCATTTTCGCTGGCTGATGCTGGGGCTGGTTTGGGGGTTAGCCATTGTCGGGGTGCTCTACAAACTGCTATTTCTGAATGATGGTGGTTATCTTTCGCTGATTTTTTATGTGGCGATGGGCTGGGTTGGGATTATCGCATTACCAGAGGCGCTGCGTTTACTGCCCCCAAGCGTCATTGTGCTGATTCTGTCCGGTGGGGCCCTCTACATGATTGGTGCGGTGATTTTTGGCATTGAAAAGCCGAATCTGCATCCTTACTTTGGACACCATGAAATCTGGCACCTGCTGGTGTTGGGCGGAAGCGCCTTCCATTTTGTGGCTGTGCTGCGCTGTGTAGTCTGATTCGATATACTGAGCACCATAAATTCACCTTTTAAGGAGAGTGTGCTCTTATGTCCTCGCTTATCCTCACACAGCGCCGCGATCACCTGTTTGAAATTATCCTCAATCGTCCCGAAAAACGGAATGCAATTAGCTGGCCGATGATGACTGAACTCGATGCGGCATTCATCGAGGTTGAGAAGGCCAGTGGTGTACGGGCTGTTTTGATTCGGGCGGAAGGCTCCGGTTTTTCGGCAGGCATTGATTTGACCGCGTTTATGGATATGAGTGATCGTTTTGGTGAAGGTTGGCGGGATAATCTGTTTCCGCTGACGGCGGCGTATCAGGCGGTATTGAACAAGGTTGAACGGTGTTCGGTGCCCGTGATTGCACTGCTGCATGGTTACTGTCTGGGATTGGGATTTGAACTGGCGCTGGCCTGTGATTTTCGCATTATCGCAGAGGGAACCAAAATCGGTTTGCCGGAGTCGCGGTTGGGATTGATCCCTGATGTAGGCGGGACAACTCGGCTGACACGGTTGGTTGGGCCAGCGCGGGCGAAAGAATTGGTGATGACCGGGCGGCATATTGATCTGGCGTGTGCGGAGCAGTGGGGCATTGCTAATTATGTGCTGCCTGCTGATGAAGTGCTGGGGCGGGGCGAGGCTTTGGCGGCTGAGATCGCGCAGGCTGCTCCGCTGGCGGTGAGTTATGCAAAGCGGGTGATTGATGGGATTTCGGATATTGACCGTGGCTTGCAACTCGAAAGCTGGGCACAGGCTCAGTTGATGCGGACACAGGATTTTGAAATCGGTGTACAGGCGATGTTGACGAAGCAACAGGCGGAGTGGAAGGGGAAGTAAGGAGGTATGAGGTACGAGGTATGAGTAAAAGCAGTACTGAGTACTGGGTACTGAGAAAAGAAGTGACGAGTAACGAGTAAAGAATATGGAAAGTGCAAAAAATGCAGATTGTGCAAAATTGCCGTAGGGGTTGTCGGCGGGAACGAGGGAAGCAGGCATGTCGCAAATGTCAATGTCGGCGGTTGAGACGGGGAGCGCCGTAGTGTGCAGCGCCTGCGTGGGGTGATGCCGCCGCTTTGTCAGTCTTGTCAGTTGTCGGCGGGTGTGAGGGAAACAGGCGTTGCAATTGCAAATTGGTTGTCGGTTTACAGTTCATAGTTCAGAGTTTTTGGTTATTGGTTGTTAGTGATTGGTTATTGATAGAAGACACAGGAAAGATTCGGAGCAGATGTTGGTGAATCAGTGGCGGCGGCGGCGGCGCGGTGGCGAAAATGGGTTTCGCCGCCAAGCAGCTTTTAGCCGTTAGCCTTCAGCAAATACATCCGGCATTAAAGCAGCACGTAAGAACAGGATAGCAGATTTCGAGAGAAATAGGGTGACCATTTGGTACGTTTTTGAGGACGAAGTTACCAACGGTTTTGAGGGAAGAAAAATGTTAAGGGGGTTGAGGTAGGGTTAGTGTGAGGTTCGAGTGCGAAGCCCCATCAGCCGCTAAAGCGATCTAAAGGCAGTATTTTCGGATAAGCCTGTAAGCTTTTGTTCAAGGATAAGTTCAATCGTTCTATACATGAGCCTTAAGAGAATAGTTGTAAAGAAAAGCATTACAATATAGACTCCAAACGATGAAAACGCGTAAACGCTATCCCACTGACTTAAGTGACACCCAATGGGCGCGATTGTATCCGCTATTGCCGCACAAACGCACAGCGGA
>JAIOHM010000060.1 GCA_019912965.1 Anaerolineae bacterium
GTATTGCACAATGTGAATCATCTCTGGCGCTGCTGCACTGCATTTTATTGATATTCCATCCCATTCCCGCTGTATTTGCTCCCCTCTTTCACTACACGACACTTTTTAGTAACCCGCCCGCTTTCCACTGTATTTTGCTCCCCTCTCCACTTGGGAGAGGGCGAGTGGCTGACCGAGCTTGCCGCAGTTGTCAGCCACGAGGGGGTGAGGGCTTCGCGAGCAAATCCAAAACTGTCGTCCTCTAAAGCGGTGAGGGCTACACGAGTAATCCTAAAACGGTCGTCCGCTAAACCTGCGAGGCAATAATCAGGGGATAATCACAGTTGCCAGTGGAAACGCACGATTTTCTAATCCGTTTTCAGGCAGTAAACGCGCATTGGTGCGCCAATCATAAACAGCGATAGTGAGTGTGTACTCGCCAGAGGGTAGACCTGCGGGGATCGGCAGCGCACGGGAATCCGGCGTCCAGCGGTCAGCCGGGAGCAGCAAAGCCTGCACCTGTCCACTATCAAAGCCGCCGTCCTGCTGTGCGCGGATGACGCCATCTGAATCCACCAGATACACACCCACCGAATAATCCGCGTTCGGCTGTTGAGCAGCGCGCCACCATAAATCGAGCCATAACGGCTGTCCGCGTTCAACATTGATCGCGTCCGGCAGGTTATCGCCCAAAACAACCTGTTCGCCAAACGTGGTCACTACTGATTCGGGAATCCGCTGATAAAACTCGGCTACCAGCACCCCTAAAACATGACGGCGCGTGAGCTGCATATCCCGCGAAAGGGCGGCGCGGGCTTCAGCCTGCACATCCCAGTTGGCGTCCATCAACCAGATTCGGTCGCTGAACGTTGGCGCAGGTAGCCAATCGCTCAACCGCCGAACCTGCACCGGAGCACCTAAATCGCGCCGCAGATAGTAGCTCATGCTGTAGAGTTCGCCGTTGAGGACAAATGTATCCGTCGGGCGGGCGTCCACCGCAACCGCGTTCGCCATGCTGCGCCAATCTGGGGTGATGAACGGCCAGAAAATGTTGTAATTGACGACGCCGAGAACGCAAAACAGCAGTGCCGTCACCGGAGCAAGCCAGCGAAATACTGTCTTGGCAGCATAACTGCTTTTTAAATTTGCATTTGTTCGATTCCCTCTCGCTATGAGGGAGAGGGGGCTAGGGGGTGAAGGTTCTGAACCAAATCCTTTAGCCGTTTCCGATACCCACGCCAGACCCGCGCCCAGCAGTACAAATACGCCGGGCAGGGTGAAGATCATATTGCGTTCGATGAACCATGAAAAGCGCGTGTTGAACAACAGGCTCAGACCGAGCGGCAGCGTCAGCCATAAAATCAACAGCAGCGTGAATCGCCCCCGCCGCCAGCGATAAGCCGCCAGCAAGCCGAGTGCTGCCAGCGTAAAGCCAAGCACATACTCGCCGTTGAAAATGCGGTCGAGGTAAGCCCGCAGGTTTAGCCCAATATCCCGGCTGACATAGCCGAGTCCGCCGCTGGTGCTGGAACCGCTGAATTGGGCGATAACCGCCGGAAGCCAGGGGATGAACAGCAACCCGCCGACGATGAGCGCCACCCACAAGCGCAGCCACGCGCGGCGCGGAAGCGTCAGCGCGGCATGGAGTCCGAGCACCAGCGCCATCCAGATGCCGAAATAATGGGTATAGAGCAGCGCAGCAAAACCGAATGCCAGGCTAAAAGGCAAAAGGCGAAAGGAAGTAGTAGATTTATGGGCTGAAAGCTGATGGCTAACCACCGTATGCCATCGGTAATACACATACACGAGGGCGGCGCTGAGGGTAAAGAACAGGGTGTAGTGGCGGGCGAGGCGGGCGAAATACAGCAAAAAAAGGGAGCCTGCCGTCAACAGCGCGGCATATACCCCGGCGCGGCGTCCATAATTGGATGCGCCGAGTCGGTACGTCCATGCGATGCCGGGAAGGGCGCATAATCCGGCCAACCAGCGCAGTGCCAGTTCGCTGTCTCCGGTGAAGCGGGTGTAAAACCAGCCAATATAGAAATACAGCGGAGGATGGACGCCGCGTTCTGCTGCGAACGTCCAGACGCTCGGCAAATCGCCCTGAATAGCGATTGCCATCCAGCTTTCGTCTTCCCAAAAGCTGATCTGGTTGAGGCCGATGAGGTACAAAAGGGTGGCGAACAGCAGAATCGCCACCATCAAAACCAACGCCCGACGAAAAGACATTAGCCAGCAGGCCAGCTTTCGTCAATCGTGTCCCATTGAATGGTGAGGTGTTCTTCGACCAGTTCACCAGAACCTGTGTTGAATTCCGAATAACCGATTTCGCTGATCCATGCGCCGTTGACCGTCCAGCGGCGGATTTCCACACCATCATCAACCGCAATGATAACCAGTGTGCGGGTAGGCCGGACAATATCGGCTTTGGCAGTCACCGTCTCACGCAGCCAATTGTTAAAAGGCGCGTTCGGGTTGCGCTGCACCATCTTGACCACCTTGAACGGTTCTTTCAAAGGTTTGAGGGCGGTGGTGGCTTTGGTTTCCAGTTTGAAGGTAACCAGACCGGAAACGCGGAAAATGCCATCGACCCGTTCGCCGTCAAGCTCAACGGCGAATTCGTTGGCGGAAAGACTATCAACGGCCTTGAGGCCAGTACCCTGAACAGCCAGTGCAGACATATATTCCTCTGGAAAATAAAAACTTATCGAAAAGGATCAGGCAAGGGGTTTTAATCCCCTTGTTCAGAATGCTTCAAAGCTGAGACGAGGATAACACATTTCAGCCCTGTGAGCATAGGCTACTGGGCGGTGGCGAACAAGGCCGTGCGGAGGTTCTCCATATTTTCGTAGGGGCCGTTTTTGCTTTCCAGCACACCACTGCGTAAACGGAGGGTATCCAGCTCTGCCCCTTCGCGGGCGCGTTCTCGGTCTTTGAGAGGGTAGAAATATTCGCGCGATTGGCGAATGCGGGTTTCCACCCGTTCCCGAATCAGACCAATTTTCTCCGGCGTGGAAAGGATGATGAAATCTTCCGGCCCGATGTGTCCGATGAAATCTTCTTCACGTCCATGTTCGCGGACGGCGTTGCGAATCATCAACGTGACAGCCCGCAGCACATCATCTGCCGCCACGAAACCGTACTGTTCGCGGAATTCGCCCAAACCGTGAATCGAAACCAGCAGCATTGCCCAGGGCGAATCGGTCAGGGTGAGTTCCATCAGTTTTTCGTCCACCAGTTCATTTTCCGCCAGATCAGTGACGGGGTTGGTGGTGGCTTGGCGGGCAACGCGGCTGATGGCGTTGCGGACGCGCAGCCGCAGTTCCTGAATATCAAAAGGCTTGGTGATGTAATCCACCACACCCAGTTCCAGCCCTTGCAGTTTATCCACCCGGTCGCGTTTTTCAGTCAGGAAAATGATTGGCACATCTTGGGTACGCCGCTGCAACCGAAGTTGGCGGCAGACTTCGTAGCCATCAATATCCGGCAAACGAATATCGAGCACGACCAGCGATAGATTAACATCAGCGCTGATTTCCAGTGCATCTTTGCCCCATGCAGCGGTCAGGACTTCATAATTCTGCACGCGGAAATAAGCGTTCAGCATTTCAGCCAGATCAAGATCGTCTTCCACAATCAGAATTTTCGGCTTTTCCACAGATTCCCCCTAACGACCTATGGGCGTTTTGTTGATGGTAAAGACGCAGTTCATATCGCCACAGGCATGACAGGCCGTTTCATAAACGTAGTATTCATGGCCGTTGGAGGCCCAGCGCAGGCATTCCTGTAAAATACCTGCCAATGCGTGACACACCGGTTTTTCTGATACCCGACCCCAGGCCATTGGGCTAACTTCGACCACAAAGCGATAGCCGTTATCGTCCACCTCCAGCCACGAATGCTGGTCGGTAAAATTGGTGTAGATTTGTGCCAGCGCCCGCAGCCCAATCTGACAGCGTTCTTCCAGCGGGAGTGCCCGGAAGGCAGGGTCATTGATCCCGGCCAGCGCCCCAAAGGTTTTCATCCCTTGTGAAAAGCTGGCTCGCCCTATCCGTAACGCCATGCCGCGACCACCGCGCGCGCCATAAACCTCTTCCAGCGCCATATTGAGCGACGCTATGGACGCGAAATCAAACTGTTTCGTCAGGTTGTCCTGTGGCAGGCGGTTGATAAAATCATCCAGCTTTGCCAGGGTCAACACGACGCTGTAACTATTCTGGCCCATAACTTCTTCCATCGCTTGGAGGAAGTAACGCGCGATGCGATTGGGGTAATACAGGCCGCTTGGTTCCAGCACAGGGTTTTAACTTCGTTAGACCAGGGAGGACAAGCCCTCGACGGCGCGGTTGACATCCAAAAATATGAGGCCGAGCTTGGCTTCTTTACGCGCCAGCACGGTCAAAACGGCTTCTTCTCCAACGGCAGTGAGGATGACATAGCCGTTTTCACCCTTCACCATAACCTGTTCCAGCATCCCGCGCCCCAACTCGGACGAGATACGTTCACCCAGCGACAGCATGGCGGCAGACATGGCGCTCACGCGGTCTTCTTCAATGTGGCCGGGCAGCGATGATGCCATGCTCAGGCCATCTACGCTGACGATGGCAGCCGCTTCTACATCGCCTGAGCTTGCCTGCAAGTTACGCAGGTGTTCCAGCAGTTGTTCAGTCCGTGACTTGGCCAAGAGCCTTACTCCCTCGAAGTGTTCACGCAATAAGTTCTACAATCAGGATTTTAGCACAGATTTCATGCAAAATCACAAAGGAAGAAAGCCCGGACTTGAGCCGATAGAATGAAGGCGAAACCGTTTAACGACCAATAACCTTGACTGCTTGCATCCCTTATAGCCCACCAGTCGTTTGTTCAGCGTGGGTTAGCGGTAGACTTTAGTGGCGAATTTTGCGTTAGAATAAGCCTAATCATTTCGGCTGTACAACCGACGGGGCGAACAATGCGACAACTACTGCTTATTCTGGGACTGCTGTTCAGTGGGCTGCTGTTTACGCCTGCTGCCGCCCAGCAGGACGAAGACGATTTTACGCCGGAGCAGGTTGCGCCCGGTGTTTTTACGGTTCAGGTATTTGTGGATAGCGCCTTTGCCCACCTTGCGCCGGAGTCCAGTGCTTTGGCTTCCGCCTCAATTTTCGAGGGCGATATTCTGGAAGCCGTCGGGCGCAATGTT
Organism: Anaerolineae bacterium; assembly: GCA_019912965.1. Lineage (GTDB taxonomy): Bacteria > Chloroflexota > Anaerolineae > Aggregatilineales > Phototrophicaceae > CFX2. The sequence goes on from JAIOHM010000060.1 coordinate 5,162, forward strand.
GATGGCACATGGTTTGAGGTACGGCGTCCCGGTCGTGCCTATAAATTGGGATGGGTATCCGACGAATTTGTGAGCAAGGATTTCAGCATCGAATTGCTTCCGCTGACCGACTCGGTGACGGGTGTCACTGGCCCGACACCAATCGTAGACAGCGGTTACGGGGTATTTGTCCAGCAGGAATCGGTGCTGCGCGGGAGTCCATCCCTGACCGGGGCGCGTGTTGGTGTTGTACCCTATGGTGTCACCGTTCCAGCCATCGAACGCAATCAGGATGCCTCATGGATTTACGTCAATTATCTGGGAACAGCCGGGTGGATTTCCGGTTTTAATGTCCGCCGTGATCGGCTGGATACGCTGGCAATCCCCGAAGGCACAAATCTGCCCCCGCTGGAAACCCTGATTGTCGAAATCATTCCGCCAGAAATACAATTGGCGCAGGTCGAGGCTTTGCGGACGTACATCAACCAACAACTGGCAATCGCCCGCAGTTTGGAATCCTTCTGGTGGAACGTCTTTCAGGGTGAGGTTATGCCCTGCAACCCGCCCTCGGAAATCACCGATTACATTTATGATGCTGGCGATCAGCGTGAACTGCCTGAATTGGGGCGGATTGTACCCCGGCTCAGTGATGGTGTGGAAAGCCTGAACGGTTCGATTGGGGTGCTGCAAAACTGTGGTGCATTGGTCACCAATGATGTGCTTGCTGCCCGCAATGCTGCCATCAATGCCAAAGTGATTTTCTCGGCTGGTTTAGGTCAGCTTGCCAACCTTGAAGAAAACGTCATCCGGTAATTATCCTGTAGGGGCGAACGGCCCGTTCGTCCCTATAAAATCTATACCTATACGAACGTTGAATGACTTCACCTTCCAAAGTGGTGTCATCAAGGTAGTGCATGAATAAGCTAAAAGCAATCAACATTGCGTTTCAAGGAACACTTCCAAGAAATGAACCTATTTTTGAAACACTCCACCCTTTTAACTACGAATTCACCTTTAGCAAGTCTTATCTGCTAAATTCAGCGGTTGGGCACGGGGGATGGGCGCTGAGTTGGATTATAGGAGGCTTACTTGAACCTAGCGAGGGAGTACTTCTACGAAATGGAACCCCATACACACAACAGCAAAAAAGCAATGATGTTTGGTGTGTACGCAAGAGCGAAATCAAGCGATTGGGAATATTTAGAAACCAAAGCGTGAGATGGCAAATTCAACATGGCCTAAGAACAGGTCTTAATCAATATTTGCGCACTGAGGCCGAAATTATTGAACGGTTTCGCTTAACATCTGAAAGATATAATCGACCATTTCGGCAATTAAGCAATGAAGCGTGGAGAGCCAGTTGTGCAATCGGATTGGCGAACAGGAGAAGCATTTTCTGCTTTCCACATATGCAATACTGCCGTCCCGATTTTGATGAGGAAGGATATCACATATTTTTCAAAAGTATCATCGCCATACTCAAAGAAGCAGGCGCTTTGGTGTTAATTCCAGCTAAAGCCAATGAGGTTAGTGAAAAACTTTGTGATGAAATTGTTGCGTTTGATTAGTCCTTTCCTTGCCCCTATTCCGAACTGATTTCCTCAATCTCTACCAACCGTTGCCGGCGTTCGCCCACATCTCCTTTTGTGACGAACCGCCGTTTAACCTGCTCATGGTTCGGCGCGATAGCACAGGTTAAACAGCTTTATTCCTTCCAGAATCGCCTTATTTTTATGGAGTCAGTTGCGCCTGCTTAACATCCTGTTTGACAGCTTCAGCGATGGATGCTGCCCAGTGGGTGATATTTTCCCAATCGCGGAAGTCGCCTAACGGTGCTTTAAAACCTTTGACGATGAGTTTTTCGCCGAGGTTGAGTTTTTTCATATCAAGCACCCCATGAAAGAAAGTGATGTCACGCGGGCGGATGCGGTCGGCAATCGGCTGCTGTGCTTCCGGGAATCGCCAGCCTTTCATCAACTGTACCGGGTCACCCTGTCCAGTCGGCCCGCTGGAAAAGAACCATACAGGAATCTGTGCCAATCGCTTTTCATTATTTTCCAGAAATGCAACCGCCTCTTTACGCCACTGCCCTGCATAGACCGCGCTGCCCAGCACGACCGCCTGATAAGTCGTCAAGGTTTCAACTTGGTCTACAGGCAGCACATCCGCCTTAAACCCGGTCTGATGCAGCACATCACCGATCTTCACCGCAATCTGTTCGGTCGCGCCATATTTGGTGGCATAGGCGACCAAAATTCGGTTTTGCATACCTATTTCCTTTCAAAAAGCCTCAACCGGCTGGTTATATTCAACGCTGGTCAGGTGAACATCCACATATGGAAAGTCACCTTCAGGAAGCTGCCAGACGCCCAATCCGGCCACCGGGAGTCGCAGGTCGCAGAAGCGGCCATATTCGGTGGTTGGTGTTGTCCACGTCTGGATGGCATATTGCCCATTGAATTCACCATAACGTCGGGCATGGAAGCTGAGCAGGCGGCCAGCATCATCAAAGTACATCCGACCGCTGACGCTTTTACCGTTGTCATGCAGGGTCACATCCGCTGCATGGTCGTCAACGGCTTCCCATGTAATATTTTCGCCCAGATAAGCGATGGGGAACCACGTCATCTCTTGCAGATAACGCACCATTGTGCCTTGATCCACCTCATCACCCTGTCCATCCACCACCGTGAACAATCCCAACAGTTCACCGTGCATATGGCTGTGACCGGATTTATACGTGTCGGTGCCGAACATCATCGGCACTCCGGCGACCTTGAATTGCGCTTTCCACAAAAATCCCGGTGGATTAGTGGTGTAGAATTGCTCAACGCTGATTGGCATCCATGATTTGTCTAGGCCTGTGCGAAAACGTCCCTTATATTTCACATGTGCAGTGATGATCCAGGGCTTGCCAATCACGCCCGTAAAAGTCATATATCGTCGAACAGGGGAGGGCAGTCCGGCTAGATCAGCCTCGGTGATGCAGCAGGTTTTTGATGGACTGCGGACTGCGGTTTCGGTATGAGTTGCGGCGTCTTTAATCAATTTTTGTACTCCTGTGGGCGCAACAAATAAGCCCACGCCAAGTGTCCATCTCAATTTTAGGCGCTCTGAAATAGTTTATGCAGTTGTGGATGTATGGAATGTCATAGACAGAAGTCACAGACTGTCAGTAGAATTCAGCGTGACTTAGGGGAATTTTGTGGATGATTTGGCTTTAACCGAAGGGTTCTGTATTATTCCGCGCTGATTTCTTCAATCTCCACCAACCGTTGCCCACGTTCGACCACATCACCTTTTTGAACCAGCAGCCGTTTAACCTGCCCATCGCTTGGCGCGGTGGCGCGGATTTCCATCTTCATCGCCTCCAGAATCACCAACGGTTGACCGCGCGTGACTATATCACCTTCTGCCACCAGCACACTCACAATCTGCCCCGGCATCTGTGCGGTTAAATCGCCGCCTGCTGATGCACCACGCCGCCGTGCCGTTCGTGCATCGGGAACCGTCAATGTGTAACTGTTCCCGCCCACACTGACATGGCGATTATTGCCCTGTGCCGCTGTATAAACGGTGAAGCGTTCGCCGTCCAGCGTCAGCCGTAAGCCACCGTCTGCGGTGGGCACGGCCTGCACAACATAACTCCGCCCGTTGATTAGTGCGGTGTATGTGCCGTCAGCGTTGGGCTGGAGATCAACGGTGTAAGTTTGGTCGTGGTGTTGGTAGGTGAAGGTCATAGTTCGGAGTTAAAAGTAAAAAGTTAGTCTCTATGCAGGTTTATCACAAATAATACAATCAATTTCTACAGTAAGATTCAACGGCTGATAAGTTGATTGGATTTTCACCATCAGCATCCATTATCCAAATATCACCACTATCTCCATAGAAAATATCAAATGCTATTCGACTGCCGTCGGGTGACCAAGCTGGTGAACCTGCAATTCCATCTGAATTTCCAATCAATTTGACAGTATTTTCTCCATCAATACTTGTAATCCATATCCCTTCCTCGTTTCGAAAAGCAATCGACTCGCCATCAGGTGACCATCCAGGAAAAGAATCAGAGTAAGAACTACTGGCGGTTAAATTAGTTAAATGTGATCCATCAGCATCAATATGCCATATATCTGTATTTCCGTCTGCTTCAAGAGCACCAGTAAGTAAAATGAGTGGGTCAGTTGGTGACCATACAGTTTGACTATTAAATTCGCCAACCTTTAATCTCGTACTTCCCGATCCATCTAGATTAATGATGGCAATATATGCGTTAGATAAAGCAGTTGTAACAATTTGCTTGTCATCAGGAGACCAACTAGGGTGCCCGTATGAGCCATCTGTATCATCAGTGAGACTCATTTTCTCGCCGCTTTCAACATCAATGACCAAGATAGTATATATATCATTATTACTGGATGCTGCAGCAATATATTTTCCATCATGTGACCAAGCAAATCCTAAATTGCCGCCTACAATTTCCTCAGTTAGATTTTTCGGCTCAGTACCATCTGAGTTCATAATCCACACATTTGTAGTCCTGCTCCGAGTCGACAAAAAAGCTATAGAATGACCATTGGGAGACCATCGAGGATTAAAATCTAAATACTCACTATCACTTGTGAGGTTATGAATATTTTGACCATCTGCATCCATTACCCATACATCGGTATTTCCATCTCGTTCTGAGGTAAAAGCTATTCTCTCACCATCAGGTGACCATACAGGAGCTGCATCCAATTGACAAGCAGACTTAGCCTCCACTTCATTAAAGAGTTTTCCCCAAACAGGATCATTCAAAAAAGCTATCTGCATAGGAGAGAGTGCCACAAGGGCAATCCAGATAAGACAAGATATTAATCCATTTGCCATATCTATATACCCTTTATATATCAGCGCGAATTGGTCTTTCTCAAGGTGTAAACAAATCTTTAACAAATCCTGTTATACCAACAATTTAAAGAAGAACACATTTCGAAAGCGTAAGTCTTCTCGTGGGCGGACATGCGCAGCACATGTCCGCCCCTACTTCAAACACGTTCCATTTTAATTATCTGTTAAAAACACAACATCTACCAATTCACCGTCACCTCACGCCGCCAATACTTGCGGATCAGTCCCCCACCCGGCAGCGCCGCCAAAAGCCGATATAGCAAATCCCAATCGTCTGACGCCGGAACATTCAGGATAAAAACGCCTGCGACATAAGCCAGTAAACCACCTGCGATCCCCAACACCGGATGCACCCCACCCAAGAACAGCATCGCCACCGCCGAAAACATACCTACTATAACCAGCCGTGCGACGCGTGGCGCAACCCGCTTGATGTCCCAACCTGCTGCCCGGAAATTGTACAGATACAACCCCAGCACCACAATTTCCGCGCCGACCGAAGCCACTGCCGCGCCAACCACACCGATCACAGGCAGCAAAAGCATGAGCATCACCAGATTCACACCCAAACCCGTCGCCCGAATCACTAGCACCCGCCGTTGACGATTTTGCACCAGCAACCCCTGCGCGAACATATTGCCCGCCATCATAATCAGCGCGTACCAGATCAACACGCTCAACACACTGGCGGCAGGCCGGAAATCTTCACCAAACAGCGGCACAGTCAGCGGTGCGGCGAAGAACGAAATCACCAGCGTAATCGGTGTACACAGCACCAGCGTGAAAAACGACAGCTTTTCCACCATGAACCCGAATAAATCATTTTTGCCATCACCATACGCCCGCGACATCAGTGGATATAACGCCGTCAAAATGGTGGTGTTCAGCAGTTCGACCACGCCGAAAATGATGATGAAGGCCACCGTCAGGAATCCGGTTTCTTTATCGCCGATCATGCGGTTGGTGACCAGTTTATCGACATGTTGATACGCCAAGCCGAGAAACGACGACAGCGCCATCGGTGCGCCGTTCAGAAATAAGCCCCGCGCCAGCACTTTATCCAGCGGCCACACCGGACGAATTCCCGCGCGAAACGCCAGCACCCATAAAGCAGTCGTCCGCAAAATACCCGCCGCAGTCGTGCCGATATAAATACCGAATAATCCATAGCCGCTTGCCAGCCCGATTCCCGCGAAACCAATCAGCACCATAATGTGGCCGATGGTGACAATGGAAGTCGTCGTCATTTGTTCCCGCGCCAGCAGCAGGTCATTACACATATTGCCGAGGATGTCGATAATCAGGTTCAGTCCGGCAATCGCCACGAATGCCCGCACTTCAGGACTATAACCGCCTAAAGCCGCCGCTGCGTTCACGCCGATGTAGGCCAGCAGCGCCAGTACGGTTTGCATAACCATCGTGGCTGTTAAATATTTACCGGCGCGGTCAGGGTGACGCGCCACATCGCGGATGACGATCATGCCCATGCCGAATGCCGGAATCGACGTGCCGACCTGTACGAACGCCAAAACCGCGCCGTATACGCCATAAGCAGCAGGGCCGAGTCCGGGCACGAGAATCAACTGCCAGCCGAATTGCAAACCACGACTGAGCAAACTCGCCGCCGCAATTGCGCCAGCATTCCGCGCCGCCCGCCGTGCCTCCGCACCCGAAATAGGAACCGAAACCGTTTCAGTGGTCATGAATGATCTTAGATGCTCTGTATGCTGTATCACTTTTATTCTAGCAGATACCACCTCACATCAGCGTTCATCTGCATCCTCCAACCTCATCATTTTTGCGATCATACAGCCGAATCGAGGTATTCCCGATGCTTACCAACCGATGCCAATAATCTGATCAGTTGAGAACGGATCGAACAGATTTAGTTCCCTTATAATTGCGCCGTTTGTGTCTACGATCTGGTAATCGCCAGCTTGGAGTTGAACCAATACCGCACCATCGCTTCTCAAATCCCAAATTGACACAGCTCCTTGAAAGAATAATTCACCTTGAACGGCATTGTTTTGGATAGTGAGTTTCCATAGATCGCCATCCTCAGTTTCCACGATTGTAAATCTACCATCAGGGGTGGAACGAATCTGCTTTGAGAATCCTGCAATGGAAGGTGATAGATTAATCTGCTTGGATTCAGCAGCGTTAAAGAGCGCTATTCCGCCCCCACCTTCCAATAATGCGGTGTCATAAGCAACCCTGAATACAAGCGATTCTCCTGAATAGGCAAATCCCGCAAGAGAATAGACAAAATAGGTTCCAAGCGAATAATTAGCTTGGGAAACCTGTTGTGTGGCCGCGTCAAAGGTGATTATGTTCAGAGTATTTTTCATACCATTCTGCGAAATTCCAGCTATTTCACGACTGTTGGGGGCGATTGTCCATGTTTGGGCTGCTCCAAGCCGGAAAGCTGGGGTTGGATTTGTGAGAGGAATAACAAGGATGGGCTTATCAACCAGATTACGTCGAATCGAATCGTCACTAATGCTTACAATAAGATTCTGCTGATCGGGCGTCCATTCAACCTTATCAATGCGAACCTCAAATACGGTTTCTGGTGTGCTTTCTGGCAGATATTGTGTGTCATTAAACCCTAAACTGAAGACCATTTTTTGCTGCTGGGTTGCGGCATCGATAACGATGATTTTTGAAGCACCAAAACAAACATATCGCGGATAGTGTGTGCAGGTTTGGTATCTGGCATTGATCGCCACTTGGGTATTGTCTGGCGCTACAGAAATCGCTTCAACCTGAAGTTGAGTAGGAGCATTCAGAAAGAGACTAATGTACGCAGCAGTTTCGCCGCGCCCCTCAAGAAATTGGGTTATCGCTTCTACATCTTCCTTCATCACAACTGAAGCAAGCGCAGCATTTGCATATCTTGATTCAGAGAAAAGTTTTATCTGGTTTCCATCCAAAGTTAGTGCATATAGCTCGACCATATCCGCGGACTCTCGCAAGGTGTAGATCATCGAACCTGGGATGGTTTGGGCATCCAAAAGACTGGGCACACTTAAAATGACCAGAAGCGATACCACCCCAAACAGGCATAGCCGAAACGGATTTAAAAGGCGAATCACCGAACCTCGCAGGGGATAAATCAATCCGATAGGAGACTAACACATCCCCTCCCGCCTCAAGCGACGACTGCCCTACGCCTGTTAATCGCTTTTGCCGACCAGCTTTCTATCCCAATTCCACCCAACCCTAACCAGATTCAAATTGACACATAAGGACAAAAATTCTAAAATGATTGTGGGAGTGTAACATATAGCGCCCGTTTCGCCCACCAATCTGCAAAATCTGCACAAAATCCTGTGCTGCATTTGCAGAATTTGCCGCATTTTTCGCATATTATGAGCTTATACTTGTCCGGCAAACCCGTTCCGACAACGACGACATTGACGACATTGACGACATTTCCCCTCAGCGATTGTCATTTTTACGACATCTGCGACATAAAATTGACGCCACGCTTCTGTATTGACTAAAGGCTGATGGCTAAAGGCTAAAGGCTATGTGGCGGCCAAACCCTTTTTCGCCACGCCGCCATCGCCGCCGCCGCCGCCACTTTCCCTGTATTTTCTGGAAACTGAAAACTGGAAACCGATACCTGAGAACCCATTATCCAAATGTCGGCAGCAGAGCATACAACCGTTCCGCCGCCTGTGCGCTGTCCGCGGCGTCGAAGCCATCCACCACCCATTCCAACACGAAGAACAGCCAGTGCAAACGCACCCGTAAATCGTGGTCAGCCGCCAGCGGACGCAAGCTGGTGTATCCCGCGTAAAGATGCTCATGGCTGCCAGGACATTCTTCCTCCCACTGCTCGCGCAGGATGAAGTCGTAGCTCGGATCACCGCCTAGCGACCACTCAAAATCCAGAATACCCGTTACCTGCCCATCTTTTTGCAGGATGTTCGTGAACTGGAAATCGCGATGCACCAGACGGCTCTGCGGGATAGCATCAAAAACCGCTTTGTGCCGCTTAAAAATCGCCTCTACCTGCGCCGTAATCGCCGGTTCGAGCAGCTTTTGCGCCACCGCTTCGGTCGCATAACGGTGTATATAATCCCACATCGCATCGTACCAGCCATCGAAAGCCCGTTCCTGTCCAGCATAATTCCCGAACTTTTCCAGCGTAACGCTGTGTATCCGCGCCAGATGCTGTCCAGCCTGATAGGCTACATTGGCCTGCTGTTCCGGCGACAATTCGACCCATGTGTGAATAGTAGGCTGGCCTTCCAGTTTGGTCATCAACAGGTAATCATGAGGCAGCAGGATTTTACTGCTGTCCGCCGCGATCACCTGTGGAACCGGAACGCCCAAAGCGCCTAAACGTTCATAAGCCAGCGCCTCTTTGTGGTAGCGCGATTCGCCCTCGTTAATCAGCACATCAAAGCGGATTACATGGGTTTCATTGACCACGAACACCCGGTTGACCATGCCTACCTTAGGCTGCTCGATTTTCTCAACCCGTCCCAGCCCATGATGATCCCAGATCCGCTGCAACACTTCCCGCGAAAACGTTTCTTCCATACATCAAACCACCAAGAAAAACAGAGAAGCTAACTGGAAACTGGAAACTGGAAACTGGAAACTGGAAACTCGTTACGCTTCATAAACCGCTGCCCCCAGAGTTCCAGCGTCAGCAAACGGAACACCACCTCCACTTGGCTGGTGCGTCCCCAGAAGTGATCTTTCAGTAGCTTTTCCAGTTCGGGACGGTTGAAAAACTGAGTAATGTAACCGTCCGGGTTCATCAACACCTCGCGGATGTGTGGGCTGAGTTCGTCGTCAAACCAGTTCAGAATCGGCGTCCCGAACGGCTGCTTGGGACGTTCCAGCGCGAAGTCCGGCACGTATGGGCGCATCGCCTCCCGCAGCACGATTTTGTTGCTTTTCATGCGGATTTCCGGCGGCACCTGCGCGGCGAACTTCAGCAGTACCGGATCGAAAAACGGCACACGCGCTTCCAGCGCCGAAGCCATCGTCACTTTATCGGTATGCAGCAGCGCATTCCCGGTCAACCATGTGTTAATCATCAAAGCCTGCGCCGTATCATACGGATTATCCCGCCAGCTTTTTTCGATGATCGCACTGTAAGTCGTTTCCTTATGCTGTGCCTTCGCCCATGCCGCTGTCAGATCGCGGTTGTAGAGCTTTTCACGCAGCGCATCGCTAAACGCCATCCCATCGAACGAGATCATCCGGCGAATGGCCTCGTCGCGCGGGAGGGTCGCCTGCCGGAATCGGGGTAAATAAGTGGGTAATGCGCCGATAATGCGATACCGTTTCATCGCTGGATACGCGCCCTCAACCGCGGCTAATGTGCCTTCCAGCGGCGAAAGCAAACGTCCCCATGTATCCCGATTACTGAGCATCTGCGGCAGCGCATTATGGGTAGTGTAGCCGCCGAACAACTCGTCGCCGCCCAATCCGGTCAGCACCACTTTCAGATCGCGCCCGGTATGTTCCGCCAGCAGCAGCAGCGATACTGCCGACGAATTGGCAATCGGTTCGTCGTGATGATAGATGGCTTTCTGCAACCCATCCCACCAATCCGCCGCGTTAATCACCCGTTCGTGATGATCGGTTTTGAAATGTTCCGCGATTCGCCGCGCATGGAGCAGTTCGTTATCCGGTGTTTTGGCCTCGTAGCCCACTGTGTAGGTTTTCACCCGGTCGCCCGCCTCGCGCGACATTAAGGCCAACATCGAGGCCGAATCAACACCGCCGCTCAGGAATAACCCTAAAGGCACATCCGAGCGCAGATGCAAACGCACCGAATCCGCCAGCAGTTCGCGCGCTTCCTGATAAATCATGCCTTCCTGATTGGGTTTGAAGGCATCACTCGCACTCTGCCCGAATGACCAGAAAGGATGTAAACGGCTTTCCTGCCCTTTTTCGACCACATAAGCATGACCGGGAAGCAGACGGTTGATGCCCCCAAACAGGGTTTCCTGCCCGATCATATAGCCGAAGCTCAGGTAGGTATCCAGCACCGAGAGATTGATTTCGCGTGGTGTTGTGGGATCAGCAAACAGGGCTTTGGCCTCGCTGGCGAACAGCAGTTTCCCATCGCGCTCATGCAGATACAGCGGTTTCATGCCGATGTGATCGACGGCCAGCACCAGCCGTTCGGCTTTTGTATCCCACAACGCAAAGGCGTACATCCCGCGCAGGTGATTGAACAGATTCAGCCCATATTCCTCATACAGATGGATAATGGTTTCGCCGTCACCCTCGGTTTGCAGAATGTGGTTACGCCGCCGGAGCGAGTCGCGCAGTTCGCGGTAGTTATAAATTTCGCCGTTGAACACCAGTGCGATGCTCCGGTCTTCGTTGAAAAGCGGCTGGTCGCTGCCCTTCACGTCGATGATGCTCAGGCGGCGCATCCCCAACGAGGTATTTGGCGCATCATAAAAACCGTCGCCGTCTGGCCCGCGATGCCGAATCAGGTTCGCCATCTGCCGCACCAGCCTCGGCTCACCGCGTCCCTGTTGGGTCAAATCAATCATTCCGCATATGCCGCACATAAATGCCCCTTTGGGAATTGATCGTCAATAGGTCTCAATCATCGGCAAAATAATAACGCATTGTCATCATACGGTTGTGCGCGGATGAGAACAAGAGCCGCCGTGAACAATAGCAGCAGGGGAAGGGTGAGACGGGCGAAAAAACGGGTCAATCTTTATCTCCGGCAGTATTGCCAGCGGCGCGTCCAGCTTTCCACATAGGAATCCGCGAAGAACCAATCCCGGCTGCGGGATTCAAATGCGCCCGGCGCGGCATATTGTACACTGCTGGTTTCGTTCCAGAAGCGACGACAGTTCAACGGAGTCATGACGAATACCTGATGGTAAGCCGCGATATGCTCAAAGCGCGTCAGCACACCCTTATCCGGCTTGCCTAAAGCCAGCAGTAGCGCCCCTAACGGAAAAGCGGTGCGAACGTGAATCACCTGCACCGTCTGGTCAAGCACATTGGCATAATTCAGGTAACCGCCGCCTGCCAGATAAGCCGGTTGTCGTCCATTCCATTCCCATGTCGCCCAACTGTATGGACGGCTGCTGTTCCGCCCGATATAGATGCTTTTGGCGTCCACCCACGGATGTGTTTGCAGGATTTCAACGGCAGTCGAGCCTGCTGTGATCCCCGGCATAATGCCCAGAAAACACGGTGCGGCACAATCCGCTGGAGACAAAAAATTCCGCACTGCCGAGTCGTCATACGGTTGGGCACGGATGACGACCGCGCACACGGCGAAAACCACCAACAAAACCGGGGTGAGACGGGTCACGAGATGATTCATCGACACATACTCCGATCTAATCGGGTCACATGTGAACGGCGAATTTCGGTCATATAACTGTCGCGGCGGGCCGGAATTTGCAGGGATTGACGGGCTGACCAGAAATTGGCTGCCCGCAGTGGACATTGAACTGTCCCCTGAAACTGAAAGCCTTCATTCTGATAAAACGAGGTGTAGATGTAGATGTTTTGGTCGAAGGTGCGGGTATACAGTGTTTTTTCCGGGCGTTGTAACAGCCAGATGTCGCCCAGTAACAGCGTGGTGAACATGCTGATTTCCTTTACTGTCTCGCCTTCCAGTCGTATTGTACCTGCTCGGTTGCCCATCCATGCAGGCTGTGCGCCGTTCCATTCCCATGTGATCGTCTGGCGGGGTCTATGAACCGCCTTCACCCAGGGATGGGCGTTTAAAATGGCGATAGCTTCCTCGGTGGTCGTTACGCCGGGGCGGATGCCCAGAAAGCACGGTAAAGGACAGTCCGGCGGAATCAGAAACGTCCGCAGCGTCGAGTCGTCATAAGACTGAAAACGGATAAGCAGCACAACCAGCGTACACACGGCAGTAACCCAACCCGTCAGGCGCAGCAGCATACCCTTATCCACTCTGGCACAAAGCGCGCATCTGTCGCTGCCATGCATCCAGCGGTAAATCGCGTTGGCCTAACAAGCGTGTGCTATAGTGTTCGGGGTATGTGGCTTCCGGCAAATTCAGGCGTTCAGGCTGTAACGGATTGGGGGTGTAGGTGACAGTAATCCAGTTTCCGGTAATGCTCCAAAGTGTCGATGATTTGAGGGTGCAGATATGCAGGGTTGTGTACAGATAAAACCCATACTGCGGATAAATGGCTGCCAGACCTTTGATGTTCTGTGTGCCATCATCCAGCAGCAGCAGATTGCTCGGCGGCCCTAATGCCAGCCAGAAATCCCCCCACCGCAGTTGCTCGGTCTGCAACAGGATGCTCCGTACCCGATTGCTCTGTACCCGGAAACGCGGCGCGGTGAAGGCTGAAGCTGCGCCTGATTGCGCCAGTTCCAGACCATAAAGCTCCCCGCCTGCTGTCAGCACCACCTGTTCAACGGCTGGCTGTATGACCAGTGTCTCTCCAGCTTCATCAAGCGGTGTTTCACCGGGGCGGACGCCCAAAAAACACGGCGCATTACAGCCTTCCGGCGGGGTTAGAAGCGCATGTAACCCATCGTCATCATACGGCTGGGCGCGGATAATCATGATGATGCCCGTAAACAGCAGAATCAGAGGGATTATCACCCGACTCACGATGAACACCCCATCCAGCAGGGGAGATGGTAGTTGTAATCATCGTCGGGTTCGGCCTCAAAACGGATTTCGACCGGGGCAGTCCAGAACGAATCGGCGCGGGGAGGTTCTGGCAAAAGGGTGCGGAAGGCCAAACGCGACGTTGCATAACTGGCAAGGTGGTTATTCAATTCTCCCAGATACGCCCGCGAAGGTCGCAGCCAGCCATGACGCGGTTCGCCCATCACCAGCCACACCTCGCCGAATGGGATGAAGGTCATGAGCTTAATGCTGCTGACCACACCTCCATCAATGCTGATTTCGCCCGCGATCAGCACCGGACTGCGGAGAATGGGCGGCTGGTTTCCGTTCCAACTCCATCCCAATGTGCCATCGCGGTTTTCGCTGGGGTTGGTGCGTCCCCGATGCACAATGTTGATGTTGGTGACCCAGGGATGATTTTCGAGGATGTCCAGTGCTTCATCGCCGCGTGTCTCACCCGGACGAATGCCGAGCAAACATGGCGCATGGCAGTCGGAAGGTATCAGCAGACTGCTCAAAGCCGAGTCATCGTGATTTTGGGTACAGGTCAAAACTGCCAGCACCCCGGATATGACCAGCAGGGGCAGTGCGATCAGGGCATAAATCCGTGTCATGACCGGCATACCCAGCGGCACGGCATTGGATAGGGATAACTCCCGAAGTAAGCAATGGTTTCCGCATTGGTGGTTTCGAGTTCCACATAGGCTGACCAGAACTCGTGCCGCGCGATTCGCCATGCAGTCGGCGAACGCACCAGCAGCGCCTCATTGGGATATACGGCGATATAAGTTGTGTTCCGATGTCGGGGACGATCCAGCGAAAACAGCGCCACACCCTGATGAGTACCGCCCAGCGTCAACCAGACGTTTCCCAATTGCAGCGTTGTGCGAACACGAACGTTTTGGACGAGGTTCTGGGTAATGCTGATTGTCCCATCCCATCGGGTATCAATGGGCGTGGGTTGTCCGCCGCTCCACTGCCACTGGATAATGAAAGTGCGTCGGTCATAAACTGACCGGGTGATGACCGGGGGTTGGTTGACCCAGGGATGGTTTTGCAGGATGCGCATCGCCGCGCCCGAAGTGGTCACGCCGGGGCGTATCCCCATAAAACAGGGCGGAGCACAATCCTCTGGCGGAGTCAGGAACGCACGCAAATCCTCATCTGCATAAGGTTGAGCGCGGATCAACCCGGCAGCCGCTGTCAAGAACATGATTAACCCGACAGTCAGTTTAATCAGTGAGCGTGTCATGATCCTATTCTAACATCGCTGCCCGCCGCTGGAAAAATTCAGTACAATCATCTCCATGAAAAAACGACTGACCAATAAATATGTACTGATGATACTGAGTGGCCTTGTGCTGGTCGTGGGCATTTTAGGGTTGTTGTGGGCAACCAATGCGCTGGGCTGGCGGGCATTCCGGTTAGTGGATGTTGAGGATTTCATTGGTACACGTCTGCCGGAAGAGGCAGCCGAGGTGCAATTTGCGACTCAGAACGAGGTCGCCCGCATTGTCTGGTTGCGGTTTAAATTGCCCTCGGAAGCCGCATTGAACACCTACATGGAATCGCTCAATCTGCAAATTGACCTGCGATCGGGTTACACACCATTCCCTGCACCCAATCCGCAAGAGGCCGCCTATGTATGGTGGAAACCGGGAGAAGCCGCACAATACAGAGGGTTATATGCAATTCAGGATAACAAAATGGTTGAGGTGCTGACTGATGTTACCGACTCCCAACAGCCAATAATCTATGTGCGGGCTTACAGTCTGAGAGGAAAATAACTCTAAAAACCCACATTACTGGCTTACGGCTATGATAGGGAATTGTTAGAAACAAGTTTGATTAGGCATGAGATGCTGAAGTCACTGTTGCCAGCATGTTATAATTGACCGTATACTGCAATATACATTTCACAACGTTTACATCCCCGTTCTACACTCCAGCATCAACTGTGCCAACAGGCGCACGCAAGGGGGATATGGAAACCTTACGTCTACGCAAAATTCCGGGGCTTAACGCTAGGCAGGTGATACGGTGCTTCACAAATATTTACGTCTTAAGCTGATCTTCCTTGTGCTTTCTACTCTATTCGTTATCACGATTCCCCAATCTGTCCCTGCGTTAGCTGCTTGCACCATCAATGGGCAAGTCTATCGGGATTACAACGCGACGGGTATCCGTGAAAGTCTGCTTGAACCCGGCGTTGAGGACATCAGGGTCACGGCTTATTTGCCTAACGGTAATCCAGCCGATTTTATGGATACCCTCGCGGATGGCTCTTATACCCTGAACATCATCCAGAATGTGCCGCAGGTACGTATCGAATTCACCAATATTCCCGATTTTCTTCGCTCTGGCCCGTTCGGCGGTCAGTCGGATACGACCGTGACATTCGTCGATTGTGCGGGCGCGGCAGTTATCAATCTGGCGACGGCCAACCCCGGCCAGTACTGCCACAGCAATAATCCTACGCTGGTGACAAGCTGCTTTGTGGTTGGCGATCAGCTAGACCCCGCTGTAGCCAATCAGCCAACCGTCATTACCTTCCCATACGACGCTGGTGAGCTAACTGATCCTACCGGAGTGGGACCTTATGGTGTTGGCAGTCAGTATGACCAACCTGCACATATTACTCTGGCTTTCGCGCCGGAAACAGGTTCGGTGTTCGGCGTTGCTCACCAGCGTTCCAGCGATAACTATTTTCTCTCGTCGCACATGAAGCGCCACACTGGCTTTGGGCCGGGAGATAATGGTCAGCCCAACAGTGGTGTGATCTATCGGGTGACGCCAGCAGGCAATGTCAGCATTCTGGTTGATCTGAATGCCAATGGCATTAACACGGGCGCTGACCCGCATCCGCCCACTGGCTCACCTGCGCTGGATTGGCAGATTGATGCCGCTTCGTTCCCGCTGGTTTCCAAGATGAGTCTGGGTGATCTGGACATCAGCGAAGATGACCAGTTTCTTTATACCGTCAACCTGTTCTCCCGTTCCCTTGTGCGGATTCCGGTAGCTGCCCCACTCACTGCCACTCAGATTGGCATTCCTAATCCCGGCTGCGTTGGTGGGCAGCATCGTCCGTTTGGGTTAGGGATTGAAGACACCCTGATTTATATTGGCATTGTCTGCGATGCCTCTACCGGGACAGCCGCCAATCTGGATGCCTATGTGACGGCATATGATCCTAATGGGGGTGGTTTTGTTCCCGTCTTCCGTATGGATATGGATTACCCGCGCCGCTGTGCCGACAGCGCCCCCGGATGTGCTGCGGCACGTTCAGCCGACTGGCGTCCCTGGACGGATACCTGGACATTTCCTAATCCAGTTATTTACCCTCAGCCAATTCTGGCGGATATTGAGTTCGATAATGGGG
>JAIOHM010000061.1 GCA_019912965.1 Anaerolineae bacterium
CTACAGTCCCCACCCCAAACCCCTCCCCATACAATAGGGAGGGGCTTTAAGACAGTCTAAATGTAGCACGGAAGTTCGTATGTGTCAATTATAAAATGGTTTGAAAATGAGGAGAAGATTGAACCACAGAGAACACAGAGGACACAGAGGGGTATTTTTGGGGCAGGAGGGTGGGCGATGGTTGGTATGAGGAAATCCAGCAAACAGAGTCCAGAGCTATTCAAGAGAACGGGCACAACGGAAGCCAGCGAAGCCGTACCGATAGGAGGGATCGTTCCCGCTGCGGTTGGCGGCGCGCAGGTCGACCGTATCGTAGAAGAACGATCCACCGCGCACTACGCGCGAAACATCTGTTCTATTTAGGTCTTCACGCCCATCGTCAGCATCATAAGGATAGGGCTGATACAGCGAATTGACCCACTCCCAGACGTTGCCACCCATGTCCAATGCTCCGACCCACGATGCCCCAGCAGGACGGCTGCCGACATCGGCGGTTTGGTTATTGGAATTTTCCCTGTAAACCACATTTTCTGGTATGAAATCATCCCCCCAAGGATAGGTCAGCCCATCCGGGCCGCGCGCAGCAAATTCCCATTCGGCTTCAGTGGGCAGGTGTCCCCCGCGCAAGGCACAGAAATCGCGGGCTTCAAACCATGTGATGTTCTCAATTGGGCGGTTGTCGCCGGAAAAATAGTTGTTATTCGCCTTGACACCATTTAGACGGGCGAATCGGCTTGGGTGACTTCGGTGCGGTCAATCCAGAAGGGTGCATCGAAACAGAATTCCTCAACTGGTTTTTCATCGATGTTACCATCATTGCTGCCCATGTCGAAACAGCCTGCGGGGACGAGCATCATCTGAATGCCGTTGAAGGTTTGTGAATAGAGCCGCCAGTCGGCATTATGTTGAACACTACTCTCTGCTAACCGAATCAGTGCATTAACTGTTGCAGTTTGGTCAAGTGCATATTGGGTTGCGCTGGCAATGGCAGCGGCAGTTGCTTGTTCAATTTCAGCAGCACGGGTTTCTGACAGACGGAACTCTGCTGTTTGACGGGCATCCGGCGTTGGGGTTAGCGTCCATAAGGTTGCTGTGGCGGTTGCATTTGCATCAGCAGTTGCCACCGCATAAACCGTTTGTTGAGCAAAAGCGGTTTGCATGGCAAAGGTAGCTGTTTCCTGAGCAGCGATGGTTTGAGCGGCCTCAGTTTGAATGCTGAACATTTCGCTCTGAACCGTCGATTCGACTTCGGTTTCGGAGAGGGTATTGGTTGGTGCTGCGGTTTCTGGTGAATCTGTCGGATTTAGGGCGGCTTGGGTGGTGGCGGGTGTGGTGGATGTGATGGGTGGATTTTGGGAAGTGACGATCAGGGCGATGGCGACGATAAGCACTAGCATTACTATGCTGCCCACTAATAGACCGGGAGAAAGGCGGTTTGGGGGTGGATGCTTGATTGTCAGTGTGATATCGGGGACAGGAATTGGGGTGGGTGAACGAGGTGTTATGGGCTGAGTGGGGGCATTGGCGACGAGCTGCCCGATAGAGGCATACAGATGGGTCATTCCGCGACTGTCTTTGACACCGGATGAGAGATCAACAAACTGAACTTTGCTCAATTCGGGTGGAATGCGGGTGCGGGAGCGAATTTGGACAGGCAAAATCAGTTTGTTGAGGCGCAGGGCTTCTTGATATTCCGCCTGACAATATGAGGATTCCAGGGACTCATTCGAGAGCAGGTAGATAAAAACGTCACAATTGGCAATTTGGCGCAGGATTTCGTCCCACCAGACTTGACCGCCGTGCAGTTCATCATCGACCCACACATCGTTCTTGCCATACACCTCGCGCAAGAGCGGCACGAAGTCATCGACAAAATTACGGTCAATTCGGCTGTAGCTGATAAATATTTTTGACATAAGAATTTACTATAGCGATAAAGATTAACAATAAGATTATAGCTCTGGGGATTATCGGGGTGCAAATGATTGGGGAGATAATCCCCACCCCAACCC
>JAIOHM010000062.1 GCA_019912965.1 Anaerolineae bacterium
TCCCCTCGCCCTGAGGGAGAGGGGCTGGGGGTGAGGGTTCTCCCCTAAAACCGCACGACCACTTTGCCGCTGCTTTTGCCGCTGTGCAAATATTCCACCGCGTCCGCCACCTGCTCAAGGCCTTCAAACCGTGTCGGATCAACCGCGGCCTGCAATTTACCCTCGTTATACAGCGCCATCAACTGCGCCATATGCTCTGGCACCTGCTTGATGAAGTGCATCAGAAACATGCTGCGGATCGAGGCCGACTTGCCCAACAATTTATAGTAAATGCGCGGACTGCTGACGGCTTCCGGTGTATCCAGATATTCGGTGATGTAGCCGATGATGACCAGCCGCCCGCGAATCGCCAGATTATCCACGCAGGTATCGAACATACCCCGCCCGACCGATTCGTAAACCAAATCCATGCCGCGTGGATATTCCGCCTTCAGCACCGTACCCAAATCTTCTTTTTTGTAATTCACAACCCGGTCGCAGCCCAACGATTTCAACAGTTCGGCTTTATCGTCCGTGCTGCATGTGCCGATAACGGTATTGCCCGCCAGTTTAGCAAGCTGCACCGCGAATTGGCCTGTGCCACCTGCCGCCGCCGTAACCAGCACCGTTTCCCCGCTTTTCATATCGCCAACCGTGTTCAAGCCAAGCGAAGCCGTTGCGCCGCTGAGTACCAGACTGAGGATTTCCGGCGTGGCTTCCGGCACACGGATGGCAAACCGCGCCCGCACCGTGTAATACTCCGCATAGCCGCCCAAACTGTTGGTCACCACCCAATCGCCGACTTTGAAATCCTGCACACTGTCACCGACCGCCACCACTTCCCCGGTCATTTCCGCGCCCAAATCAATCGGCGGCTTTGATCCCGGCGTATAACTCCCGGCGCTGATGTTCACATCGGTGGCGTTCACCCCGGCATAATGATTGCGAATGGTGATTTCGTGCGGGGCGGGTGGCTTCAGTTCCGTTTCCACGATTTCGGCGGCATCCCGAAAATGGTTGGTAAAACGGGCAGCAACAACTTTGCGATAAGTTTTGGGCAGCATAAAAGTTCCTGTATGGGTAAAATTTTGCCCGGATTGTAACACATCCCATCGCAAATCATCTTAGTAGGGGCGGACTAAGCGCAGCGCATGTCCGCCCGCCAATCTGCTTTTGGATTTTGCTCCCCTCGCCCTGAGGGAGAGGTAGCGAGCGACCAAGCGAGCATGGGGGTGAGGGTATTAACGTTCATCTTTCCAGAAACCCTCTGAGGGGATGTAGGACTCTATGAAATCATCACGCTGCGGATGTATCTGTACAACCATTTGACAAATATCATGCAAAAGCTGATCCAACCTGTGCTCTTCCTTTTGAGCCTCCTGCTCTTGTTAGCCAGTGTAAGTACCCCTGTTGCATTGGCTCAATCCGTCGAGAGCCGAATTGCCTATGTCCAACGTTTGCCAGATATGAAACGGATATCGGTTTATGGAACTCCTGTTCATATCGATACGATCCTCAATTCGTGTCTAAGCTTTTCACCTAGTTTGCATTATCTGTCAGTTATGCATGTAAATAATAGTATCCCCTATGCCCTGAAGGTCTACGATCTCGATACCGGAAACTTGCTGCTCGACTTACCCTGGAGTAATACTTGGGAATCGAGAGGGTGTCCAGTTGAGTGGGAGTCGGAAACCGACTTGTCTATTCTGAACCCCGCGACTGGTGATCCCCCAACACAAACCAAAATCACTATTAACGTGCTGACTGGTGTAGAGAGCGGCCCAACACCCTATATTTACCTACCCATGTTAACCAATCGTGACCCAGACTCGAAAATAATCCGACCGTCGCCGGACGGCTCCCACTATGTTTATGTCCGATGTAATGAGCCATATTCATTTCCCAATGGCTGCCCTGGGGCACGGGAGGTAATTTATGACGTCACGACGCAACAGGTGATTACAAAGCTTGAAGACACTCCCATCACGCCGCTCAATGCGGCGTTTCCTGAGTACCAATTCAGTTGGTCGCCCAGCGGGCGATATTTAGCCTACCCCCTTGGTCTTACTGGGTTGAATGTTTTTGATCTCCAAACGCAGGCATACCTCGACACTGATTTTCTGGATCAGGGAGATTTGCTGATTGATAATACGAAATTTGGAATGAAGTGGTCACCGGATGAAACCCGACTGATCATCTTCGGAGAACTCATCAATTCAACAACCTACGATACCACTGTGGCCGTATCGCTCATCGATCTACAAACCCACTCAATTACCAGTCTGCCCATTGATGAGACTGAAACACCTTTCTTCACCGAGCAGTTTGCCTGGTTACCCGATAATCAACACCTTTTAGTCGCACGCGAAGATTCTCAACTCGTGCGTATCGATGCCAACGCACTCGATGAGCCTGGTGAAGTGGTTGCCAGCGACATAGAAAGTATCTATTCTTGGTACTTGCCATCTACCGAGTCATCAACAGAAACACCAACACCGACTGTGTTAGCTACCAACACTGATACTCCTACGGAACTCCCAACGGCGACTAATACCCCGACAGAGAATACCCCATCCTACTGTGCCTTTGGTGGTGACACACCATGTAATGTGGCTCCGCCCAATGCCAACGCCCTTCAAGGCACTTACACATTACGGGCGCGGGCACAAAATACGGCAGGTACTTGGTCGGAATGGGTAACCCGTACTTTTGTTATCGGCATACCCTCTCAGTACTTTCTACTCTCTTCTACCCATTCCTAACCAACTTCCATCCACGCTCCAATTGACTTGTGTTGAACTTTTGTTCTAATATGGAACTGCTAATCATCCACTCAACGAAAGACCCCACCCCATGCCCCGTAAATACACCCCCGATCAAAAAACTGTAGCCTTGTTGCAACTTCAACGTAATGGAGGAAATATTCCGATAACCGCCGCTCAGATGGGAATTGCCCGTTCAACTCTCTACGGCTGGCAGTCCGATATACAGGCGAAAGTTCAAGAAACAGCCCTGTCTGTCCGGCAACCAGCCGAGCATCCCGAATTTGAAGACGATTTAGAAGTCTTGGCTTTTGTTCGCCGCCAGATTTTGGATGAAATGGTGAAGGTATCCATCGACATGCGTCACCAGTCGGATATGACCACGCCTTACCAGCGCGTTCACATCCTGTCGCAGCTAATGGATCGGCTCATGAAGTTGGATGAACATCTCAAGCCCTACCAACCGCCGCCGCAGATTAAAATTGTGGATTACGATGATGAGCCAACCAGCGATCCAACGTTGTGGTTGGATATTGGCAGTCAAGTACTCGGTCCATTCGACCTGCGCGATGGGCTGGATATTCTGCCTTTAGAGCGTGCCCGCCTCTACTATCAGCAGACTATTCCCGGATGTGACCCGCGTATCACCACCTATCCAACCCCCGGCAAATTTGTCGAGAACATCGACCACTATAAGCAGTGGGAGGAATTAAATGCTTTGTGGAATACTATACCCCTCCCGCAGATACTCATCGACTGGGAAGACGGGAGCAAAGGACTCACTGAATCCTAGCACCTGATAGACAACGCAAATAATCCCGGTTTGTAGTAGGGGTGGACTAAGCGCAACGCATGTCCGCCCATGAGAAAACAATGCACTACGTTCGTTTTCGATTATCTATCGCCACAACAGCGGCAGGAACAAAATCAGCATATTGACCACAATCTGGCAAATCCATGCCGCCGCTAACCCGTTCCGCGTCCGCACATAACTGTAGGTCACGTTCATCACCGCCAGCGCCGTCCCAATGATGAGCACCACCGCCGGAAAGCGCCGGATGTCCAGCAGCGGAAAAAAGATCACGGCTGACCACAAACTGCTCAAAATGCCCACAATCCAGAAGGCACGGTTTTCTTGCAGCACCCCGCGAAAGAATAGGGTTTCCGCCGTTGGAATCACGAACACCACGAACGCCAATACCTCGCCGAGGCTCATATCGATGAACAACCGCTGGCTGGTCACATTCAGCGTTTCGCCGCCGAACAGCAAAAACGGTACGCCGATAATCAGCCCGAAGATCAACCCCCAGCCGAGATTTTCCGGCGTCTCCGTCCAGATGCGTGCGCTCGTCCCCAGCAGCCACGCCAGCACTCCGAATCCCGCCATCACCATCCACACGATCACATACCGCAAATCGGCGTTATCGGGGATGAGGGGCATCAAGCCAATCGCCAGCGCTACTGAAATCAGGTAGCCAAAAACCGGGTCGCTGGTCGTCCCGCGATATGTGACGGTCGCTTCTTTGCGCTCCCGCATCCGCTCAAATGGCGATTCCCATTCTTCTTCCTCGGCCTCCACGATTTTAGGCGGCTCGATGGGTGGCGTAGGCGGCGGTGGTGTCTGC
>JAIOHM010000063.1 GCA_019912965.1 Anaerolineae bacterium
ACAGGGACGGATTCAATGATGAGGGTGTATTCGCCGCCGGTGCTGTTATCCCAACCGCGAACCTCGATTTCATAAATGCCATTTTCTGGCAAAGTGAAGTTTTCCAACAGCGAATCGGTCACAATGGCGGGGTCAATATCATCGACTTCGATCAGGGTTGAACCATCCGGGGCACGGAGGATAAAGTAAGTATCAAGCAAACCCTGTTCCAAACGTTGTGCTGAAGTAGAACGGTTAGCAGGTTTATCGGCATTGACGCGGATGGTTACGATTTCCCCGATTGTTCCCTGATATGTCCAAATTTGAGCTTCGCCAGTTTGGATTTCCCCATCGTTATCACCGATTTGGGCCGTGCCAGCGAGAATGGGCGTAAAAGCTGGAATAGTAGGGGTGACGGTGGGTGTGGAGGATGATGTGGGGGTATTGGAGGCGGTGGGGGAAGCGATGGGCGTCCAAATGGGGATGGTGCTCGTAGGGAATGGCGTCAAGACGAATTCGATATTGGCGTTTTCTTCGCAGAGGGGCCGGACATTGTAGAGCAAGCGGTTGGCACAGGTGAGTTTATCGACTTGACGATTGTCGTGAGTCCATTGAATAAGTTCATCGAGGGTATCTAAACGCCACAGGATGAGCGTGCTGTCGGATGACCCAGACAAAACTGTACGACCATCGGGACTGAAGGCGATACTACTCACCGCGCTAGTGTGTCCCTCAAAGCGGCGGATGCTCTCGCCACTTACCACATCCCACAGTATGAGCGTGCTGTCGGATGACCCAGACAAAACTGTACGACCATCGGGACTGAAGGCGATACTATTCACCGCGCTAGTGTGTCCCTCAAAGCGGCGGATGCTCTCGCCACTTACCACATCCCACAGAATCAATTCGGGATTTCTTCCAAAAGGGTCACCTGACCCGGACAAGGCGGTGCGACCATCGGGACTGAAGGCGATACTCTTCACCCGACCCGTTGATCCCTCAAAGTGGCGGATGCTCTCGCCACTTACCACATCCCACGGAATCAATTCGGGATTTCTTCCAAAAGAGTCACCTGACCCGGACAAGGCGGTGCGACCATCGGGACTGAAGGCGATACTATTCACCTCGCTAGTGTGTCCCTCAAAGCGGCGGATGAGCGCTCCACTCGCTACATCCCATAGGATGAGCGTGCTGTCGCCTGACCCGAACAAAACTGTGCGACCATCGGGACTGAAGGCCACACTATTCACCGAATCGATATGCCCCTCAAAGCGGCGGATGCTCTCGCCACTCGCCACATCCCACAGAATCAATTCGGGATTTCTTCCAAAAGGGCCAAATGACCCGGACAAAACTGTGCGCCCATCGGGACTGAAGGCGATACTATTCACCCGACCCGTGTGCCCTTCAAAACGGCGGATGAGCGCTCCACTCGCTACATCCCATAGGATGAGCGTGCTGTCACTCGACCCCGACAAGGCAAACCGTCCATCCGGACTGAACGCCACACTATTTACCCAACTCGTGTGCCCTTCAAAACAGCGGATGAGCGCTCCACTCGCCACATCCCATAGGATGAGCGTGTGGTCACCTGACCCGGACAAAACTGTGCGCCCATCGGGACTGAAGGCGATACTATTCACCCAATTCGTATGCCCTTCAAAACGGCGGATGAGCGCTCCACTCGCCACATTCCACAATATCAGCGTGTTGTCACTCGACCCTGATAAGGCAAACCGTCCATCTGGGCTGAACGTCACGCTATTTACCCAACTCGTATGCTCCTCAAAGCGGTGGATGAGCACTCCACTCGCCACATCCCACAGGACCAAACTGTTGTCAGCCGACCCGGACAAGGCAAACCGTCCATCTGGGCTGAACGCCACGCTATACACTGAACCGCTATGCCCTTCAAAGCGGCGGATAATCTCGCCACTCGCCACATTCCACAATATCAGCGTGTTGTCACTCGACCCTGATAAGGCAAACCGTCCATCCGGACTGAACGCCACACTCCCCACCGAACCAGTATGCCCCTCAAAATGGCGGCGCGCACCGAAATAGTAGCCGATGTCTGCTAAAACACTTTGGGCAAAAAACGGTTGGTTTGGAATTTTATTGGCTTCAAGGACGAGGGCGAGCGATTGAAAGGGGTCACCGCGATCATAAATGCCCTGTGCGGCCTGTGCCCATGCGATGCTTTGGGCTTCGGCAACTTGGCGTTCGGAGGTGGCTTGGGCGGCTTGGGCAGTCGCTACGTTGTTCTGTGCAATATGTACCTGTGTTGCTAGGGATTGGTTGGCGGCGGTTTGCTCGTTGGTGCGCAGGTTGATGAAAACGAAACCGAGTAAAGCCACTAAGGCAACCGCCAGCACCAATCCAAAGCGGGCTTGGTTCAGGTTGCGGACGCGCTTCTCGTCGGCGGCCTGCACAATCCGGCTGGCTTCGATGTAATCGCGGTGTAAATCGGTTGGGCTGGGGTCTTTGCCGGGTGCGGCTGCCAGCCAGATTTCCGCCTGCCGCAGATCGTCGGCACGGAGGGCATAAGCCGGTTTGCGGTTGTTGGCTTCCCATTCGGCGGCACGAATCAGCAACCGAGTGTGCTGGCGGACGTGTTCCGGGTCTTGTCCGGCGGTGACGGTCAGCTTGGCGAAAGCATCGTCAAAATCATCGGTTTCACGGAAGAACAGCCAGTTGATCCTTTTGAGTTCCGTCCAGTTTTCGCGGGCGGTTTTCTCCCATTCCTGCTCGAACCACGCGACGGCGAGTTCTTTATCCTCGGCAGGGCGGTGCATGATGGGGATGATGCGCTTGTGATTGTGGCGGGCGTATTCAACCTCGCGGTTGCAGATTTCGGATTTGAGCGAATCGGGCGAGATGATGAACACAAAATTATCGGCGCTGTTGATGCCCTGACATATCTCGCGCCACCACTCAGCAGAATACGGGATGCCTGCCCAATCCACCCACGAGTCGCGCCCGGACTGCTGGAGTGCATCGACCAGACGGCGGGCGAAATCGGTATCTTTGCGCGAGTAGGAGATGAATACGTCGGGCATAGGAATCGTTTTCAGTTATCGGTTTTCAGTTATCAGTATTAGGATAGCGGATTATTGAAGTGTGGGCAAAAAGGGGCGGGGATTCATCCAATTGCGAAAACCTGTGCTATACTGCGGGGGAATAAACCTGTTTACAACTGTTTATGAACCTGTTATGAGCGAACGTACAACCTTTGCACCCACCTATGGCGAAAAATTATTAAACCGGCTGCTGCGCGATCTGCCGCGTAAGCAGTTTTTTCATCATCATGAACCGCGCCTGGTCACGTCGGACGGGCACAGCAGCAAGCCGGATTTTGTGATCGTCAGCGCGCTGCTGGGCGTGGTGGTGCTGGAAGTGAAGGATTGGGTCAAGCTGGTGGGCGGCGACCAACGCACCATCGAGACCATACGCGGCGACGGCACGCCCATGAATCATGATAATCCGATGCGCACGGCAGAGGGTTATGCTTACGACCTCAAGCGGCGTTTTGAAGAACGGGCGGAACTTTGGGAGCAGTACAAAGGCCGTAAGTGCCTCAAGTTCCCGTGGCAGGTGATGGTCGCCCTGCCCCGCATCAGCCAGAGTGTGATCCAGCAGTTCGAGAAAAAAGGCATCTGGCCGAAAGGTGTGGTCATCGGCAAGGAGATGCTGGCAAGTGCGGCCCATTTGCAGCAGGCGATTCACCATCTGCCGTGGAAATATAAGCTCGATCAGCCGATGTCGCTCGATATTTTAGACATCGTGCGCGAGGTATTGAATCCGTCGCTGGAAGTGCAGAACGACGACGGCTTGACGGTCGGCACATTGACGCGCACGCAGTACGGCCTGATCACCGAACCGTTACACAGCCTTTTACCCCGCCAGATGGCGCTGTTTGACGACGAAGAACTTTCCAACGAAGCGATGGGCATTCCAGAAAATGCACAGGTGCGGTTGGTGCGCGGCGTGGCAGGCAGCGGCAAAACGCTGGTGCTGGTGCGGCGGGCGCGGCATCTGGCGGCGTCGTATCCTGAAGCCCGGTTGCTGCTGATGACTTTCAACGTCGAGTTAGCAAAAGATTTGCGGGCGCGTCTGCCGGAACAGGTGGAAGTCGCCAATTTCCATAAAATCTGCCGCACGATTCTGGGCAAGGCGTGGCAAGAGCCGCTGAAACTGCGCGATTGGCTGCGGAAATATGGGCGCGAAACACTGGTACAAATTGGCCTCACCACAGAATTCGCCGCCAGTGAGTTCGGATGGCGCCGGGAGATGGGATTGCTGGATGACGACTCCTATCTCGAAGCCGAACGCAAAGGGCGTGGACAGCGGCTTGATCGGGCGAAACGCGAGGCATTGAATACGCTGTTTAACGACTATCGCTTGTATCAGGCGGCACTGCGCGAGGCGGGCGAGGTGTGGTGCGATTGGGACGATGTGGCGTTTCTGGCGCTGGAACGGTTGCAGCCATCCACAGTTACCAGTTACCCGTTGCCAGTTGCCAGCCAACCCGCTGATGATGAGCAAGTAACCGAGCCTCTAGACTCGTCACGCGTCACGCATCACACCTTACTCGGTGCCTATGACGCGATTTTTCTGGACGAAGCACAGGATTTCGCGCCCTCGTGGATCCGTTTAACGCGGGCGCTGCTGAAGCCCAACGGCAGCCTGTTCATCTGTGACGACCCGGCGCAGAGCATCTTTAACGCCTACAACTGGCATCAAAAAGGCTTATCGGTCGTCGGACGCTCACGGATTTTGCGCGTGCCGTTTCGCTCCACGCGTGAGATCAGTCAGGCGGCGCACAGTCTGATCGAAGCCGACGAAGCACTGCGCGGGACGGAAGATCGCCCGGAGCCGGATTTTACGTCGTATGAATTGGGCAGCGGGCCGCTTCCGGCGCTGATCGCCTGTGCCGATTCGGATGCCGAAACCGCCTACGTGATGGAAAAAGTGCGCGAACTGTTAGACGCGGGGCTGGCAGCGGGGCAGATTGCCGTCCTCTGCCACGCCAAATGGCATACCGAACGCTGGCGCGAACTGCGTGAACAGGGCGTTTATGTACAGTATTTCGACAAGATGAAAGGGCTGGAATTCCCGGTGGTGTTCGTGCCGCATTTGCACGATGCGTTCCCGCATGCGGACGACGCCGACGCGGTGACGGCCATGCGGCGCAAGGTGTTCACGGCCATGACGCGGGCGCGCTACCGCCTGACGCTGACCTACCAGACGACTTTACCCCGCCCCCTCGAACCTCTTTTAGAACACGTCGGATGTGAGAATTTCGGGTAAGTAATGAGGTACGAGGGATGAGGGATGAGTATAATAAATTCAAACATCGCGATTAGGCTTACAGGTATTTGTTCATGAACGATTACAGCCATCTGATTACGCTGGAACCGGGCAAACGGGCGGGGAAACCGTGCATTCGCGGACTGCGGATTACGGTTTACGATGTGCTGTCGTATCTCGCCGCCGGGATGACGATTGAAGAAATCCTCAGCGATTTTCCAACCCTGACGCGTGACGATATTTTAGCCGCCCTGAGCTATGCGGCTGACCGGGAACATCACACTGTTGTTGTGAAGTCATGAAACTGCTTTTTGACAATAATCTCTCGCCCAAATTGGTGAACCAATTAGCGGATTTGTATCCTGACTCCAGTCATGTTGCTACATTGAGTTTAGACAGCGCATCTGATGTCGAGGTTTGGCGGCGCGCTCAGGATGATGGTTATTGTTTAGTCACGAAAGATGCGGATTTTAATGAACTGCTAGCGATTAGAGGTTTTCCACCGAAGGTCGTCTGGATACGGTTAGGCAACTGTACCACTGCTGAAATCGCTGCCCTGCTACGAAATCATCACGCGACAATTACAGAATTTGCTGAGGATGATTCAGCTGGATTGTTGGAACTTCAGTGAAAATAACCTGTTATACGAAACCCGACGACTTTGTCACCAATCCCTACTGCCAGCGCCAATTGTTGCACACGTCCATGACATGCTCGGCAATTTGATCGAGAGTGTTGGGCGAGAAAATGGGTGGTGTAAAGATGGATTCCTCAGCGATTAAATAATGTAAGTCTTTTCTTTTGTTTATCTTGATATTCATAATATGTGTGCAAAGGGCTAGTCGAATATCATGAATAAGTGGTGCTGGTTTCTCTGAGGCTGGAAGCAATTTGCTAAGCATATTTGCACGCCAATATTCATCATGTGTTGTGCGAACTGCTCTCACAACATTTGTTAGGAGATCAATTTTTTGGTCATCCTCCAACATAATCACTAGCTTTGC
Source organism: Anaerolineae bacterium (assembly GCA_019912965.1). Taxonomy (GTDB): domain Bacteria; phylum Chloroflexota; class Anaerolineae; order Aggregatilineales; family Phototrophicaceae; genus CFX2. The sequence continues at coordinate 6,294 of JAIOHM010000063.1, forward strand.
TAATACTCGCACCTGATTAGGGGTAGACTTAATTTCTAGAGCTATTTTCAAACTTTGGTTCAAGATTTTGGCTTTCTGACTTCCCTCCATATTCCCTGCCAAAACTGCTAGAGTTTGAGCTCTAGTAGATTTAGTCTGAATCATATTTGCTGCTATCAATGCTTCTTTTAATATCTCTCTTTTTTGATCCCCTTGTTTAAAATCTGCCAATCTAATTAAAACACGTGATTTCCAGTACTTGTGACCAATTGATTTTAAACTTTCCAACTTTTGAATCAACAATTCATCGTCCATATGCAAAGCTAGGGTCAATAAGGCCCGTTCTTGACTTGCTTTGTCTTTGATAGCATTTACTGCGTTTAAATCTCGTGATAGTAAATCACGGTTGATGTTATTGATTTGAGACTGGCTAGGCTTAAGGTCTTTTAAGACTGTATTGGGTTTCATGTGATTAGCCACTCTAGCTAATGTTTTTTTTCGCTTAGAATTTGATTCAATCATTTTTGCTGCTGCTAAAGCTTGCGATAGTATCTGAATTCTTTGTTCTTCATCGAACTTTTGCGCTAATCTTAATAAAAAATCTGCTCGGCTGTTTTTATCACCTATATCCATTGCTGCTCTCAAACTCACTATTAATAAATTTGTCTTAATTTCCTCATCCATTCTTTCTGCCAGAAGAATTAACATCTCTAATTTTCTATATCTATCTGTGATATTTAGTGCGGCCTCAAGAGCAGCTTTTTGGGTGTCTATTCGCTGGTTATTGGATAGTTTTCCATATATTAAAATATACAAATACACATTTGCTTTGTGTTCAGCGTTTGGAACAATTTCGGCCATAGCAAGGGCACGCTCAGAAGTCCACAATTCTGCTTCTAATGCTAAACCGATCAGTTTGGGTGGGTAATTGGCGGCGATGGAATTGATGCTGGTTTGAATCAGTGCGTAACGGATGCATTGGGCGATAATGGTGGGTTCTTGGTCTGCATCGATCTGGCGTAGGGCTTCTACATGGGCAATTTCCCATGCTTGTGTTAGATCGTCCAGAAATCCGATGTAGGTGTAGCCGGATTGCTCAAAGCGTTTGTGCATCCAGTCGTGATTGGCAAACAGTGCGGACAGGTCGTCAGCGCGTTCGGCTTGGATCAGGTGATAAACCAGATAGTCGCACAGGTAGGAATCGGCAGTTTCGTGCCACGACTTTTCTGGTGCGGGGTTGTAGGCACTCAACAATGTGTGATGCGTTGGGATGCGTTGGCCAGCCAGTTTTTCGCGGGTGTAATCGTGTAAAAGGTCGTGGAGGGTGAACGCCCCATCGTCCGCGCGGCGCTCAATCAAGGCTAACCGCGCCAGATCAGTGAGAATTTCTTTACAGTCGAAGTCGGTTAGGGCCGAATCCAGTTTGCGCCACAAGCGGGTCACAACCACCTGCGGAATCCACACATCTTCTGGGAATACCCCCAATGTAAAGTACAGCGAACGATCAGCTTCGACCAATTGGTTGGTGCTGAGGTCGAAGCATACCTGCAAATTATCGTTGGCGTCGGTCGAACGGCGGCCTAGCTTGATCTGCGAAACATGCTGGAAGGTGTTCAGCCAGTCCACGCCGATTATGCCTTCGCGCAGTCGTGCTCCAGCCAGCTTGAGCGCCAGCGGCAGATAACCGAGTCGGTCGGCAATTTCCGGCAGTGCTTCGTCGTCGCGCCTTGCCCAATCGCGCAGTAATTCGACGGCTTGTGCGGGTTTCATCACATCCAACCGGATTTCGCCCGCGCCCAATGCCAGCGCGATGCTGCCATCGCGGGTGGTGAACAAAAATCGGCAGCGGGGCGCATCCGCCAGAAACGGTTCGATGTGTTTGGAATCCCACGCATCATCCAGCACGATCAGCGCCGATTTGTGCGGCAGCAGATCGCGCAGGCGGCTTGTGCCCGTAGCTTCTGTATCATAATGCGCTGCCGAGTCGCCCAACGCCGTGCCGAGGATTTTCATCGTTTCGGCCAAGCTGCCCGGCGTGCGCCCAATCGTCAGCCAGATAATGCCATCCGGGAAGGCCGCCTGCACAATTTCATCGTGGCACAGCGCAGTCGCCATCACACTTTTGCCGATGCCACCCATGCCTCGCAAGGCTGTCAGTGCAACTTTGCGGTCGGTGTCGTCGCCCATCACCGCACGGCGCAAAGCGGTCAGTTCTTCCAGTCGTGCGACAAAATTTTCCGGCAGTTTGGGGGCGTTGTTGGGCGTCTGCTGGCGGTTTGTCGGCAAATTGGTGGCTTTGCCTTCGCGGATGTCGGTCAGCAAGGTGACAAATTGCTCGTCAAATTGGGTGGTATCGGTGAAGTCGCGGTAATTCAGATGTTCCAGATGCAAAGGGCGGTCAGCGTCCGGCTGTACCAGCAGCGGAATCACCCTTTTGCCTTTCCGCAAGGCGCGTAACTGTTCCGCGCGGCAGATTTCCGAGATGAATGACGCCCGACTGAGCAGAGTCAACGTCACATCACAGTCTTCGATAGCCTGTTCAATATCGCTTGACCAACTCGCGCCGCCATCAATCTCGTTGGTATCGAGCCACGCGCTCAAACCTGCGTTTTGCAAATCAGCTTGCAGACGTAAAGCCAGTTCACGGCCATCTTTGCGGGCGTAGGAGATAAAGATTTGGGTCGGTGCGGGCATAACGGCTGGCCTATCCGATCATGACAAAATCTATTTTATAGTATAGCCAATCTTCGGTGTTAGCGCGCCGTTTGCAATCCGTTCAGCCTCGGTTCGTAATACGCGTCATGTAACCTGATAACCCCTGTTTATCAGGCACATGCATAACCGGATATTGCGCCGTATCCATGAGCCGCTAAACTTGGGGCATTCTGATCCAAGTGAGGTGCATCTATGCTCCCAATCGAAGCCTATCGTGCGAAACTTCTGCCGTTACGTGCTCAAGCCGAAGTGCGGAATGCGTGGCTGCGTGAACGGCTGGATACGGTTTTGCCGGAGATCATGGCGCGCGAAGGCTTCGACATGTGGATTGTGGCCGCGCGTGAGTACAACGAAGACCCGGTGATTATGACCCTGCTGCCCGAACCGTCGATGGCCGCGCGTCGTCGCACCATTCTCGTCTTTCACCGTCAACCCGATGGCTCGGTCGAACGCTTGTCGATTGATCGTTATGGCTTCGGTGAGTTTTATGCCCGCGCATGGGAGCCGGAAAAAGAAGGTCAGCTCGAATACCTCGCCCGCATCGTCCGCGAACGCAATCCTGAGCATATCGGGCTGAACATTTCCAGCGAATTCGCTTTTGGGGATGGCCTCACTCACAGCGAATATGAACGCATCGCGGCGGCGTTGGGCGGCGATCTGATGCGGCGGGTGTGGGGTGCGGAACGGTTATGCATCGGCTGGCTGGAACGGCGCATCGAACCGGAATTGGTCGTGTATCCGGGGATTATTGAACTCGGTCATGTGCTGATAAACGAGGCGTTTTCGTCGCGGGTCATTCAGCCAGGAATCACTACTACTGAGGATGTGGTGTGGTGGTTTCGTCAGCAAATGCATGATCTCGGCTTAAAAGCATGGTTTCAGCCGACTGTGGAAATTCAAGCTAATGGTCAGCGTTATGATTCTGAAGCGCCCCGTAAACTGATTTTGCCGGGTGATCTGCTGCACTGCGATGTCGGTTTTTATGATCTCGGTTTAGCAACTGACCATCAGCAGCACGCCTACATTCTGAAACCGGGGGAAACGGATGCCCCCGAAGGCTTAAAGGCTGCGCTGCGAGACGGCAACCGTTTGCAGGATATTTTGATGAGCGAGATGCAAATTGGCAAAACCGGAAATGAAGTTTTGAAATCAGCATTGGAACAGGCGAAAGCGGAAGGCATCCAAGCGCAGATTTACAGCCATCCGTTGGGGTATCATGGACATGCCGCTGGCCCGACGATTGGGTTATGGGATCAGCAGGATGGTGTACCCGGTCAGGGGGATTATCCTCTATTCGACTCGACAGCTTATTCGATTGAGCTGAACGCCAAAAAAGCTGTGTCCGAATGGGGCGGGCAGGAAGTGCGAATCGCTTTGGAAGAAGATGCCCTACTGGTTGATGGACAGATGCGTTGGCTGCATGGGCGACAGGAACACTTTCATTTGATTTAACCGCAGAGGTAGAGCGAGATTGGGACTATTAAATCTGGCAAGGCGAGCGCAGTTTTCGACGTTATTGGATGCGGCGGCGCTGCATGGTGGCGATGAAACGGCGATTGTTTATTTGGAAACCGAGCAAAAACCGATTGTTGTGACACGGGACGATTTCCGTGCGGCGGTGGAACAGCACGCGGCAGCACTGAGCGGGTTGGGTATTCAGCCGGGTGATCTGGTGGTCATCGCGCATACCCAGAATTTAGAGAGCATTTATGCCTTCTGGGGGGCACTGCTGGTCGGGGCGATTCCGTCGATGTTCCCAACGCTGACGGAAAAACTGGATGCCGAGATTTATATGCGCGGCATGGCGGAACTGGCGCGGCTTTCGGACGTGAAGGCGATTTTAACGACCGATGATTTCGCGCCCCGGCTGGCGATGCATGTGCCGTGTGCGGTGTATGGGTCGGGGGATTTGAACCGCCAAGATACCAGACAAGAAGAGAATAAACCACAGAGACACAGAGAACACAAAGGTAACGCAGAGGAAATTGCCTTTTTACAGCATTCGAGCGGGACAACCGGGTTACAGAAAGGGGTGGCACTGTCGCATCGAGCAGTGCTGAATCAACTCGCCAGTTATGCCGACGCAATCCAATTGAGCCAAGACGATGTGATCGTGAGTTGGCTACCGCTGTATCACGATATGGGGTTGATTGCTGGATTTTTGATGCCGCTGATACAGGGTGTGCCACTGGTGCTGATGTCGCCGTTCGATTGGGTGCAGCATCCGGCGATGCTGTTTCGCGCGATTCACGACTATAAAGGGACGTTGTGCTGGCTGCCCAATTTTGCTTATAACCATTGTGCAAGGCGGATTCGGCAGCGTGATACGGAAGGATTATCAGCAGCCAGTATGCGGCTGTTCATCAACTGCTCTGAACCGGTGCATCATGAGAGCCATCAACTCTTTCTGGAACGATTTGACGGGTTGGGCATTCGACCAGAGATGCTTTCCGTCAGCTACGCGATGGCCGAAAACACCTTTGCGGTAACGCAGACTCCGATAGGCGAAAATGCGCGGCTGGATGTAATCGACCGTCTGGAACTGGAAAATAAACGCGAAGCTGTAGTTGTAGAGGCTGATCATCCGAATGCGCAAATCCGGGTGTCATGTGGGCCGCCGATTCGCAATGTATCGGTGAAAGCGGTGGATGCGGATGGGCATGATTTACCGGAACGCCATGTTGGGGAAATTGCCGTGCAGAGCGACTGCATGTTGACCGAATATTACAAACGTCCGGATTTGCGGCCCTTCCATAACGGCTGGTATCTGACCGGAGACAGAGGCTACATCGCGGATGGCGAGGTGTATATCGTCGGGCGCTCGAAAGACCTGATTATCAACGCAGGCAAGAATGTTTTTCCGCAGGATATCGAAGCGATTGTGAACACGGTTTCGGGTGTTCATGCGGGTCGGGCGGTGGTCTTTGGTGTGCCAGATGCGAAAGAAGGCACGGAACTGATCGCAGTCGTGGCGGAGGTTCACAGCGAGGATGCCGATGAACGCAAGCGTATCGGCGGCGACATCCGACAGGCTGTGGCGCGGAGCAGCACGGTAACGGTGAGTTATGTGCATCTGGTCGGGGAAAAGTGGCTGATTAAAACCTCCAGCGGGAAGATCGCACGGGCGGCAAACCGGGAAAAATGGCTGGCGGAACGGGAAATGCAGTGAAAGCCTGTTCTGTGGATGGCTCAAACAACCCTCGGATATGCTGCTGGTGCTGTCAACCGCTAAAACCACCATCAATTTGGATCAAGTCCACCGCCCTGTGAATTTCCTCAAATAGCTTAAAATTTATGGTGACTTGCTGCCCATTCTCATAAGTAAATCGCGCAGTTATCCGAGCGATATTAGCCGCAAGAGGAAAAACGATGTCATTCCTTCATGAATCAAAAGTGCTCAGTATGCTTCCAAAACCCTTTGAATGGTGTGAGATTTCCGAGGGTGACGTGAAGATCATCGATTCTACTGACGAAACCCTGTCAGTATTTCGTCAGCAAGTCTTGGTAGAGCGCTTTGCTATCGCTAAATATCCGATCACGAATGCCCAGTATGCCACTTTCATAAAAGCAGGCGGGTATCAGAACAAACAGTGGTGGACTCGTGAAGGCTGGAAATTACTGAGGCAGGGTTTGCGCTGGCTTAACCATAGACCGGAAGCCACAGTCAAGGCATGGGTAGAACCGCTTTTCTGGCAAGACGGCAGGTGGAATGGAGCTGATTATCCGGTAGTTGGTGTGTCATGGTATGAGGCTTTTGCCTTTTGTCGGTGGTTGAGTGCGTTCAGCGGCGAAAACATTACCCTCCCGACCGAACCGCAATGGCAGCGTGCCGCTGAAGGCGACGAAAAACGGATTTATCCATGGGGAAACGACTGGGACTCCAGCCGATGCAACAACACTTGTGATGGACAAGAATCCGTTCAAACTACCCCGGTCAGACAGTATGAGGGAAAAGGGGATAGTCCCTTTGGGGTAGTGGATATGGCGGGAAATATCCGTGAATGGTGCTTGACCAAATCATCAGGCATAAGAGGCAGCAACGCTGTCGGCGGAGCAGATGATCGTATCACGCGCGGTGGAGACCGGGAGTGCGTACCATTCAAGAATGAATATGGGCCGACGCGCTTTTTCCGTAACGATTGCCAGAACGGTATGACAGCATCCGCCTGTGACGAATATACTGGTTTTCGTATTGTGCGTTCATGGTCTGCCACAGCATAGAAAACCCGCCCGCTTTGGCGTACAATCGAACTCTGTTCCGTTCATCAGGTAGGATTTCCAAGACGTGACCCCAACCAAAATTCAAGTTATTGACCATCCGATCCCTGTTTTCCGTCCTTTCAGCGGCGAAGAAGAAATTGAAGCTGTTGCCGAAGTCCTGCGCTCTGGCTGGTGGGGGCAAGGGCCAAAAACGGTCGCTTTTGAAAAACAATTTGCCGAATTTGTGGGCGCAGAGTACGCGGTTTCCGTCAACTCTGCCACTGCCGCATTACATCTGGCGCTGCTGGTGGCTGGAGTGGAAGGCGGCGAAGTCATCACCACACCGATGACCTTTGTCTCTACCAACCACGCCATCCTGTATAACAACGCCACCCCCGTTTTTGCTGATATTCAGGCTGATACCCTAAACATCGACCCCGATGATATAAAACGCAAAATTACTTCCAAAACGCGCGCCATTATCGCCGTGCATTATGGCGGTTATCCGGCGGATATTGAACGCATTCAGGCTCTCGCTGCTGCCCATAACCTGATCGTGATCGAGGACGCCGCCCACGCCGCAGGGACGACCTACAAAGGCAAATCCGTTGGCAGCATTTCGCCGCTGACCTGCTTCAGCTTCCATCCGGTTAAAAATCTGGCGACGGGCGACGGCGGCATGATTACGCTGGAAGACGGCGATTGGGATGCCCGTTTGCGCCGTTTGCGTTGGGTCGGCATCAACAAGGATACATGGGTACGCAGCCGTGATAAAGACAGCGCCGGATACTCATGGGAATATGATGTTGAGGAAATCGGCTTCAAGTGTCACACCAACGACATTAATTCCGCCATTGGTTTGGTGCAACTAGGTCGTCTGCCGGGAACGAATGCCCGCCGCCGCGAAATTGCCGCCCTCTATACTGAAGGATTGCGCGATCTCGAATGGCTGCAACTGCCTATCACAACAGGCGAAGGTATCGTTTCCGCACAGCATAATTACGTCGTGCGCTGTGCCTTCCGTGACCAATTAGCGGATTGGCTACGCGATCATCGCATCGCTACCGGGATGCACTACATCCCCAATCATCTGCACGCGGTTTACAAGCCTTATGCTACGTCGCTGCCCGTGACCGAACGCGAATGGACACGCTTGCTCACGCTGCCGCTGTATGCCGCCCTGACCGATAGCGAAGTGCAGTATATTATCGACGTAATTCGGCAGTATCCACATGCATAAACAGCCTTTAGCCTTCAGCTTTCAGGAAAAGGCAAAATCAGCTTCCGACACGGCGAAAAGGGGCGATGATTTTGCCTGATCTGTCGATTGTCATTGTCAACTACAACACGCGCGAACCTTTACGCCGCTGCCTCGAATCCATCAAAGCCACGCGCGGCGCATTGGATGTGCAGACGATTGTGGTTGATAACGCCTCCAAAGATGGTAGCGCTGCGATGGCGCGCGAAGTCCTGCCGGATGCGTTGGTGATCGAACCGGGGCGCAATACGTGGTTCACCGGGGGCAATAATCTGGGAATGCAGAAAGCCACAGGTGAATTTTCCCTCATCCTAAATCCTGACACGGTATTTCAGCCGGGAACACTTCAAGCGATGATCGATTATCTGCGCGCTCATACTAACGTCGGCGGCGTCACCTGTCAGATGCGTTTCCCGGATGGTCGCTTGCAACCGACCTGTTCTCGCATCCCCTTATATCCAGATTTGCTGCTCGGCTATACCTTTTTAGGCGTCTTTTTCAAGCCTTTACGTGACCGCCGCCGCGCCGAAATGTTCTTCGCTGGGTGGGATCGCCAGAGCGATAAAGCCGTCGAAGTCGCACCAGATTCCAATCTGATGATTCGCACGGCACTGTTTCATCAGATCGGCGGCTTTGACGAAAACCTCAAGCTGTACTTCACCGAAGATGATATTTGCCGTCGGATTTTGAACAGCGGCAGCGAAGTACATTTTGTGGCGAAAGGTGTTCTTTTACACGAAGAAGGTGCGAGCGTCAGCCAAGTGCGCCGCCTTGCTTCGCAGGTCTATTTTGATGACCTGTTGGCTTTCACCCGCAAATATTATGGCGCTTTGCGGGCGCTGTTTCTGCAAGCCTTGATCTGGCCGACTCGATTGGGCATGGACATCGCCCAACGGATGCGCGGCGAGAAAAAAGCTATGTAGCGGTTTCCCGTTCATGCTGGATGTGCAGTTTTCCCCATTTACACAGAGCATCCAGAATATCCAGCAACGTGCGTCCATAATCGCTGAGGCTGTATTCGACGTGCGGCGGAACGGTCTGATAATCGGTTCGCACGATGATGCCATCGGCTTCAAGTTCCCGTAACTGCCGGATGAGGACTTTCTCGGTAACATCCGGGATCAACTTTCGCAGCGCACCATACCGCCGTGCATCATCATGCAAATGCCAAACAATCAACACCTTCCATTTTCCACTCAGCACGCGCAAAGCTGCTTCAACATCTTGCGTCGGATTATCCATCGCTGCCTCTTTCCTTACTGACAAAAAAGACAGTACTTGTCATATGTGCAGTGTAAACCCTACTATGTTTTTGTTGGTAGAACAAGGAGAATTGAAGTGATTGTTGTATATGTATCCGTGAAAACCAAAGAAGATTCCGCTGGCGAATTCGAGCGCATCATCCGCGAAATTCAGGCCGATGTCCTCAACATGCAGGGCTGTATCAAGAACGAATGGTTTCGCAAGCCGGACTCGCCTCAGCGATTCGTGATTTATGGGGAGTTCGACACGCACGAAAATTTTGAGAATTACTTGAACTCGGCTGTCGTCAGGCGCATTGGCGATGAACTGATGCCCCTGCTGGAACACCCGCCAGAATTTAAGCACTACAGCGCGGCGATTCTGGATGGAAATTGACGCTGGGTTCAGGTAGTCTAAAACCTATGACGACCCCATCTCTCAAACACCTTATCACGGGCGCAGTCCGTATAACCTTGCGGACAGTTTATGCACCGCTTTATATTCTGTGGCTGCGGATTCGTGTTTGGGTGTGGGGTACATGGGCATTTGAACACGCCGTCGCCCATTGTCCCCCGTGGCTGACCATCGCCATTTTGAAGGCGTATGGTGTCCAAATCGGCGCGGAATTTGAATTTCATGGGCGCTTAAACCTACACGGCACGTATGAAACGCGGGGCAAGCTCATCATCGGCAGTCAATGTCACATCGGCCCCGGCGTCACGCTTGATCTTTCGCGCCCGATTGTGCTGGAAGATCGTTGCACGGTTGCCCTCAATGCCCAGATTTTGACCCATCAGGATGTCGGTTATTCTCCCTTAGCGGCGCAGGCTTACCCGACGCGCTGGGGCGGTGTGACCGTCGAATACGGCGCGTTCATCGGCGCGGGCGCGATTGTGCTGCCCGAAGTGCGGATTGGACGCTGCGCGATGGTGGCTGCTGGTGCATTAGTGCGGGAGGATGTGCCGCCGTTCACTGTTGTGGGTGGTGTCCCTGCCCAAATCCTGAAACACTTTGATGCCGACGAAATGGCTTTGCGATGACCGAAACACCCAAATACCATCTCGAAGATATTTTTAATCCCGCCGCCGCCCACCCGGACGATGCCCACAGCATTTTGATGCGTTTGATTCCGCGCGGTGCAAAGGTGCTGGAACTTGGCTGTGCATCCGGTTATCTCTCCGGCTACATGGAGCAGCATCTGGACTGCCGTGTAACCGGCCTGGAAGCCGACCCCGCCGCTACCCGCATCGCCCAAACCCGGTGCAGCGAAGTGCATACCGTTGATCTGGATGCGCCGGATGCCCTCGAACCCGCGCGGAACAATGTGCCTTATGATGTCCTGTTTGCGGCGGCGGTGTTGGAGCATCTCAAGTACCCCGAACGCCTTTTGCAATCCGCCCGCGAACTGCTGAAGCCGGATGCGCGCATCATCGTTTCGCTGCCCAATATCGCCCATTGGAGCATTCGCCTAAAGCTGTTGTTGGGCAGTTTTGATTACACCGATTATGGCGTGATGGATCGAACCCACTGCCGTTTATACACCCTCAAAACCGGACGCGAACTCGTAGAAAATAACGGTTATCGCGTCGAGCAGACTCTAATCGCGGGCAGCGGCTTACAGAATGCGCTTAACGCTTTCGCCCGCCGTCGAGGAAGTCCACCGCCAGCCTTAATTCTGCCGGGACTGCTGGGCTACGAACTGATTTATGTGGGACGTTTGGCATGACCGAACGCACCGCCGTCTGCACCCGCGAACAAGCTGCACAGATTGTCGATTACGATCACCATCGTATCCGTGTTGATGGTCGCCTCGCGGTGATGCTCACCTATCACTGGATGCCGCTGGAAGAAACGCCCGAACCATTACTGCTGCGGGTTGTATTCCAATATGCCGAAAAACATCCGCCCGCGCCGCCGGAGGTTCAGGCCATCATTGACCAACTCCACTTTAAGGAAACACCATGACGCAGTTTGGCGACCGTTACGACAGCACCCGCGAAGCGTGGGAGCAGATTTGGGATAGTGCCTCGGTTGAGCGCGAACTGGAAACCATGCAGTATCGCCGCGCCCGCGAAGCTGTTGCTTTATACACCGCTTACCTCGCCAAAGATGGCCTGATTCTGGAAGCTGGAAGCGGTTTAAGTTCGGCGGTCATTACCCTGCGCCGGATGGGTTACAACGTGATCGGCCTCGATTATGCCGCCAATGCCCTGCACATTTCCCACCGCTACGACCCAACCTTGCCCTTGCTCGTCGGGGATGTTCATGCGCTGCCCCATGCCGAAAATGCGCTGGATGGGTATCTCTCGTTTGGTGTATTGGAACATTTTGAACATGGGATGCTGCCCGCGCTCAAAGAGGCTTACCGCATCCTCAAACCCGGCGGTATTCTGGTGCTGACGATTCCCTATCCCAACGTCGTCCATAACCTGATCGAATGGCGGCGTAAACGGGCAGGGCAAAGCACCCTGAATGATGAAACCTTCTACGAAAGCACCTATACCCGCGACACGCTGTGCAAAAATGTGACCGATGCTGGATTCACCGTCGTGGAAGCTATCCCCACCAGCCACGCTTTCACGCTCTGGGGCTTGGGCGGCATCTTCCGGGGCAAAGATTATTATGAAACCAGTCCCCTAGCCGATGCGCTGGGCGGCGTGCTGAAACGGGTTTTGCCGTGGGCCTTCAACTTCAGCACGATGGTGATTGGCCGGAAATAGGTATCCGTTTTCTGAAAAATGCGGCCAACGACTCCATAAGGCTGTATTGAATTACCAATAGCCAAAAACTAAAAGCCCCGCGTACTCGTCACCTTCAAATCCGCCGTGCCTGCCGAGGTCGGTTCTGCCCAACTCAGGTATAAATGGCGGTCGCGGTCGGTATGCAGCAGCGGCGTACCCAGCAGGAATGTAACCGATGTCAGCGGCTGCCAGCCCACAATCCCGCCCCCACGCAGATAGACCACCGTCAATCGGTTTTTATCCACCACACCCGCAACAGGCAGCGTCTCAAACTGTCCATTCAGCGGTGCTGCCCAGCTAAAAACTGCTTCACCCGCCTGTGCGGTCTGTGCCGTTCCGGTATTGAATCCGGTTGCAAAATCTGCTGCCAGCGCCGTATCAACGCCCAGCCGCGCCGGACGATTCCAGTCGTTGTCCAACTGTCCCGCGCTGAACCACGTTTCGTTCTGCCCATCCATCCGCGTAATATTCCAGAACAGATAGGTGTGTGTCATATCCTGCCCGCCGCTGAACTGGTTCAGGCGGTCGCCGGGATTCAAAATCACCGACTCAACAACTGGTGCTGGCGCAGTTGGCTCTCCATCCAGCAGCGGACTTGACCATACCTGCCCATCAGATGGCCGCAGCCAGAATAAGCGGGGTGTTTCTCCCTGAATGATCGTCGGCCAATCGGCATCCGCCGCAATCTGATAAATATCTTCCAGCCGGGGGCGTCCCTCCGCATCCAGATACCGCGCGAACAATCCCGGTTCAGACAGCAGCCCGCCCGCTGAAATTATCCACAGCGTTCCGTCACCGTTCGAGAGTACCGTAAACCGCTGGGTTGCCTGCTCACTCAACAGGGTTGGCCCGCGCACCACTTCCAGCGTTGCAGTGATGACCGCCCCATATAAACGGGTTTCGCCCGCGCCGTTATCATCCAGCCACAACAGATGCAAGTTATCCCCGCCTGCCGGATAAAGCTGCTGCCCATATGGATGCACCGGGGGCAGCGGCATCGTAATCAATTCGGAGAATCCGCTGGCGCTCACCGCCCGTCCGTCATGATGCACCCCGCGTTCATCCGCCCCAATCCATGTGCCTGTCAGGTTGTTTGCACCCGGCCAGAAATCCGGCGCATCCATTTGCTCCGCCTGACCCAGCGTGATAATTTCACCCCATGTCGATCCGGGCGGCGTCGGCGTTTCAGATAGGTTGCAGGCAGCCAAACAGAGGATAAGGAGAATCAGTTGGCAGGGGCGCAGCATGTTGCACCCTCTATTCATTCACCACCGGAACAAGTCCATCCTGCCCTTTGTAGCGCACGGGTAAAGGCGCATAAAATGCCACACACTGGAGCACATAACGCACAACATTCAGCGTCACATTGGGCAGTACGGCTTCTTCATGCCCAAAGTAAAGGCCGATATGATAGCGTTCTTCGCCATGTACCAGATAGCGCACCAACCAGCCCGCCGGGCCAGATGCGCGCGGTGCAGCGACTACCTCTACTTCCTCAATTGCGTTCCAGCCAACGGCCTGCCCCTCGACGATCACCTCGCCCGCATACGGATCAAACCGCTGTGGCAGCCATCGCGCCTCACTCGCTGTTAAATCATCCAATGTGGGACGTGCCTTCGTCCGTTGTAAATACTGCATAGTCACTCTTTTAATGGGTTATTGGTTTTTAGTTCAGGACTTTAGCTTACTTCATCAGTCTAACGGTTCCGAATAAACCAATAACCAATAACTACTCCGGCGTACTGGCAGGGCGCGGAATCACTTCCACGTTAATGATTGTCGCTGTGCTGGATGTCCCGTCTGCCCGGTAAGCCACCGCCGTTAGCGAATGAAAACCCACCCCTTCCGCCAACCAGTTCATCCGCACGGTGAAGGTCGGCACAGCTAGACTGACTTCCGGGATGCCACTCTGGTGGGGCAGATCGTCAATCAACAAATCCACCCGCGCAACACCAATCCCGCCATCTTCCGCCAGCAGTTCCAGCGTTAAATCCGTGCCTTCCAACACCGTTGCGTTGTTGGTCGGGAACAGAAATTGTACGCGCGGAATATCCGGCGTTGGGAATGGGGTATTGGTGGCATTGTTCGTCCGAATGTTACATCCGGCCAGAAACAGCGCGACCAGTATAATCAAAGTTCGACACATGCTGCCAGCGTCCCTGCTTCTTCCAGACCCAACCACTGGTTAAACACGAATACCCATTCGCGCGTCGTCTCGTCGTCTTTCACCCGCACTGTTTCCACAAACCAGCCCGAATCAACCGTTCCGTCCTGCCCGATGCAGCATTTGTACAGGTCGCCCACATCCGGCACTTCCAGCACGAATTTATCAATACTGCCCTGCTCGAACGCGAAAATATCCTGTGGCGGCAGGTAAATCGACTCGGTCTGCCCGGTCGTCCCGAACAACTGGATATATACATTCGAGTCCGTCCCGCCCAGCGGTTGGTCGCCCGTTTTCACCCACAGGCTGTAAATATTGGTCTTCGCCATGATCTAATCTCCATCGTAAGGACGCATTTCTGTGCATCCATCATCGTGGGGTATTAATCAAATCGGATCAAAATCTCATTTAACGGTTTTTTGGTAATCACGGGCACATGGGCATCTGCCGCCGGATAGCCCACCGGGACGATCACATACGCCCGTTCGTTGGCTGGACGATGTAAAATCTCGCCCAGAAAACCCATTGGATTTGGCGTATGCGTCAGCGTAGCCAGTCCTGCCTGATGCAAACTGGCGAGCAGCAAACCCACCGCAATGCCCACCGATTCTTCGGTGTAATAATGCTTGATTTTGGTTTCCATTCCTGTTTCCGGGTCGATCACCAGCCCGTAAGCCTGTCGGAAAACCACAATCAGATAGGGAGCATCCTCCAGATGTGGCTTATGCCAATCCGTGCCGAGATGGGCTAAGGCCGCTAACCACTCGGCGCTCATGCGGTTCTGGTAGCTTTCTTTTTCTTCGGCCTCCGCAGCTTCCCGAATTTGCTTTTTGAGTGCCGGATTGCTGACCACCACAAACGTCCAGGGCTGCTGGTTCGCCCCGGATGGCGCGGTTGCAGCCGTTGCGATAGCATTCTCGATCAACTCAAACGGAACCGATTCGGTAGAAAACTCGCGCACGGTGCGGCGCGTTCGCATTCGTTCCAGAAATTGGCGGGAGCGCGCCAACTGTTCCGCTGGTGTGAGTGGGTCAAATATCAGGGGGTGAAACTGCGCTTGTGTATTCATATCTAAAATTATGGTAGGCAGGGAGCAAACGCGCAAGCTAAAATAGAATGGGTTAGGGATTTGCCAATTGGGAGAGAAAATAGATCAATGCTCCAATAGCGATCAACCCAACGCAGCCCATACCCTGTACACTACCCTCGCTGAAGTAGCGGACATCGTCAGGTTGATCTGCGGTGGGGTCGGGTTGCCCTACGCGACCCTTGCCGAGCGTTATCACCTGCATAACAACCCAACCAGTACCCAAGAGGAGCAGATGAAAAGCCAGTTCAGCAAGGGTAGATAAACAGCCTTCAAGCATTATTCGCCTCCCGAATTTATAGCTAGTTTAGCATAGGATGAACCATGCGTATTGATGTGCTGACTCTGTTTCCGGCCATGTTTCAGGGGCCGATGACCGAAAGTATGCTGTGGAAAGCGCGTGATCGCGGCCTGCTGGATTTACGCCTCCACGACATCCGCGATTTCACCACCGATAAGCACAACACCGCTGACGATATTCCCTATGGTGGAGGCGGTGGCATGATTATGAAAGCCGAACCAGTAGTCAGTGCTGTTGAACATGTTTTGCAGGACGCGCCGCCTGATACATCTGTAATTTTGCTCACGCCGCAAGGACGGGTTTTTAATCATCAGATTGCTAAGGAACTGGCAAATCATGAACGGCTGGTATTTGTCTGTGGTCGCTACGAAGGCATTGACGACCGGGTACGCCAGTTGGTCATCACCGACGAACTCAGCATTGGCGATTATGTGCTGACGGGTGGCGAACTGCCCACAATGGTCATCATCGACGCCGTGATTCGCCATATCCCCGGTGTATTGGGTGCGGAAGGGGCAGCCGATTCAGACAGCCACGCCGACGGCATTCTGGAAGGCCCGCATTACACCCGTCCGCCTGTTTTCCGGGGATTATCCGTGCCCGCTGTGTTACAGGAGGGCAATCATGCCAAACTCACTACATGGCGGCGTGAACAGGGTTTACGCCGCACCTGGCAGCAGCGCCCGGATTTGCTGCTCAAAGCTGACCTGACTGAAGCCGAACGCTACTTGTTAGCCACCTTTGCCGATGAAGATGCCCAATCCAATAGGAATGAATCGTGATTTCCCAAAGATTGCCTGAAGTGCTATCATCATCATTACCGTATGTTGAGGCAAAGACAATCTTTGGATATACTGTCTCCGTGCAGGATTGATCTCCGGCACCTGGAAAACTGCGCGCATCAGAGAGGCCATCTTTGGTTATGGAAACACGCGAAGAAAAACTTGAACGGACTCTCAAAACCCTTCACAGCGCCGTCGAGGGTATCAAAGCGACGGTAATCGTGAATATTGATGGTCTGCTGGTGGCGGCATTCCCACCCGGCGATGAAGAAAACCCCCACGAAAACCCGACCAGCAGCCCGCAGGTTGCCGCAATGGCAGCCACGCTGATCGGTCTGGCCGAACGCACCCTCGGTCGTCTGGCGCAGGGCGATCTGGAACGCCTGCTGATGGAAGGTGAAGAGGGCGTGATGGTTGTCTATCCGGCGGGTCGGGCATCGTTGGCTGTGCTGGCGGAAAAAGACGCACGTATGGCTTACATCCTGTACGCGACCAAACGCGCCGCCGCTGAAGTTGCCCAAATCCTCGGTTTCTGAGCAATAAAAATGGGCAGATAGAAAAATCTGCCCATCCTTTTTTACCTTCGACTAACGGTTTAAATCTTCTTGTCCCTGCTGGACTGGAAGTACACCCGCAGCACCATTTGTCCCACTCGGATTTCGTCACCATCCCGCAGTTGATAGGGGCGGTGTGCGTTTAACCGTGTGCCGTTCAGGAATGTGCCGTTGCTGCTTCCCAGATCAGAAACATTCAGGTGTTTATCTTGCAGACGAATAGCCGCGTGCCGTCGGCTGACGCCCATGCGATAGCCCGCGTAAGCCGTCAGATCCACATCTGGCATTCCGCCTGTGTTCGGGTCGCGCCGTCCCATGATGATTTCCTGCTTGGGATAGACCAGCATCGGCGTCGTGCCGCCCTCAATCTCGATCCGCAGCACCATTTCTTCGGTGAAGGTGGTCGCCCCGGCGGTTTCGATGGCTTTGGTTTCGCTGGTATCCAGCAAACGTTCGCCCGGTTTTTCGGCTTCTTTTTCTCTTTCCTGTTCACGAACCAGATCGCGCGTGCCAACGGCGGCGCGGCTGCCACTCATCAGATTCGTGCCGCAGTTATCGCACACCAGCGTTCCGGGGCGATTGCGGTGGCCGCAGGTCGGGCACACCTGAACCGATGTCCCCGCTTGTGCAGGCTGTTGTGATGGGGTCGGGGGCAGATGTTCGGTTACTTTTTCAGGAACAGGTTTGGGCGCAGCTTGCGTATCATCTTTGGCATTTTCCGGGCGATTTAAAACAGTGCTTTTAGAAGGAAGTGTCGCATCTTTAGCAGTAATTTCTTTCATGATCTCGGAAATGTCACGGGTGGACGGGCTGGCGACCGGGGGTTTTTCCGGCGCGGGCGTACCTGCCGATTTGGGTACAACGGTATCCCCAGCAGAATCTGCTTTAGGGGCTTCAGGCTGCACGGGTTTTTCTGTCGGGGCGGGTGCGCTGGCAGCCGAGTCGATTTTTGCAGGTTGTGCTGTCTGCTCGACTTTTGCAACATCCTGTTTTTCGGGCTGTTTTTCCGGTTTTGGTTGCTCGGTCATAAAGTCTATGGCTTCCCGCAGTCATTCAATTTACTCACCATATTCTACTGTCATCTTAAGAAGGATTGCAAGTCGATTAAGGAATTATTGTGATGTTGCTATTCTACAGGCGAAAGGTTAGTGACGTGTGATGACAAATTCACCCTATCTCAATCAATCCGTAGTCATTACGGGAGCATCCAGCGGTATTGGCGAAGCACTGGCCTATGAACTGGCAGGGCAGGGCGCATGGCTGACGTTAGGCGCGCGTCGTTTGGATAATCTAACCACAATAGCCGAAAAGTGCCGGGTGCTGGGTGGCAAAGCCATTGCGGTTCAATGTGATATTGCTGATCAGATGCAGTGTGCCAGTTTGATTCAGCAGGCTGCCGAAGCCTATGGGCGTATCGACACGTTGGTGAATAATGCCGGGATTACCATGTGGGCGCGCTTCAGTGATCTGCAAGACCCGGTTTTGATTAACCAGATTATGCAGGTGAATTTTACGGGTGCGGTCTACTGTACTTATTATGCCCTGCCACATTTGAAGCAGTCACGCGGGCGCATCGCCTGTATTTCCAGCATGGGGGAAAAACTGGTTGCTCCCGGCAATACTGGTTACGTTGCCAGCAAACGTGCGCTGGATGCTTTTTTCGAGTCGCTGCGCCCCGAAATCAGTGATGATGGGATTAGTGTGACGATGTTGTATTTGGGTTTTATTGATACAGGATTCGCCGGACGAATGCTCGACTCCGCTGGTCAGCCGTCATCCGGTATTCAGCCCATGCTCAAGCGTGTGAAGCAGATGTCCGCCGAAGATGGTGCCCGCCTGATCGCCCGCACGACAGCAGATCGTAAAC
Organism: Anaerolineae bacterium; assembly: GCA_019912965.1. GTDB lineage: Bacteria > Chloroflexota > Anaerolineae > Aggregatilineales > Phototrophicaceae > CFX2. The sequence goes on from JAIOHM010000063.1 coordinate 25,184, forward strand.
GACAGGTTTTTATGCCCGTCAATGGCCTGCCCGGTGTCTTGCTTCCGTGGCTGAAACTCATCATGCCCGGATATTTGGAACGCATGGGCAAGCAGTTTATGGAGCGCAGCGGACTTTAAACACTAATCCCCAACCGGTTGATGATTTTAATCATGCTCCGGGTTGGGGATTGTATCAGTTCTGACTTAACTCACCTGCCACAACCGCACGGTGCCATCGTCGCTGCCGGAGGCCAACAGGCTGCCATCCGGGCTGAATGCCACGCTGCGAACCGGGAAGTGGTGCGCGTCCAGCACGGCAATTTGTTTGCCCGTCTGCACATTCCACAACCGCACCGTATTATCAAATCCGCCGGATGCCAGCAGGGTTCCATCCGGGCTGAAGGCCACACTGTAAACCCGATGGGTATGACCGATGAGCATGGCTTCAATTTCGCCCGTCGCCACGTTCAGCACATTGATTGACGAGTCGTAGCCGCCATAAGCTGCCAGCGAACCATCCGGGCTGAACGTCATGCTGGTGAGTTCACCACTGTGTCCGCAGGTCATGTTCATGCCCCGGCTGGCAGCCGCGCTGGAAAAGCTGGCGTCCTCGGTATTAAAGCTGCTGGATTCGACAACCGCGCTGTCGCTCCCCAGCGTCAGGCCACGTACCGGCCCTTCGCGTTCGATAATCTCGACCAGCATACCCGCATCGACATCCCATAACCGCACGGTAGCATCGTCGCCACCGGAAGCCAGCATGTCACCATCCGGGCTGAACGCCATGCTCAGGACGCTGGCGGTATGTCCGGTCAGTTCGGCATCGGCTGCCCCGGTGTGTGCATCCCACAGGGAAACGACACCCCCATCATCACCTGAAGCAATCGTGTCGCCATCCGGGCTGAAGATGACGGTTTGTACCCATCCAGCCGAATCCGGCATGACAGTGATTTCCTGTCCGGTCTGGATATTCCACAACCGTACTGTCTGGTCGTCGCTGAGTGCGCCGCCGCTGCCAGAGGCAATGTGTGTGCCATCCGGGCTGAAAGCAATCGTGTTGATGCCGCCGCTGAACCCGCCGATGACCACCTGTTCCGTGCCTGAAGCAGTGTCCCACACTCGCAGCGTACCATCGCCGCTGCCCGTGACCAATGCCGTGCTGTCCGACCGGAACGCCAGCCCTTTAACCGCGCCTTCATGACCTTCCAGCAGGCTGATAAGCTGTCCGGTGCGGCCATTCCATAACCGGATGCTCTGATCAGCGCTCCCGCTGGCAAGGGTTAGCCCGTCCGAACTGAAAGCCAGACTTAACACGCTGGCGGTGTGTCCCGGCAGTGTCAGCAGGGGTGATCCCATCGCCGGACTCCATAATTTCACCGTCTGGTCACGACTAGCCGAAGCCAGCATTGCGCCATCCGGGCTGAACGCGACCGCGTTGACAGCATCCGTATGACCAATCAGTGTGTGCAGTATTTCGCCTGTTTGGGCATCCCACACGATGACAGAGTGATCGCCGCTGGCGGATGCTAATTGCGTACCATCCGGGCTGAAGGCTAACCCCTCAATCGCGTGTTGATGGCCTTCCAGCACCAGCAGCGCCGCGCCTGTTTGGGTTTCCCACAAACGAATGCTGTTATCCATGCCGCCGGAAGCCAGCACACGCCCATCCGGGCTGAAGGCTACCGTGTTCACATCGCTGGTGTGTCCGGTCAAAATCTGTTTTTGTTCGCTGGTAGCGGCGTCCCATAAAACGACGCTGTTATCCCAACTGGCAGCGGCCAGCAGTGTACCATCCGGGCTGAATACCGCGCTGCTGATCGGTTCGTTCTGGCTTTCCAGAAGATGGGGTTCGGTTCCCGGCGCAGCAGCATCATACAGCCACACACCGACCGAACTGGAAACAGCGATAGTTTTGTCGTCCGGCGACCAGCTTACATTATTCACCCATCCCTGACCCAGCACCCCGGCAGGCCGAAGTTCTGGCGCTGCGCTGGCGGATTGTTGACCGCCGCGTGTGCCGAGCAGGATGAATACCGAGATGATGACTGCACAGAAAGTTCCAAGTATCTTGAGCATATTGTTTTCTCAAGTCGATTTACGTTTTTCACATTTCTCTATGAGACAATGAAAATAGCATTGAGAACAATAGGAGCATGGTAGGGGCAGTTACCGAACTGCCCCGCTATCCTTAAGATGTGTGAACGACGAAGCTGTCCGCCATGCTCCATCCACCCAAACTCCCATCAGAATTTTTCGCCCTTACCCGCCAATGCCACACGCTGATGGGCAGGGCATCTGGCACGCGAAACGAAGGGGGTGCGATATTTTCATAGCGAAAGTTGACCGATGAAAAATCGCTGTTGTTGTCAATTTCCAGCACGTAACTGGCCGCGGTTGTCACCCGGCTCCAGGTGAGGGTGGGGGATTGGGTATTAAACGCATTGACGTAGGGTGCAGAACCCGCCGCCGTATTTGCCCCAAACGATACCAACTCATATGCCCCGCTGTCGCAGCGCGCGATTCCATCGCCGTTGCCATCAAATGGGCGCAGAACCCCACGCTGATCGGCTGCTGAACAGTAGCGGTTATCCCCCAGATCAACGCCGGGGCTTCCCGGCAGCAGGGCATGTGTTTCGGTGAAACCGCCGTTATTCCGTGTCAGTGGGCCGAGTTGTGGATTGCCCAATGTGATTCCCGCCGTACACAACGGATCATTCGTGCCGAGGCGTGAACTCTGAAGATTGCCCCCGCCGTTGACATACGGTTGGCTGCAATTCTGTCGGCTGTTATTCCCGTTGGCAGCCGTATTGAAAGCAATGATGGTATTCCGCAGCGTAGCCGGGCCGTCGAACAACCCGCCGCCAACCTCGCCCGCCGAGTTATAGACAATCGTCGAATTTTTGATGGTGAATCCCCGGCTGTTGGAAACCTTGATTCCGCCGCCATAGCTGTTGCTGGGGTCAGTGACCCGATTGCCGGAAATGGTTACGTTATCCAGCGTAATAGCTCCGGACTCGCCCGACCAGATTGCACCGCCTTGTAACACCGCACTGTTGCCGGAAAAGACCGAGTCTTTGACCAGCACAGTGCCGCTGCCCAACCGCAGCCCGCCGCCGAACGAATGGTTGACTTCATCCAGCCCAAGACGGTTGTTGATGAAACGAGAACTGTCAATCGTGATGGTGCTGTTTGGGTAACGGGCGTACAGGTACACAAAAGCCGCGCCGCCCTGTCCGTTCCCGGTGTTCCCAATGAACGAATTCCGGCGGAAGATCACCGAACCCGTAGCACTCAGTACCCCATCGTTGTAAAACGCACCGCCATAACCCGTCGCCTGATTGTTCTCAAAGGTGCTGTCCGTGATGTCTACGTTGCTGTGCAGCGTGTGAATAGCACCGCCTGCGCCATCAATCGACCGATTGTTTTTGAATGTCGAGTTCCGCACAATCAGCAGTCCCGTGTGTAAATAGATCGCGCCGCCGCCAAAATCCAGATTGCGGTTGGCATCCACATACGGGCTGTCGGTAACATTGTTTTCGAAGGTGCTGTTGATGACCGTCAGATTGCTTTTGTAGTAAGCACTGATTGCGCCACCGTTGATCTGTGTATTCGAATCCGTGTTTTTGGCGTTGATGAACCGCAGATTTTGCACCGTCAACAGCGGAACATTCGAGTTGATCTTCAGGATGATGGATTGGTTGCTGCCGTTCAGCGTAATCCGCCCGTTGCCATCAATCGTGGTGGTGGCGGAGATGATGCGTGGACTGGTGATGTTAATGGTGTGCGGGTTGCTGCCGCAGTTGAAAGTGACGAGGCCACCACTATTGAGTCTGGATTGCAGCGCCTCCTGCGTACAGCTTGCGGGAGTGCCGTTTCCGACTACGCCACCTGCCTGTACCTGCGTCAGCGGCGCAGCGAGGATTAAAATCAGGGCGAGAACGCCCCATACACTAATACGCATTCCTTACCTCACATAACTATAGAAAACAGACGCCTCTGGTTTAGCACAGAATTTCCAATCACGAGATAAGTAATTAGTCCCCTAAAAACAAACCGCCCACTCATTTATGGGCAGTTTTTAGGGACGGTATGCTGTTGTATGAGTGATTTATGGAACGAGAATGAGAAAACTATCCGGCACGCTCCACCCGCCCCATGTGCCATTTGGATTCTTGGCCTGCACCCGCCAGTACCATACCCCGCCCGGCAGCACATCCGGCACGAGGAATTCATTGGCATCCGCCGCGAGGTTCTCATACCGGAAATTGACCGACGAAAAATCGCTGTTGTTGTCGATTTCCAGTGCATAACCAGTCGCGTCCACAAAACGTCCCCAGCTCAATGTTGGCGAAGATACATCGAACGCATTGCGATAAGGTGCAGCACCAATCGCATTGGGAAGATTAAAATCGCGGAGTTCATACGCGCCGCTGTCGCATAGATTGCTCCCATCCCAATTGCCATCAAACGGGCGGAAGATGCCGCGCTGGTCTTTCTCGGAACAGTAAAGATTAACGCCACGATCAACCGCCGGACTGTTGGCAGGCAGGGCATGGGTTTCCGTCAGACCACCGTTGTTCGCCAGTGGCAGCAGCAGCGGATCAGCAAACGTGATTCCCGCCGCACATCTAACATCCTTCGGGCCAAGCAGCGCGCTTTGAATGTTGCCGCCGCCGCTGGCATAGGTGCGGTTGCAATTCTGGCTGCCGTTGGAGTTATTGCTGGCCGTGTTAAAAACAACGATGGTATTCCGCAGCGTGGCCGGACTATCGAACAAACCGCCGCTGACTTCGCCCGCTGTATTGTAGGCAATGGTTGAATTGTTGATGGTGAATCCCCGGCTGTTAGACACCTTGATTGCGCCGCCATATCCAACATTCGGGTCAGTCGCATGGTTGTCAGAAATCGTGACGTTATCCAGTACAATCGCAGCCGCCTCGCCCGACCAGATCGCGCCGCCCTGCCGCACCGCCGTATTGCCCGAAAAGACCGTATTCTTGACCAGTACCCGTCCGCTCCCCAGCCGCAGCGCCCCGCCGAATGAATGGTTCACGGCATCCATGCCAAGACTGTTGTCGATGAAGCGGCTGTCTTCAATCGTGGTGGTTGTGTTGGGTTCGCGGGCATACAGGTAGGCGAAGACCGCGCCACCTTGTCCATTGCCGCTGTTACCGATGAAAGTAGTACGGCGGAAGACCAAAAATCCGCTGGGATTCAGCACACCATCGTTATAAAATGCGCCGCCATAACCAGTCGCTTGATTATTCTCGAAGGTGGTGTCTTCAATCACCACATTGCCATGCAGTACATGCAGCGCCCCGCCAGCGCCGTCGATAGACTGGTTATCCGTAAAAACCGAATTCTGAACGGTCAGCGTTCCCGTGTGTACATAAATCGCGCCGCCGCCAAAATCCAGATTGCGGTTGGTGTTGACGAATGTGCTGTCGGTGATGTTATTCTCAAAGGTGCAGTTGATGACGGTAACATTTGTCCTGTAGTAGGTGCTGACCGCGGCGCCGTTGATCTGCTGGTTGGGGTTGTTATTAAAAGCATTGATGAGTCTCAGGTTTTGTAGTGTGAGCAGGGGAACATCGGACTGGGCTTGTAGAATGATCGATACCCCACCGCCATCCAGCGTGATGAGGCCTGCGCCGTCGATTGTGGTGGTGACGGAAATCATACGCGGGCTGGTGATGGCAATCGTGTGGGCGCCGCCGCAGTCAAAGGTGACCAGTCCGCCGCTGTTCAACACATTCTGCAAGGCTTCCTGTGTACAGCTTTCCGGCGTCCCAATCCCGACTACACCAGCCGCCTGAATCCGCCCGGCCAGTGGTGCAATCAACAACAAAACCAGGGCGCATACGCCCCATACACGAAATCGCATTGGTTTTTCCCCTAACTCACCCAACACACTCTATCAGATAGCAGAAAACATCCTGAAATACGATAAGCAATAAGTCCTTTTGGCGCAAGCACAGGAATTTTGAGGCGCTTGCCTTGCGCGTTAGAATGACGGCGAATGATAGATGAAGGTTATTTTATGCCGCTTTTGCAAACTGCTTCCGCCCCCATCTGGTATGCCGATCATCGTGATCCAGTTTCCCACTTGCCGACCACCCTGCTGATACACGGCGCGGGTGGAACCCATCTGGATTGGCCCGCCGAACTTCGCCGGATGCCGGAAGCCAATGCGATTATCCCCGATCTGCCGGGGCATGGTCGCAGCCCGGAACCCGGACGTGCCAGCATCGCCGCCTATGCCGCCGATATGATTGCGCTGTTGGATGCCCTCAAAATTCAGCAGGCCTTCATCGCCGGACACAGCATGGGCGGAGGAATTGCCCAGACGATGGCACTGCATTATCCCCAGCGCGTCAAAGGACTGATTTTGATCGGCACATCCGCCAAATTGGGCGTTCATCCCGATATTCTCAATGGGATTATGGGAGAAACTGCGCGGGTGACTTCGCTGCTGGTGGATTGGTATTACGGCAGTGGGGCGACCGATACCCTGCGCCGCCGGAGCAAACAGCAGTTGATGGAATTTAACCCCCAAATCTTGTACAACGATTATGTAGCCTGCAACGCCTTCGACATCCGCGATCAGGTCGCGCGGATTAAAGCCCCAACGCTGATTATCGGTGGCACAGAAGATAAGCTGACTCCGTTCAAATTTAGCGAATCGCTGCGGGATCATCTGCCAAATGCGCGGTTGATCAAACTGGAAGGCGCGGGACACTTTATGACTCTGGAGCAGCCGCAGGCCGTAGCCGATGCCGCCCGAACATGGTTATTGGAACAGCAGGGATAACCGATGCAGCGATTAAATACCCTCTGGCAGGCGGTCAATGCGGCTTCAACGGTTGCGGAACTGGCGCGGCAGTCGCAGACTTTTCATTTCGGCGTCAGCCAACCGATCACTTTTTACCTGCGGGCGGAAAATGCCGAGGTGCGCGTCACCCGTTGGATGCAGCCAAAAATTGAAGTTGCTGTGCAGTTGCAGGCCGCATTTGGCTGGCGGATGGAAACGGATCAGGATGAAGCCGGGGTGTACATGGTGGCAAAGCGGCGCGCGCTGGTTGGCGGATTTTCCAGCGCGACCTTCAATATCCTCGTCCCCCACAATACCTATCTCATGCTCAATCTGACCGATGGGCGTCTGGTGCTGGAACATGTCGAGGGTTCGTTACACATTCCGCCCCCGGATGCCGATAAAAATATTCAGATCAGCAGCAAGTAATTGATGACTTTCCCTGCCCGTCTCGCTTACACCCTGCTCACAGCTTATATCCTCACGTTCTATTCCGAGTGGATGTTCTGGACAGGCCGCCCGCCCAGCCCGACCTTTTTCCTCGAAGCACTCCCCACATGGATGGCCTACTCGTTTATCACCTTCTTTTTCATCACAGCCGTTGGTTATTTCCGTGTCCGTTCGCTTTGGGTGATCTTCCTCTGCGGTGCGCTCTACGGCTGGTTGTTGGAAGGGGTGCTGGTGCAAACCCTGTACGATGCTTTCCCGATCCAGATTTCGTTTACCGGATTGGCATGGCACGCGCTCATCAGCGTCCTATTCGGCTGGTGGTGGCTACCTCGCCGTCTGCATGAATCGCGGGCGATTATTCCTTGTTTGCTGTTCGGGTTGGGATTGGGATTGTGGTCAATTGGGTGGTGGCTTGAACCCGATGTTGCGGTCGCCGCGCCGGAATCGGTATTCCTGTACAACGGATTTTTCAGTCTGCTGCTCGTCCCGGCTTATATGCTGTGGAGTCGGTTTAAGCTGGCTGATTTCCGCCCGACACGCATCGAAGTTATTGGCGCGCTGGTTTTACTGGCGTTGTATTTTGCGGTTATCACCGTGCCGACTCAGCCATTGGCGCTGCTTGTATTGCCGCCCCTGCTTACGCTTGTCTTGTGGATTCTGCGGAAAAATCGACAACATGAGCCAGAAATTCAGATTAAGGTTGCCCCGATAACGCTCAAAAAAGCGTTACCCTTGCTGCTGATTCCCGTTACGGCGAGTCTGGTGTATGCAGGTGCATTATCCATCGGTCTGACCTTCCCCGGTTTGCAGGTGCTTTACACCATCACCATGCCGTTGGGTTTTATCCTGTTCGCCATCAGCTTGTACAAAACCGGGTTTCAGCGGCGAGAGCTTGATCGCTCATAACATCAGCACCAATTTGTGGGCTTCTTCCACCAACGATGGTGCCCAATTGAACTGCTTGCCCGCCCATTCGGCATCGTTGTACTGTTTATCCCGCTTGAGCAGTTCCCGCCAGTGTTTCCGGGCTTCGTTGATATGCCCTAATGCATGGTATGTTACCGCCAATCCGCCCACGATAATGTCATAATTGGGCTTGAGTTGGTTAGCCTGTTGAAAATCCGCCAACGCCATCAAAAGCTGCCCGCTGGCAAAATAGGCTTCACCCCGGTTGCTGTAGAGGACGGCATTTTTACGATCCAGTTTGATAGCTTCCGACCAATCCGCAATCGCCGCCTCATTTTCTCCACGCTGATAACGGATTCCAGCGCGCAGGTTGTAATGCTCCGGGTTGCGCGGCTCAAGTCGGATGGCATCCGTAAAATCCGCTACTGCCAGATCGAACTCGCCTTTGACCTGCCGCGCCAGTCCCCGACGAAAGTAAACTTTTGCTGTTTGCGGATTGATGCGAATCGCTTCATCGTAATCGGCCAGCGCCCCGTCAATATTGCCCCGGTTATACCGCACCCAACCGCGCTGATGATAGGCCTGCCAATCAGTGGGTGACAGGCGAACGGCATGATTTAAATCGAGCAGCGCGCCCGGAAAATCATCCTGTTCAATTTTGACGATACCCCGATTGCGATACGCCATGCCATTATCCGGGTACTGCTTCAAAATATCGCTGTAGATGGTGATTGCACCTTTAAAATCTTTTTCGGCGTGCAATTGGACGGCTTTGTTGAACATTCCGCGCACTTTGACCTGTTTGAGGGTCTGCGGCGGTTCTTCGACAACCTCTTTAATTTGCTGCTGAACGACGGCTTGTTCGGTGGCTGGGGTCGGCGTCAGCACCACATTGTAAACAGGCGATTTCAGAAAGCGGGTGCGGAGGTTATCCAGCGCGGCATCAAAATACGCATGATACAGCAGCACCGCGTTATAGCGCGGCAGGCTCGAAAGTATTCCTGTCAGATAAGGGGCAGCATCCGTGAAGGTAAAGCCTTCTTCCACCACAGGGACGATATTGCGATTCAATTCGATGGCACGTTCAATCTCGCGCCGCAGCCAATCATCCGGCTCATTGCAGCGGTCTAGAGAACCGGGGGTCAGCAGCAGCACAAAATGCATCCGCGCGGCGACCTGATTCAAAATGATGCGCTCAAACTCGCCGCTGTCCAGCGTATCGACATCCATGAAAACGTCGTAGCAGTGCGAACGCAAATCCATAAAAATCGCCCGCGCCAGATGGCGGCTGGTGCTGCGACGGTAGCTGATGAAAACTGTCTTTTCAGCGTCGGGCATAATCGGTTCTCAGTTTACGCGAACAAATCATGCCCTAGTTTAGCACGGCTGTATACCTTCAGCGATGAAACAGTTGTTGATCTAATTTCCCAATGTTGGCGTCATCCCAACAACCGGATTGTCCGTGATGATCTTATCTGCATAAGCGGGGCAATCCCGTTGAACCAGCTTCAACCCCTCCAAAGTGATCGATAAAACGGGTTCTTGTGGGGTCAGCGTTTGGACGCGAACCAGTGAATCTTGCAGCACATTCCACGCATCGTCACAGTTCCCCAGATAATAATGTGCCAAACCGCGCAAGAAGTAACAATTGATATTATCTGAACCGAGATTGGCACATTGGGTGAAGTTTTCAACTGCCCCTTCATAATTCCGCTGCTGATAATCCCTAAACCCAAGCTGGCGATAAACATCTGCGGCAGTGGGGGTTGTGTCCGCTTCAGCAGTTACGAAGGTCAGCGGCAGCATCGCCTCAATCGCCCACGTCAGAACAATCCCTTCCTCCGGGCTGACCGCCAGCGTGACAATATCGGTTGGCAGCGGCGTGGCGTTGCTATCCGATGACAGCCGACCAATAAACACCACCACCGCACTTTCAGCAATTTGCTGCGTCATAACGCGCGGTTGGGACGAAGCATCCGGCGTTGTCATTACCTGATATTGGTTTTCGGCATCGATAAACAGCATGGTTGCCATCACATTCACCCGGTCGCCTTCCTGAAGGCCAAAGCTCACCGACTCAATCACGTTAATGGGAATACTTACTGCAACCTTGTTCGATGGCAGCGTAATGGCAGCGGCATTATCAGGCGACATGGACGCTGAATCCGCAATCACATCATCTTGTAAAATCGGTTGCCACTGCTGCACATCATTGTAAAGAATCTGGCCGTCTAAATCAGCCACATCCGCATAGGCTGTATCCGGCGCAATAGCAGCAGGCCAGTACACCACACCCAACTGCGCCGCCACGTCCTCGTTAATCCGTGTCCCACGTGGCAGATTTTCCAGCGCGATCACCACCGGACGCAGATCACCTTCCACGAAATTATTGGCAGGCAGTTCATCCCCCACCATATTGTTCATGACAGGCTGTTCGCGGAAAACATCGGCGAGCAATACTTTTCCTAACAATTGTTCCAATCCATTTTGCCCTTCGATCAACGCATTGAACGGCACCGCGCTCAAAGGCCAATCCACATAACCAACAATATCGTGTAGCTCGTCCACCGTCGCTGGAAAACGATAACCGCGCGGTATATTCTGATAACTGATCAGAATGCGAACCATCTGAATCGGCGTGGACGTTGGCATCGGTGTTGGCGTGTTCGTAGGTGTGATGGTGGGGCGTCCAGTGAGGTGCATACCGGAAATCCCGCTGGGCTGCGGCGGTACGAACATCAGCAGGCTGGCGACAAAGACCACTGCCAGCAGCGCCGCAGCCAACGTTAATGGCAGGGCAATGCGCGGTTTACGGGGTGCAGATGCAATCGGCGTCATAATAGCTGCTCCTTGAGGTTGATAACGCGCAAGCAGTTGATCTTCGAGGTTTTGCTGAAATCCGGGGCGGGTGTGCGGCATTGAGTCTGCCAATCCGTCGATAACAACATCATCAACCGACTGCTCACTCTGAATCCGCCGTTCAATTTTTTCCAGCAGATGGTGATCGTTCATGGCGATTCCTCGGTCTGGTACTGCCGCTGCAAATCCGCCAACGCGCGGCTCAGATGCGCGGCGACCGTATGTTCATCCAACCCCAGCACAGCGGCGATTTCCGTATTTCGCAAACCGCCGAAAAACTTCAGCGTGATGATCTCCTGCCGCCGGGGCGAAAGCTGCATCACCTGTTCCCGTAAATGCCGGAATTGTTCGGTGCGCTGTACGGTTTGATCGGGCAGAGGGTCATCGCTCTGCAAATCCGGTAGATCATCCAGTGAGTCGGTCGGATTTTCCCGGCGGTAAAATTGGCCGATGGCATTGTGCGCGATGCGGAAAATCCATGCCGCGAACGATCCCTCACCGCGATACTCAAACTGCGCCAGATTTTCCAGCACTTTGATGAACACTTCAGCCACCACATCTTCAGCGTCCGCCGCCCGCCCAACGCGATAGGCCACATAGCCATAAATGCGCGGGAAATAATGGCGGTAAAGGGCGCGAAAGGCCTCCGCATCGTGTAAAGCGCGTTCGAGCAGATGGCGTTCCGTCTCTGGTGGGGGCGATTTCGGCAAAACGTCTGTCTCTCTGGTGGGTTGTGTCTATGGAGTGAAATGCAGCTAGAGGCCAAAATACTGCATTTTTTAGTTGTCGGTTATCGGTTTTTAGTTGTGGGTTGGTTGGCTAGGGGCATACGAACAACTGATAACTGTGAACTGACAACCGATAACTATATCTCCCCTTTTGCCCACTTACTCAACAACCGCTGACTGGGCAAAAACGCCAGTTCGGGCAGCGAATCGCGCGTGAACCAGCCCACTGTTTCGGCATCGTCCGCCGCTTGCAATATCCCACCGGAGATACTGGCTGCATAGGCGATCACAATATCCGCTAACCCACCGTCATCGGGGGTATAAAATACATCAATCAGGCGGTCAATCTGCACGATCAATCCGGTTTCTTCGAGGCATTCGCGGCGCGCGGCATCCTGTGGGTCTTCGTCCCATTCCATAAATCCGGCTGGCAGCGCCCAAAAACCTTTCTTGGGGTCGCCCGCCCGCTGAATCAACAGCACCCGCTCATCCTGAAAAATCAGTGTACAAACGGCGACTTTCGGATCGAAGAAGACCACCTGCCCACAAGCCGAACACACCGGGCGCAGCCGCCCATAACGTTCCTGCTGAATCATCGCCGCGCCACAGTGCGCACAGAAATGGGCTTCGCGCGTATGGGTCATAATCGCCGCCGTGCCCATGTCGTTAGGATGGCAATCACCAGCAGTGCAATCCCCGCGACGAACGCCACAATTGGCAGCAGATTAGCCGGAATCGCCGGGGCAGATGCTTTCGGCACAGGCGTTGCCGTCGGACTGGGTGGTGGCGGTGTTGATGTCGCCGTCGGCGTATCAGTTGGCGTACTGGACGCAGTTGGCAGCAGAAGCGTCGCTGTCAGATTTTCACGGGCGGCTCCCGGCGTGGCGGTTAGGGATGAAGCGATTGCAACGGCGCTGTCTGCCGTAAAATCATCTTCACCCGGCGCTGCCCCACCCATTGCTGGCATGGTTTCTGGCATCATAAAGGTTTGAGCATCTTGTGCTGAATCGATTGGGGCTTGCGTGCCGTGTGGGGCGGCATACATCATCATCGCGCCTTCGGTTGCCAGCACATCCGTCTCGATAAAACCTTCGCTCTCAGCCGAGAGAGAGGATTCGCCCGCAGCATTTCCGGTGATTTCCGCTTGATCGGCAGCGCCTTGCACAGCCTGTGGTGGCGCGGCGGGTAATTCCATTGTCGTCGAGGCGGCGGATAATTCCTGTTCTTCAACCATCATCGTCGCGCTGATCTGTGTTGACGCAACCGCAACCCCCTGAAATTGACTCGCGGGCAGTGCTGCCGATTGATTATTGAACAGCAGCAGCGCGCCGAAAGCCATCAACAGCACCGCAGCAGCAGCACTCAAAGCACTGAAAGCCGTTGTGGTTGGGAAAATCAGCCAGCGCGAAGGCCGCACCATACGCGGCGTCAGCGTAAAGTTGCGCGGTTCTTGCATCGGCGGCAGACCGCGAATCAAATCGACTGTCCCCTGCAATCCGTCTAATTCACGGCGCAGCACAGAGTCGGCCTGTAACCGCTGTTCCAAAGTCGTCTGTTCGGCTTCGGTCAGCACACCGTCTATATAGGCAGAAAGGAGTTCGTAGTCCTGATCGTTGAGCATGATTTCGTTACATTAATCCACATCATCATTAAGACGATACACTGACGGTAAAAGTTCCTGGACACCTTGCAAACAATTACGAACCCCTGCCCGTGCCCGGCTCAGGCGGGATTTAATCGTCCCCAAATTCGCCCCCGTAATTTCGGAAATTTCCTGATAACTCAAACCTTCTACATCGCTCAACACCAGCACCGACCGCTGATCGAGTTGTAACGCTTGAATACACTGTTCGATGGCGCGGTTGAGTTCGGCTTGTTGTACGGCTTGTTCTGGCGTTTCCCCTTCAGCGGGCAGCGGCGGGCCATCATCCGACTCGGCTCCCGGCAGATCATCCAACAGTTCAGCAGGGCGGCGTTTGCGGCGGCGCAGTTCGTCGTAACAGATATTGGTCGCAATCCGCAGCAGCCACGCGCGGAAGCTCCCGCCCCGGTAACTTTCCAGACGGCGGAATGCAATGATAAATGTCTCCTGTGCAGCATCCGCCGCCGCCGCAGGTTCGCCCATAATGCGGTAGGCGAGGGCATACACCCCGTTCTGATAATGCAGCACAAGGGTATTGAAGGCGTCCAAACTGCCACGCCGCGCCGACCCGATCAGGGCTTGCTCATTTTCTAAGGGACTCGCCATTGACAACCACGCTGAAAAATTCTAAGATAATTCGACAATGCATGCTGTTACTTTAAGTAATAGCGATGTATTAACGCCGGAGTGACGTAATGGCAGCCGTAGATGACTCAAAATCATCCGGGAGAAATCCCGTGTGGGTTCGACTCCCACCTCCGGCACAAAACACATCGTAGGGGAGTGTCTCAGATGCTCCCCTATTGATTCCCATCGCATCTTATCCCCCTTGCGATGGCGCGTCAACAGGTCGGACGACCACCAACTCCCCATCCGCAATTTTCTGAATCAATACCGAGCGATTAACCCCGAACTGCGTGGCAATTGCATCTAATTTTGCCAATCGTTCTGGACGTTTATCTTTGTCACCCATGTAAAAACTCACGGGCAGTTGGCGCGGCGTCTTTCGTTTCGTCGGCATGATTTACCTTATTGACTAACTAGTCTTTTTGGATTATGATTTGACTAGTTAGTCTGAATAGTGCCATGTTCACCATCGCTATTCTGATTGAGAATCGCAATTGCCACAAGGCTTTCATCCAACGGGCAGGCCGCAATGACGCGCACCTACGAAGAAAAACAACACATTCTTGAACTGTGGGAAGAAGGCTATAACAAGAAACAGATCGCGTGGCTGACGGGCATCCCGCGCGGAACAGTAGTGGATTGTATTAAACAGTTTGGCAGTTTGCAGGGACTAGAAGACCACAAAGAACGGGCTGCAAAAAGTACCCCTGATCCCGTGCTAGAACGTATTCAAAATCCTGAAAATGTTGAAGTACAGCAAGCGTATGCCTATGTGTTGGGAATTTATCTGGGCGATGGATACATTGCTAAAAATAAGCGGGTGTATTTCCTCAGAATAGCACTTGGAGATTGTTATCCCAATATCATCGATCTTTGTGCAGCGAATTTACAAATCCTGCTTCCCGAAAATAAGGTGAGGGTTTTCCACAGCAAACAGGGAAATTATGTTGAAGTGATCTGCATCCACAAATTTTGGCCGGAGATATTGGTTCAAAATAGTTCTGCACCAAAACATACACGCAAAATCGAATTAGCCGATTGGCAGCAAAAAATTGTTGAAACCTATACCTTAGATTTTTTCCGGGGTCTATTTCATTCTGATGGTTCGCGCTTTAGCAATGTCGTCAAAGGAACAGATTATCCCCGCTATCAGTTCACAAATTTCTCACCAGATATTCGCCGGATGTTCTGTGAGGCTTGCGACAGATTAGGTATTCACTGGACGGAGAAAATGCGTTACGGAAAAACCACCGACATCTTCATCTCCAAACGTAAGGATGTCGCCTATCTCGATTCGGTCATCGGCCCTAAAACCTGAACCGACAAAAGCATCGCGGATATTGAGCAGAAAATGAGCAGGAAATGATCTTCACTTCACCCCGCTAACCCGCCTAAGATGAAAACATCTCAATCATCATGGAGGGGTCGAAAGATGAGCAACATTCCTGCCGTACAGAGCATTTATTCCGCGTTTGCAATCGGTGATATTCCCAAGATTCTGAGCATCCTGGCCGAAGATGTCGATTGGACATTTTATGGCCCTTCAACCATTCCGTTTGCGGGTCACTATCATGGTCGGGATGAGATGGCGCAATTTTTCACCCTCATAGGCGTGAATGTTGAAGTCGAGCGTTATGAGCCGCGCGAAATCGAAGAGGGCGGGGATAAAGTAATCGTTCAGGGCTGGCAGCGTGTCAAGGCGCGGCCAACGGGCAAAGTTTGGGAGGCACATTTTGTTCATATCTATACATTTGAAAACGGCCAACCGGTGAAGGTTCGGGAATATTACGACACCGCCCCAATGGTCGAAGCCTTCAAAGCTGACTGAACAATAGCGGTAAGCCTTATGGGGAGGCAATCGCTTCCCCTTATTGAGATCGCTGATACTGTTCGCCAACCTGTTCTCAACCGTTTTAACAATCCCCGCCCCTCAAAACCGTTGGCAAACTCACCCCGAAAGAGTGACCATTTGTTCACCCTTTTTCCCTCCAAATCTGCTATCCTGTTCTTATGATGACTTTTCCTTTTACCTCTTTTTCTTGGCGTCTTGGCGGTTCAATTTCTTCTTTGCACATTGTCAGCGCCAACCTCCCGCCTAGCCGCCGACAATTACAAAAACGACGACGCGGCGGTAGCCTCCCCTGTAGCCGCTGACAACAACGGCGCTCCCCGACTCAACCGCTGACAATGACATTTGCGACGTGCCTCCCTCCCGCATTCCCGCCGACAACCCGTGCGGCTAAATTGCACAAAATGTCAGATACAGATGACGAGCTCGAAATTGAGGGAATGTGGGCAAAGAAAGGGTTTGAAGGGGGCACGAAACCCCCTTCAGGCAAGGCAGATTATTCGGCGGACTGCGGGGCTGGCGTTGGCACTTCCAGCGCGATCAACTGGGTAATGATATCGCGGAAGGCCGGTTCCGGCAGCGCACCGGGCTGGTTGAACACAATCGTCCGGTTCTTGATGAGCATGATGTTGGGGATGCTCATCACCTTGAAGGCTTGCGAAAGGCCGGGGTTTTCGTCCACATTAACCTTCGCAATACGGATTTGTCCGGCAAATTCCTTCGCCAGCTTCTCCAGCGTCGGGCCGACCATCCGGCAAGGCCCGCACCATTCCGCCCAGAAATCGACCAGCACTGGCTTATCGTGATTCAGGACTTCGGCCTCAAAGGTCGCGTCGGTCACAATCACGGGTTTACCATCTATAACGGCAGGTTGGTTATCCACAGGTTTCTCCATTATCTCCTGTTCCACAGGGGTTTGTTCTTGAGCCACTTTTTGTAACATCTCGACGGCAAGCGGCACATCCGTTCCC
>JAIOHM010000064.1 GCA_019912965.1 Anaerolineae bacterium
TCTGGCCGAACCGCTTCTGGGCCGACTACGCCACGGCGCCGCAAGGCCAGCCGTTCGCGTCGCCGGCGATCGTCGAGGCCAGCAACAGCTTCCTGGAGATGATGATGGCCCTGGCCGTGCTCGACCTGCCGTTCGTGGCCAAGCAGCACGAGGTCACCGCCGACGGCGACAAGCGCACGCTGCGCGCCGCGAGCCCCCTGCTGCTCGTGCGCAAGGAGGTCACCAAGGCCGAGAAGGCCGCCGACACCGCCCCGCTGCTGCTCGGCGAGAACTTCTTCCGCCTCGACGACCGTTATCGCCTCGAGAACGGCCAGCAGCGTGATGCCTTCGTCACCGACGAGTTCCTCGTCGACGTCGCCTACGGCTGCCAGGTCGTCGTCACCAACCCGACCTCGCAACCGCGCACCGCCGAGCTGCTGCTGCAGATCCCGGCCGGCGCCGTGCCCGTGCAGCGCGGCTTCTGGACCAAGGGCGTCACCGTGCAGCTCGCGCCGTACGGCACGCAGACCGTCGAGTACGCCTTCTACTTCCCCGCCGTCGGCGACTTCGTGCACTACCCCGTGCACGCCGCCGAGAAGCAGCAGCTCGCCGCCTTCGCCGAACCGCGCACGCTGCACGTCGTGTTGACGCCGCAGAAGCTCGACACCAGCTCGTGGGAGCACGTCTCCCAGCAGGGCACCACCGCCGACGTGTTGACCTTCCTCGACACGCACAACCTGCAGCGCCTCGACCTCGACAAGATCGCCTGGCGCATGAAGGACAAGGCCTTCTTCACCAGCGCCCTGCAGAAGCTGCGCGAACGCCGCGTCTACCACCAGACCCTCTGGTCCTACGCGCTGCTGCACCAGGACCGCATGGCCGCCCGCGAATACCTGCAGCACCAGGACGGCTTCCTCGGCCAGTGTGGCCTGGCCATCGACTCGCCGCTGCTCGCCTTCGAACCGCGCGAACGCCGCTGGTTCGAACAGCTCGAGCTCGATCCGCTCGTGCACGCCCGCGCCCACCGCTTCGGCGGCCGCCGCGTGCTCGGCAACCAGGACCTCGCCCGCCAGTACGCCGCGCTGATGACGATGCTCGGCTACCACGCCCAGCTCGACGCCGACGACTGGCTCGTCGTCACCTACTACCTCTTGCTGCAGGACCGCGTCGAAGAGGCATTGCAGGCCTTCCAGAAGGTCGACCCCACCAAGGTCGCCACCAGGATCCAATTCGACTACCTGCACGCCTACCTGTGCTTCTTCACTGGCGACGTCACCACCGCCCGCCGCCTCGCCGAGGCCCACAAGGACGAGCCGCTGCCGCACTGGCAGAAGCGCTTCCGCGACGTGCTGAGCCAGCTCGACGAGGCCGAAGGCAAGACCTCGCTGCCCGGCGACGCCGGCCAGCAGGACCTCGCCGCCACCGCGCCGTCGCTCGAGCTCGCCGTCGAGGGCCGCCAGGTGCGCATCGACTACAAGAACCTCACCCAGTGTGAGGTGCGCTACTACGAGCTCGACGTCGAGTTCGCCTTCTCGGCGCAGCCGTTCGCCAACGAAGGTGGCACCAGCGCCGCCTTCGTGCAGCCCAACGCCCGCGAGCTCAAGGACCTGCCCGGCGACCGCCGCCAGCTCACCTTCGAGCTGCCCAAGGACCTGCAGCAGAAGAACGTGCTCGTCGAGCTGCGCGGCGCCGGCATCGTGCGCTCGCGCCAGTGCTTCGCCAACGACTTCGAGCTGCGTGTGCTCGAGTCCTACGGCCAGCTCGCCGTCGCCGAACCCGGCAGCCACACGCCGCTGCCGCGCACCTACGTCAAGGTCTTCGCCCGCCTGCCCGACGGCACCGTGCGCTTCCACAAGGACGGCTACACCGACCTGCGCGGACGCTTCGACTACGCCTCGGTCTCCGACGACCCCGACAGCAACGCCACCAGATACGCCGTGCTCGTGCTGCACGACCAACGCGGCGCCGCCATCCGCGAAGTCAATCCGCCGACCAAGTGA
>JAIOHM010000065.1 GCA_019912965.1 Anaerolineae bacterium
TTTAGAGAGGTTTGGTGCAATAACTTTGACACCGATGAAGGTTCAGCGCAGGAACTCTGAAAATTCGGCGCAATAACTGTGAAACTGCCTCCCGTGAGGAAGCAGATTTTGGCGCAATAACTGTGAAACTCTACAATCGTGAAGTGGTGTGATTTGCTTGACCTCTGATTCGGTGAGGACAATCACATCATCGAAAAACAAAAACAGGATATCCCTGCGAAGGCTGTTCTTATGTTCATCACGGCGGTGTGCGTAGCTACCGTTCACTTCCAGGGCGATGAAATGCTGTGAGGTGTGAATAGCAAAATCAACGTAGTAAGGATTATGCCCTGCACGCTCAATAGCATACTCGCGCTCCCAAACAATGCCGGAAATTTGGGTTAAAGCAGTTTCAACTTTTTCCTCCAACGTGCTGGGCTGCCGCTTGCGTTTGTGTGCCGCAGCGCGGATGGCGAAATCGCGCCCCTTTTTCGCTGCTGTTGCCTTAAAACCCAGTGGCGCAATCTTCTGGCAGTGACAGCGCTGGCAGCGCTTCGTTCTGGCCGCATCCGCAGGTTTCAACAGACGCACACGCCCACAGTCCGGGCAGATGTGCCTGACCCGACGTGTATTCGCAGTCATGAGGTTGTGTCATCCTTATGGGAATCAAAAAGCCGCCCTTGCGGACGGCTCTTCAGTTTGAATGTTGTGGTCTTAGCTGTGGAGTTGTAGGTAGGCTTGCGGCATCAAGCGATCTGGCAATTCCGACTCAACATCTAGCCCTTCTCGAAAGCCAAGTTCAATCATGCAGTTCAAAATGGCATGATACTTCCGGACAATTTCGTCGGCTTCGGATTGATGTTTACGACCACGCCAGAGCGCAGCCAGATCGCTTAATTTGTTTTCTAAGGTATTGAGTAGTTCACGGTCGGTCAGCCCTTCTGTCGGTTGCATTTCATGA
Organism: Anaerolineae bacterium; assembly: GCA_019912965.1. GTDB lineage: Bacteria > Chloroflexota > Anaerolineae > Aggregatilineales > Phototrophicaceae > CFX2. The sequence continues at coordinate 941 of JAIOHM010000065.1, forward strand.
CTCCTTGTTTCATATCATTCGCTTTCGACAGTTGATGCTATATGCTCGCTTGGCAACTTAATCACACCTTGTTCCAGACCGCCAGTAAGCAAGCGAGTCCAGGCATCCACATCCAGATCTACCACCAGTACATCCAGCCCACCTTCACAGCGAGTCTTGCGGGCGAGCATTGCCGTTTGTCCGGCGTGATACAGGTAGTCTGCCCACTCGTCAAACACAGGCACTTTGACCAATTCAGTGATGTGATGTTTAAGCTGCATTGTCGCCTGTTCATCTGATATCCGAAAGATGAAAGTCGTCGATTTGCCACCGTAGTTTGGGCTGACTGCCAGTTCATGCACCAGGATGAGGCTGGTGAACTTAGCTTCAGGAATATTCTGCATGAATGCGGTATACATCCCTGTATTGCCTTCGCCTGCTGTCAGTTCTACACCAGGAGCATCCCAGGGAGTACAATTCACAATGTCCGCTTTGGCAAGTTTGGCGCGGATTGCCTCAACTGCCATTCTGGGTCCGCCGAGGTTGATATAGATTGCGATTCCCTCGTGAACCGCATAGCCGTAACACCACACATTGCCACTGATACTGCCTGTCAGTTCGCCAATCGGCTGCTGTGCAACAGGGATGAGTGCTTTCTTTCCCTTGATGGCATGTGTGGAGATTGTACGGCTTAAAGGATTGACCTTAACCTGCTGAATGGCGGTTTGTACAGCATCCGGTTCCACACCGTCAAGCGGCTGGGATTGCGGTTTAATCACGCGTATTTTCGGCGCTTCATTGGGTTCAACCGACTGAACTTCAGTAGAAAGGGCTTCTGGCTGTTGACCTGCTTCAATCAGATCACGTCTGATTTCCGTATCCGTCAACGAGCGTTCTGCTCTAGGAGGCACAATGGAGCCATGCGTAATACGTATGCCAGGGATGGGTTCAAGGTCGGTCAATTCACGCTCGAAGTACCACCCTTCGCTGATGCCCTCAAATTGGACATCATACCTCCAGCCGTGTTGGATGTTTCGGTTGTAGAGTCGCGTAATTCTCCCGCGTGTGCCAGTGGGAATCGGAGTGCGGTCTATGGCTTCGAGATCGTGGCGAGCATACACAATATCATTGAGATTGAACAACCGCGCAGGCTCTTGCCCGGTTTCTGGGATCGGTTTGACTGCCATCCCCAGAATCTGAGCCGCTTCTTCCACGCTGCACGGGTCATTGGCTGTCGATGGAGGGATGCTAGGGCTTTTAGGTCGCTCAGGTGGATGATGTTGTGCGACGAGCTGTTCAACGGCTGATGGCAGCGCCCAACCAATATAGTACCAGCAGCGCCGTTTCTTGCTCCAGCGACACCCCCAGCGCTTGAGGAGTTCACGATGTGGGTAGGTATCACCCATAATCCAGAACCAGGCTTTTTCATTTGGGTCGCGCTGACTTTTCTCGACGGTGATGCCTTCAACCGCAGCATCTTTTTCGCCGCTGGCAGCATCGACCAAACGCAGACTGCTCGGATTGAAGTCCGGACCAGAGCGCGGCAAGGGTTCGCCGTAAGCTGCTTGACGGCTGTTCGGTAGTTCGAGCCACTTACTCTCCCGCCATAGGAAGACGGCTGCACGATGAAAATTCCGTGAGATGGTCTCTGCCTGGCGCAATAGTTCATCGCTCACTTTGAGCAGAATATAACCGTGCCGCACAGCCACATCTCCGTCAATCTGGATGTAGTGATACGAAGCCTGTTTTGACGAAACGTTACGCGCTTTATCACCATAGAGTGCCAGCAGCACTGCACTGGCAGCACTGCTGTAGCCGATTTTGTAAGCCGAGATGGTTTGTTTGGTTTGTGGATGCTTGACGCGCTGTGCCCCGTAAGTTGAAATAGCAACAATGTTATCCACGCCGCGCTCCTTTCTTGAATGTAATCAGGTGCGCCTCTTTGCCCCGGCTGACCATATAGTCGTGTCCTTGCTTTGTACCCCGGCTGTCACCGTTCCACACGAAAATGCCCATTGTCGCGTTGTCAGCCATCCAGCGGTCACGGACCGTGTATTTATCGAGCAGATTACCGCCCATTGCTCGGTAGCTATCGCGTTCGATCCTGATATAACTGCCATGTGAGCAGCCACCGTTGCGTGGTCGATTGGTTACACCGGCGACCAGTACCTTTGCTTTGAGCCGCCGACACTCCTGCACTACCGCCATATCGATGCCCTTCGGGTTGTCACCAACGATGATGGTGTACCCTTTCGCGTGAGCGCGGCGAACGACTTTACGGGCATAGTCGATCATCTGCCAAGTCGCATAGCGGCTGCCTGCGATCATCAAGTGGATAGTGGTTGGGGTCGCTACGGGTTGAGCAGTTGTTGGTGGGATAGCAGGTGTGTTCTGGGCAATGCGGGCAGCTTGCGCCAGCTTATCCGCCTCAGTGTTCTGCTCACGCGGCACCCAGGTGAATGTGACAGTGTGCTGGGCAATTAGCCCTTGAAGCTGCTCCCACAATTCACGGTTGGCGACGGGTTTCTTGCCCGCTGTCTTCCAGCCGCGCGCGATCCAGTCTGGTAGCCACTCATTGATGCCTTTCACCACATAGTTGGAGTCCGTGATAATCTGTACATCTGTGCCTATTTGCTTGAGTGCAGAGAGGGCTTCGATCACGGCGGTGAGTTCCATGATATTGACAGTTGTGTCGATGGCGCTGCCGCTCAATTCCCGGCGTTTATCGCCACATTGTAAAATGGCTGCCCAACCGCCGAGCCGTGTCTGTGTTTCACAACTTCCATCCGTGTGGATGATAATCGGATTCATGATTGCCTCCGCAATAAATCTCGTAACACGCAAATGGAAATAAAAACAGCCGCTTGTTCAACGGCTGTTGTACACCTCGCCAATACGCTCGAAATTAATGCCATGATGCTGGGCAACCTTTTCGAGAATATCAACAAGGAGATAGCGATGGCAGTGTTGGGTCGTCGCGTGTGTATCTTTGCAGTAGCAGCACACAATGAGTTCATCACAGCTCAACGCTTCGAGAAAGGCTGCTTGGTTCTGGCGATACCGATCCCGCATGAGTGCCTGGTAGCGTTCCGTATAGGTCTGCCAGTCGATCTCGCCTCGCTTTGACGCTATCACCATATCCCAGGTTGGCGCGAAGACTTTGCCCAAGCCCGAACCGCTTTTGATGGTTGTGTTCAATACCGTTTGTTGAGCATGACCACGATAATCTATACGTCCGGTTCCGACGCGGCATATGTGTTTGTTCATAGATACTTCCTTCGTTAAATGAACTCGAACGAAGAAAACTCCTCTATAATGCTCGGTTGCGGCCCGGACGTGGCAGATCGACAGTATAGTGCCAGTACACTTGAGGACTCGATCCACATGCAGAGGTCTTTCCGACGTAGTTAAACTACAGTCCACGACCATCGAACATTCCCATCACTCAGCGAGGATGCTGAATGACTTCGGAGGAGGTTGCATCTTGGAGTCTGCCGCCGCTCGCTAGGGCTTCTGCTGCGTATAATCCGCAGCGCCACAGAGCTTTGCAATCCACCCGTAACGGCATCAGGCTCGGTCGATGATTTGGTAAGGTGCGTTTCTGCCACCTCACCAGCACGGCGCAAAATGGGGGCGCGTCGGCTTGTCCCTGCCGGATTTTGCGGTGAGCGCAGCGGCACAAGCCCGGAGCAAAATCCGAGCAGCAGCCGCTTGCGGCTGGACGCGCACCCGCGCCGTGCTATTGTGGCAGATTGAAACGCACCCAATCCCATCGACCCTGAAACGCAGTAATGGGCGATACAAGCGAAGCGGGCGGAGAACGTATCAGCCATGAGGTATAGACTATTGGGATACCATGAGTACAATTGTCATAGAACATACTAGCTAAATAAAGCAGGAGAAACCCTAAAAGTTTATGTTAAATGAGGGTATTAATGCTTCTGAGAGGTATCTTGGAAGACTGTGTAAATCATCTTTTCTATCATTGTGGAGCTATCAGGGGGTATTCCGTGACCAAAATAATGGCAAAGAAATCTGTGATTTGCTTGTAATTTTTGGTGATCATCTCCTCATTTTCTCAGACAAATATTGCGAATTCCCTAATACAGGTAATCTCCAAACTGACTGGCATCGCTGGTTTAAAAAAGCTGTACTTAAATCGGCTAAGCAAATATGGGGCGCGGAGCGCTGGCTTAGGGAATACCCGGATCGGGTGTTCCTAGATTCGGCCTGTACACGCAAGATACCTATAGCACTACCATCACCAGAACACATGAAAGTGCATCGGATTGCAGTTGCTCATGGTGCGGGGACAAGATGCCGACAACATTTCGGCGGTAGTGGAAGTTTGATGTTGAATACTTCATTGATAGGTGACGATCACTTCAAGCCGTTTAAAGATGGCGGTATGCCATTTGCGGTTGGTCTTATTGAAGTAGACAAGGGCTATGTCCATGTGTTAGATGACACAACACTAGATATTTTGCTTCAGACCCTAGATACGACTACGGATTTTATTGCGTATCTAGACAAAAAGGAGCATCTCATTTCCCACCACAAGATTTCTGTTGCTGGTGAAGAAGAGCTTTTGGCGACATATTTTCATAAGCGTAACTCTGATGAGGATCATGATTTTCTGTTTCCTGAAGGCTACGGCAATATTATAATTACCGAAGGTTTTTGGACGGAATATTTGGTCAGCCCGGAGCGACGGGCTTTACTTAGAGCAAATCAAATAAGTTATGCTTGGGATATGCTTATCGAGAAATTTAGCTACCATATTGCAAGAAATACTCAATACTATACGACCTATCCTGGGGATGTCGCTGGTAATGAACTTATTGTACGGTTTATGGCTGCGGAACCCCGGGTTCGCAGGCGTATGCTTGCTAAAAAACTATTTCAGTTGGCGGTTAGCACTCCTAAAACACATAAAGCAGCCTCAATCTTCGCGCCTCAAAATCCTAAATATCCTCACTATGTGTTCTTGATGTTGCCTCATCAAAGCGATATTACATATGAAGAATATCGAGAATTTCGGTTGGGGTTTTTGAAAGCCTATTGTACTGTGGTTAAACTTAAATTTCCGAATGCTGTTGATATTGTTGGCATTGCAACTGAGCCTCAACCTGATGCGTCTTCGACAGAAGATGCACTGTATTTAGATGCTCGAGACTGGACAAACGAGCAACAGGCACAGGCTCAAAATCTCCAGAAAGAATTAGATTTACTAATTACTCCGACCCATTCGTTTGTCAAGGAAAAGGAATATCCTGACTTCCCAAATTATGGAAGAAATGCATATAAGCATGTAGGTAAAATTCCAAGAAATGCACCTTGCCCATGTGGTAGCGGTAAGAAATATAAGCATTGTTGTTTGCGGAAAAAGCAGTAGCGCTAACTTCTCAATTTATGTCGAAGGGTTTTCGCAGCTCGAAATATCACTATGAATCGCTCTGTGGATGGCTGGCGTATAATGCCATCTTGCCCAATCAGCTTCCCATGTGGGCTATTGCTGATTACGCGGCTTTCTAGCACGCCGAAATGCTCGATTTCCACACGCCCGCCGGATTGAGAGAGTTCTTCGGTCAGCGCAACAAATAATGCATCCAACACCTGTCTTACCTGTGCCTGCGTCAGCGGCGAATGAGTGGCTTTGCTTTCGCGGGCGATGCGTTTCACTAATTCAGTTTTGTTCACGGTTTATACTCCACGCACGCGGCGGTTTTACCGTCGTAATCATGGAATTGGATGAACGACCCAACGTCAAAGCTGATGTTGATTCGCGCCGTTTGAGCAGCTCTGGCGTTTTATCTTTTGCCGCTGTCAAACGCTGCTTCCAATCCAATCGTTCGTAAAAGCGCGTCAGCCGCGCTGCCAATACGACCTGTGCGGCATAGTTCTCGTCCACATAACGCGCAAAAATCAGGCTGTTGCCGCGTGGAGGGCTTTGCACCTCATCAGAGGTTAGCAGTGGGCGCTGGCGTGGGTATTCATCAGTTGTGCCGTCGGAGCGTTTGCGGCTGCTCTTCTCAGTAGCCTGTCCACTGGCTTTGCTGTAGTAGGCAGCCGTGTCCGCATCGCAGCCGCCAAATACGATCTGCGTTGCCAATCCAGTGAATAAGGCTTCCGTCCCTGCTTCACCGTAAAGCAGATGAAACTGCCCTTTCGTCTGTGCCGCAACGACAATGGAAATGCGGCGTTTACGCACAAGATTGACATCCGCGACCAGTGAATCGAGTTTACCCAGCGCCGGAAATTCATCCATTACTACCGCGACGGGTACGGGCAGTGGGCCACCGTTCATTTCACCAATGGTATCGAGGTCTAACATAAGTTTCCGCAAAACCGCGCCCAGGTACGGCGCATACACCTGACGCATCCGTCCCGGACAGGTCAGCACCGCCACTGTCGGACACTGCACCAGCAGCCCGGCATCGAAATCTGAGCTAGAAGTGGTTTCACGGACAGTCTGTGCCGCCCAACCTGTGAGCGCGGTCGCCAATGTGGCGACTGTGTTGGATGCCACTTTGCCATCGCTTTTGACACTGGCAATAAAGCTGTTGGCAAGCAGGTAGGCATCATCCGGTTTTACAGCGAGTTTATCGGCTAGCCCCTGCAAATCGGAGAGCGCCGCATACACGTCACCCAACGTTTCGAAGCGCAGCAGACAGGCAGAAAGCAGTGCTGCCGCTGAGTCGCTCCAGAATTTGTTATCGCCATGTGCCGCTGGAATGAGAACTTCGGCGATGGTACGCGCATCAGAGACGGTCTGAATGCCCTGAGCCAGGTTGAAGCGCGGCATGTCGTTCCGGGTTGGGTCATGGATAGCAACTGTGTGACCGGTTGCGCTGGCAAAACGCAAAATATGGGCGGTCAATTCACCCTGCGGATCAGCGATGATGAGCGAATGACGCGCCTGCATCCGGTCGGCAATTACAGGCAGGATAACCGCCTGACTTTTACCCGAACCCGGACCACCTAGCGTCAGGATACCACGCGCCGAGTCTTCCCCACTTAAACAGAACTGCCCCTGTCCAGTATCGAGCCTTACACTCCGTTCACCCCAGAACGCGCCTAAAAAAATCACGCCTTCCGTGTCAGGACGGCGGTAGCGCTTGTACTCACGCGGTGTGCAGAAATGCGATGATCCCGCCTCTCCTCGTCGCCTTTTGGGACTACGTAAGCTGTCTATGCGTTCGCGCAGAGCAGAACCGGGTTTGAGTTGCCCCGCCAGAATCAAATTGGCGACAAACGCCCCCGCACACATCCCCAGCCCGAAGAGCAGGATGCGCTGTTGATCGATGTTGGCTGGTGCGCCAACCAGTATGTTGGTGATAGGACTGCTGCGGCCACCACGTCCGCGTTGAACGGCGATATCGGCCAGCAGCAAAATAGCGGCTGCAACGACTGAACCGCTTAGGGTTGCGTGCGACAACAGTTTTACGCCTTTTCCTCGTTTAATAGAAACTGTATCTTCAGTCCGGCGCACACCAACGCCTTGTATCATGATGTAGAACAGCGGCAGCACCAACGTCAAGCAAGTACATGGCAGAATGAGGAGTGCTGCGACCTCACGCCCCGTTGTGAATAACCAATAAAACACTGTCTTCTCCTATCGCTTCGGCCCAAACCAGCGGTCGAGTTCATCCAACTCCTGGCGAAGATCATGCTCATGGCTGGATGCGGGTGTCGGTTGTAACACTTGTTCAGCCACTTTCTGTTTCTCGGTTTCGGTCAACAGGGCGGCATCCAGTTCAGCAACACGCTCTGGCCCCAGCAAGCGTGTCCAGATGTCGGTGATGGCTTGATCGCGCACTTCGTGAAACAAAGGCATTTGCTGGCGGCGCAGATCGTAATGCTGCCTACCTTCGAGGTCTGGCACAGTTGCCGGGAACAATACATGACTGTGCAGCCGCTGTACGCCGTTTTCGGTTTGCGGATTGTGAATTACAAAGCTGTATTCAGGCACAGGTAAATTGCATGCCGCGAAGTAACGTTCCATCATCGTTTCCGTGAGTTCTCGCAGAACAAGTTCGCGTTTGTGGTCTGGCAGCACGGCCATCAGGTCAGGATGTGGTGAAACGACCATCATCCGCACGAGGACGTTATCCTTGTTCAGTTTGTCCTCTGCAAGCTGCGTACACTGATTGGCAATAGCCCGGTAGTTGTTACCCAAACCTCGGTCATACCAGCGCTCGAAGCCTTCATCCTGAGGAATATGACTATCTTTATCATCGCGATACTGCACATACTTTAAAAGCCCAATCAGGTTGCCACGTTCCTCGTAGGAGTTAAGTTTGTACATCAGGTTGCAGACCAGTGCGTGCTTTTTCATCGGGTCTTACGCTCGGCTTCGTCCACTTTTGCACGGCTCTCATCCAGATGATCTGCCAATACCCGATGGTTCTGAACCGCCAGCCGGATTGCCTGTTCCAGGAGTGCATCGCCCGGAAGTTTCTGCCCGGTTGCATGAGCAATCAGTATTGCCAGTGATTGTGCCAGCAGATAGGTCATAACGGTTAAATGCCACTCCAGGCGGCTAATACGCCGTTGAAATGTACTGTTGAAATGGCGTTTACTGGCAACCTGCTCGGACTGTTCATCCAGGTAGGAATGCAGTGCTGCCCGCATCAGATCTGCATCGGTCTCAAATCGTTTGGCGATCCGAACTTGTTGAAGCAAGGTATAAAGTTCCGGCGTGATGCGGGCATACACACGGACGGACTGCGGGGGATCAGCTTTGCGACTCACTGGGCTTCACTTTCTCACGCCGCAGCCCGGATGCAACCGCATCTGGGCGCTGGGCAGCCGTTCGAACCAGAAACCGAAGCACCTCCGATTGATTTTGTCCGGCGGCGACAACGAGCTTTTGCAACCCTTCATATTCTGCTGTGGTGAGTCGAATGCCGATATGATGCGGGAAATTCTGGGACATGCGTGTCTCCCTGTTGCACAGTTTCTATCCTCATTGTGGGGATGTACAACCAGAGATGCAACGCAAATCCCTGAGATACTTGGCTCAGATAGTTGTGTTGAACCGAAGACTGATAAAGGAGTCTAACTTGAACTCAACTGGGTAACATGTGCGGAACGTGGGTGTGCTGCCGCACGCCCACGCGCTGGCAAGCGGCGCAAGACGCTTGCCAGCGGCGGAGCGCAGACGCGCTCCGCCAAGCCCCCCGGCGGGTGAGGGGCGGGCTTTTAGCCCGCTACTCCGCCGCACACGCAACTTCCGTCAACGGGAAACAGCTTCACAAACGCACAGACGGCTGGACAGGTAGAGCAGCTTGGCGGCGGTAGTCAGAAGTTTATGTTTGGGAAGTGGCGCGTGTAAAACGAGAGTCCAGGTTATCCAACACTACGGGGGGTGGAAAAGTGCCAAGCCGCCAGCAACATGCAAAAAGGGCGACCACGCACCCGTAGCCGCCCCAATGCAGGTTGTCGCGTTAAACTAAGCCCAGTGGTCGCCCACTGAACTCGTCTTCAAAACCGTGCTTGAGACTTTCACCTCACACGGCTCCTCAACTGTATCGTCCTTGACACGGATACCTCGTTCTTGCCTGCTTTTTCGGTCGTGGCAGTGACCGTGTAGAAGCTGAAGGTTCTGGTAAACATCCTTCCCGCCGTACTGTTTGGGGAGAATGTGGTCAACTTCCCACACATCATCATCTTTGAAGTACAAGCCACACAACGGGCATGAGCCGTGCTGCCGTTTCAGCAGTTTGGCAACCCGCGTCGGGAGCAGCGGGTGTTTCCCCATGCGTTTCGCCCAATACGCCCAGTCGCCGTCAAAGGGAGTGCGTGTTCCTTCAACTTTGGTATGGCGCTCAATCGGCGTGTCAGCATGTTGGAGGAGATCCATCCCGGTTTTTGTCCCGAAAATCCAACGTCGCTGTGCGCGTTCCATATGCCAGTAGCGAGCAACCGCCTTCTTCAGCGATTGTTTACGATGCCGTCGTTTTGCCCACCAGAGCAGTTTACGGGTTACCAGATGGTCAAGCTTGCGGAAAATCGTTTTGGAAACGGCTGCGCGATAGTAACCACACCATCCCCGAACGATGGGATTAAGGCGAGCGATGACCGCTTCTTGTGGCGCGCTGCTGTGGGTGGTGATGATTTCAGCAATTTGACGGTAGTGCCTTTCAACCGCTTGCGGGCTGGGTTTGATGAGGGTTTTGCAAGTGAGCTTGACCTGTCCATTACATAAGATTCGTTGTTGAGCCTTCCCCACTGAGAACTGTCGAATGGTAAATCCCAGGAAGTCGAAACCGACATTTCCTTCATGGGGGTGTAAGGTATGGGTCAGGCGTGTTTTGCTCGATTTCAGTTCTAAGCCCATCGTTTGAAGCCATGCCTCCGCCAGTGTTTTTGCCTTTTCAATCACGTCGAGATAACGGTGCAGGATGACGAAATCATCTGCGTAACGGATCACGCGGGGTTGCGCACGAGTGAGCCTTTCTCCATTTCGGCGCATCGTTGAAGGGAAAGCGGAGGTAATGGCGGTTTCAAAGCCGTGCAAGGCAATGTTTGCCAACAAAGGGGAGATAACCCCGCCCTGCGGCGTTCCTGCCTCGGTTGGAAACAGTTCTTTTCCGTCCATCACTCCCGCTTTCAGCCATATCTTAATGAGGCGGTACAGCAGGGGAAAGGTATTGAGCTTTTCGAGGAGTGCAGCATGATTGATTCGGTCGAAGCACTTGGCGATGTCCGCATCCAACACGTATTTGGGCATGTAGTGGATGTTTTTGAAGATGGCTTCAATGGCATCGTGACTGCCTCGTCCCGGTCGGAAACCATAGCTGTTGGGTTCAAAGCGAGCTTCCCATTCCGGTTCGAGCGCGAGTTTGACCAACGCTTGTAAAGCGCGGTCGGCAATGGTGGGAATGCCTAACGGTCGCTTTTCCGTTGTTCCGGGCTTGTCAATCCAGACCCGGCGCAGCGGTTGAGCTTTGACAGTGACATTGAGGTTTTGCACGAGTTCCATACGTTCCTTGTCGGTGAGAGCGGTTTTCCCGTCCACGCCCGGCGTGCGTTTTCCTCGGTTGTCTTGCGTTACCCGTCTAACCGCCAGACAGCGTGCTGCCCATGAGCGCAGCAGCAGACGTTGAAGTTTGTGGACGATGGAAACATCGCCACGAACGGAGGCTTGGTAAATACGCTTTTGGAGCTTGAAGACCTGCCGTTCGATGTCTTTCCACGGCAACGCCTTCCATTCATACATCAACCTTTCGGCTGTGTTCATAACGTCTGTACTCCTACTTGTGTCTTTACCCTCGATACACTTGTGCTCACGTCAGCATATCCACCGGTTGTTTGTTTCCCGTGTGGCGTTCGCTTCTTGAGCAATCCCACTTGTGCCTCGCTTGCGGTTGGCTACCTGCTCCCGTCACCGAGAGAGCAAAAGCACAAGTTATCCCGTTCCGAATAGGTGTTTTGCGCTGCCTTAGAGCCACACTGCTCCCCCGGGTTTATGAAGGGTAGACCGGGTCGCTTCTAAGTACGCCCGGCTTCGTTATCCTTGTCCGTTTTGGACCAAGCCAATAATCCGCGTAGGCTTGTTCATCCTAACGAGGGCTAATGTGTTCGCTCACGCTGCTCATAGCAGCCTACTTGCGAGCGTTCCCGGTCGGATTCCGAGTGACTCGCTTCCACCCCGCTTCGCCAGATTGAGAGCCAGTCGCACCAGCGGGGGCGTGTATTTCCTGTCTACCACAGGGTCAGGAATTGGCGCGAAGCCTCACCTGACATCACCTATTCAGTTGTCAACCGGAGGGCTGTGACACCCTCCGATTGCCTCTCATCCCTGCACATTACGATGTGCATTTCGAGAGAACGGGTCGCACCTAGAATGGAATGTCCTGGCCTTCGCCTTCGTCTGTACCGTCTTCACCGCCGGATGCACTGTCCATAAACTGTACCCGATTGGCAGTCAGTTCCAGACTTGCACGCGGCTGTCCGTCCCGGTCAACGTAAGCGCTGGCACGAAGATTGCTGCCTTCCACCAGCACCCGTCGCCCCTTCTCCAGATACTTGACGACGGTCTCCGCCAGTCCATTCCAGGCCGTCACGCGATACCACGTCACAGTCTGTTTTTCGCCGCGACGGTTGTTTACCGCTACGGAGAAGGTGGCAACTGGCTGCCCATTGGCTTCACGCAGTTCGGGCGTATCACCCAGGTTGCCGACGATAATGTGAATTTGGTAGGACATAGTCCAAACCTCCCGGCGCTGTGCGCCTGCTAATTCGCTCCGACCCTGTGCCGGAGTTGCCGCGCCATCGGCACGTTCCCTGAACCGGACGTGTCAAGGGAACCCGTAGGGCGCTCGTGGTGAGTGAAACGGCACAAGCCAGGAGCGAGCGCCTTGACACAACGGCGGAACGTGCCACAGTGGCAAGACTCCGCGCACAGTCTGGCGACGGAGCGCAAACAGGCTGCCTCAGCGCTGTATGGAAGGGGTAGATGTCCAACTAGACACAATCAGCGTTCAGGTCAGCCCGACGACCAGCCTGAGAAGCCTGAGCAGCATACCGCCTTCATCCTGCGACACCGATGCGATAAACGTGATGGGGACGCACGCACGGATAGAAGAATGGCGGGGGCGATAAAGAAAGGGTGGCGTGATTGCGGTGGAAGGATTGTTCAGCCAGCGGAGGTGAGACAGACGGCAACAGGTAACTGACTGGAATGCGGCAGTGAAGCGCATCCGGCAACCCTTGGTACAGCCAGGCGGGGCAGACCATACAGCGCCTGCAAATTGCGTGTTACGGTGCGTTAGTCGATGTTTTAACTCGGTGCGCCAGCGGTGCGGCACTCCGGGGGTGGGTGGTGGGCTATCAACGGAGGCGCGCAGCGCCTTCCACTTCATTTTAGACTTCGTTATCCAAAAGATCACTGGAGGTGTCTAAATTGACATTATTGGCATCACCTTTGAACAGTTCCTCCAATTCCTGTTCCCATTGTTCAACCAGTTCCTCAACGATCTCATCCGGGAAGGAGCGAAGTAGTATCTGAATACGCTCCAACAGTTCAGCACGGCGCAGGTCATCGCCCATCTTGCCTCTTTATTTACCTTTCAATAGATGCTCACTTATTCCAATGCGGGATTTTAATGCTATATTAATGCATGGAACATCTCTCAAAAGAGGGAGCATTATCTCCCAAAAGGGGTATTATGCTCAATCGACGAGGGATAGCTGTCGTGCACGGGCAACAGCTTGTGTACGATTTTGGACGCTAAGTTTACGAAAAATATGCTTGATATGCGTTTTCACCGTTCCTTCGGAGATAATCAGCGCTTCGGCGATAGCATGATTGGTTTTTCCCTGTGCAATCAGGTTCAAGACATCTAACTCTCGTTGGCTCAAGGCGTGTTCTCTGTCTGTAGCCCGCTGAGATAAGTCCAGAGCGATAAACGCGGTGTGTTGAGACTCGTCTTCAAATGCCCGCAGCAACTCCGCAACATAACTCAATGGATCACACGCAGCATCCAGACGGCGTAGCATTGTTTCCATGATGGTGCCACGATCTACAAACGTGCGAATATGCCCTTCCGGTTCTGCAAGAGTAAGTGCTTGCTGCAAAATTTCAAGTGCTTGGTCGTGCTGCTGTGCCTGCCAGTACGCTGTTGCTTTTACGATCACTGTTTCAAGATACAACCATCCTAAAGTCAATTCCTCTGAGGCAAGCTCAACCCGATCCAGCAGCGCCAAGACATCCTGAGCCTGACCACGCGCGATCAATACTTCAGCATATGTGAGGTACAACCCCATGCTGGCAAATTCAATTGGATCATCAGGACTTAACCCGGCTCGGCGTGCCCAACGCATTGCGCCCTCAACATCACTACGCAGCAAGCGTAAGCGTGCTCGCTGTGCTTCGAGCAACCGCTGCATGGGGATAAGATTGCCAGTTCTGATATAAGTCTCTGCGTCATTAAGGGCTTGCTGTGAAGCTTCGTACCGTTTACGGGCTTGTTCAATCTGAGCGAGCAGGAAGTATCCTGGAAGTTGGGAGCTGATATAAAGCCAAGGATTTGCCAATTGTAAGCCTCGGCGGACCTGCTCGGCGGCTTTATCCAACTGATTCCAGGCGTAGAGTTGCGTCCCCATCCCCGTGTAAGCAATACCTGCAACCATTACCAGAGCAGGTCCTCGATCTAAGGCAGCAGTCAGTATCATCTGGTAAGTCTCAGCAGCGGCTCGCAGTTTTCCCTGTGTAACCAGAAGGTTTGCGGTATTGCTGTGTGCAATTAACCGTACAACTTCTCCTTCGATATCCGACGTACTGACTAATCCCTGCTGAAACGTAAGGTCTGCATCGGTCATCTCACCACTTAGCCACTGGGCATAACCAAGATTCATGAGTGCTAACCCACGTATCAGCCGGTCTTCACTCGGCAAGTATTGGAGCGCTTGTTGGGCATACAAGGCAGCATTTTCAATATCCCCTCTTAAATGAGCGATTTCAGCGTGGATAATGGCAATTTCACCAAGTAACTGTGAAGGATAATCTGTTTTTAGGGATATCTCTGCAATCACTAAATGATCTTCCGCCTGGTGGAACTGACCTCGCATAAGGAGCGACCAAGCATAGTAGACCGTTACGCGAGGATTTAGATGCAGGTGTTCGGTTGGCAAACGTTCAATCCAGTTGAGCAGTGTCTCTATCGCTCCATCAATCAATTTACTGCGTGCCACAGTTTCAACGAGGCTTAAAATCTCATTGGTGTCGCCAGCGGCAAAGGCGTGTTCAACTGCCTGGTCGATGAGTCCGTGTTTGGTATAGTAGGTGGCAACACGGCGATGAATGTCAGTCAGCCATTCAGGGTGATCGCGCTGTATCCGGTGTTGCAGATATTCCCTCAGTAACCGGGGATAACGATAGACCTGTTGATGACGATCAACAGGTCGCGCCAATAGATGCTTATGGGCAAGCTGGTCTAAAATTGCGTGTGCATCACTGTTTTCAGTTATCGCACCGCACAGATTACCATCCAGGATTTCTAAAGGGGCAGTACGCAGAAGAAACTCCCGAAAGTTGGATGGAAGTAGATCAAAAACTTCCTCATTGATATAACGAACGATGTAGGGATCGCTGCCATCAAATTCATGCGGGAACGTTTCCATGCCCGATTGGCGCAGCAGACTCAGCGCGGCTATCCGAAGCGCAGCCGGCCACCCTTCCGCCTGTTGTACGAGGCTTTCCACGAATGCGGGAGCAGCTTCGACCTGCATGGTCGCCTGGAAGAAGGTTCTGGTGTCATCCACTGAAAAGCGTAGATCATCCGCCGTGAATTGTTCGACCTGATGTGCAACATGCAATCTGGCGATATTCATATCGGGTTCTGTCCGAGAGATGACAATCAGGCGTAGAGATGGTGGTATGTGTATCAACAACCGCTCAATCGCCTCTTGAATTTCGTGGGACACAATATGGTGAAACCCGTCCAGCACCAACGCAAAAGGTTCTTCAAGAGTATTCAATACTTGCATCATGCTATTCAACCATTGGTGATCTGCATGAATTCGGGGATTGTATTGGAGGTGTTTCAGCAATTGTGGATGGACGCGCTGCAAAGCAGCCATTATGTATAACCAGAACCTGGCCGGGTTATTTTCTTCGGGAGCAAGCTGTACCCAGGCAATAGGGTGCTGCCAGTTTACGAGAGTCTGACTTACTAATGTGGTCTTACCAAAACCTGCTGGTGCCGTCAGCAAACAAATCCTGGCCTCTGTCATTGCATCGAGCAGGCGTTTCTCAAGGCGAGTACGGGTGATAGCTTTCGGAACTATACGGGGAATTTGTAGTTTGGCAATCCAAACAGCATGATTACCATCACCGATCGGGTCGTTTGCCAGTGGCGGTTCAGACGGACTCACATGACACCTTATTCGTGTTTAAGTGGGTACGCGGCTCTGAACACTTTTCCCTGATAGCATGGGTCTCAGTCGGCGCTTCCACCCTTATACGAGCCGGTGTTGATATGCAGCCAGCCCATATAATCTGTTAAGCATATGATTCGTTGACGAATGATAATGTTCGTTAACTTTTGGTTTGAAAATCCCACTTCTACATTAACACTTTCATAGAGGGGGTTGTCAACTAGCCCATGTTTCCCATTTCTGAACGGTGGCATTACGAGGGGGATTTTGCGTCTTTCTGATCGTGCATTGTCAGCGCCATGTTTTCGAGCATTTGTAAAACGAACTCCAGCCGATCATCGGGAAACAAACTGAGTACCGAGGCAGCACGTTCACGAAGTGGTAGGTCGTCGGTGATATAAAAATACATGATGGGTTTGCCCAGGGTGGCTGCCCATCGCGGTAAGTCAGGGGCATCTATCGTCGAAATTCCGGTTTCGACATTGGAAACCACGCCCTGGCTGATCCCTAACCGGGAAGCCAATTCTCCCTGAGTGATATCCATGTCTCGGCGGGCGCGACGGATTCGTTCTCCGAGTTTCTTTTTTGCTTCGTCGCTCATGTTGCACTTTCCTTATTAGATTCATTGATAGATTATCAAAAAACTGCCACTCTGACAATGTAATTGTAGTTTTCTGACCAGCACCATGATTCAGTTGCATTCCCGGCTGAGTCCAAGTATTATCGGATTTATGGGTATTTAATCGGGAATATTGGAATTTATTATGCCAACACGCCGCGTAAAAACCTTCCTCATGCAGCTTGTAGAACACAACTACCCTGGCAAAACCATCGAGCAGATCATGATTGACGCTTACCGAGAACACGGCACCGAGCGCGCCGCCGCGGCGGCTCTGGGAATCACTCAGCAGTCGTTTAATGCTTGGAAATTTCGCTTAGGTCTGGAAGACAAATTGTTGAACCCAGAATCACAACGGGAAACCCAGGATGAATAATGTCAGACGCTGATTTTCGCTCCCACGAACAATGGCTTGAACGTATTTTGTTGGTCGCGTCGCTGCTGACCATACCCGCATCCTTGACCGATCCACCCAAAATCAATCTGTCAAATAACCCATCTATTATAACGGAAGCCGAGGACGATCAGGAAAGTGACTCTGAAAAACCGTAAAACACCGCTTTACGTTAAAGTTGAGAAACACCGCCAAATTGAATTCATTTAACCTATGGCTCGGAAACGGATAAGGCTCAACCCGGATACTGGTTTCGTAAAATATCTGCGTACCAGTGATGAAGAAGTGCAGGCACCTGAACGATCTCAGGCAGCCCAGCGGCGAGATATTCAGCAGCGATTGATCGCCTATCATCCGATTCTTGATCTCGGTGAATATGTGGATAATTACACTGGGACATCGGCTGACCGCAAGCATTACCAACAAATGCTGGCAGACGCTCGTCGTGGCAAATTTTCCCATGTTTTCGCAGCAACCCCGGATCGGTTCGGACGCGATGATGTCGAAGCCCTGCGTGCCATTGACGAAATGACCCGGTTAGGGATTTGTGTGCGTTTTGCATCACATCCTGATCTCAATCCTTCCGACCCAGATGATCGTCTTTATCTGAATATCCTGTTCGGTATGGCAAAACGCGAGTCCGCCATTACCGGCAAACGCACCACCGGTGGGATGCTGTCCAAGCTGCTCAAAGGGGAATGGACATGGCGTGCGCCCGATGGGTATGTCAATCGAGAGGTCAAAATCACCGAGTTGGATCGGGGTGAGCAGCTTCAACATGCCCGCTATAAACGCTGGGTTGAGATTGACTCGGAGCAGGCTCAGGTTTGGCGTTATGCCTGGGATTTGCTGCTTCAAGACTCGATGACATTGGATCAAATTTGTGAGGCGCTGGCTGCACGCGGCTATCGTTTCCGCAGTGGCGCGCCATTCGTCCAATACGACAAATTAGGGCGATTGGTGTATCGCCGCAAAGACGTCTCTAAGGTGTTTCACAGTTGGTTTTACGCAGGCTGGGTGGTGGTCGATAACGATTGGGCCAACATTCCGCCAAAAACCGTTCGTGGCAACTGGGAGCCAGTGGTCTCAACGGAAGAGTTCGAGCGCGGGCTGGCTATCCTGGCGCGGCGTAATCACATGCCGCAGCCTCAAAAACGCTACTTTTATCTGTTACAGGGTTTGGTCTATCTTGAACGGGCCAATGGGTCTCAGATTAAGTTGACCTGCTCAAGACCCAATACCAAACGGACTGCCAATGGCGCAGCCTACTATTGCATACCGAGCAGTCATTTGAATTATGCCTGTAGTGATATTGATGAACAGATACCGTCTCACCTTCAGCGTGTTCAGGTTGAGCCAGCGGCCTTACCCAAAATCCGTCGTGCCTATCTTGCCGATATTGAACATTACACCGGGAGTCGTGGCCGCGAACAAAAGCAACTTGAGGATGCCTTGCGGCGCTGCGAACAGCGCGAACTCAATCTCTGGCGGGCATTTACCGATCATGGAATGCAGGCACCGATGTATCAGAAGTTGGCAAAAGAATACCAGGAGGAGCGTCAGCGCATTGAATTTGCACTTCGCGCCATAAAACAGGAAAATAGGGAATATATTGCGTCTCTCGATGCAGCATTGGAAGTGATTGCTGAGATTGAAACGCGATACCTGCGGCAGGATGGCAAGCGGAGACGCGAAATCTTGCGGCAGATCGTCAGTAAGGTGGTTATCGACGAGGCAGGAGTTGTTGTCAGGCTGGAACTGCACCCTCCATTCACCTACTTATACAGTCTAAAGAACAGGGGTGGGAGTGTGAATGGACATCAGCCGGAGATGAAGGGCAATAAAAAGAAAACATCCAGCGAAGACAAAGATGCTGGACGTTCACTTCAGGTGTTCAAATGTGACCGTAACCCGACCCAAAGCGAACGATCCGCTCTCTCACTTGCCTCTGATTACATTGAATATCTGGAATTTACCAGTTTTCCTCAGCGCATCACCCTCGAACAACTCCTTATCGACGAACAGTAACAACTAAGTTTGTGCTTTGCGGTGGACAGGGAGAGATCATCCCCTCCCCCAGCCACCATAAAGTCTCGCTGGCGCTGGCAGCGCGACCCTGTAAACAAGTGTAACAGGGTTAGCGGCCTCACGGCGAACCGTTCGTCATTCTCATAGGAGGTTCACAATGACCCGCGTTTTCGCACTTACCAACCATAAAGGGGGTGTCGGGAAATCGACATCCGCCACCAATATTGCCTTCGGCATGGCGGGATTACTCCGTCGCGCCGGAGCGCTTAATAATCGTGTGCTGCTGATCGACACCGACAGTCAGGGACATGCGACGCTCGTTACCACCGGGCGCAATGACTTTGGCACAGATGATAGTTTGTATTCGGTATTAATGGCAGATCGGCAATCCGCCCCGCAAATACTGGCAAACGCCATTGTTCAGAGTCACTGGGATGCAGATTTACATATACTACCTGCATCGCCACTGCTCGAAGGTGCAGAGCGTGAATTGATGGGTGTAGCTGGTGCGCCCTATCGTCTCGCGGATCCACTCAGCAAAGTCGCTGGACATTATGCTGCTATCGTTATCGACACTCGTCCCTCATTCTCCCTGATGACTGAGATGGCGTTGGTTGCTGCGACAGATGCCATCATCCCGGTTGAGCCTCGTTATCTGGAAACGGTGGGTTTGCTCAGTGTGTTGAACAAAATCAACGACATCCGCGAAGGCTGGCGGCGACCCGAACTGCGCGTAGGTGGCATCCTGGTGACGAAGATGGACACCCGCGTGAAGGGACACAATCACTTACTGGAAGAACTCAAAACACATAGCATTCTTGGAAAAATGTTGTGTGGCGTGATCCCAGCCAATGAAGCGGTCTCCTATGCTCACCGCGACCATCAGAGTGTTTTTAATTACGATCCTAAAGCACCAGCCAGCAAAGCCTATGCCCAGCTTGTTGGTACACTGATGCGCCGGTTGGCAAAAGGTGGGGCAGCATGAGCAGTAAACGGGATAACACTGCCAAACTGGATGCCTTACTTGCTTCCGTCACTGACGACATACTTGGTGGAGAAATGCTTGACCAATTCCAGGAATATGGGCTGCGGGTTGAACGCATCCTGCTTGAACTGGTACGACCCGACCCGGTGCAGCCGCGCCGGGTTTTACCTGAGCGGTTGCAGTTTGCCTTCCACAACAATCGACTGACGCCGACGCAAGCTTTACGCGAACTGGTTCAGGCTGCCCAGATCGCCGCCCGACAGCGGGGCCGACCATTTGACGGGTTGGTTGATCTCCTGCCGAATGCGGATGATGAAAGCGATGATGAAGCAAAAACAGTACCCTCCCCAGAGGAAACCTTGCTGCGCGATTTGGTCAATCTTGCCATCACCATCCGGGACGATGGTCAAGTAAATCCCGTTACGGTAGTGGATGCCACCGAAGGTGTGACTCGTCTTTATCGTATTGAAACGGGCGAGCGACGATACTGGGCATCGTGGCTACTGCGGGATTTCATTCCGGGATACACTGGCGATGGGATGATCCCCTGTATTGTCATTCCAGCACAACAAGCATCCCCCTTTCGACAGGCAAAAGAAAACACGGCACGCTCCGGGCTGACAGCTATAGCTATGGGGCGGCAAGCGGCGTTGTTGTTACTCAGCGTACATGGTTACGAAATCCCCTATGCTGCTGTCACGAATGATTTTTACCGCCAAGCCCTCGAACTCGATCTGCGAAGCAGGCAAGAATTTACAGGCGAAATTCTCAGTGCGATGGGGGGAATCAGTCGGATGCATTTAAGTCGTTATAAGGCGCTGCTCAAATTGAGTGATGAAGCGATGGATATGGCGGATCGATACAACATAGAAGAAGGAAAACTTCGGTATATCGTTACGCTTGCCCCGGAATATCATGTGGAGTTAGTGCGCCAGATTGTCGATTTGAACCTGACTAGCAAACAAATTAAGGAAATCTGTGAAACAGGAGGTGTTGAGGAAGAGAGTGAATCACAGACTACCGAGACGATTCCAAAACCTGCCTTACAGATGGCAAAGGTTGCTCGAAATAGTGCAGCTACGTCAGGTCAAGATTTGGCACGAGCGCTTTTACATCAGGATCGGAATGTTCATCTTGCACGCGCCCGTATTGAAACGATGCGACGCATTTTAGACGAAGCAGAGCAACATTTACGCGATGAATGAGATTGTAACCACGTGGTTACAATCTTTCAGGAGAGTTACCTTGAAATGCAATACACGTAGTCCACCATCTACCCAATAAAAGCCAAAAACCCACCGGCAGATGCTCAGGTGGGCGGGCGCTGGAGCGCGGCTGACAATGACATTGTTGAGGCTGGATACCCAACAATGTATCACGTCCCGAATCTCCGCGCAAGTAAATTTAGCCGATCTTGGTCATGTTTTTGACACGACTTTTCTTAAACACTGCCTGGAGATAAGACGATGAGCATTGATTTGGAACAAATCCGCAGTCGCAATCCGATTGAGGATGTGGTGAACGAGAAGTTTTCACTGCGAAAAAGCGGCAATCGCTTTGTAGGGATTGAGCATGACAGTCTGGTGGTGACGCCTCGAACTGGGTACTACTTTTGGAACTCGCATGGTGAGTTTGGTGATGTATTTGATTTTACGGGTCGCCATCTCTTGCACTACGGAACGGCATGGAACAACCGGGATACTGGAATGTTTCTGGAAACGGTGCGTTACCTTGCCCAGCGTGCCGGAATCACATTAGAGACCCATACTGATTTAAAGCGGTCTGTGACCTGGGCAGAACGACAGATTGTTGCTCGACTGCATGAAACGCTGATGACCAACAAAGCCGCACTGGATTACGCTACGCAGAAACGCGGATGGCAGCTCACGACGATCCGCGCTGCCCGTTTGGGATTCATGCCACAAGATCGCCGAAAACTGCTAGCTGATCTTAATCTCAGCGATGCGTGGCGGGCAGTTATCAATAAGTTTCCGCCCGAAATGATCGTCTACCCACATTTTGAGAAGGGACGGCTGACTTATCTGAGTGGACGTTCGATTGAAGGCAAGCGGCACTACAATCCACCGGCTGATATCATCGGGGAGCGGCATCCCTTCTTCAACTTTGTCTACACCGACGATGCCGATCAGGTCATTGTGGTAGAGGGACAAGCAGATGCCATTACGTTTGCTGAGTGGGGAATTCCCGCAGTTGCCATCGGTGGCATGGTAGTCAATGATGACTTGCTCAAACGGCTGCGGGGACATAGACGGTTGTTTGTTGGATTGGATAACACACCGCCCGCCATGCAGAAAGCGCTTGAGATTGCGCGTACCCTACATGCCGAAACCTACATTCCTACCTTACCCACCGGTGTAAAAGATGCCAATGAATGGCTAATACAGAATCAGGCGACGGCTGAAGATGCTGCCGACTTACTCAATAAAGCTCGAAACTGGCTGGAGACGGAAATCATCTATACCGCTAACCGAGAAGGGCTGGCACGGCAGGATGGATTGAGAAATTTATTCAAGTATGCTGTCAATTTGGATGAATTCGCTCTCGCTGAATTCAAAACGTTGATGGCAAAAGTTGGAATCAAGGGACGTGTTTTTAGTGAGATGTTCAAAGCCTCCAAAGCAAAAAGTGACCAACAGGAACAAGCAAAAAATGATCTACCCCAAATTCTCAGCGACGATGTGCCCCTGCTCTCACCTGCGTTGGGCTTTCAGCGCGATGTTGCCCTCGTTACTGTGGCGGTAATTGAGCGCACCAAAGACAACCGCCTCAATACTCAGCCTTACCTCGTCACTGGTTCACGCGAGCTGCGTCGTTTGACCGATGAGCAGATTATTCAAGTGAATGGTCATGAAGTTGCCCTGCGTGTCATTCCTGAAGGCTCTGAGTTCCTGATGCGCTGGCGTTTTGGCGATATTCAACGCTTTTTGAGCGGGGAGACTATTGCACCAAGTATCGTATTCCACACGATTCATGACCTATTCACCACCTACCTTGACTTCAAATCTCCTGTTGAAAGCCGGGTACTGACACTTTGGATTATCGGCACTTATTTTTACACGATGTTCCCGGCTTACCCCTATCTGGCACTCAATGGGCCGAAAAACAGCGGCAAAAGCACGGTGCTGCGGGTGGCACAACCACTGGCCTTCAATATGGTCAATACCTCTGATCCGACGGGACCGAGTATGTTTCGTCTCATTCACACGACAAGCTGCACAGTTGGCATTGATGAAGCCGAACGTTTTCACAATCCCAAAGATCCCGGTATGCAGCAGATTCGGCAGCTTCTCAACAGCGGCTACAAGCAAGGGATGCCCGCCATCCGTATCACTGGCGACGACATGAAACCGCAAGCATTTGATGTCTATTCACCTAAAATTCTCGCGGCAATTGCAGGTCTGGAGGACATACTCGCCAGCCGCTGTATCGCAGTTCCAATGCGCCGCACAGATCGCAAGATGCCAACCTTCCCGGCAGATTTTGATGGGACAGCTATTCGGCATCAACTGTACACCTTAGCCCTCACACACTTTCAATCTATTTACCGCAACTACTTCGAACGTCCTGAACTCCACACGCTGCATAATCGCTCCGGTGAATTGTGGTCGCCGCTGGTGGCGCTTGCGGCATTTTTTGAGGAGGAAGGTGGTGTTGCTGGCTTACTAGTGGCAATCTCAGAAGCTGCATCCTGGGATGAGCAGTTAAGTCAAGGCAAGGCGCTCTCTGACCGTGAAGAAGCAGTGTTGCAAGCGCTCGAATTACTGACACGCGGGCGAGGCAGCAGCCTGATCTGGCTACGGGCGGCGGATTTGCGCGAACGGGTGGCAGCGCTTTTAGGGCAACCTATTGAGCGCATGGGGGATTCCCAGTGGATCGGTCACATCCTCAAGCGCTTACACCTCTCTGATGAAGGAAGACGCAAACGCAGTACAGATGGTATGAGCTATTCCATTGAACCGGAGGAAGTACTGGACATGATGCGGCGTTATGAAGTGCAACCCATTGATGAATTGAACAGCTAAAAAATCGTGCAAACCGCGCAAAACCCTACATACCCTTCATATCTGAGCGAGAAAAATGCACGGTGTGTAGGGTTGTGAAGGGTTTTCATAGTTATTTCAGGTGCTTAAAAATCATGGAAGGAAAGCAAATTGGAAGTAACAACTGAGCTTTTAGTTCATGTGTGGCAATACAATGGTCGATGGATATGCGGCGCTATCAAAATGCGTGGAACAGAGGAAAACTCAGGTCAGAGGGACTATAGTTACTCTGCGATATCAATTATGCCAGCCAATATACTAGTTCACATTTACTGGATTGGCGGGACTCCCTCAGATGAAATTCGTGATCAATGCTATGGTTTCATCTTAGTCAAAGCAGAGCACTTTTATCGAGATGTTGCTGAGTAGCAATATCTGCGAACCGGGTAATACAGAGGCAGAAGAATCATGCTCTTTCTTTCTGCCTCAGCAAGATTATTTCATAATATGTCTACCATTATTTCGGCTTTAGCGCCCTAACCCCCAACACTCTCATCATCAAGCTCGAATGTGAGAATGAGGACGTACTCCTCCATAAGTTTAGCTAGGTGAAGAGGCAGGGGCAGTGCAGTCGCATCATCATACTGGATTGACACATTCCTCAGCGAATGAGCAAAGCCGACAATTTTTTCGACATCATCTCCAGGCTGAATTGCTGCAACTGTCAGCTCATATAATCCAGGATTCCATGACGTGGCTGATGGGAAATCTAAGATTGACATATTCTTGCTAACTTTTTTGAACTGTGACGCTTTCCCATAGGTACTGGCAAAGACTCTGTTGCCCATACGGAATAACCCTTTTGAGAAACCAAAATCATCTCCCTTTTCCGCATACCATTCCGGGGTCTCATGCTGATCGCTGTTCCGAACACGAACTACACGTAACCCAGGCCAGTCAGAGGCTGGTCTGGGATTTTCCTCGCCGAATGTAAGGGAGTCGACGCTAATGCGTGCATTCCCAAGCCAGGGCCATGTTTGACGCAAATTCTGGGCATCGCAGAGCAGCAAGGTATTCCCTTGAGGAACAACATCATTTTCCAATTTTTCTTGGATAAACGGTAATGCCAGTTTGCGATTGTCATAACCACTTACCTTTCCCTGCCCGATAGCAAGTAGTGTGTCAGCATAAGACATCCAATCATCCATCCCTGGGGCAATAGCTGACACTTTACCGTCATTTCCGTCAATAAAGACGATCACTGGAATAAACTGCTGAGTACGGGCAGGACTCCGATCACGTGATTGACGAATTAACCAGATACCTGCATAATTCCATCCTTGCGGAAGTCCTTCGCTCGTGTTTAGGTAACGATGTACCCCTAATTGCCTGAAACCATCCAATAGAGATTTCTTCACGCGCTCTTTGATCGACTCTTCAGAATCACGATCAATGAATTGCGTGTGACGATTAACATGGGCAAAACCAGCACGAATGGCTCGCTTGGGATCATCCTCATCATCAACATCTTCAAAAGCATCTGCGTTTGCCAGTTCAATAAAGGCCACTGTTGGTTGAGTTGTGTCAGCCAATTGCTTCCCGATGAAATCCTTTCGTAGAGTAATTGCCTGATAGGCACGGTCAACCGGATTTCCTATTTTTGCATCCAGTTTAAGTGCGTCCCCAATTGCCCCTAACGGGCGGGCATTTACGGTAATTGTCAGATCGCTGGGTTGAAGTATGGCGGGTAATTGCGAAGGCAGTTGTAGACCTAGTAACTCGCTAATCTCATCACGAAATACTTGGAGTGTTTCGGGTTTTTGATAGTAGATTTCCAGGCTTATTGCTTTATTGGTCACGCTGGAAATCATCGCATGGCGTGCAGCAAGAAGATCTTCCGAAACTTCAGGCTCTTTTGCTGAAACTTTAGCCGTGAACGGATTATCAGGGGCAGGTGGGCGGGAAACAAGTTGCAAGGAATTGATCAGAACAAAATCGGGTGCAAGCAACGCTGCGATTTGTTCGGTAAGTGGTTTACGATCACTGGGCATCAGTCCAGGTTGTACAAAATGTTTGGGCTTGAGAGCATTGCGATAGACAATAGCTGCATTGGGTGTACTGCCAATATTCATACCAGCAACAGGATTGTCTGCCAATTCTGTTGGCACTTGAAATACTTGTATGGGATTTACCTGATTGAGGATATTGGTTAGGTAGCTGCTCCATACTAAAGCCGGTCCTGATTCGGTTCTAATCCAACGAATCGGTGCTACTTGAAAGCTATTCGACTGTTGAATACCTTCGATCCAAGGAACATGGCTGCGTAAGTAAACACTAGTTTCACCACCAGCTATTTTTGTTGGCAGGCTAACCCAGCGCCGAACACCAAAGTCAAGATGAATCGCTGGAAAAGCCTGAAATGGGAGTGTTTGTACCGTAATCGTCACTAAGATCGAGTAATAGTAACGCTGCCCAAGAATTTCGCTGTCAAGTGGAGGCCACGAAATCAGCTCAGCCCCTTTACCTCCGGGTGAAATCGGGACACGAAAGAAATTTAAGTTTCTTTCGTGCAACTCAAATGCTGCATCTTGATGACTGAGTTTAGAGGCAATCAAGTCAGGTAGTACTGAATATTGTGCTTCATCTCGGTGTTTAGCGGTTCCGTTCGGATAGGTGTCCCAATTTGCTAAATCGAGCGTCTCAGAATTCCAAACCAGTTGGTCAACTGTCAATTGATTCAGGGTATTGGAAAGTGCTGGTCCAGCAACTTTCGCAAAGGAAAATTTCCCCCACCAGTACATCAAAAGTCGCAATGCCTCCGAACTCGCAGATCGTGTTCCACTGCGAAGCCAAATTCGTTCACCAATGCGCCCCGCATAGGGGTCAATTGATATCAAGTCAGGGACAAGCGCACGCATCGTCTTATTTAGATCCCGGATGGGCAAGCTTGTTTCATCTGATTTCCGTTGATTCGCCTCTGATTGCATCTTGATGAGGCTTCGCTTCCATTCTTCAGGAAAACACAAAGTCTCAAAAGTGCAGGGAAGTTGCCCAAGATCAGGATTGATGCGTAACGCAATCGGGCGTATTTCATTGTATGCCATTGGGTAATCCTTTCATTCGCTTCATTGCTTGATAAAACGGTCCGTAGAGTGTCCTAACGAGCACTTTATCTCGCTGGGTGACAGATTGAATTGTGTCATCGAAATACGGTTCAAGGACACGTAAAATGCCGACCAACAGGCTAGAAGAAGGTTGATCTGGATCGTCGGATTTTGCCGCAGCACGAGGCGCAAATGCAGCATCACAAAAGAAGACACGCGCTGGACTACCACCTCTGATTAAACGTCCCACCACTTGCCAGATTGTTACCAGTTGGCTCCAAATCACGGCATCGCGCGCTAAAGTGGGCAGAGTGCTATAAATCATTGGTAAGCCCAGTAAAAAGCGCCAGCGATCAAATGCTGTCTCTCTAAACTGTTCACCAGTTGCAACAGTGGGATGTTGACCCTCTTGTGTATACATCCAACGTTTATTCTCATACTCATCAATTGCCCAACGATTAATGGATTGAATGGCATAGCCAATATCATCTGGACGTGGGTGGGGACGAACCAGAAAATATACGGTCCCAATTGCTGCCTGATCATATTCATTCAGAATATTATGTCCTCGCTCAACAGCAAGCAGTGGAGCAACAAGTAACCAACTTTCAGTATCCGCAAGCTGATGGACTAGCCCACGCTGGAGAGATCCGGATTGGCTTTGCCAGTTACTCTCGAATTCATCATCATCTGGTACCAAATTCTGAATTTGTCCCCGCCAATCGGGGCGCATCGCTTCCAAGTACTCTCGCACGAGTTTGGCTTCCAAATAGCTGCCAACAAGAAACAAAATACGCTGCCTGTGTTCTGGAAGGTTATCGCGTTCTCTTTCCAGTCGACCCGGTTTGTCTTTACGGATACCACCTCGATCCGCATAAAATTTAAGAATGTCATGTAAAGCATTTAAGCGGGATTGCCCTCGAAGTCCACTAACTCGAATGGGTTGTCCCTTTTTGTCATAAATTGGCTCAAAATGAAATACACTATGTTGGGAAATTGCCTCTACTTCTGCTTCGGGAGCGTGCAAAATACCAGTTACAGGTAATTGAATGTGATAGCTGGGTGAGCTACCGGCCCAGCTTGTCCCTGAAAATAACATAACATGGGGACCCACAATCCCATCCCCGGCAAATAAATCGTGTAAATGAAGCAGAAGCCAACGCCCAACACCTAAACACCGAAAAAAGCGAAGATCGCCAGGTTCATCGGAACCCGAACGGATATATTGAAAAGCAAGCACATTGCCCATCGGGGAAACCGGGATAACGGCTGTGAAATCATCCGGCGGACGATGAAAAATAATAGAACTTGCTCCGTCTAACTGTAGAGCCGCTTCTGCATGTTTCCAATCTCGAAGTAAGTTATCGAGTCTGTCAGAAAGTATTGCCACGACCAACGCAAACTCTAACAAGAGTGCTGAAATTTTCAGTTCTTGTTCATTGTTAACTGTTGTATCGGGTTTAGTTTCAATCCACTCCCGAATACGCTGGCGAGTTCGGGCTTTGTCGGCATGGGTGACTGACTGCTGGGCTAGGAGCGCCAATTCGCTATCAATCCGCTCGCCTACAGGATCTTCTAAAAAACCTTCAAATATATTCATGAAGTTACGATAGCCTGAATGATCGTGGCGAGTATCATACTCCCCACCGCATAAGCGCACGGCAAGGCGATCTAAAATCATCCATGCAGTGAAATAGTCCTGTTCAATTTCGCCACGTAATTGCGTCTCTTGCAACAGAAGCCCATACACTCGATTGGTTGCCATTTGCACCATATCGTGGGATGAACACCATGCCTCAACATCTTGCTCAACGAGTTGAGCACGACCCTCTTGATTGAGCCGAGGCAAAACCTGTTGGGAGAGCTGGTTAAACCAAGCCGTATATCCACGACTAGCAAGTGTCTGATTTGGGCTGAAAATATTATCAAGTTGTACTTGAACCTGATCAGCTTCATCAACAATAACAATGTCACTACGCCGATAAATCAATTCGGCAAATCGCATCCGCTCAGGATTAATTTGAGGAGCAATGCCCGTGTAAACAAGACTTGCAGGTGTAGCAATCCAGATTTGCGCATCAACCAAATCGCGTTGGGCTTGATGAAAACTGCACTGACTAAATAATGGACATGCAAAGCGTTCAGGTTGTTTATCTTCGGCTTGAGTAGCCACGGCTTGAACAAGATCAAGACAGGGACGATTACGGATATCCATCACGTTCATTCGATCATGGAGACCATTCAAAGCACACGCAGTACTGAGCCAATCGAACCCATCATGCAATTGCACAAGAGGTGACATAGGATGTTCTGCACGCTGAACGCGGTGGAGGCGGTTGGTATGACGTTCACGATTGGAACTTCCCAAAATCGGAGCAGTTTTGATGCCGAACTGCCTGAGTAATTTTGCGCGGTCAAGGGCGCTTATGACATCACCGACAACAAGTGTTATGTGATAATCATGATAGGCTGCCCAAACAGCCAAAACTGTTATGAGTGTCGTTTTTCCAGAACTGACCATTCCAATTACGTTCAGAATGCCTTCAATCGTCAATACATCTTCTTGTTGTAGATGTGTGCCTGTTTTGTCGAATACCTCAAGCTTCACTCGACGTAAACGCCGTTCCCAACTGACTTTGGTATTTTGCCCACTGTCTTTTAACTGCGTATCCATCCATACGGCTGTTTCAATGAGTTCCTCCCAACCCACTTTAATGGCAGGATTTTTATGCCGTAAGCTCAGGTTATGGACGGGCTTAGGAGGTGAAAGGGCCAGATTTTCAGGGATTGTAACAGACACATAACGCCTGTTTTCAAGATATTCATAAGTCCCAGCTTCTGCCCATTGAAGCGGTGTTTTTTTGAATTCAGGAGATTGTAGTAGTATTTCCATATAATGATCGAAACGTTCGGAACATAGTGAAATGTCTCGCCTCCGCACGGTTCTATCCGCACAAATTTCGTAGCCTGATAAGAACTCAGGCAGTGTCTGGTATTGGGCCAGAGCGCGATGCCATGGAAATGGGCTGCGATAGTAAGGAAGCAAATGTCGGGCAGTGCCTAACATGATTTGCTGTTCGTGGTTCCAAGAATAGGATTGCAGTGTATGAAATGGATATCCAGTTAAAAGAATCCATACGCCATCAACAGGCATGTCTGGTGCGAGATTTAGATAGAGAGTGAGCGCAAGCTCAATTTCGCACATAATGCTTGGAGACATGGGGATTTCGTCGGGCCATTGTCCCTTGAGCTTACGAGCTAATTTCTCACGCCATTGTTTAGTCTCACGCATTAGTGTGTTTCCCCAGCTTCTGGTCAATTTTCTTGAGGAGTTGTATATCAAACATTGCATCAGTGTCTTTGCCAAGTATTTCGCAATTGTTGCGAAAAGCACGAAGGTAATCGCTGCGCTGAATGCGTCGTTCATCTGGGAAAATAAAAAATGCCTTATCCCATACAGGTGTTCGAGGTATTGGTTTGACCTGTCGCGCCAACAGAAATGGATTAGCCCAATCCTTGACATCAACCGCCCAGATATCTTTATCAGGAAATATAATGCGAATGTCGTAGCGGTCATACATCGGCCAAAGTTCCACGTTGATCCCTCGCTCTTCAATAGCGGTTGCTAATCGTATTTCGGCTAGTCCTGGCGCAGTGATAAAACGACGTAATCCGCGCCTCAGCCAATATGCTTGTTCTTTTTCGGAGATTTTTCGACCAATTCCAGCCCTAATTATGTGGCAACGCTCGTTCTCACAAAGCAGATCATTCCGATCGGTTCGCACCAATAAATTTCCGCAATTTGCGCAACAATGGAAGAACCCATCTTTAATATAAGCAGTGGAAGCAGGTTGATAGGCATAACGTAGATGATCGCCGAACACTTCAAGTTGCGGTTCAATCTGACGAGTTTGGAATTCTATGGCATTAAGAACAGGTGATGTGATCATTAGTTTTCGAAAAGCAGCGTATGCTTCCGAATCGTTAGCTGTCTGAGAAACCTCAAATACCCCCTTCATAAAATGATGTTCACTGAGTTCCGCTTCAACATCGCTACTCGCGCAAGCCCAACTCTCACAAACATTCGTTGGAACCTGTCTATCAAGCAATTTATCGTGTGAATCTACTGCATCTGATGGAAGCTCTAAATTCCATGCCTCAATGGGTTCTTCACACCATGCAATCAGATTTGGAACTCCCTTTGGGGGTTTTTCCCCTCTTGCTAACTTTAGGGCTACCAGTCGGTCTAATCCGCGTTGAAGCGAAACTGGATAGGGATACGACAGAATATGTCCTTCAGCAATCTGTTCGTATAATTGAACCAATCCTGTTGCTACTAAACTTAATACATATTCATCATCTTTTAGATTCAGTGCGCTAAATTCTGATATAAATTCAACCATTATCGTCACCCTCAGAACAAGTCAGCAAAATTTGCTGAACCGATATTGAAAAAATATTCTACATCAGTCTGAAATAGACAAACTGCTTACCTTGCTCATCACGAA
Organism: Anaerolineae bacterium; assembly: GCA_019912965.1. GTDB lineage: Bacteria > Chloroflexota > Anaerolineae > Aggregatilineales > Phototrophicaceae > CFX2. The sequence continues at coordinate 32,444 of JAIOHM010000065.1, forward strand.
TTTCATTTCTTACAGCAAGTCCAAGATCGAAGAGAACTTTTAATCGTGTGCTGGCTGCTCCAATACTCAATTCCAATTTCTCTGAAACAACCTTAGTGTTTAGCTCGCCACATTCATTAAGAAGTTCAAAAGTCTGTTTGACGTGATCCTCAATTTTCCCAACCAGTGATAATTTATTCTCAAAAAGCACAACAACAACACAGTTTCGTAAACCTGGTTCACGGACTGGGCGGCTAAGGAGTGCTTGTTCCAGATTATCCAGACTCACAGAATTTAATGAACGAAGCACATATGCTGGAAGCTCTACTTGGTTACGACCTCTTGCGGCAGCCAGCATACCAAATACTTCATCACTGAAAGAACCATCCATCAACTCTACACCAGCAAAATCGATTATTACAATGCCATTTCGAGAATATTCCTCTAAAATGGTTTGAAGGTTGGTGGCAAATAACTTGCCATCTAGTCTACCAACTAGAAAATCTCCTTCGAGGTTGAGATCATTTACCAGTTTTACTATTTCAAGTTCAATTTTTATTGCATTCACTGTTCAGCAACTCCTGCTGAAGTCTATTATAAGGTGTTCTCACATTGTATGCAAGTTTTTCAATCATCAACCTATCGTGCCTCGTGTTACGATAAAGACTTGCACCCCTGGCACTTCAACGAGTCCATCCCAAATCTCAATTTCGTTTCCGGTAATACGGATTTGCGAACTCTGCGAACGGATCGTTACCGACCCTTGCCATCGGTTAACTAATTCACAAACTCTGTGAAGTCCAATGCCTCGATTACTCGACTTTCCTGATACCCCCTGGATAAGAGCATGTTGAATAAAATCAGATCCTTTCGAGAGACTTCGTTTTAATGTGGTATCTCGTTGAATAAGTGATTCCTCTATACCTATACCTATATCGCCAATCGCCAAGTGAATCTCACTTGCAGACTCAACATCGTTTGAATAGGGTTGCTTATAACGCTGGACAATGATGTAACCAACATCCTGACTGTGAGCAATATTTTGTCCAATTTCCGACACCATAGTTAATACAGAACCTACAAGTTCGACATCAGTGATCCACATTGCAAGAATAGATTTCGCCCGCCTTAAAGCGCTTCGCAAGACTACAATGTTGGATTGTTCGTTACTAGGTATAGATGCAACCTCTAACAATCTTTGGCTACTAGTCGAGCGCTCATAATACTGTTTTGAAGATTTTTGTGCGCGAAGGCAAAAACTACATTCCGAAAACAGATTCATTCGTTCTAAATAACCATGAATTTTGTTCTCCATATTATCTAAAATAACGTAACTGCCTGTCCAGCGGTGCCATAATCGTGCAGCAGTCACAAGACTCAATATGCTGTGTGGAAATACCCAAGTTGTTTCAGATAAATCAATTGTCAAAATCTCACTTGGCTTCTGAATTCGCCCCAATGATGAGTAAAGTGATTCAATATTGTCCTGATATTGAAGGTCCATTGGCTTGATATAAAGCATATCAACAATCCTCTTAGGTCTGCATGAGACGAGAAATTTATCAGTTTAACTATTTATCTTATGTTGATAAATGTACCTATTTCTTGTTAGCTCTGTTATGTGAGTGTGGACACAGATTTTGTGTTATCATTATTCCTGATTGAATACCTATTTTAATGATATTCCTTCAGGAAATATGGGATGAATAACAAAAGAACGAATACTCGTATTCTAATCTCTGTTGCCACTGATTTAGTGATCTTGGGTGCGAAATCCGTGCTTCAGATCCTACAACAGTCCGAAATTGTGGCGACCACACAAAACACAAGCGAGCTGTTTGTCCTGGCAAAAGACTTGTGTCCTAACATCATCCTGATTGAAGATGAGATCGATCCTGACCTTGAAATATTGACGATCCTGGAACGGCTCAGGCGGATTTCCCCTGAAAGCAAGTTGATTGTAATGGGTGGACAGACAGATGGATATTACGCTCGTGACCTATTCGCTTTCGGAGCACGCAGCTATCTCTACAAAGGAGATGAATTGAAAGAGTGTCTGCCACTCGCGGTTAATTTAGTTATGCAAAACCGCCTGTATTTGTCCCCGACCATCAATACCGAATACCTGATCGCCGTCCAATCCGCATCGCGTGAATGGCAAATTGACCCTGAGTCACTGCAAGTGCTGCGCCTGCTGGCACAAGGGCAGCATATCAATCAAGTCGCGGCGACGATGGGCATTTCGCGGCGGCGGGTGTATTGGGTTCGAGAGAAGCTGCGGCGGCGCTTCGGCGCACAGACTAATGAACACATGATATCAAAAGCGGCGGCTGAAGGCTTGCTCCGATTTTAACCTACCTTTTCGACTGAAAAACTGCATCCAAAACCTGTAGAACTGCTAATCCCACGCCGGTAATTTTTCAGGGGTTACACCTTCCGCCTCTGTTACGCTGAGAACAGTGCAGGGAATAGAGGGTGCAACCCATTGAATCAACGGAAACGCAACTGCCTACTGCGTCGGTTGACGCTGCTGGCGTTGATCGCCTGGAGTCTGGCTCTGCTGCATGTCACTCGCAATACAAATCACTCGGGGGTTGCCCAACTGCCGACGTTGATGATATTGCCATCGCTCACGCCATCCAGTACAGCGACACCCACCATACCAACCGCAACGGCAACCTTCACCATTACGGCTTCGCCGACCTGGACACCCTCCGCAACGGCTACATCAACAGCAACGTTGACACCCACACTTTCGACTCGTGTAGCTGTGGTCAGTGCAGTAATGCCCGGTGTGTATGTTGCCCCAACCCCTTCACCTTTTCCTTATGGGACGGTGCTGCTTCCCGCGCCTCCACAGCCCATCGAACCATTGCCGGATGCGACTCGTGAATTTCCGCCGTTTATGGGATGGTACAGTTTTGAATCAGACTATCCAACCGTGCGCTACAGTCCACCCTGGATACCACGTCAGGTCGTTGCAGCCAGTCGGGGACAATATCACCGTACCGAGGATGTGAATGGTGTTGCTTCCGTTGCATTTGAAGGCGAGGCGCTGCGGGTACGCTATGTCGCTGCCCAGAACATGGGCATCTTTGATCTCGTGGTCGATGGTCAGGTAATTGACACCATTGATGCTTATAACCCTGATCTGATCTTCCCAGGAACCCGTATTTACACGCTGGAACGCGGTACACACCTGTTGGAGATACGACACACAGGTCGTAAAAACTCGGCAAGTGAAGGCTACACTATCGCGTTGGACGCGATTCATGTGTTCCATGGTGAGACAAATATGCTCATCCTGCCACCGCCAGTTGAAACACTCATACCATCATCGACCCCACAACCAGCAGCAGGTATTGAGCTAATCGCTGCGCCGCCAACAATTCAAGCGACTCCCACCTCGATCCCTCCTAGCATGGTCAATATCTCCATCATCATTGCTTATGACGAGAACGGTAATGATGAGGTCGATCCCGCTGAAGGGGTCAATGGCATCTCCGTTCGTGTAGTTGAAATTGGAACCAATAGGGTCATCACTCAGGCGTTTACCGATAACTCTGGCTATGCCCAATTACAAGTCGTCACTTCCGCGCAGTCGCGGGTTGTCGTTCCCTATTTTGGACAGACCTGGGATGTACCTGTTGGTCGCGCTGGTGGTGATGTTCGTTTCACGCTCTTGCTCACACCCGGCAATCAACCAGGGCTAATCCCTTAGACAAGGTACTTTATGTCAGAGAAATACACCTTCGTCCAAACAAGGCGCATTATGCTGCTGCGCTCAATTTATGTACTGGTTATGCCCGTGATGCTGCTTTTCGCAGCTATAGCGTGTGGAACGGCAGTTACGGAGTTGGCATCCTATATTTGTCCCACCCGTATCCCACCAACGGCAGGGACACAGCCGACTTATTTACCTGGAACACCCATCCCAACGGCAACACCGATCCCACCTCCGCCGACACCTTACCGCATTGAGCCGCCGCAAGACTTTTATCGCGGAGATGCCATCTTCGTCGGCCAGCCCGGATCAGCTACTCGCCTGCGTTTTCGACTTCAAAGTGTGCAGGCACGCCCAGCTTCATCTGAGGGTAGCCCGCGAAATCTCTATAGCTGGTCATTAGAGATCAAGAACCTCGGTACAGCGAACTACGAAACCGTCCCGATTGCTCAGATGTATCTCAGTCTTATTCTCACACCCAATGGGGAAGCGGCGGGAATATGGCGCACGTCAGAAGCAGCCATGCAAGCTGCGGGATTTACGGGTCAAAATTATGATGCGATCCAGCCGGGCGCGACGCGGGTTTACCGTCTGGCAGCTTATGGTCCCGTCGGAAATGCGCGTCGTTTGACATTCGTGCTGGACGATGAGAGCGGCAATCAAATCACCTGGATCAACCAAGCCAACCCTTATTGCTCTGGCGATATAGCGGATTAACGCTAGAAGGAAAGTCGTATGCCTGATTTTGCGCGGATGATTGACGAACTGCAATACAGCATCATCGTCATGATTGCCGGTGTTCATTGGGGATTGCAAAAAGCACTCATCATGTGTGGTTACACCATCAAGTTAATCAATAATTGGCTCATTGAAAACGCCTTTGTCCCGATTATTGCTCAGACCAATGACAGTCTGCGAATTGCCGTCGGGTATGTCTTTGTGGTCGCGCTCATCATCCTGGGGGTTACATATCTGCTGGCCGCCTTCATCCGCCTGGATGTGGTCAGCCCGCGCAGCGCGATTATGTGGTATATCGCAGGTGCATTATTCTTTACTATCGGGCCGAGCTTTTATCAAGGTATGAACGATTTCCGCCTCAACATTGCTCAGGTCATGTATTTGAGTGTGTTGGATGGATTAGGCTCAAACGCTGGCGATTTCTCCTCACTTGCACAGGTTACATCCGATGATCTCGATCTGGGTGAACTATGTGATTATCTCGATGTCTATCTGCCAGGGGCGACAGGCCCCGGCACCATTGATGGTCTGGATATTGCTCTGGCTTACCTGCGCGGACACGCGCAAGACATTATGGGCTATCCACAGCCAGTATATTCGCCCAGTTGTCCCATTTATCTACAAAATCCTAACCCCTCAACTTGGACAAATGTTGCCGGTGGGTCGATTGTGCCGATGGACTGGAATATGGAGGGTGGGTACTTTAACCACAACGTTTCGCCAATCACCTGGGATGATGTTGAGGAATCCGTCAGAGATGGAGCGGTGTCGATGGCAGGGGCGTCGCAGCAACGGGCATTGACCGCATGGCCGTTGCTCTTATTCGGCTTAGTAGAGCAGATTGTCCATCTGTTGATTACGATTGCTATGGGCATCACTTTCATCTCTTTTGGTATGGCAATTCTCTTTGCTTTCTTCAAGCGCACGGAGAGTATTGCTCAAAGCCTGATTAACCAGTGGATTGAGCTGATTGTCCAAACGACGGCCATTTCATTGATTCAGGCGCTCGTCATTGGCTTCTTCCTGGCGGGTGCGGCAACGGGCAGCGCCCCAGCCATTATCGGTATCGGCATAATCTGTGTCGTGTTCATCCTCATTACGATGTGGTCAGGTATTAAAGCCGTGTGGAATAGCTTCAACCGCCTGTTTAATGCGATGGGACAGGTAGCAGGTGGTGTTTTCGTTTCACCCGGCGCGATCACATCGGCAGCAACAACGGGTGCTGCGGCAGTGGCAACAGGCGGTGCATCCCTAGCGCTCAGTGCTGGGTCAAATAGTCTAGCTGGTATGAACGCCCTTTACAGTGGCGCAACTCCGGCTCAGGCAGCCGGACTAACCTTTGGTGGTTCGCAGGTGTTGAGCGGTGTAACTCGGACTCTCGCGCATATGCCCGGCTTGCGAGGCACGGCGTTAGGGGATGCGGCTGAACAGTTTGCTGAAGGTGCGGCCACCCGTGAAGTCGCTCGTCACATTCCAATGGTTGGGCGGATTGCGGGGCCAATGGTAGGTGGCATGTTGTTAACAGACCGCGATCCTGAGAAAGCCCGCTACGACGAGTATGGGCGTGTCATCTCGCGCCCGATGCTTGTCCCGGCAGTGGGTGAAGCACTGGAAAGCTGGACAACGCCAATACAGGGACAAAAGCGCAAACGTGGAGCGGGAACGGCAGATGATGTGGATTGGTTTGAGGACGAAGAGGGCAATCTCACTTCGACCTTTCGCTCGGTTGCGCCGCGTCGTATGGGGATGTTCACGCCTGTTACACCCGTTGAACCTACGTCTGACTCCAACGCTGAACGCCGCTCAGAGCAATCGCGTCAACGCAGCGATTACGCCGCCGAGATGAACAGCGAAGAAATGGAGCAGCATATTTCGGAGCAGCTCGGTGCGAACCGTTCTGTGGGCGGTGGTGATATGAGTCGCTTGGAGCAGGTAGCAATACGTTTGGAACAAAGTGCTGAAGCGATTACCCGTGCAGCACGAGAACAGATGATGCTCGGTCAATTGAAAGTGACGGGTGGTGGCGATGTCGCCAGTGTTCTGGGTGATGTGGTGCGGCTTACACAGACGGATCGTATCCAGCAGGGACGGGATACCGTTGGGGGCATCGATCATTTGACGGTGGCAGACACGATAGCGCGGGTTGTCGGTGTTACACCGGATGGCGGTGCTCATCCACCTGTTCAAAATGATTTAGCGCGGTTTGGATTATTCACTGATCAGGCGCTCAGACTGGGAATTTCCGGTTCACAAGCCGAGCAAGTCATCCGCGAAGTGAAATCTTCACCAGAGAGCCAAATCACCGATCAGACACGAACCATTCTGGTTGAGCAGGTACGTGCTGAACGCAATGTTTCCTATGACACGGCTCAGGAAGAGGTTAATCGGTTAGAACACACTGCCCGTGTACTTCCCAACGAGATCACAACTTTTGGGATGATGGGGGTATCCATGCCGGAAGTCAGGGTCGAGGTGCAGCCGCAGGTAACGGTTGAACCGCAAATTGATGTTCAGGTAGATACCCCTCAACCGACTGCTTATGATGAAGCTGCAAAGACGCAAGCCGGGTTGACAGGCAGCGAACGTGTAACTGGAGGTGAAGGGTGAGCGAGAACTACCGCTACCACAGCATTGATGAACTCCGGGTACTGTCAATTCAGGAACTTCAAGCGTTATGGGAAGTTGTGCCGACAGATCGCCAGCGCAAATATAAACAAGCCTATGATCGTGAATTACGAAATGCGGGTGCGGCTGCCTCCGATGTCATGGAACAGCATATTGCTACCGAATTGATCCGGCGCTATGAAGAAGCCGCCCTTGTGCCAGTGGGAACGCGCTGGGCAAAAACACCTCTCCGCGTCCAACAGGCGGCTCAAGAAGGGGACGGGCTAGAATCACCCGATATACAAGATGCTCAAACATCCGGTAAACCTTCCCCTAAAATCTTGCTAGCGGGAGGACTAGTATTTCTTGTTGCTATAGTGTTCGTTATCGCGGGAGTGTTGGGGCGTGGCAATTCAGGCGGGGAACTCGAAGTGACAGAGGAGGTATCCCCAACTCCCACGCCACTGGTCAGCCCCACACCTACACCCTTGGCACTAGAAGCTCAGGACGAGGTGATTGAAGGGGGCGACGACTCACGCGCAGTTGCCTATCCCATCAACCTTCAAATTGACAACGGGGATGATACACCGCGCGTTTGGGTGGTGCAGCGGCGCGTCATCCAAACGTCGGAATGGAATTACGATCTTAATCCCGATACCGCTTCTTTTCTCTACGGTATGTCGGTGCGTCCTGTGATCGGTATTCCTTGGTCAGAAGAGAATGCAGCGTGGTTTGAAGCAATGGACGCAGAGACGGACTTTTCGCTTCAGATGAACACTGGAGCTGTGTTGCGATTTGAATTTGCTGCAAAAACAGAAGTACGCCGAAGTGACACCCATATTTTTCGTCAGGTTGGGCCGGGTCTTGTGTTGCTGCTGATTGGCGAAACCGATGAAGATGGACTGCCAACAGCCACCCGTACCCTCATCACTGCAACTTATCCGCCGGAACAGGAACTGCTTCGCAGTGGTGAGTTACTCGGATTGAATGCCAGCTTACAGACGGGCGAGGTGGGTGATGTGCTCATGCTCGGCGAGGCAGTTATTACGCTGCGAGGTGTTGCAACTGCTGTTGATGCCCCTGATATTCCCGCAGACCAACAGATGATCCTCATAGATTTTGATGTTGCAACAGGGTCTGAGTCACTGGATACAACGACCTGGCAGGTTGAACTCCTTGATGAAATCGGACAGCTTTACACACCAGTTTCTGCAAATGGAAATTATGCCCCACTGCCAAATACAATTCCTGTAATGGCATCTTTTTCCGCAACAGTTGGTTATCTTGTACCGCGCAGTTTTGCTGGTGGACGATGGTTGCTTACAGACTTAGCGGGTAACAGCGCCGCCTTCCGCTTTAGACTGGAAACACTAACACCACTGCTTGAAGTGCATTACAACGGCATCGATGTCCGTGTCGTAAGTATCACGCATCAACCAGAACAGGTGACGACACTGCTGCGGATTTACAACGGACAGTCTGAAAGCCTGCATATCACGCAGGATGACATTTGGCTCGCATTCGGCTATGCACCGCAGCCACCCGGACCACGTAATCCGGCAGAAGGGCTGAGTCCGTTTGATCTGCTGCCTGAACAGGCGGTAGACCTGACACTGGTATGGTATTGGGGCGGCGAACCTTATGCCAGTTTGGGTGTCGGCGAGTATCGTTTTGCTATTCAACTGACTCGCGGTTCCTGATGTCAATTACAAGGAAATGGGCCGGTGTGTTGCCAACTTTTCTTGCCTGATCTGGCACATGCTATCTTGCACAACACTTGGTTTACGACGTAGACAGTCACTTTAGATCAGTGATATTCCTCACAGTCGCCTTAACCTGCAACCGGCTATACTCGAAAATGTAGAATTATTTATTTCACATCGCATAGCCGATTAGATTCGAGTAAACGATGAGACTGCTTTTTATTATCAATGATGCTCCTTATGGCTCGGAAAAAGCCTACAATGCCTTTCGTCTGGTCATGACGTTGCAGAAGGAACATACCGATGTCGAAATTTGGATCTTCCTGATGGCCGATGCCGTCACCTGTGCGCTGCCCGGTCAAAAAACACCGGATGGGTACTACAACCTCGAACGAATGCTAAAGGGCATGATTAATAAGGGCGCACAAATCAAAGCCTGCGGCACCTGTGCCGATGCGCGGGGTCTGCGCGAACTCAAATTCGTCGAGGGGGTTGAAATCAGCACCATGAGCCAACTGGCGCAGTGGGTTGTCGAAGCCGACAGGGTATTGACGTTCTAATCAATCTATACTGTGTGCTACGATAAGATTCTGAAGGGCATTCAATGTTGCGTCGGTAATCAACCGCTCATAAATTTTTGCCATCTGATGGGGTGGATAGGGCATATCCTGATCTAACCACCACTCGATCAACAACAGTAGTGAGCCAGCAATGTGGTGGGCAGCGACCTCTGGCGGAATAAGGGTTTCCTGATTGGTAAAGAGCTGCTTGCATAGGCGCAACGTGTTTGCCGCCATCCGGTCTCTCAACCATTTGCGTACCTGAAGGGTTCCCGGGCTACCCAGCAGAATCCGATATAGATTACCATTCTCCTGAGCGTGCTTGAAAATGAGATAGCCTTCCGCATCCTGTAACGTAGGTTCGCGCGTCAAAACCTCAATTTCCCCCACAATCTCTTCCAGCTTGCGCCTGAGCAACTCGTCTTTGTCACGGTAGTGACGGTAAAACGTCGCATGAGCAACATCGGCACGTTCGGTAATTTCCTTGATAGTGATGGCATCATAGCCTTTCTCCAGAATGAGGGCGACCAGTGCATCGCTGAGTGCCTGCTGTGTTTTTCTCACCCGTCGATCTATTTTTTCCACTAGATGACCTCCACGTTTTGAGACACTTGTCTATTATGCTGTAGCCTGCCGTGATTGCTCGTTGACCCTGTTGTTTCTCGACTTATGATATAGCTTATCTATTTTGAGACATTCTATCTCATAACAGGAGTTAACGAAATGGCAACTACTCATATTAAGCAGGATATTCAACCGATGCTGAAGGGTGCAAAAGCGGCATATTATCCCTCAGGCGGGCGTCGTTTTGATCTCATCGTCTCAGTGTTATCGCTGTGGATACTTGCCGGACTATATCTGGATGGTTCTGCCCATCATCATATTCCCGATCTGATCGAAACGTTCTTCACGCCCTGGCACGCGGTTTTGTATTCCGGCTTCGCTGTCAGTGCTGGACTGCTCTTGATAACCCAGTGGCGCAACGTGTCGAGAGGCTACCGATGGTCACACTCGCTGCCGAAAGGGTATATGACATCCCTTTTCGGATCGATCATTTTCCTTTTTTCCGGCGGCGCAGATTTCCTCTGGCATACTGCCTTTGGTTTTGAAGTCGGGTTAGAGGCACTGGTCAGCCCATCGCACCTGGCGCTGGCAGTCGGTGGCATGTTGATGATTTCCGGTCCGCTGCGGGCGACGCTGCATCGCACTTCGCAGCAGGCGGTCAAAGGCTGGCACGAACTGCTGCCCGCTGTGCTGTCGCTGCTGGGGATACTATCGGTGCTGACGTTCTTTAACGGCGACTTTGCCATTATCACTTATCCGAACTACATGGCAATTCGTCCACCGGGAGATCACACCTTTTTCTATGACATCCATGCGCTCGCCAGTGTTCTGATCCCCTCGGCGCTGCTGATGGGTGTGATCTTGTTCGCACTCCGTCATTGGAAATTACCCCCGGGCAGCCTGACCCTCTTGATTGTTGGGAACGGTTTATTGATGACATGGTTTCATCTCAAGGAGGTCTATCCATACCCCCAGGTTCTGGTGGCAGTGGTACTGGCAGGTATTATCGCTGATGTTCTCTACAGCCTGCTCAAACCTTCTCCTGTTCGAGTACTAGCCCTGCGCCTGTTTGCTTTCGGTGTACCAGCCATTCTGTTCGCCCTATTTTTCATCATGCTTATCACCACAGTAGGGATATGGTGGTCGGTGCATCTCTGGACAGGCGCTGTGTTTTTGGCAGGGGTCGTCGGGCTAATGCTCAGTTTTCTCACCCATCCGTCCGCTGATTCGAAATCGTTCTCATCTTAAGGAGTTGAGTCCATGACAACCGTTGCAATGCTCAAGCATCACGCTCCGCCCGGTCCGCCGCCCATTGGCACTAATCCCCTTACTCAACTTCGCTTCGGACTGCGTGTGACCGGCGATCCACTGAATGTCATGTTGGGTTGGTTTAAACAGCATGGGGATATCGTTCACCTTCAGTTTGGCGAGACAGCACACGTTTATTTTCTCGCCCACCCTGACCACTTTCATACCGTGCTGGTGGAAAAAGCCGATCAGTTCTACAAAGCTGGCAGCTATAAGGATGAAAAACGAGGATTAGCCCGTATTCTGGGCAATGGGCTGGTGACGAGCGACGGCGATTACTGGCGGCGGCAGCGCAAACTTATTCAACCTGCTTTCCATGCCCGCCGCATTGAAGCCTACGCCGAGGAGATGGTCAAACTTACGCAGCGTGTACTGCAATCGTGGCAGGATGGCAAAACGGTAGATGTGAACGATACCATGATGCGGCTGACCTTAGCCATCGTCGCTAAAACCATCCTCGATACCGACATCAACGCCGATGCCGAGAAAATTGCTGAAGCCGTGACGGTCTTTCAACGTCTCGCCTTCGGGGTGGATATCTTTCCGCTGTGGCTGCCAACGCCGACACATCTCAAACAACGGCGGGTCGAAAAAACGATGAATGATGTCGTTGCGGCACTGATTACCCAACGTCGAAAAGTGACCGAAGATCGTGGGGATTTGCTGTCCATGCTGCTGAACAGCGTGGACGAAGCGGGTCAGGGGATGACCGATCAACAAATCCGGGATGAGATTGTCACCCTCTTCCTAGCAGGACATGAAACCACCGCCAATGCACTGAGTTGGACGTGGTATCTGCTGGCTCAACACCCGGCGGTTGAGCAAAAACTGCACAACGAACTCGACAGCGTGCTACACGGCAGACCACCGACACTGGCTGATCTTAAGAGCCTGCCATATACCGAGCAAGTGCTGCAGGAAGCCATGCGCTTGTATCCGCCTGTGTGGAATATGAGTCGTCAGGCGCTGACAGATGTGGAAGTCGGCGGGTATATTATCCCGAAAGGCAGCGAAGTCAATCTCAACACCTATGCCATGCACCACGACCCCCGCTGGTGGCAGGAACCAGAACATTATATTCCGGAGCGTTTTAATACAGACAGGCAAGCCAGTGTCCCCAAAATGGCTTATCTGCCATTCAGCACCGGACCGCGTGTCTGCATTGGCAACAGCTTTGCCATGATGGAAGCGCGGCTCATTCTGGCGGCGACTGCCAGCCAGTATCGTCTACGGATGGCAGCAGGGCAACCGCCCGTACAGATGGAACCACTGATCGCTTTGCGACCCAAACATGGTTTATCCATGATTGTCGAGACCAGATGACCAATCGAATGAAGGGGGATTTCAACTTAACCAGCGGCGGGCAGTCAGTCCAATGACTTCCAGCGCATCATGACTGCCCTGATCCAGTCCTTTTTCAAAATCACCTTCAATCTGTGCCATCTGGTTGGTGATATGGGCGAAGCACACCACCGCTTTGCCCTTCACTTGAGCGAAAGCGTAGAGCGCGGCAGCTTCCATTTCGACCCCCAGAATGCCCTCAGACCGGGCATTGGCGATAGACTGCTCCGTTTCGCGGAAGGGAGCATCGGTTGTCCATGTCGCACCGCACAGCACCCGAACCGATGCCCTTGCAAAAGTGTCTTCAAAACAGGTGAGCAGTGCCGGGTCAAGATAGCTGTAGGCAGCAGGTGGTAGATAGTGATAACTGGTGCCTTCATCCCGCAGCGCCCGTTCAATCAACACAAAATACGGTGGCTGTCCCATCGGTACGATTTGTCCGGCAGAGGTCATGCTGATGAGCAGTTGGCAGCCGGCGACAAACAATTCCTCTGCCACCAGTACCGCAAATGAAGCACCGACGACGTGCGGTATGATCCCATATTCAACTCCATCATAGATAAAGACATACAATTTCGTGTGGTAACATGCCCAGTGCGGGTGAGCGACTGCCTGCCCTGTCACCATCAAATGAGCGGCGATGTCGCCGTCCGGGTCGAGAATGCAGACCGTCGGGATGATGCCTTCAGGGATGGATTTCTGCCGCCGCGCCTCGCGCAGCATGTTTTCTACGGTAAAAACGGATTGAGCATCGTAATGTTTGTTTTCCAGAATGGGAGGCTGCATCCATAACTCCAGTTAGCGCGATTCCGATAAGGGTAACTCAACTGCCGGTTCTAAATGCGGGACAGGATTTGCCCCTGATTGCTTATTTTTAAATGCGGTTTCCGGCAGCAGGAAGAAGGTGACAGAACCAGAAACAGCGGTGAGCGCGGCGATGACCAGTACCGCCACCTGAATGGTAAATAAATCAGCCAGCAGACCGCCAACTAAGGCACCGAAGGCATAGCCGCTGTCACGCCAGAGCCGATACACTCCCAGCGCGGAAGCACGCCATGTTGGGTGTGCCAGATCGCTGATGGCAGCCAGCAGTGTTGGGTAGACCATCCCTGTTCCCAGTCCCATTACAACGGCTGCCAGCAGCCACGCCGCCGAGTCCGCTCCGAAGACAAACAGAATAATCCCAATCGATTGTACCCACAAACCGCCGGTTATCAGCGGCTTGCGCCCGATCCTATCACTGAGCGATCCGGTGATAAGCTGGCTGATGCCCCAGACCCCCAGATAGGTGCCGCCGACAGCGGCAGCCTGTCCGACGGAAATACCAGCGCTCACTGCCAGCAGCGGCAGTAATCCCCAGATCACGACATCGTTGAGGTTGTTGACCAGCCCACCCTGTGACAGACTGAAAAAGGCTTTGTCCTGCCAGCTTACCCGCCGGAAAATCGTCCGGAATGAGAGTTTTTCCCCTATCTGATGATGTTGAGCGGCTTCCTGAAGGGCGTAGCCGCGTGTCTCGCGGACGAAGAAAAACGACAGGATCAGTCCGCTGATGACAAAAACGATGCCGAGATAAAATGGGTACGGGCGCAGCGCCGTTTGTGCGGCAATCCAGCCTGCGCCAGCCGTAGAGAGCGCCATCGCCAGATAGCCCGCAAATTCATTCAAGCCGGTTGCGCGTCCGCGTCCAACCGGACCAACTAAATCTACTTTCATGATGACTGCCGACGACCAACACAACCCCTGATTGATGCCCAGCAGGATATTGGCGAAGACAATCCAACCCCAACTTGGTGCCAGTATGATGATGATGGGGACGGGTAAACCAAACAACCAACCTGCGACTAGCAACGGCTTGCGTCCGACGCGATCCGCATTACGCCCGGCAAACAGATTCGCTAGCGCTTTGACGATCCCGAAGCTGATGATGAAGGTCAGGGTGACACTGACCGATGTGAGGCCGAATTCGTCGGCGGCAATCAGCGGGACAACCGTGCGTTCCAACCCCAGCATCGCACCGACGAACGCATTGACGAAGATTAGCAATGTGAACTGCCGCCAGTTGGCAAGTAATCCAAGCTGGATAGATTTAGTATTCATGATTCCCTTCCCATACTACGATTCGCGTTCATCAGGAACGCCGTTGGCTTAGCGTGGTCGTGTGTAAAATCAGGCTAAGTCGAAAGAATCAGCGCCTAGCGATCAGACCAAAGTGATACGGACAGCAGTACTGCATATTGACCCATTCGACGTTCTGAAAGCCAGCTTCTTCCAGCCATGCCTTGCACTGTTCTGGTCGTGGACGGATAGCGAGGGAGGGACCGCGCGGTGTCGGTATATCGCTGCGCCAGTGCATGATAAAAAGCATTCCGCCGTCATGCAGTACCCGGTGTGCTTCTTGCAACAATACCAGCGGTTGTTCCAGGTGTAGCAGGTTGAAAATCAGCGCGTGATCCTGCGTACCGCTGTCCAATCCGCTTCCCTGTGCGACAAAATCTCTCATCTCAACCTGCACATTAGACAGCGCCAGAGCCTCTGCCTTATGCCGTACATGTTCCACCATCAGCGGGTCAATGTCCAGCGCGGTGACGATTCCATGCGTGTGCAGCGCGGCTGGCACAGTGAAGGTGCCGTAACCGCAGCCAAATTCAACCAGATGCCCCCCTAACCCACTGGTGCTGAAGAGTAATTCCATTGTGGCATCCGCATCGAAGAAGCTCTCCCAATAAGCTTCCTCTGGCATACCGCTTTCGCGTGCTTTCATATATTCCTCTGGTGACAAGATCTGTTTCTCTACATATAGCTCTCACTCGTCAGCCCTTCGCTCTGAGTAGTAGTGTGACCTCATATGACAAACAGTTCAGGTTGTAAATACAGAACTTTCATCCTGCGGTTTCACCAATTTGTAGACCGAGGTTAGTCTGTCGGATGATGGCAAATTCCGGCGGTGCGGGGGTCTGATCCTTCTGAACAAAAGTGATAAATGCCTCCCGATCTGTATGTTGCAGGGCAGCATTGAAGCGCCGTTCAAAACCAATGGTCGAACTCGGTTTGCCGCTCATGTTGCGTCCACAGACTGAGCCGGAAAAGTGGCTTGGATAAA
The DNA here is from genome assembly GCA_019912965.1 of Anaerolineae bacterium. GTDB lineage: Bacteria > Chloroflexota > Anaerolineae > Aggregatilineales > Phototrophicaceae > CFX2. The sequence continues at coordinate 48,068 of JAIOHM010000065.1, forward strand.
CCTCGACCATATTGTCCAATTTCAGAAGTTTGTTGAAAAGACTGTCATACAGTTGACCTGCGTACACGGCGGTGTTCGCGTCGCCATGTAGATCAGGTCGTCCCACATCGCCGACAAACAATGTGTCGCCCGTGAATACCAACCAAGGTGTTTCTGAACGTACTTTATCCCCAACGACCAGACTGATGCTGTCGGCAGAATGACCGGGGGTGTGAAGCACCCGTGCATAGTCGTTGCCCAGTTCAACCGTATCGTCATCGTGCAACGGTGTAAATGCAAACTTCACCTGCGCCGATTCGTGCAAATAGATAGGTGCGTTGGTGGCGGCGGCAAGCTGCACTGCCCCCGAGTGATGATCAGCTTGAACATGCGTCTCGAAGATGGCGACGATGGGGGAGTTTGCCTGCCGTGCTACTTCCAGATAATCGGCGATGTGGTCAATGTGCGGATCCACCACCGCCAGTTTTGCTTTGCCGGTGCAACCGAACACATACGACGCACACCCGGTTTGCGGATGTAGAATTTGTCGGAAGATCATGAGGTTCTCCTAAAGGTTATTCGGTTTCAGTGGGTAAATCAGCGAGCTTCCAATCCGGGTAGCCCTGTTGCATCCGCCGCGCCTGATAGCCGCGTGCGGCAAGCAGTTCGACAGCTTCATCAGCAAAGACACAGTAAGCGCCGCGACAGTAGGCAACAATCTCCTGGTCTTGTGGCAGTTCGTGGAGACGTTGTTGAAGTTCATCAATCGGGATCGAACGCGCTCCAGCGATATGTCCCTGCGCGTATTCCAGGGTTGGACGCACATCTAGAATTACCAGTCCCGGCTCACGCAGACGTGTCAGCAGTTCGTTAAGGGTCACTGGCTCCATAGACTTACGCTCAAGCAAATAGGTATTGACGATGCGCTCAAGCTCGGCAAGCTGACGCTCGGCAATTTCCCGGATGAGTTGTACCAACTGGTAGACAGTGGGATCTGCCAACCGGTAGTACACCCGCAGTCCTTCTTTACGTGTGGTAACGAGATGCGCTTCTCGCAGCGCTTGCAGGTGCTGTGAGGCGTTGGCAACAGACAAGGCGGATTCCTTTGCCAATTCCTCGACACTACGCTCGCCCTGTGCCAACAGGTCAACGATTTCCAGCCGATGTGGGTTGGCAATCGCTTTGGCAATCCGGGCAAACTGTTCATTGATTTCGGTTTTGAAGGCGCGATGATCCATAATCATCCTCAAGTATTCAATTGATTTATTGAATACTATACCGACTTAGCAAAACTGTCAACCTGAAATTTTGCTCATCAAACTCTGTAGAACTACCAACCCTTCACTGTAATTCTCGGCATGTTCCACGCGGTGGGTTTGATACGCTGGTATCAAGCCGGGTGGGACTGTTCCGTGCCAGATGACCTCACCCGTTAGCGCGACCCGCGTCATGGCGCACGCACTTCGCCCGGCTGCTCAATCCCTTTCAGATAGGTATTTACAGGAGCAGTCGAGTGGATTTAGCCCAGGCTATTGAGCAGCTTTTCAACGACGTTCAGGCTGTCGCCCAGGTTATCGCACCATTGGCGGCAGTCATCGGTTTCCTCGGACTTGGGATTATGTATATGGGAAGCTCGTGGCCTTTCATCGCCGATTGGAAGCGCGACAACCCAAAGGCAGCCAACCAGGTCGTCATCGGCTTGCTGTTCGTGATTTTTGCGAGCAGTGTCACTACCCTCATCACGTTCCCTTAAGAAGTTCCCCTTATGCACAGCGATGGCAGAGGGTCGCGGGTCGCGGCTTCCATCGCTTCGCTTTCCCTGAGAAGGAGGTTAGATGTCGGCAGATTTCAAGTCTCATGTTCTGCTCCGAGATGAGAAAGGCTTTATGGGTATTCCCTTCAAACGATTACTGCTGGCTGGGACAAGTGGTGGGATGGTCTATGCCGTTGCTCGTTTCGCTGCGCCTAATGTTGCTGTTCCCGCTGGAGCAATGTTTGGATTGCTGTTGCTGACTTTTACTGGAACTCGTGGTGGCCTTCCTCTGTGGCAGCGCTGGATTTATGGCCTGCGTGGGATGGTACTACTGCTAGCGGCGCGTGATGCAGACAGTTTCGTCGCCCGAATAGCACGAGCGCTGGAACTGCCAGTTGATGTGGTCAAGTTAGATGCCCTTCAGGTTTTCGCTCCACCACACGGCGCTATCGAGGTGGATGTGCGTGAGTGGGTGACATTTGCCCACTCGGAAGAGGCTGACCGTGATGAAGGTCTGGTCTTCCTCGACACGCCTCTGGAGGTGCGGCTATGAGCGACAACATCCATACCTTCCTGATTGAACCTTTCGATATGACCATGCACGCGACTGAGGAAGGTGTTCAAACCCTACAATCGCGTTTTGCGACCTGGCTTAGAACCCTAAATAGCCCATCCCGCTTTGTCTGCTGGCAAATGCCGACGACGCTCGACGACAAAATCGATACTGTTATCCAAGCCGCCCAAAAAACGACTGAAGTTCAGCGGGCGACACTGTTGATGGAATATCGTCGGCATTACGAGAATTTACAGGCGAATGCCCAGTATCAGCGGGCGCTCTGCGGTATGGCGCTCTGGACGGATCAAAATCCACGCTCCCAGGCTGCTGCGATGACTTCTGCTTTCGATACCCCTGTGGTGCAAAGTGACTGGCCGGGTTTTTTCGAGGGACGATACGAACTACGAGAAGCTCCTTATTGGCATCTTGCTCCTGTTGGGCGTCCGGGAGGACGACCCTTTTGGACCATCCTCAATAGCTATGAGTTTGCCCCCGCAACGTGGAATTTTTTCCGTCCACTGCCAGTGCTACTGCTGCTCAACTTCCCGTTAGCTATTTGCGTGGATATTCCTAAAACCTATGACCGCAATGCTGGAATCAATGCTGTTGAAGGCATCATTCAAGCCTACCAGGTTCACCTCGCGGGAGTTCGTGGGGAAGACAGTCGTTCAGTTCAGCGTATCACAGACTGTCGTCGGGCATTGTCTGAAATCAATGCCGGGGATGCGCTCCACACCGTCCAGATTAGCATCGCTGTGGCGGCAGACGATCTCGACACGCTCAAAGAACGAGTACAGGCTGTCGTGAATGAAACTCGTGCCTGGTTTAGCTTGCGGCAGGAAGTAGGGGAACTGCTGGGGCGATCAGTGGGTTTCTTCTCGGCGAAGCGCACCAAGGAAATCAATGTCCCATCCACCACTTGGCCTGTAACCTCGCGCGAACTGGCGCTGATGCTTGCCCCGCTTGGCTATCGTAAATTAGCGACGACCAGTGGCGTACTGCGTGGTGAAGTGGTAGGTGCATTCTATCCCATGTTTCATAACTCTTGGCGAGACAAACGTGCCACCCATGAAATCTGGGTAGGTGTGTCGGGGTTCGGCAAAACCTTCGGTGTGAACTGCTACCTCACCCGTGAATATGCCGAGAACGGTATCCCCTTCGATCTTCTTGAACCAATGGGACATGGCAAACATATTGCTGATGCCTTTGGTTTGCCATGGTATGTGATGAGTGCCAGGCACACCAAACTCAATCCACAAGATGTGATGTTCCCTACGCTTATTGAGCAAATCAATCACACCATCCGTATCTATGAAACGGTCATGGGGCGCACATTGTCAGGTGGTCAACGTCAGAACCTCGAACGCGGTCTGCTCAGTGAAGCGCTGGAACTGCTTTACAAAGGTTTTCCCGACCTGATGCGGGTGACACCTGACATCTCCCCGACCTGTGATGTGGTGTGCGATGTCCTAAGCGGATTAGGGGATAAACCTGCGATCAAAGAAATTGCCAAAGACCTCGCCGATGAAATCGCAGGACTTTGCACGGGCAGTGGGCCGTGGTCGGGTTTTCTCAACGGCACGACCAACATTGACCTCACACGGGGCGGTCGGGACTGGATTGGGCCGCGTGTGTTCAGTTTTCACGATCTCGAAAGCGACCCCATTTTGCAGGCGCTGGCCTACACGCAAGTGCTTTCGGCTATCCGCCGCGACAGCCTGATCGACGAACAGCCACGTGTGATTGCGGTGGATGAGGTTTATCGCTTGATGCGCCATCCATCACTGCTGGACTTTTTGATTGAAGCGGCTAAAACCTTCCGTACTCGTCGCAAAAAATTGCTGTGTGTAGATCAACAAATGTCAGTCTTTTTGAATGGGAAAGCGCGACTAGTCTTCGAGAACTGTCCCATCCGTGTGATCTTCTCACAGCGGCAAGGCATGAATGTGTTCCACGAAGATGCCGCTTTCCAGCACCTCAATCAACAGCACCGCGACATCATCGCTGCACTGCCGCGCTTTCACTACGTCCTCGATATTCAGGATGAAGGACTCTGGTATCTCTACGGACGCCCGTCAGAGGGTGAACTCCGCCGCTTCAGGACAACATGATGGAGGATGACCATTGTCCAAACGATCTATCGAAAACCCCTTTCAGGCTCTTGAAAACGAAGCCTATGACGCTTTCCGTGAATGGCCGATATGGCTGGTTCTCCGCGAGAAAGAACTGGCGGCCCATGTCACTGGACGCCCTGTTCAACCCGGTGGGGAAGCGTCAACACGTCCGAATGCTGCTGCGCCAGATGGCACGCAGCCTCTCAAATCGCCGCGCCATTAGCGACTGGTACGAGGAGGAAACTATCCCATGAAACTACTGATTGTTGAGTCACCGGCGAAAGCCAAGAAGATCGCCGGTTATCTCGGTGCAGGCTGGAAAGTCGAAGCCTGTATGGGTCATATCCGCGATTTGCCCGAAACCGAATTAGGCGTGGAGTTGGGACAAGATTTCCGTCCAACCTATAAGGTGCTGGCGGGTAAAGGCAATCTCGTCAAACGGCTGCTCAAGGCGATCAAAGAAGCTGAGGCCATCTATCTCGCTACTGACCCGGATCGGGAAGGCGAGGCGATTGCCTGGCATATCCTTGACCTCGCTCGTCCGCCAAAGAACAAGCCCGTTTACCGCGCCTCGTTCAATGCCATCACTGAATCTGCTGTCAAAGCGGCGGTTGCTGTCCCGCGTACTATAGATCGCCCACTGGTGGAAGCGCAGCAGGCACGCCGGATTGTGGATCGCCTGGTTGGTTATCTCGTTTCGCCGTTGGCATGTAAGGCATTGGACGGGAAATTATCCGCCGGGCGGGTACAGAGCGTTTGTCTGCGGCTGGTCGTCGAGCGTGAGCGTGAAATCGCGGCCTTTATTACCGAAACGTACTGGACGTTGGCGCTTGAACTGGAGGCAGGCAGTGAAACTTTCAATGCGAAACTACACACGCTGAAAAACGCCAAAGTCACTTTCAAATCCCGCGATCAGCTTGACCAGCTCGACAAACTGATGACCAACGCCCAGTTCTGGGTTGAGAAGGCCGGGCAGACCATCAAAACCCGCGACCCGCTGCCGCCATTTACCACGTCATCACTCCAACAGGCAGCGGCTAAAGGCTTGGGGCTTTCACCGGAACGTACGATGGAAGTGGCACAGCGGCTGTATGAGGCCGGGTTGATCACCTATATGCGAACCGATGGCGTAGGTGTTGCAACGGAGGCGCAAACTGCTGCCCGCGAACTCATCGAGCGGAAATATGGCACGGCCTATCTGCCCTCGGAACCACCGACCTATACAACCAAAGCGGCCAATGCACAGGAGGCGCACGAAGCGATCCGTCCGACGGATGTGAACCGTTTGCCGGATGAGGAACTCGATGGCGATGGTGCCGGGTTGTATGGATTGATTTGGGATCGGTTTGTGGCTTCGCAGATGGCAGCAGCGCGTTATCGAGTCGTTGGAGCCGTCATCCTAGCAGGGGCGAAACGCGAACAGCCTTATCCACTGGAATTCCGCTCACAGGGGCGTGTACCGATTTTTGATGGGTTTTTGCGTGTGTACGAAGAGCCTGTGGATGACGGCGAGGAAGTCGATGATGACGAGGGCGGCGCGCTCCCAGCTTTGCAAGAGGGTCAGAGCCTGAAGCTAGTAGAGACTCTGCCTAATGAGCATCAGACTCATTCGCCTGCTCGCTACACCGAAGCCGCGCTGGTCAAGGCGCTGGAACAACGCGGCATTGGTCGCCCTTCAACCTACGCCGGGATGGTCAGCACGATTAAGAGCAAAGGCTATGCCAAGATTGGTCAGAAGCGACTTGTACCAACCGAAAAAGGGTGGGCGCTGTGCGATTTCGTGACGCAGCGTTTTCCTGATGTGTTTGACTACAGCTACACCTCACAGCTTGAAGGGCAGCTCGATGCGGTGGCCGCTGGACAACTCACCCAACTTGAGTTACTGAAAGCCTTCTGGCAGGGCTTCCAACCACAGTTGGCTGCGGCAGCCGAACTTGCCTTGCAGCAGCTTCGTCCCCAGGAAGCGCCCAAACGCACTGGGGAGTCGTGTCCTCAGTGTGGCAGCGATTTGGTCGAGCGCACTGGATCGAAGGGGAAATTTATCGGCTGTAGCAGATTTCCCAAATGCACTTACACACAGGGCGTAGAACATAAACCGGTCACGCTGCGCCCAGCGGAGGGCTAGTGCATGAGTCAGCAGATGCCCGAACCGCCGCCCATCGACTATGAAGCGTTTGAGCCGCCGAACGATCCATTCCCGGATGATCTGTTTCGGCAACCACCGCCTGAACCGCCTGCCGATTTTGACTACGATCCCAGCGAGGGTTACGACCCATTTCCACGAGATGGCGGTGACTTCATCCCCATCCCGGATGATGATGCTTTCGTGCCAAAAGATGGCCTATTGACTCGTCTACCCGACCTGCCACCTTTATCGCAGGACGGCTTGCAGGGTTTTGAACCGCTTGAGCCAATGGATGACGGTTGGAGCTGGCACGATGCGCGATTGATCGGGATTGAACGCCATACGAATGCCGGATCGCAATACGAAATCGGCTGTATCGACGTGTATGCCGACGCCAACAGCGGTGATTTGGGAGGCAGCTATCTACCTATTGCCGCGCTCGATGATGTGGACACAGCCACGACGCTTTATCACGATTTTCAAGCAGAAATTCATGAACAGGGACTCCCAAACTACGGTGTCCCTAAATTCGCCGAAGCCCTTATCGAACGTAGGGGTATGACACCCGACTGGATCAGTGCCGCTCAATCGGAATACGAAGCTTATGAATACGTTCGTGATTTGGAGGCAGGTGATCTTGATGGCCGGGATGATCCGCCCGATGCTGCCATTGATCCACTCGTCCAGACAGCCCTTGAGTTGGGCGGTGTGGTTGTTCAGCGTGAAGTAGAAGCAGATATATCCACCCTGGAAGACCGTTCCGCTTTTCAGGCGTTGAGTGCGATTGGCATTGAAGCCGATGGTTTTGATCCCAGTAAAGATCCACCGCCTTTCTATGATGCTGAGACCGGCACGGCTTACTGGATTGGCGTTTTTCAACCCGATAAGAATGACCTGGAAAACTGCATCACCAGCATCCTGTCGCTGGGGCGCAATCTGGAAACCGGTGAGATGGAAGCTCAGCTTGCCCCTTGTGTACCAGGAGACTGGGATAAAGCCTACCGCGCTTCGGAATTTTTGATCGACGTAGCGCAGAAAGGTGGTATTGAACGCTGCTTCGATGCTGCTGAAGGCATGGCGCTGGCAACCGATCAACGCGATCTGTGGGAGAACAAGCGGGGTCTGCCGCTGGATGTCGAGGCGACCCAGGGTATCGCTGACTACACCCGTGAAAACTGGGAGGTGGAATTGTGACCGAAGCAGCCAAAGAAAAGCTGTTCAATGTGCGTCTCACATCTGAAGACCGCGCCCTACTGGGAAGCGTTGCTAGGCAGTTTAAGCGGGATAACTCGGCAACGATCCGCTTACTGATCCGCCGAGCTGCATTGACTTATCTGCCAATCAGCCGTGAAGGTTGTTTCACATCGCTGCCCACAGCCGACTATCCCCGTTCCGTGCAATTCCCGGTTCGGATGCTGGGAGGTAGCGATGAATAATGAGATTCCCTTTCACCTGCATGGGGATGATGGGGCGCTATACACCGTTGATGTGATGCTTGATCGACGTGAAATAGAGAACCCTCACTACGATGTTGATCTAGTGCGGTCACGGTCAGGTTGTTACGGTGAGTCCATTGAACAGCGCTTGACGCTGGGGGAATACGAAGATCGCCGTGACGCTGCCCTGTATCGAAATTCCGTTGAGGATGTTTTAGTCGAACATGGGCTTGCCGGTTTAGGCGATGCTGCCGAGCGCATCACCCACGAACCCATTCTTTACGAAGGTCAATATCTGATTGCGACTTTCCCACCGGACGCTGATATAGGTACTCCGGCGGCAGCCCATCTGCTTCATGTGAGTGAAGATGATCTGGAAACAATGCCAGTGGCATATGGGCTATCTGAAGCGGTTGACCGCACGACTGCTGAGGTTGAGGATCGGTTTTCGATTGGCGGCTACGAAACGATGTTTCAGGCCGCCCACGCAGCGGCTGTTACCAATAGGTTGCGTTCCCCCGAAGCATCGCTGTTTAGCGCCTCCAATCAGAATTTGGCCTCGGTTCACGATGATCCCCTCCAGTTCTTCCGTAATGAGACTCATTCAAATTCCTTGACCACTAACGAAGAGCGAGAAATGGCAACCAACTCTGATAACTTGAATCCCAAAGAATTAACTCCCGAAATCTTTTCTGCTTCGCCAGAAATCGAGATTGATACTCAACCCTATACACCGATTATGCCCGAAGCTGAACATTTTGAAACGGCCACTCGACGAACCGGAGTGGCATTTGTGGGCGAGATCGATGAGCAAGTAAATTACTCATTTGAAATCGCACCGGGGCAGGAACCGGGGACGGTGGAACTGTTAGCGCAAAAGTGGTGGTTGGGTGAGGACGATGAACTTAAGTCCCAACATCGCCCAATTCATGAGTATGACAAAAATCTGGAAATGCAGGCGTTCAGTGATGCCGTTCGGCTATATGCACTTGGAGAAGAGAAGGGGCGCGAAGCGGTACTGGAACGCGCTGTGGACATGGCACGTGAGGATGGTTACATCGATGCCGATCAAACCCATTTGTTCACAGCTGGTCCACCTGATCCGTATACAAAAGCACTAGTAATCAATCCCGTTAGACTTGAAACTGATGAACTTCCACAAATGGATCCTGAGTTATCTGTTGAACTACCAGAACCTGATTATCCGACCATTTACCGCGAGTTCGCCGAAGAAGCTGCCCGTGAGCGGGAAGCAAATGCATCTCTGGAGGGTTCAGCATGGTTTGAGGCGACCTTCGAGAAATCCGCGACGGAATTGCTGCAACCTATAAATGATACCGTAAATTATGCCCTGGTTGTGCAGGATGCTGATCCCTGGACAGTCGAACTGGCTGTCGAGAAATATTGGCGCGAACCTAACGGCTATCTAGGCATCCAATCCGTCACGCTCGATACTTACGACCCGGAGTTAAGCCGAGTGCAAGCCGAGCAAGACCGTGAAGCCCTGCTGGAAATTCACGACCAACGCGGATTGGAAGGTATGATGCACCAGGCAGAATTGATGGCGGTTCACAACGATTGGTTAGTTGCGGATCGCGGCGATCCGCGGCTGTTCATGCAAGGGCCGCCTGACCGCTTCGAGACACTCGCGCAGCAGTTAGAGGATGAGATCAACCCCTATTGGAATACGGATGGCGAGAAGATCGAAGACCCTGTACCACAAGCGGAGGTGGAAAACCCCTATTGGCGGCTGGATACCTTGCCCGTAAACGACCCGGCGGGTGAACCCCTGGGACATGCCTTGCATATGGTTGTATATCCTGGTTTGGAACGCAACCCGGAGGCGGTGAGCAGTCCAGCGATGCCAGAGGACGAGCCGTTCCGAATGCTAGAGATGGCACATTTCGAGACGACGGCGGCAGCCGATAAATTCGGGAAGGAGTTCAATGGCTACCTCATCCCCGGAATGCTGGATGGGCCGGAATTGGCTCAAGAAGTGACACGACTCGAAGGGTTGCCAGTGGAGTGGAAGACGCTCGAAGGTGACGACCTTAAGGCGTACCAAAATACCGAACTGACGCTGACTCGTGACTCATCAGCCTGGTATCCCTACAATCCCAATGCCGAACGCGATGCACGCATTGCAGCTGAGGGGGTATACTATGACCCTTTGCAATCCTACATAGAGGGGAATGGTAATCCGATCTCTAATATTTCTTCGTTGGACTTGGAAATCTGAATACAAGATAAAGCAAATGCCTATAATATATAAGCATTTGCTTTACAAATTTAACTATGGAAAATAATATTATAACTCTAACAGTACATTAAATCTCTGAAGTACTTGATTTACGAAATCCTCTAAATTCAAATCCTTCAGCTTAGTCCTTTTTTTATGTAACAGGGGAGCATATAACATACCGATTTTATTCTGATAGATATATACCCCTATAAAACATTGTCCGGGTTCTTTCGGAGTCAAAATTGAGTATGTGTAACCGCCAGTATCAGCGCCATCAATCATATTATCATCAACAATAGAGCTACCGCCGATGCCTGCACTAGTTATAACTACGTGGGATTGAGGACCATGACTATTTAGATTTTGTGTGACATATCGAAAGCCATTTGGTGTAGTTTTTACTGCAAGAGCAAATCCCCCTACACTATTTTGTAGTTTGCCTTTCTCATGTTCAATATCATCTTCAATCAAACGTCGCATAGTGAACAACATGAGACCGAGTTGGGTAGTTACATGTATAGAAGGGAAATTCTGGAATTCCCCTATTTCTTTATTATTCATTCGTGGAAACAAGCGTTGGTATTCAGCGAAAGCATCATAAGAACCAATCCAACAAGCTAAGTCATCTTTAATCTTCCTATCCTGAACAAGATATAAGTTGCACTCGGTTTTGTCAGCATGAGCTACAATAAATTCGACTCTTCTGTTGTCCGGCACGTCTTCTGAAACTTCTTTTTTTAATAGGTTTAATAAATCAGCTATTATGATGTGCTGTTTTTTCTCAAAAAGCGTTCTGATTATATTTAAAGCCCTCTCAGTGTTCCCAGCAAAAGCAATACAGACTTGAGGGGAGAGTATTAAAATTTTTAAGGATTCGAAGTCATCAAATTCGGGTTCACCCATTGACAACTTCTCTATCAAACTTTCATCTGCATTCAATAAACTTGATCTTTGCTCCAAAATTACTTTTGTGTCGGAAACTATAACTATGTTATCTAAAATCTTTTTTGCAACTACCAAAGTCATAAGAGGAAATTACCTTTCACCCCTTCACAGCTACCCTTCTATTAGAAAATTTTGATTATATCATCTGTACTCTTTTGCATCATTATTAAGTAAGCGCTTTAGATGTTTACTTCCGCGAATTGTTAAACAACGAATGATGCGCGGTGCTTCGTTCGAACCACTTGAGGTTATTAGAGTGCCAACTTGATCTCCCCGATCAATTATTTGTACTTCTAAAACTACAAAGTTTTCTAATTCTATTCGCCCTCCGTTGACAAGTTCCTCTGTCCAAACTTCAATAAGTCCTTCAAGCATCGTCTGAACATCTTGATTCTTCAGCCGGGTTCGCCTTCCGATTTCACTCACCATTTTGTTTTTCGTGAGAGTCATGGCTTAAGCTCCTACTGTTTGTTTTATACGTTGATGACGTTCCCGCATGTGGTCGAGAGGAGTCATTTTGACTTTACCACCTGCTTTCTTTTCTGCTTCAATGGCAACTTTTGTCAACAGGGAACGTGCTGCAAGCTCGACTGTTGAAGTGGCAGCTGGGGGCTGAGGCAGCGTTTCTGATACAGGAAAAGGAGACATGACAATACCACGCTCAAGAAGCAGTGGGTCGTTATTCTGAAATGTGGCTAATCGCTTCTTCCAATCCTCACGTTCGTAAAGACGGGTCAAGCGAGCGTTGAGAACGATTTGCGTTGCGAAGCCAGCTTCAACATAACGCGCGAAGATGGTACAGTTGCCGACCTGTGGTGTCACAACTTCATCCACTGTCAGCAAGGGGCGCTGCCGTAAATGGCTGTTGGGATCATCAGCGTTTGAGTCGGCAGTAGCAATACCACTCGCTTTTGAGTAAAACTCTGCCGTATCCGCATCACAACCGCCATAAATCACCTGAGTTGCCAGCCCTGTAAAGAGCGCCTGTGTGCCTTCGTTACCATAAATCATATGAAACTGCCCTTTGGTTTGCGCCCCAATCATGATCGAGATGCGGCGTTTGCGGACTAAGTTCACATCAGCTACCAGGCTGTCCAGCTTACCCAGCGTCGGGAATTCATCAAGAATGACGCCGACGGGCATGGGAAGCGGTCCACGATTGCGTTCCCCAATCGTATCGAGATCAAGCATTAGCTTGCGTAGTGTCGCACCAAGATAGGAAGCATAAACCGCACGCATACGACCCGGACAGGTTAGCACCACAACGGTAGGTTGGGTGACAATGAGTTCAGCGTCAAAGTCTGATGCAGATGTATTGTTGCGAACATCTGTCGATGCCCATCCCGTCAGTGCGGTTGCCAGCGTTGCCACCACGTTGGATGCGACTTTGCCATCCGACCCCACTGACGCAATAAAGCTGTTGGCGAGTAGTGCTGCATCATCCTTTTTCGCGGCAAGTTTGCCTGCCAAACTTTTGAGGTCATTCATGGCATTGTAGATTTCACCAAGATTGGGAAAACGAATTAGGCAAGCGGCTAGCAAAGCTGCTGCACTATCCGTCCAGAAGCGGTTATCACCCTGAGCCGATGGCACCAGCACATCGGCAATCGCTCGTGCGTCAGATACATTATCGATCCCTTCGGACAGATTGAAACGCGGACCAAGTGTACTGGTTGGATCATGCACAACGACCAGATGACGAGTTACAGCAGCAAACTTGAGAATATGTCCACTAATTTCACCCTGTGGGTCAGCGACAATGAGGGAGTGACCCGCAAGCATCCGGTCAGCAATCGCAGGTAGGATAATGCCCTGTGTTTTGCCTGAACCCGGCCCACCCAATGTTAAAATGCCGCGTGCAATGTCCTCACCACCGAGGCAAAAACGCCCTGTGCCAATGTCGAGCCGTCGTTTTTGCTCGCCCCAGAACGCACCTAGTAGAATCAATCCTTCAGCATCCTCTTTACGAAAGCGCTTGTATTCGCGCATCGTGCAAAAGTGCGATGAGCCGAGAGCACCACGCTTCACCTGTGGATTTCGCAGCCGATCTACACGCTCACGTAACCAACCGCCATTTTTGATGCCACTGTGTAAAGCGGTATTGATGATAAAGCTCGCAAAGACCAGCATGACTCCGAAGAGCAGAAGCCGCATTTGGTGAACGTTTTCCGGCCCACCGGCTAACAATCGAACAAAGCTGCTCACAGATTGTCTACCGCGCATTGTCTGTATTGCCAGACCACCCATCAATGTTACGTAAAGCTCCACGATGCCGAGCGTCACAATGAAATGAACGATAATTCGTGCGCTTCGTTTCCAGCCAGCAAACTGCTGTAATTCACTGGTGCGCTGAATGCCCGCACCTGCGACTGCGCTAAATAGCAGAGGAGCGAGCGGCATTAAGCATAACAATGGTACAAGGTAGGCACCAAGCAGGGCTTTACCATCTGTAAATAACCAGTAGAACATGCAAACTCACTTCTTGTTAGGTACGGTAAAGATGTGATATTTCATCTTGAACGCGGGAACCAGAGGTCGAGATCATCACTGTCTGGCAAATCAGGTTGTGCTAATGGAGACTCGATTTCATCATCACGCAATTTACGCCACTCTGGGCCAACGATGCGATCTAATGCGTTACTGAAATGCTGGCTGGCAATTTCGCGGAACAAGGCATCATGACCTTTCGTGCTGTTGTTATAAATGGCTAGTCGTTCTGCTATCGAAGGGGCTGTTCCGGGCAGTACCACATGCGTATGCAGATGCTGCATGGGTTCGTCGTTGTCCTCAGTCTTAGCTTTTCGGTCATGTAGGACAAATGAAAATTCAGGGACATCAAAACCGCGTGCCGCATAGTAATCCTCAACCACCCGCTCCGTCAGATCGCACACCACATCACGTCGTTGATTTTCTGGTATGAGTTCCATCAGATCAGGTGCAGGCGAGATGACCCATGTCCATGCAAGGACATGCCTGCTTTGAAGTTGATCGCAGTTTTTGAGGATGTCGTGATAATGAACACCCATCCCGTGATCCTGCCAGCGTTCATAATCGTGATTCTGAGCGAGGTGATTATTGCGGGTGTCCCGATACTGCAAATACTTCAAAACAGCCTTGAGCGCAGATCGTCCCGTTCCACGCCCTGACTTTTTCGGGCCTTTATAAGCAAAATCGACTACGACAATGGCTTTACTCACTGTGTTCCCGCTCCGCCGCATCAACCACGGTCATTTCACGGACAGCTTTGATCTGGGCGAGTAAAGTTCGCCCGTCACGGCGGGCTGCAATGATGGCGTTTTCGATAAGATGTCGCGTCGCTGGATCGTCGTCGGTGAGTAAATAGAGCAATACATTCAGATGAAACGCGATGTTCATCTCCAGCTTGTCAATACGATCCTGAAAGGTGCGCGTGAAATGGCGACGGCTACCAGCAATCTGTTCCTGCTCATCCAGATAACGCCGGATTGCCTCACGGATTAAATCTGCTTCGGTGGTGGTACGATCACGTTTACTGACCAACAGTATCAGCCGCTCGTGCATCTCCTGTGTCATCGTGATGCTGCGGCGGACAGTTTTGGACATAATCTACTCCCGACAAAGCATACGCATATCCTCATTATCCCAAAGGGACGCGGCGCACTTGCGGAAGACTACAGCAGGGGGTTGTTAAATTTGCGTTCCCGGTGATGCAAATTTACGGGGGAGGACATTATTATCATATGGCAAATGAAACGCTTCTTACTGTTCATTACAAATGGTTCGAGCTACAATTTAATAATTCACTAATTTCACCCAGAATTCCGATATGGACAACTACCAGACTTACAGCGAAGCTGACACGATTCATAAGCTCATCAAACCGAGCATCTATATCTGTGGCTGGACAGAAGATAATCTGCGCTACGAGGAAAACGCCGGGGCGAATATCATCAACCCGGACACGGGCAAGGTGAAGAAAGATCAAAAGCGGATCGACATTACGTTACGGGTGAAAGTCGCGCCGGAAACGCAGCCTGTCGCCGTCGCGCTGATCGAAGCGAAGGCGGCGAAGTATCCACCAACACGCGGGCTGGAACAGGCTAAGCTTTACGCTGGGGCAAAACGTTTGAATGTCCCTTTTGTATACGCCACCAATGGCTTTTTGTTCGTCGAGTATGACAGCCTTACCGGGTTAACCTCACAGCCTCGCCCGATGTCTGAGTTCCCAACACCAGATGACCTGCGCCGACGTTATGAAGAGCGGATGGGCTTCAATCTGGAAGATGAGCGCGCCAAACCGCTGCTTGAACCGTATGTCGGCGGTGAGGCTTCCCGTCGTTACTATCAAGATGCTGCTATCCGTGCGGCACTGGAAAAGATTGCAGCAGGCGGCAACCGGGTTCTGCTGACTTTGGCGACTGGCTCCGGCAAAACGCGCATCGCTGTAAACCTGTTGAAACGTATTGCGGATGCCGGGCAGCTTCGCCGTGCGCTGTTCTTGTGTGACCGCGATGAACTCCGCAAACAGGCAACCGGCGCATTTCAGGAAATCTTTGGCAATGATGCTGCTCCTGTATCCGGCAGAGATGCACAGACGAATGCCCGCATCTTAATCGCTACCTATCAAACGCTCGACATTGATACCGATGATGCCGATGCCAACTTCCTGACCGCGAATTATCCGCCGAATTTCTTCTCGCACATCATCATTGATGAAGCGCACCGCTCCGCTTGGGGCAAATGGTCGCAAGTCCTCCGCATCAACCCGGACGCGATTCAAATCGGACTGACAGCAACGCCGCGCCAACTCAAAGTCGAAAGCGACAGCCCGGAAGTCCGCGCCGATGAGCAAATCTCAGCAGATAACATCACCTATTTTGGCGAACCCGTTTACGAATATGATATCGGGCAGGGCATTGAAGATGGCTATCTGGCTGCCTGCGAGATTCGCAAAAGCATAGTCAATCTGGACGAGACCGGGATTACGATAGCGGACATTCTGGCACGCAATCCGACAGATGCGATCACGGGTGAACGCATCACGGAAGCAAAACTGCGCGAAATCTACCAGAAGCAGAACTACGAAGATGAAATATTGCTGCCTGATCGGGTGTTGGCAATGGCACAAGACCTGTTCCACCACCTGCTCGATACGGGCGGGCCGCACCAGAAAACGATCATTTTCTGTGTGCGCGATACTCATGCGGATGCTATTGCCGCCGTGTTGAACAATCTTTACGCTGAGTGGTGTACGGCGAATGGCGAAAAACGCGCCGCACCATATGCTTTCAAATGTACGGCTGCCAATCAAGGACGCGATTATCTGGCTGATCTGCGTGGCAGCAATCGAACCCACTTTATCGCCACGACGGTTGACCTGCTGTCGACGGGTGTGGATGTGCCGTCGATACGCAATATAGCCTTTTTCCGCTATGTAAAGTCGCCGATCAGCTTTTACCAGATGATCGGACGTGGAACGCGACTACATACGCCCACTGAGAAGCTGATGTTCCGCGTTTATGACTACACCGACGCGACGGACAATTTCGGTAAAGACTTCATCACGGCTGTCGCACCAGAGCCAAGCCAGTCCGACGGGGATACCGAGCGCGAACCGCGTGAACGTGAGCCAATCATCCAGGTCGAGGGGTTTGATGTCCGCGTGACACTTGCCGGGCGCTATATCGTCGCTGATATTGACGGTCAAGCCATGCCGCTGACGATTGAGGAATACCGCGAGTATGTAGCATCGAACCTGCTGCGCGAGGTGGACACGCTGGAAGCCTTCCGCGCTTTATGGGTGAACCCGGCGGCACGCGGCGAACTGCTGGCGAAGCTGCCCAGCGCCGGACGCTCGGTGCTGCTGCTGCAAAAGCTGACGCAGATGGACGCTTATGATCTCTATGATATATTAGGAGAGCTGGGCTACGGCTTGACCCCGCGCACCCGTACTGAACGCGCCGAGGCATTCAACTACAAACACATTGAATGGTTGGACAAACTCTCTCCGAGGGCTGCCGCGACTATTCGGGCGATTGCCGCGCAGTTTGCCTATGACGGCACCGATGGGCTGGAAAACCCACAGATTTTCCGTGCGCCGGAAGTTGCCAACGCTGGTGGGCTGGAAGCGCTGAAAACGGTGGGCAAACCAGCGGATGTGCTGCGTGAGACGAAAGAAAGGATGTTTGCTGCGTGAATGAACAATGGCTGCCTGATGGATGGCGATGGGTAACATTGGGGGAAGTATGTGAGATAAATCCCCGACGTTCTGCATCTTTAGCTGGAAAAGACAATGCGCCCACAACATTTGTGCCAATGGCGGCAGTAGATGAACAATCAGGAACTATGAATCCTGAGATACGTCCACTTTCTGAGGTACGAAAAGGGTATACCTATTTTGAGGAAGATGATGTTCTTTTTGCAAAAATTACTCCTTGTATGCAGAATGGAAAACATGCAATCGCACAGGATTTAATTGATGGATTTGGCTTTGGAACAACCGAATTTCATGTGATTCGTCCCAGTGATTTCATAACCTCAAAATGGATCCATCTTTACATAAGACAACCCGCAATTCTTGAACTAGCAACCACGTTTTTTACGGGATCAGTTGGTCAGCAACGAGTACCCAAAGAATTTTTAGAAGCACTTGAAATTCCGCTCCCTCCAATTCCCGAACAACAGCGCATCATCGCAATCCTCGAAGAACAGATGGTAGACATCGACGCTGCCCGTGTTGCCATCGAAGCAGAGTTAGAAGCTGCGGATTCGCTCTCTGCGTCGTATTTACATGAGGTGTTCGAAAGTGATGAGGCAGGTGAGTGGAAATGTGTGCCGCTCATCGAAATATGCAAGGCACAGGGACAATACGGGCTATCGCTTAAGTCCTCATACGATGAGACAGGTATCCCCATCCTCGGTATGGGTAACATTAGGGACGGGGAAATTGTTTGGAAGTCTCTGAAGTATTTGACTGCTGAAGAAGCCGAATTAGATAAATATGGACTGACTAAAGGCGATATTTTGTTCAACAGGACAAACAGTGCCGAACTTGTCGGTAAAACTGCCATTTTTGATGGTTCGCGTGAAGCAGTTTTTGCTTCCTATCTGATTCGATTTCGTGCCAAACCTGAGCAAGCAGACCCCCACTTTATCTCTGCTTATATAAATTCCAGCGGACGTGCCTTTATTGAGCGCAATATGGCGCGAGCAATCGGGCAGGTTAACATTAGTGCATCAACGATGCACAAGATGCCAATTCCATTACCGCCACTAGAATTACAGCTAGACATTGTTAACAGGTGGGCAAATCAGCTTATCGAAGTGAATACGATAAGCGCAATCGCACAAGATCGGCTCGATGCAATCAATGCTATGCCTGCGGCTGTGCTGCGTCGGGCGTTCAATGGGGAGTTGTAAAGATGCCACAAGGATTGAAGTATCCACTTACGTTGGAGGCAAAAGAATCTGCGAAACAGTTAGTCGCCGCATGGAAATCTGGTAACGTTGATCAGACTTTCTATTTGATCGATGTGACTTCCGGTAACGCTAAAAGGATCGAAATGCGTCCCGGGCTGGGGGCAGATGATAGCTTCGCTCCACCTGCATTAGGTGTTTTACATGAATTAGCAGAATATCGCTTAATTAGATTGGCTCCTATCAGAACGGATCGTACGGAACGTCTTGAAGTAACACTGCTTCAGGAACTCCAAAACGCGGTTGAACATGATTTTGACGTTTCTGATTTCTTCCTGACCACCAGTGCTGTTGGCACCATCGTTTATGGCAATCTCGAAGTCCGTGAAGGTGCTGTCTTTCAGAGCGCAGCGGCAGGTATAGGCAATGTTTATCAGAATATTGAACAACTTGCCGATGAACTGAGCAGGATACTCGGTGATGAAGTACTGCAAAACGAACCAGCCCTGAAAGCTGCAATTGTTGAACTGCGTTCCGCTGATGAGCTAACGCGGTTGCAGAAGATGGGCAACGTCGTTCAAGAGTTGGGACGAGGCTTGGGGCATTTGGGCAATACTGGTGCAGCAATTCTTGCATTAGAAATCATCGCTCGATTTTTGAGTTAGGCATGTATTTATGGTTGACGGAAAACCGAAATCCATCTTCATTAGCTATCGTCGGGATGATAGCGCTGGCTATGCTGGGCGTATATACGATCACCTGCGGCAACGTTTTGGCGATGAGTACATCTTTATGGATGTTAGTAACATCAATATAGGAGCCGACTGGGATCAAAAAATCCGTGAAGCAGTATCAATATGTGACGTGATGTTGGCGATTATTGGCAGACGTTGGTTGACTGCTTCTGATAAGTACGGTCGTAGACGTTTAGATAGAGACGATGATTATGTGAATCTTGAAATCCGAACTGCGCTTGAACGCAATATCACGGTTATACCTATCGTCATAGATAATGCAGAATTACCAGAATTTGACGGACTGCCAAATAACCTCAAGCCAATTCTCAGTCGACAAAAGTGTGAGATTCGACATGATAAATTCTATCGAGACATCGAGGATTTGTTGGATGAATTGAGTAAACTTGAAGTCAAGCCACCAAAAAAATCAGAGCCAGTGGTACAGGTCATTCAAGTAGAGGGGATTTCTTCAACTGTATCATTTGGTATCCCTACGATAATTCAAACATCGCCCAATCCTACAGCAAAGACAGACTATATTGATAGCTTTCTAAGCCGTGAAAAGGTAAACGACTGGCAAAAAATGTTTTTAGGGGATTGCATTAGATTACATCGAAGTAAACCTATCAAAAGTAGTAATCGTAATCCCGGACCGATTCCATATTATGGTTTAAGTGGCGTTATTGACTACGTAGATTATTTTGATTTTGAGGGACGTTACCTACTAATTGATGCTCTTGGATCTAATTTGATAGAGCGTTCAAAGCCAGTAGCAGTCACAGTCAATGGGAAATTTGCTGTTAGTAATAGCCTCTATGTAGCTGAATTAAAGGCAGAGTTTTCAACTGTGCTATCTCTCGACTATTTAGAAGCTATGCTTTCAATAGTTGATTTTCGCCCATATGTTTATGGGACAGGTCAACCAGCACTCAGAACAAGGGAATTAATGAATATTCCTATAGCTATTCCCGCTTTGGACGAACAACGCCAGATCGTTAACTTAATTAACAACCAGTTGGTAGAACTGGAAAAAATGCGGGGCTTATTACAAGAGCAACTGCACGCTGTGGACTCTTTAGAGTCAGCGCTGATGCGGCAGATATTTGAGGACATTGGCAGTAATGATGATTAATAACGGTAAACAACTTACCACACCACAAGCCATCAATAACGCGATTTGGAGCGCGTGCGACATTATGCGCCGTTCCAACGTCAGCGGAGCGATGCAGTACGTCCCAGAGATCACCTGGATTCTGTTCCTGCGTATCCTCGATGAACGCGAAACCCGCGAGGCAGAAGAAGCCGAAGCCATTGGCATCTCGTTTAAGCCCTCACTGCGTTATCCCTATCGCTGGCAGGATTGGGCAGCGCCGGGTGCGGAGCATCGTAAGCAGCTATGGGAAGCGGGTCAGGGTGCGCTGTTCAATTTCGTGAATAACGATCTGCTGCCCTATTTACGCGGTCTGCGCGATCAAGCCGATGCTATGCCGCGTCAGCGCGTGATTAGCCAACTGATGTCCGGCGTGGAGCGTGTCCGTATCGACACCGAGCGCAATTTCCTCGACGTGCTGGACAAGCTCAACGACATTCGAGAAGCCTCTATCGACTCGCAGCATCTTTTCCCGCTGTCACAAGCGTATGAGGGTTTGCTGCTCCGCATGGGCGAAAACAATAATGACGGTGGTCAGTTTTTCACACCGCGCGAAGTCATCCGGGCGATGGTGCAGGTTATCGATCCTCAGATCGGCGAAACGATTTACGATCCGGCTTGCGGCACAGGTGGTTTCCTGGCACAAAGCTATGAATATTTATGGCGACCAACCCTCAAACCCAGTGAGATTGAAACGCTCAAACAGCACACTTTCTATGGACGCGAAAAAGCCGAGCTGGTCTATCCCATCGCGCTGGCAAATCTGGTGCTGCACGGCATTGATGAGCCGCACATCTGGCATGGCAATACTCTAACCGAGAATATGGTTTACGGTGGGTTGTTTCAGGGCGCGCCGGAGCAGTTCGACATCATCCTGACCAATCCACCCTTTGGCGGCAAAGAAGGTCCCGAAGCACAAACGCGCTTTGCTTATCAGACCAGCGCGACTCAAGTTCTATTTTTGCAGCATGTAATCGACAGCCTCAAACCCGGTGGCCGCTGCGCCATTGTGCTGGATGAAGGCGTGTTGTTCCGCACCAATGAAACCGCATTTGTGCAGACCAAACGCAAGCTGCTGGATGACTGCGATGTGTGGTGCATCGTTAGCCTGCCCGCCGGAACGTTCCTCGGCGCGGGTGGAGGTGTAAAGACGAATATTCTGTTCTTCACCAAAGGT
Source organism: Anaerolineae bacterium (assembly GCA_019912965.1). Taxonomy (GTDB): domain Bacteria; phylum Chloroflexota; class Anaerolineae; order Aggregatilineales; family Phototrophicaceae; genus CFX2. The sequence goes on from JAIOHM010000065.1 coordinate 69,677, forward strand.
CAGCCCACTGAGCGCATCTGGTATTACGATTTGTCCGGTACAAAAGTGACCAAACGCAAGCCGCTTACCATCAAGGATTTCGAGGATTTCCTGACTATCCTACCGCAGCGTACTGAAAGCGAACGTAGTTGGACGGTGGAACGTGCTGCCATCGAAGCACGCAACTTTGACTTGAAAGCAGTGAATCCCAATGCGCTGGTCGATCAAGATACTCGTACCCCGGAAGAACTGATCGCCATCATCGAAGAAAAAGGGCGCGAAGTGAACGAGGCATTGAGTAGGCTCAAAAAGTGGATGAAGACGGACTAGCTGCTGCTTAACGTCTTTACCCAGTCAGTTTCAGCAGACATGAGCGGCATTTATGTCTGCTTCGGACGTGTGAAGTGCGTCCGGTGGGCGGGGTTCATCCTGCCCACGCGCTGATCGTCACCTTCAGGTGCGGTCAGTGGTGCTGCGTGTGAGCGCGGCACAAAGCCCCCACCGGCACTTGAGGTGGCGAGCTTTTAGCTCGCTATCCTCCCAAGCGCGACCCAATCTCCTCATCACACATCGTCCCATCGATGAGCAAATCCCCTCTTGCGCACAAACTTTACGCTTGGGAGGTTAGGTGCTGTCATAGACAGCACACGGACTGCTTTGAGGCAGTCCGTCGCTTCCTGCTTGAACGCTCCATCCATAACGACACACCATCTTCAATTTCAGTCGCGTACAGCACATTTATGTTGCGAATGACAATTATCTGAAATGTTCTAAATTGCCCACTGTATGACGGTCAGGAAGAGGGCATTTGTGGGAACAATCAATGGAGATAAAATCCTTGAACTAAGAAAAGCGCGTGGCTGGGAACAACAAGACCTTGCTGACGCTGCCAATGTGGCACGTTCGGTTATTTCGCGGATGGAACGAAGTATACAATCTGATTTTCAGGTTTCTGTTTTGGTTTCTGTAGCCTCTGCATTTGGGGTATCAACAGACAGTCTTTTAATGCCAGAATATCAGCAAGAACAACCTACCATTGCCCCAGAACTGCAATCGGCAGTTAGCCAGTTGAGTGAACGTCCAACGGCTGTACAAAAATTAGCTGCGAGCGTCCTAATGGGATTATTGAATGGATTGGACAACAACGACGAAGCGAAATCATAAATTGAAACTTCGTAGCCTGTAACGAATTATCTTCCCACTGGTATTAAACGTCATTTTCTGTTTTCTTGATTGATTCAGCAAAATGATGGGAGCGGCACGCACCGCCCCCACGACTTTATCGCTGGCTAGAACGGAATATCACCCGATTCTTCAGACTCGTTTGACTCAACACGATCCAGTAAGACGAGGCGGCTTGCATCGATGTCCAGGCTAGGCTGTGGTGTCCCACTCTGATCGACGTAAGCACTCTGGCGCAACCACTCGGCGTTCACCTGCACCAGCGACCCTTTGTGAAGGTATTGAGCCGCGACATCAGCGAGCTTATTCCAGGCGTTCACGCGCACCCACAGGGTCTGCTTGTTACCGCTCCCATTCTTCCGGCTGACCGCGATGGAGAATGTCGCCACACGCTGTTCGCCAACCTCTTTGACCTGTGGATCACTGCCGACAAAACCTGTCACTTGCATGTTGATGCTTGTACCCATGATTTTGTTTCTCCCGCGCATTTGCGCTTTTACCATCGTTGTAGGTTTTCAGAGTTATTGAACCGAGCGTCAAAGTACCTGCGCCGGATGTCACAGTTTTTACAGAAACCCTCTGAAATCAGTTCTGAGTTGAGTTCAACTGAGGGAAGAAAGCGCAGTCTGCGTTTAGAGAGGT
>JAIOHM010000066.1 GCA_019912965.1 Anaerolineae bacterium
TGAGGGAGAGGGATTTAGGGTGAGGGTATAGATCAATTACTGCCCCACCGGCGCGTGAGTAAATCCCGGCACACCCAATCGGTGGAACTGGTAATACATCCAGCATCCGGCGCAGAAATTGAGCCAGAAATTCAGGTTCGCCAGCACTACCACGATGGCGACTAACACCCAGCCAATAGCCGGGGCATTCGCCAGCAGTGCCAACGTCGCCATGCCGTTGAACACCGCCCCCACCAGCATCGCAAAGCGGTGTGGTTCCGGGTTATCAATAACCACGTTCGGCTTGACCAATCCGCTGGGCTTCACCACCTGCTGATAAAGCAGACGGTAAGGCGCGAACGGCACATCCAGCGCACCCAACAATTGCGCGACCGCCACCACCGCCACCAGCAGCGGACTGTTCAGCACAAATGCCAGAATGAGCAGGATGATGGTTGCAGCCTGCCCGGTCTTCAATCCATTTTGATCAACTTTCCGCAGGACTTCTTGCGCCATTGCTTGGCCTCCAACTCAGTGGGGTGAAGGATTTCACCCCGTTACCGTTAGCTTTACCCACCTGCGATGCTGGGAATGATACGCAGGTTATCTTCCGCCGTGATTTCAGTGTTCAACCCATCCAGAAAACGCACATCCTCGTCATCGAGGAACACATTCACGAAGTTGCGGAGTTCCGCACCGTTAAACAGATGCTGCCGTAGTTCGGGATATTGGTCAGTCAAATCGTTCAATGCTTGCCCAACCGTTGTCCCGCTGACGCTCACCTGCGCTTGGTTGTTGGTATAAACCCGCAGCGGCGTCGGAATCTTGATACTGGTCATTGTTGCTCCTATAGGATCGTCACATTTACAGAGTCGTGGGCGGGAATTGAACCCGCGCGTATAGCATTTGCAGTGCTATGCCTTACCACTTGGCTACCACGACATGTAATATACCGAAAACACCTGCCAGAGTCGTGGGCGGGAATTGAACCCGCGTATAGGCTTTTGCAGAGCCTCGCCTGAGCCACTCGGCTACCACGACATATCTTGATTACAGTCTTTACTCGTTGCCTCTACTTATCCTTAACGATCTGCTTTCCCTCGTTACTCGTCACTTCTTTTCTCAGTACCCAGTACTCAGTACTCAGTACTTTCGCTTTCACCTTTTAACTGCCTCCCCAAATACCCACCCACGATCTCTGTCATCGTCTCGACTTCGACCAGGAACGAATCGTGCCCGAATGTCGCTTCAATGTGGCGGTACTCCACATCCTGCCCCACCGCTTGCAGCCCATCCACCAATTCCCGCGCCTGTGCCGCTGTATACAGCCAATCGCTGGAAATGCTGACCACCAAAAATGCACACTGCACCTGCTTTAACGCCGCTTCCATCGACTCATAACCATCTGCCACATCGTAATAATCCAGCGCCTTTGTGATGTACAGATAACTGTTGGCGTCGAAACGCTCCACGAATTTCTCGCCCTGATGCTTCAGATAACTCTCAACTGCAAAATCTGTGTTGAAGTGATACGCCAACCGATTCCCGTTTTGGGTTCGCCGCCCGAACTTGTCTTCCAGCGAAGACTCGCTCATATACGTGATGTGCCCCACCATCCGTGCGACTGCTAATCCATTTGCGGGTGCATTCCCATCGTAGTAATCGCCGTTTTTCCAGTTCGGATCGGCATAAATCGCCTGCCGCCCGATCTCGTTGAACGCGATATTTTGCGTAGACGAACGCGCTGTAGCCGCTAGGAACAACACCGACCCCACACGTTCCGGGTAATCCACCGCCCATTGCAGCGCTTGCATCCCGCCCATGCTGCCGCCCGCCACACTGAACAACTTTTGAATGCCCAGCCTGTCCATCAGATGTCGCTGCGCCAAAACCATATCCGCGACTGTCACGAACGGAAAACGCAGTCCATATGGTTTCCCATCCTTCGCGCGTGACGATGGCCCGGTGCTTCCCTGACAGCCGCCGATGACGTTTGAGCAGATGACGAAAAATTGATTGGTGTCGAACATTTTCCCCGGCCCAACCGCGTCGTCCCACCAGCCCGGTTTTTCTTCGGGATCATCGGTATGATAACCAGCTACATGGGCATCGCCGGAAAGCGCATGGCAGATCAGGATGGCGTTTGATCGGTTAGCATTGAGCCGCCCATACGTTTCATATGCCAGCGTGAAGCCTTCCAGAACCCCGCCGCCGCGCAGATAAAGGGTTTCATCAAAATGGGCATACTGCCGTTCGACAATCCCCACCGATGCATATTTGGTTGTGTCTTCTACTTCATCCAGCATCAGCATCCCAATGGTCGCTTTCTCACTCAGTAGGATGCCCGGTTCCGGGCACCCCACTGCTCCAATGTACTGCTTGTCCCTCACCAGTTTCCCTGTCTTGTTCCCCCTCCCTGTGTACGGGGAGGGGGCTAGGGGGTGGGGTTCTGTTACCTACCCAACCGCATGAACGCTCACGCCCTGCGAAACCGTCAGCGCCTGATCGAGATCCCACAGAATATCGTCGATATCTTCGATGCCGACTGCCAACCGGATGTAGTCATCGGTCACACCGGATGCCGCCTGCTCAACTTCATTTAATTGCTGGTGCGTGGTGGTCGCCGGATGGATAGCCAGTGAACGTGCATCGCCCACATTCGCCAGATGGCTGAACAGCTTCAGGCCGTCGATAAAGTTTTTGCCCGCAGCCTTGCCGCCCTTGATGCCGAAACCGATTACCGCACCCGCGCCCTTTGGCAGATATTTCTGCGCGCGTTCGTAGCTTGGATGGCTTGGCAGGCCGGGATAATTTACCCACTCAACCGCTGGATGTTGACTTAGATATTGGGCAACCGCCAGCGCATTATCGACATGCCGCTGCATACGGAGGGGCAGGGTTTCCAGACCGATAATGTTCAGGAAACTGTTGAACGGCGCTTGTGAACCGCCCAGATCGCGCAGACCGACCACCCGTGCGCGAATGATGAACGCCAGATTGCCGACCAGATCAGCCAGCACAGCGCCATGATACGCGGGTTCCGGTTCGACCAGATTCGGATGCCGTCCGCTGGCCTTCCAGTCGAACTTGCCGCTGTCCACGATCACGCCGCCGATGCTCAGACCGTGTCCGCCAATCCATTTCGTGGTCGAATGCACCACAATATCCACACCATGATTAAACGCCTGCCACAGATAAGGTGTGGCGAAGGTGTTATCCACAATCAGCGGCAGACCATGTGCATGGGCAACATCGGCTACAGCTTCAAAATCGGGGATTTCCAGCTTCGGATTGCCGATGGTTTCCAGATAAATCAGGCGGGTTTTGTCATTAATCAAGGACGCGATTTTTTCCGGGTCAGCGTTATCCACGAAGTGCGCCTTGATGCCCAACCGCCGGAAGCTCTGCGAAAATTGCGTGTAGGTGCCGCCGTAGAGTGCGCTGCTGGAGATAATTTCATCGCCGGAATTGGCCAGCGAAGTCACCGCCAGCAGTTGTGCGAACTGCCCGGAAGCCGTTGCCAGACCTGCTACGCCGCCTTCCAGTGCCGCGATGCGCTGTTCAAACACATCGCTGGTCGGGTTCATAATGCGGGTGTAGATGTTGCCCGGTTCAGCCAGCGAGAACAACGCCGCTGCATGATCGGTATTGTTGAACTGGTAGGAAGTCGTCTGGTAGATCGGTACAGCCCGCGACTTTGTGGTCGGGTCAGGTGTATAGCCAGCGTGCAGGGCTAATGTATTAAAGCCCAGTTCGTGTTGATGTCCGTTTTCACTCGCCATGTTTTGCTTCTCCATATCGCCCGAAGGCGTTTGTTATCGACAAAATTGAACTACCAGAACACATTTTTATGTGTTCACAAGAACCTTTAACTACTGCTGATAGCTTCTTGGGATGTACCCTCGTCGGAAATCGTCGGCGGGCAGCATCGCCAGCGCGAGTGCTGCCTAACGACGACTAACATCCCTACGCTTCAGCGCCCTTCTTAATCGGATTGCCGATCAGGTTGCCCCATTCCGTCCATGAACCGTCATAATTCTTGACGTTCTGGTAACCCAGCAGATACTTCAGCGCAAACCATGAGTGCGATGAACGTTCACCGATCCGGCAGTAAGCCACAATTTCTTCTTTGCTGCCGTTGATGCCCTTGCCGCCGTACAGCGCTTCCAGATCAGCCACACTCTTGAACGTGCCATCTTCGTTGACCGCCTGTGCCCAGGGAATATTCGCGGCAGTCGGGATGTGACCCGCACGTTGGGCGGTTTCGCTCATGCCGGGGGGCGCAATAATGTCGCCCACATATTCTGCGGGAGAGCGCACATCCACCAGCCCGAACCCGGATTTACCCAACTTCGCCTTGATTTCGTCACGGTTGGAGCGCAGGTGTTCATTGATTTTGGTGATGGTGTAGGTCGTTGCGGGGTAGGAGGGGACATCGGTCGTCGTCGGGCGTGCTTCGGCTAGCCACTTCTTGCGTCCGCCGTCAATCAGGCTGACCTTTTCGTGACCGTAGTAATTCAGAATCCACAGCGCATAGGCGGCGAACCAGTTATTGTTATCGCCGTACAGCACAATGTGGGTATCCGGTGTAATGCCCGCGCTGCCCAGCAGTTTTTCCAAATCTTCCTTGCTGATGATGTCGCGCGCCACCTGATCTTGCAACTGCGTCTGCCAGTTGAAAGCCACCGCACCGGGGAGATGCCCCTGTTCGTATTGAGTGGTATCGACATCCACTTCAACAAAGCGAAGTCCCGCCGTATTCAGGTTATCGGCGGCCCACTGTGTCGTCAATAAAGGCTCAGTCATCTTTGCTCACTCCTGTTCCTTAAATCCAATTGCTGCTGAAAGGTTCGGCCTTCAGCCCTCAACCCGGAATATAATTTCTGGGCTGAGGGCTAAGGGCTGATTGTTAATCGTGAACGGCCAGCGTTCCCTCGTCAAACTGTGTTCGGTCTGCTCGCAAACGCCATACCCGCTGCTCAACCGCTTTCCCATCCTGCACCGAGGTGATGATGTAGGTGAAGTTGGGCAGGGCATGGTCACGGTCATAAATCGAAGGCACAGCCGGTGAATCCGGATGGCTGTGATAGTAGCCAACCAATGTTAAGCCTCGTTCATCGGCTTGATCTTCCAATCGCGCCCAATCTTGCGGAGTCATCGCGTAGCGGTGATACTGTTCCTCCGCCTCGAATACATTCTCAATCCCGATCACATCCTTAATGGTGACATCATCTCCATTCGGTGTACCCAGCAGGAAACCACCTGCTTCATTCGGGTAGCCAGCTTCCATCTGCTGGAAAATCTGTCCCCGCAATTCTTTACCCAAAGTCACCTGCATTCGATGTATTCCTTGTTTGTTGCGCCGCATCCCATCTTATTCCCCTCCCTGTGTACGGGGAGGGGTTAGGGGTGGGGTTCTC
>JAIOHM010000067.1 GCA_019912965.1 Anaerolineae bacterium
ACCCCAACCCCAACGATGATGCCCCCGCCAATCACCGGATAGACGGGCAGCATAAACAGCGCCAATAACGCCCCACATATCATTACCACAAATACAGCAACCGAGATGGGGGTTGTCAGTTCGGAGTCCGGTGCAAAAGAAACTGCAACGGGTACTGATTTTTCGGTAATGGGTTCTGAATCGGATAAAACAGGAGGCGACGGCTTGTGGCTCAATGGCTGCCGATGAAAACGAACGATGACCGTCACCAGATTCGCAAGACTGGCGACCACCTCACGCGCAGCAGGGATGACACGGCGGGCGGCAGCTTCGATGATCTGCCGTTCGGTGTAGCCAGCGCGCCGCAAAAGCAGCGATCCAGCCAGCAGCAGCATTCCCAACAGCAGCAAATTGGAATAAGGGTACGGCAGGATAACCAGTAAAAAGCCCGCCCCTGCGGTAAGCAGAAGGAGCAACAGCCAAAGAAGCGGTGAAGGAGGGCGGGGATCGGTGTTCTGCATATTCATAGCCTAGCACAGAGCACGGCTTGCTGCACACTGGCAGTATTAAGAATTGCGTTCTGCCCCACCTCTAAAATGTGCCAGCTTTTACCAATGCCAAACCTGATTCCAGGCCTGCATCCAATCGTCACCCCGGCTGATGACGTAATTGGCGTTGGGGCTTTTCTCAAATTCCACGCCGGGACGCCCGATGAAATCGGCCAGCTTTTCGACGTTATCAATCTGAATGCGGATAGTGGTCGGTTTCGCCGGAACATACGCCTGAATCCCGTTCCGGTTTTTGAGCGCCTTGTATGCCCCATCCTCGATCATCTGGCGGGCACGAACGGGTGGAATCTGGCGGGCGGAGTAGCGCCCCAAGCCGCGCTTGACAGCGACCGTTGTCAGACCATCGCTCAGGATTTCGCGAACTTCGCGGCACACCGCTTCATCGCCTGTAACCAACACTACCGGGCAGCCATAATGTCCGCACAGCGCCGCGTTGATTCCGCTTTCGCCCACCAGATCATCGTTAAACCACAGGTTGTACCATTTCACCGTGCTGATGGTGTGGCAAAGCACCCCATCGGGCGTATTATTGCGGGCGTGCATCCCCACAAACAGCGCCGCATCGCAGCCTTGTTCCAGCAGTTCGGTATAGCGCGACCAGGGATGACCCGCCACCCATTCGCAATCCGGGTGTAACAGTTCGGGCACAAAGGAATTAAAGCTGTAATCCCCACCTGCCCCATGACAATCCACTGCTACGATTTCGGTCGCGCCTGCCGCCTTTGCCCCACGCACAGCCGCATTAATCTCCTCGGTGTATAAGCGCCGCCCTTCTTCATACTGCGCTTTACCACCCGTTACCTGATCCCAACGAACGATGCCGCTGACGCCTTCCATATCCGCCATAATCAATACACGCATGAAATATTCTCCAGATGAATGTTTATTGACAGGCATGATTTTAAGTCAAAAGTAGAAAAATCCGGTACTTTCCACTTCCTTATTTGCGTTAGGGCGGGATGATGCGGAAAATGGTAGCGATTATTGGATGGGAGGTAAATTATGCGATCAAAGATACACACCTATAAAGCGGATGAAATTACAGTGGAGTATGATCTTTTCCGCTGCATTCACGCGGAGGAATGCTGGCGGCGGCTTTCAGTGGTGTTCGATCCCCAAAAGCGCCCGTGGATAGAGCCAGATCAAGCGTCGCCAGCCCAGATTATGGAAACCGTATTGCATTGTCCTTCCGGCGCACTTCATGCCGAACCCAAAGACACAAGCATCGCGGAATCCATTCCCGCCACCAATACCATCCAATTGGCTGCGGATGGGCCGTTGTACATACGCGGTGAAGTCACCGTCCTGGATGCCGATGACCGCCCCATTTTGCAGGATACACGCATGTCACTATGCCGGTGTGGTTCGGCGGTCAGTAAGCCGCTGTGCGATAACGCCCATGTGAAAGCCAATTTTCAAGCGCCTGCTGGCTTGCTGGCAAATGGCGAACCCAGCGCGGTTTTAGAAGCCGAGGGCGGCGCGCTGACCATCAAGACCACTCGGAATGGGTCGTTGAAAGTGACTGGAAATTTCAGCATTTTGGATGGGACTGGTCAGGTAATTTTCACTGGACAGCAGGCGTGGCTGTGCCGCTGTGGAGGTTCAGCCAACAAGCCGTTCTGCGATGGTACGCATAAACACAACGGATTCACAGCCGATTAAGTAAAGTTACTGGCTTAAAGATACAGGAACATTTCGATGCGGCGGAATGCCTCGACGTAACCTATCTGCTGGAAAATCGGCCAGCGTAAATCCAGCGCAGGCAAGTTCTCCACTTTGGTATCTTGCAGCGGATGGAGGCTGTGCAGGTGATGCAGCAGTGCGCGCGTAATTTCATCGCGGGCAGGGGCGGGTGTGTGCAGCACGATATAGGACATCTGGAAGGCAGTGTTCTGATACACAATCCAGCCCGTCTCGCCGGATGGCATCTGAATGCGTAAACCTTTCATGCCACCCGCCTGCATGAGCGAGGCATTCTCGTCAATCCATGATGCGCCGGGGCCGCGTTCAGTCAAACAGGTCTGGATTTCATCAGCGGTCAGCGGGGTGACAACGGCCTCGGCGATGGGATTTTCCAATGTTGGCTTGCTCGGCGGACGGCGGATGACCAGCAGTTCGCGCGTCTCGCGGAATCCAAATTTGGTGAACAGGCGGTGCGCCGGAGTATTTCCCTTAATCACCTCCAACTGCACCAACTTTGCGCCGCGTCTCTGCGCCCCATCCAGCAGCGTTTGCATCAGGAACGAACCCAGATTGTTGCCTCGCCGTTCGGGGACAACACCCAGTCGGGTAATCCATGCCCGTTCACGACGCACACCCAGCATCCCTATACCACACATTTCACCGGCCGGATTCAGGGCAACAGCGGAAGCATCCAGATCAACATCATAGGTTTTGACGTAGGTTTCCATACGTTTGGCGTTCATCGGCATGGGCACGATGTAATCCACGCGCGACTGGTTATAAATTTCCGCTAATTCCTGAAAGGTGTATTGGCTGGTGGGCACGGGCATAAAGTAGCGTCCGGTTTCCAGCGGCGGATTGGGAATGGTCGTCATCAAGCGGGGTGCTCCTAGAGTTTCGCCTTGTTCTGGATGTAGGCGCTGACCTGCTCGGCAAAGCGCCGGGTATCAATCGGCTTGGTGATCACACCATCACAGCCATAGGCTTTCGCCATTTCCTGCGCCTGTTCTTCCGGCCAGGCAGTGAAAGCGATAATGGATGTTTTTTCCAAACTGGCCTGCTGGCGAATCATGGCCATGATGGTCTGCCCATCAATATCCGGCAAACCGAGGTCAACCAGCACCAGATCAGGAATGGTTTCCAACACTTGGGTCAAACCCATTTCGCCGTCTTCGGCAATGCTGACATCATGCCCGGCATGGCGCAGCAGTTTGCTCGCCATCCGTGCATTATCTGGATTATCTTCAATCACAATGATGCGACTCATTTTACCTGCTCGCTCTGCTTCAATACACATGACTCTGGTAAGGGCCACCCTGTTGCGCCCCTACTATCCTATCCCTCAACCTTCAGCAGATTGTGGACGACATACAGGAATTCTTTACGATCCAATGCGCCCTTGCGGATAACTGCTGTGCCATAGGGCTGCAAAAAGTTCTGCTCTTGCAGGGTGAGTTCCTTTGCAGAAAGCACCAGCACCGGAATTTCGCGCAGCCGTTCGTCGTGCTGCAAGGCTTCCAGCACAGCAAACCCGTCCATCTCCGGCAGCATCAAATCCAGAATGATGAGTTCGGGGTGATGCTCATGAACCGCTTTCAATCCGGCACGCCCGGAAGACGCCTCGAAGATGCGGTATTTATCTTCACTTTCCAGCAAGCGCCGTGCCAGTCGTAAATCCTGCGGATTATCCTCAATGATGACCACCGGGGTTTTCACTTTGGTTTCAGGACGCGAATCGGTCAGTGTATTGAGGTTGGCTGGCTGCATCTCAGTTGTATCTACACGCGGCGTATGACCCAACGCCTGCACTACATGATCGACCAACTGGCGTGTATCGAAGCCGCCTTTCGTCCAGATCGACTCGGTGTATTCTTCTAACACTTTGGCATCCTGTGTAGTGATGGTCTTGGCAGAAACCACCACCACTGGAATATCAGCAGTTTCCGGGTCATTCTTGAGTTTTTCCAGCAATGTGAAGCCATCCATCTCCGGCATTGTCAGATCGCTGATAATGAAATCCGGCTTACGATCCTGAATCATCCGCAGGGCTTCTATACCACCCCCTGCTTCATAAATGCGATAGCGTTTATAGCGTTGAAGCAGACGGCGAATGAGACGACGGTCGGCGGGATTATCATCCACAATCAGGATAGAAGTCACCTGCTCATCCAGTTTGCGGATGGCTGCATCCAGCCCTTCGACGTGTGAATGTTCTGGCGTGGCAGATTCACCTAGCTGCAAATCCAGCACATACTGGTCGCCCAAAATGTGGCTTTCCGCAGTAAAAGTGTGACCAGAGCAGTTGACTACAACCGATTCGTGCGGAGCAATTATGCCTTCGGTCAGCATCCGTTCCAATCCGGCAAAGGCTACGGCTGTGGCGGGTTCGACCGAGAAACCCGCTTTGCTGGCAAGCCGACGCATGGCCTCGAAGGTCTTGCCATCTTCAATCGCCAGCATTGTGCCACCGTTGCTCAAAACGGCTTCACGCAGCACGACATAGCTGTAGCCCGGATCACCTGTCGCCAAAACAGTGATGAGGGTTTTGGGTGTAACCGGGTCGGCTTCCGCCTTGCCCGCCTGAAAAGCATTGACCATCGGCGCGCAGCCCGCCGCCTGAATAACGCCGAGTTTGGGCATTTTGTCGATCATGCCCATTTCGAGAAGTTCCTGAAAGCCTTTCCAGACACCTAAAGGGCCGATGCCGCCGCTAACCGCCTGAATATACCAGTCCGGCGCACACCAGCGTCCAGTGCTATCCGCGCCCAGTTTGCCCGCCAACTGCTCGGCAATCTCAAAAGCCAGCGTTTTCATGCTCTCTTTGCCGGGGATAGCCTTCGCACCCCGGTCGAGATGAATGCCTTTGCGTTTGGCGAATTCCGCTGCGACGTGCTTGGTTTCATCATAGGTGCCAGAGACTTTGACGACTTCCGCACCATACAGTGCCGCCTCACGCATTTTCTCTGACGACACCTGACTGGTCAGAAACAGCCACAGTTTAATGCCTGCCCGCGCACAATATGCTGCATAAGCTGCCCCGGCGTTACCGGTCGAGGCCAGCACGCATTCGGTAATTCCGGCACGACGCATTGCCATAACAGAGAGTGCTGCCTGCCGATCTTTAAACGAACTGGTTGGCCCCTGCCGCTCATCTTTGGCGTAGATATGCTCATGCTCAAACATGCGTTCATAAGTGTAAAGCCGGGTAAGTGAGGTAAAGCCTTCACCCATACTAATTTCCGGATCGGGTTCGCTCAGGGGCAGCAGTTCCCGGTAGCGCCACAAAGAACGATCACGGTTAAGGAGTGCAGCAGGCCATTGTTCTGACACCGCTGCGTAGTCATAGCGCGCGTCGAGCCACTGCGAGTTGCAATGTGTACAAGCTTTGAGGTTAATGTCGGCGGACATGGTGTGCCCACATTCAAGGCACACAACCTGTTGAAAAAAGGTCACGGTGAACGAAACTCCCAGAGCATTATGCCATTATTTCCAGACATGGTCGTAGGGGAGGATTTGTAACCCTCCCCTACGATAATTTTAGACAATAGCCAGATATGGTTAGAGACAGAGGGTAAATCCTCTGCCTCTGCAAACGGCATCTTTATGCCTTCTGCCCCATTTGTTCAGCGTAGGTGGGGATGGTGAACCAGAAGGTAGACCCCACACCCTTTTCGCTTTCTACATAGATTTCACCTTCGTGCATGTGAACCAGATGGCGCGTGATGACCAGACCCAGACCAGTACCACCTGCACGGCGGGTGGCCGAGCCATCCACCTGATGGAACTGCTGGAACAAACCCTGTATGTCTGTCTCGCTCATACCCATGCCGGTATCCTGCACCTGCACTGCGATTTCGCCATCGTTGTGACGGAACATCCGCAGGGTGACGCGGCCATTTTCGGTGAACTTGATGGAGTTGGTCATCAGGTTCAGGACGATCTGCTTGATGCGGATCGGGTCGCCATACACCTTCGGGAAGTTATCTTCAATATCCACGTCGAGGTCAATGCCCTTGTTGGCAGCCAGGATTTTGACGGTGTTCATGACTTCATCAATCACGGGCATCACATCGGTTTCGCGGCGGTCAATGAACATCTGTCCGGCCTCGATCTTGGCGAGGTCGAGGATGTCATTGATGATGGTCAGCAGGTGCTTACCACCGCCGTGAATAGCTTCCACGTCTTCAATCGCGTCGGCGCTCAGGTCGCCGTCGATGCCGTCCAGCAGCACTTCGGCATAACCGATGATCGAATTCAGCGGCGTCCGCAATTCATGGCTCATATTCGCCAGGAATTGTGACTTCAGGCGGTCAACTTCACGCAGTCGTTCAGCCGTTTCCTGTTGAATCTGGAAGGCACGGGCGTTTTCAACCGCTACGGCCACCTGATCAGCCAGTGTTCGCATGACCAGCGCGTCCGTCTCAGTAAAGCGGTTGACGGTAGCAGCCTGCACATCCAGCACACCGATCAGCTTGTCACCCACGATCATGGGCACGGACATTTCAGAGCGGGTTTCCGGCAGCAGTGGGTTCGGTAAGTAGTTGGGTACTTGCGCCACATCATTGATGATGACCGTTTCACCACTACGGGCGGCGGTCGCAACCAAGCTGGTGATTTGTTCAAGACGGATGCTGTGACCTCGTTCGCGCATGATGCGCCCCGGATTCCCGGCACCCGCTGCCAGCATCAGATGTTCGCCGTCTTCATCCAGCAGGTAAATGTGGGCATGGTACAGACCGAAACTGGATTTGGTCAGTTCGCTTACATCTGATAGCAGTTTATTCGCGTCCAGTGTGGCTGCCGCAGTTTTGGACACATCAGCCACCGTTTGGAGTTCCGCCGCACGCTTCTGCATTTGCAACGAGGCTTGCAGCGCGTCCAGCGTCGGTATGACTTGCAGCATAATCGCGCTGAGAATGCGTTCATCTTGCTCGGTAAAGCGAACGCCATCTGACCAATTAAGGGTTACCAGACCGATCCAACGCCCCTGTGTATACAGCGGTACGATGACAGTGCCGCGCGCATTGGTGGCTTGGTAAGCCATTCGTGTGACTGAATCAACGCGTTCGTCAGTTAATACATCATCAATGAGGATTGGCCTGCCGGGATTAGATAACCACAACCCGGAGATTGGGAATTCAGGCAGATAGAAACGGCTTCCAACAGGGGTCGTTGATTCACTGCCATCGTTCTGCCAGTTTGCGACGACTTCCGCCCAATTCGGCTGGTTGTTTTCACTTTCGATTGTCAGCAATGTGCCAGATGATCCGCCGCGTATCCGGCCATATTCCGTCATCGCGTTCAGGATTTCCTGGCTGGTGCGGGCATTGGTCAATTGAGCAGAGATGAGGTAAAGCAACTGCTGTTCATCTTCTTGCGTCTTACGCTCGATACCAATCGAGATTTGCTCGGAAAGGATTTGCCCCAGCGCGATGTCTTCTTCTGTGAAGACATGCATCTGCTGGCTGAAGTTACCGAATATAACCGCTGAAACCCGGTTTTCGATGATTACCGGCAGTGTCAGTACGGACCTGATGCCCAGCGTTTCGATGTAGTATTCCGGGAAGTTGGGATACTGGTTCACATCATCAATTATCACCACACGCCCTGTATTGATTACTTCCATACCATGTGGATAAGCCGGGGCGGGATCAACAAAGGTTTTGGCAATCGCACTGGTCATGCCTTTACCAGCACCCACGTAACCGTGCCACATTTGGGTTTTATGATCGAAGCTGGACATCACCAGGTTATCAAACCCTAAAGTCTCAGCCATCAGGATCATAACCTCCTCGATGCTCTTTTCCACATCGTTGGAGCTACGCAAAATATCGCTGACCTGGTTACGGATTTGAGCGTTACGGGCGCGCTGCTGGGTGATCATAAAGGCACGGGCATTTTGCACCGCGACAGCAATTTGGTCAGCCAGTGCGGTCTGAACGCGCACATCCTCATCCGTAAAGTGGTTGACTTTATCCGCTTGTACGTCCAGCACGCCGATTAGTTGGCCGCCGACGATCATCGGCACAGATAGTTCCGATTGGGTATCCGGCAGAAGCGGGTTCGGCAAGAAGTCTGGTTCGTGGGTGACATCATTGGAAATCACACCCTGGCCTTGACGGGCAGCCCGCGCTACCAAACTGTTGGTATGACTAAGCGGGATACGGCGGCCTTCCGCCTTCATGATTTGGCCAGCTTCCCCTGCACCTGCTGCCAACACCAGATTTTCGCCTCGACTATCCAGTAGATAAGCGTGGGCATGGTACAGATCAAATCGCAGCTTGACGAGATCAACCACCGATTGCAGCAGTTCATCAACTTCCAACTGCGTGGTTGTGGCAGCGCTCACCTCGGCTACCGTTTGGAGTTCCGCCGCGCGTTTACGCATGGCTTGCGATGCATAAAGCGCGTCCATTGTCGGTGTTACCTGGCGTTGGATGGCACTGAGGATGCGTTCATCCTGTTCGTTAAAATAAGTGGCACCCGACCAGCTAAAGGTTACCAAGCCCACCCATCGGCCCTGTGTGTAGAGCGGAAGAATAGCGGCGCTCGTGGTCTGAGCCTGCTGATAAATGGCGCGGGTACCCGCGTCAATACGGGGATCTTCCTGAATATCATTGACAAGGATTGGCGTGTTTGGTGTGGAAAGCCACAACCGGGAAAACGGGAAGTTCGGCAGGTAGAAACGAGAACCAACAGGTGTTCCAACCGCACGTTCCTCATTCCAGTTGGCGACAATTTCTGCCCATGCTGGTTGACCGTTTTCGTCGTTATCAATCCGCAGCAATGTGCCGTTAATTGCCCCACGCACAACACCATATTCAGCGAGGCTTTCCATAATGTCGGAGGCATCCTGAGCATTTGTCAGTTTGCTCGCCACATTGTAGAGAATGGTCTGTTCTTCTTCTTGCTGCTTGCGTTGGGTAATGTCGCGCGAAACACCGACCGTGAGGAATACATTGCCAGTCGGGTCAAAGATAGGTGCTTTGTAGGTTTCAAACAGGCGGACAGTTCCGTCATGGCGGGTTACAGGTTCTTCTGGAACCGTGAGCGGAATGCCATTTTCCCAAACATAATGATCGTCGCGGATATACTGCTGGGTGAAGTCTGGCTCGGCAAACGGCGCATCAATCATCCCTTGCAAACTATCAACCGTCATACCGTAGTACTCACGGAAGGACTTATTTGCCCAGACGATGCGCGATTTTTCGCCCTTCACAAGGATCATATCGCCCACACCGTCGAGGATTTGTTGATAGCGCTGTTCACTTTCACGAACTGCTTTTTCCGACTCGATACGAACGGTAAAGGTACGCGCGTTCTGGATGGCGACGGCGATCTGGTTCGTCAGAATGAGCTTGGCTTGTACCTGGGCTTCTTCGAACGCATCAGTCTTGTCGTCTTGAATGTCCAGCACACCGAACACATGCTTATCGTAGATGATGGGCAGCGCCATTTCGGCCTGCGTATTCGGCAGCAGCGGATTACGAAGGAAATCTGGCTGCTGATTTACATTTTGAATAACCACTGGCTCACGATCACGGGCAGCACGAGCCACCAGACTCTTCGCTGCATTCAACGGAATCTGGTGAGCATTTTTCACCAGTTCGCGTCCAACATTGCCTGATGCCGCCGCCAGTGTTAGATTTTCTCCAGTCTCATCGAGCAGATAAATGTTGACATGGTAACGGTTAAAGTTATCCCGCGTGAGGTTAGCGACCGACCACAGCAGTTGGTCATAATCCAGGTTGGTAGCGATACTTGAACCAACAGTGGCGACCGTCTGAATTTCAACAGCACGTAGCTGGATGAGTTCTTCCTGCCGCTTACGTTCACTGATATCAAATACCACACCATTAAAGACAATTTCGCCCGAAGCCAGTTTAGAAGGCTGCGAGAACGCTTCCCACCAGACCAACTCACCGCTTGGTTTGATGGAACGGCCTTCAAAATGCCAGGTTTCGAATGTTTCCAGCACTTTGACAATCGAGGCAGTGTAGCGTTGTATATCGTCTGGATGAATACGCTCAGTAAACCGGTTCAGGTCTTCCCGAATGGCTTCTGCCGGAACACCGATAATGTCATAAATGCCCTGGCTCATGTAGGGGGTAGCCCAAACACCATTATGAGCGCTGAACTGGAAGATAGCTCCCGGCAGTGTACTGGAAATATCCTGGAAGCGCGTATTCAGTTCCATCACCGCTTGTTCTTGCAACTTACGCCGGGTGATGTCTTCGAACGAGATACCAACGCTGTTGTTGGGCAGCGGGAAGGCTTTTACAGTGAAGATGGTAGGTGTACCTGGATCACTGGTAAAGTCGATTTCACCCAAATCAACACTCTGCCCGGTACGGACAACATTGGCGTAGATTTCGGGCAGTTGGCTATCAGCCGTAGGATAGGCATCAAAGAAACGTTTGCCAATGAGGGTTTCAGGGTTGATCCGGGTAATGGCTTCAGTAGCCGGATTGGCAATCATCAGTCGCAAACTGCTTGTATCGTTGATGTCTTCCAAACGCCACACATTCATACCGATGGGTGAGTTATTCACCGTGTCAGCATACAGAAGCACTTGAGTGAACGCGCGCGCATTTTGCACGGCGACAGCGATCTGATCAGCCAGTGTGGTTTGTACACGCACATCCTCGTGCGTGAAGCGGTTGATGATGCTGGCTTGCACATCCAGAACGCCGATTACCTGCTCGCCGACCACCATCGGAATCGCCATTTCAGATTGGGTTTCCGGCAGCAGCGGATTCGGCAGGAAATCCGGTTCATTGGTGATGTTGTTGGCGATGACACCTTTACGGCTGCGGGCGGCGCGTGCCACCAGACTATTGGGATTATTGACGGCGATTTTACGCCCCTGAGATTTCATCAACCGGCCAATCTCACCCGCACCCGCCGCCAGCACCAGATTTTCGCCCACTTCATCCAGCAGGTAAACATGGGCATGATACAGGTCGAAACTTTCTTTGGTGAGGTCAGAAACCGTTTGCAGGATTTCTTCCACATCCAGAATGCGGGTCGTGAGCGCGCTCACCTTCGCCACTGTTTCCAGTTCGGCAGCACGGCGGCTGACTTCCGTCTGTGACCGTTCGACGTTCTCGAACGCGCTGGCGTTGCTGATGGCGGTTGCCACCTGCCCGGACATCAGTTCGATCACCGAGAACATTTCGGCGTTGAAAAATTCTTTCTTGTCGCTCTGTACGTCCAGTACACCCAGCAGTTGTCCGCGCGAGATGAGCGGCATTGCCATTTCTGAGCGCGTATTGGGCAGAAGACGATGAGGCAGGAATGTGGGCGAAGCAGTAACATCATTGATGATGACACCTCTACGACCGCGAGCAGCGTTCGCCACAATACTCTGCTGATTATCCATTCCGATCACGCGCTTTTCAGCCACCATCTGCCGACCGATTTCATCCGCGCCAGCGACCAGCACCAGCTTATTTTCTGCTTCATCCAACAGATAAATATGCGCGTGGTACAAGTTCAGACGGGATTTGGTCAGATCAGCCACTTCCTGAAGCAGCGGATCAAGCTGGAGGATGGTGGAAACCTGGGCATTCACGTCCGCCACTGCTTGCAAGTCGCGGGTTCGATCAGCGATGCGCGTTTCCAGACTGCCGATCAAGTCGTCTAGCTGATCGGTCATGACGTTGAAGCTGTCGGCCAACTTGCCGATTTCATTACGCTGGTTAATACTGGCACGCTGCGAAAGGTCGCCACCCGCGATCTGCTGGGCAATTTGTGTCAGTGCAACAACCGGGCGCGAGATATTGGTCGCCGCGAACAGACCGACCAGACCAGCACCCAATGCCAGAACACCCACCAGACCGATGATGACCAGCGAAGTCTGTGTCACCAGTGTGTTAGCTTCCGCTTCAGTGATTTCGGCCAGCAAGCCAGCGCCCAATTCTGGAATCCAGCGATAGACACCCAGCACGGGCGTCGGCGGGTCAGCGTAGTTCGGGTAAATGCCGGAACCATCGACGCCTGCTAATGCCTGGTCAATACCTTCACTGTGGTAAGCGCGGGTCAGCGTGAAGTTTTCCAAACGGCTGGGCGTCAGGAAGTAGTTGCTCTCGATACTGACCAGATAAGTTTCACCGGTTTCGCCCAACCCGGCGCGTTCCGCCGTGATCGAGCGCAGCACTTCCATGTTCAGTCGCCCAGCCACCACACCGATCACAGTGCCATTGATGGCACGGATAGGATGGGTAATGAAGGCAGTCAGGTCATTCGTGCCAACATCATAGTAAGGTGGTGTGATGAACTCACCCTGCAAACTGGGTTGAAAATAGGGCTGCAATGTTACGATACGGTTGAGAACCGACCGATTTGAAGCCAGAATGATTCGTCCATCCACATTGTAGACGAATATCTCATCAAAGGTCAGCGTATTCACATCTGACAGGTTGGATTGTGCATTTACGCTGGCAGCCAAAGAAGCGTTCAAACTGCTCTGGGCAGTCGGAAGAGTTGACTCGAAAGTCAGCACATTCAAAACGCGGGTCTGCGTATTCGGGTCGGAGAGTGCTGCGTGCAGCAGCAAGTCGCCTGTTTCCAGCCAGCGCGCAATCTGGTTTTGTTTCAACTGAGCGACCGATTCAAGCTGGCGGAAGGTCTGCTGCGTTGATTGATTTCTTAATTGCAGGAGCGTAAAGCCCGTGATAATGGCGATCACGCCCACTGTCAGCAGCACAAAGTAGAGCGTTAAACGCCACCGGAGCTGCTGCCAGATTGGAAGATTGGCTTGTGTATTAGCCGTATTTTGCATGACGAGTTATAGCCTCTACTGAGTAAGCTTTTCCAGGAATGTTAGGTCGTAGGCTTTGCTCAGATCAACAGCTTCGGTGAGCAAGCCCGAATCCAGCATAATCGTTTGGATGCTTTCCCAAACGCTCGCTTCCATCCTGCCCACCTGTACCCCGGCTGGGCGAATTAACGGAATAGATGACTGAAGCCGCCGGAGTTGTTGGTCACGATCCAGTTCGCTGTTGTACTGAAGCGTGTAATCAATAGCCTGATCCGGGTTGTCTACCGCGTCTGTCATGCCATCAACCATGGCTTGCACAAAACGCTGCACAGTATCCGGGTGATCTTGAATCATCTGCTCGGTGGTGAAAATCAGGAAGTTGTAATCCGGGATGCCGTAGTCGCTCATCAGCAGGAAACTGGGTTCAAGTCCTGCTTCCTGTACCTGAACACCTTCGTTGATGATCCAGCCAACCAATGCATCCACATCGCCGTTCGCCAGCGGGTCAATGCCGAAATCGGTGCGCGGCACAATATTCACCTGAGCTTTATCAATGCCCTGTGAGGCCAGCAAGGTATCCAGCAAAATAGCCGAACCGCCTTCAGCAACCGTCACAGTTTTACCGACCAAATCGGCTGGTGTTTGAATATTGGTATCGGCCAGCGAGATCACGGCGATTGGGCCGCGCTGCATCAGGGAGGCAATGGCAACGACAGGTTTGCCCGCTGCCCGTGCTTCCAGAATGCTGGTGCCGCCGATGGTTCCGAAGTCCGAATCACCGCTGACAACCTGATCGATAGGCTCAATATATGCGCCTTCAACAAAACCACCGGGCTTGAGGGTAACAGCCAGATTATTTTCGGCAAAATGTTTATTGAGTTCCGCTGTATAAAAAGCTGATAACGAATACTCATGTGTCCATGAAAGCTGAACACTGACAGGTGTGGCGGCTTCTGGTGTAGGGGTTGAACTGGTGGTGCCGCACCCGGCAATAATTATGGCAAAGGCCATAAGGAGCGTCCATATAAAATAGCGTTGGTGACGCAGCATAATAAATCCTTCTGTTGGCACTACAAGTGACTATAGTCTCATTGTAGATGCATAAAATTCCTGCAAATACTTAAGATATGTTTAGATACCGCAGGTCTTATGTTCGGATTCTATAACTTTCCCATAGGTTTACGAACAGTCAAAACCTCTCTTGCCTATTTGCACGAGTTATGCTATAGTGCCTTTTAAGGAATTGACCACGCTCTCTTCTCTAAACCAGTCTGCACCAATTTTCAACGTAAAAAACGGCTTAAGTCGCCTTTTATGGCTAACCGACACTACGGCAGTGCTATCGTAGATACCGTCCACACAAAATCGACGCTCTATGACGCTGCATACAGATCGTAATCCCCTGGAGATAACATCATGGATATTGCCGAACTCGAACAGAGAAATCTTGAAGAACTACGCCAGATTGCGCGTGATAGCAGCGTAAGTGGCTACAGCCGCCTGAAAAAGCCGGAATTGATCCTTTCCCTGCTGCGCGATAATGCCGAAAAGCAGGGATATAAACTGCGCGGCGGGGTGCTGGAAATCGTCGATGATGGCATCGGTTTCCTGCGCGCGGAGCATTATCTGCCGGGGCCAAACGACATTTACGTCAGCCAGACGCAGATTAAACGCTTCAACCTCCGCACGGGTGATATGGTCATCGGGCAAGTGCGCGCCCCCAAAGACTCGGAAAAATATTTTGGGCTTTTACGGGTAGATGCAGTGAACGGCCTGAACCCCGAAGAAGCCAAGAACCGCCCGAACTTTGAAGACCTGACTCCCATTTACCCCAACGAACGCTTTAATCTCGAAACCAATTCCCGCATCCTTTCTACACGACTTCTGAACCTGATTGCCCCGATTGGTCGCGGGCAGCGTGGATTGATCGTTTCGCCACCCAAAGCGGGTAAAACCACCGTTCTGAAGGAAATCGCCAACGCCATCAGCAAAAATTACCCGGAAGTTCACCTGATGATCGCGTTGATCGGTGAGCGACCGGAAGAAGTCACCGATATGGATCGCTCGGTCGATGCTGAAGTGATCGCTTCCACCTTCGATGACCCGGTGCAGCATCATGTCCGCGTGGCGGAAATGGCGATTAACCGTGCCAAGCGTCTGGTAGAAAGCAAGCAGCACGTAGTTGTCATGCTGGACAGCATCACCCGTCTGGCACGCGCTTACAATCTGGTTGTGCCCAGCAGCGGTCGTACCCTCTCCGGCGGTTTTGATCCATCCGCAATTCACCCACCCAAGCGCATCTTTGGCGCAGGACGTAATGTGGAAGAAGGCGGCAGCCTGACTGTCGTGGCGACCTGCCTTGTCAACACAGGCAGCAAGATGGACGACCTGATTTACGAAGAATTCAAAGGCACGGGCAACATGGAATTGATGCTCAGCCGCAAGCTGCAAGAACGCCGTATCTTCCCGGCTTTCGATATGGAACAATCCTCAACCCGCCGCGAAGAACTCCTGCTCGGCCCGGATTTGCTCCAGCGCGTTTACACCCTGCGGAATATGATGTCCCATCTTGCCGAAGACCCCGAAACCGGAATGGTGGGGGCATTCGAACGCTTCATCAATCAATTCCGTCAGACGGACACCAACGAAGAATTTCTCAATTCGCTGCCGGGTGCGGGATCGAACAACAACCGCAGTCTGTTTTAGGCAGGGGTCGTTTTAGTGATTGACGTGAATCAACTGCGGCGTGGAGCAAGCTTCACCGTCGATAACCAGATTTACAAAGTGCTCAATTATCAGCACATTAAACCCGGTCGCGGCAATGCCACCATCCGTGTCAAAGTCCGCGACCTGCGAAGTGGCACAACCACCGATATGACCTTCAACTCTGGCACAGCCGTGCAGGATATTGAAGTTGACCGCCGACGCGCACAATTCCTCTATGACGACGGTCAGTTTCTGACCTTCATGGATATGGAAACCTACGAGCAGCCCCAAATCCGTAAAGAACTATTTGGGGATGATCTGCTGTATCTCAAGGAAAATATGGAACTGCGTCTCAGCAGCTACGAAGGCGAATACATCGACTACGAGCTGCCACAGTCCGCCGATTATCAGGTGACGGAAGCTGAACCCGCCGTTGCCGGGGATACAGCGACCGCAGCCTTCAAAAAGGTGAAACTGGAAACCGGATTGGTCGTACAAACACCCTTATTTGTGGTGATCGGCGATACTATCCGGGTGAATACGGAAGACGGCAGCTACATCACCCGCGTGTGAAATTTGAACTTTTCGGGCATTCCCGGTGTACTATAACGGGTAATCAGGATAGCACGGAGGTTCTACGCCATGCGCGTGTATCGGGGCTGTATGCTGTCTTTGTTCATTGCGGTGATCGCTATATTTTCGATTTTCTTTAGTCGGGCATTTGGCATTCTGGGCTTGCTGGTGCCGCCCGCATTGGTCGGTTTTGGCTACTTGCTGGTGGACACGATTATCGTCGAATTGTTCTACTGGACGAAAGACCGCAACGGGCGTTATTAGGGCAAAGGTACGACTTTACAAAAATGAGAAAATGTGCCATGATTTCCCCTGATAGTGTGTACGTCCGGGTCTGAAGTCTGCAACGCACGCTTGCCTACACAGTCTGCTGCCCTTGCACTTTGCCACGTTCGACTACCCCTATCAATCCGTCTGATGTTCAAAGCAATAGGAGCATTTTGTGACTAAGAAGTTGTACGTTGGCAACCTTCCGTATACTGCGACGGAGGAATCGGTGCGTAGCCTTTTCGAACAGGTGGGCGCAACCGCTCAGGTGACGATTATTATGGATCGGGAAACCGGGCGCTCGAAGGGTTTCGGTTTCGTGGAGATGGAAACGGACGAAGATGCTGAAGAAGCCATCAAGCGCTACAACGGCTACCGTTTGGAAAATCGCCCACTGACGGTCAACGAAGCCCGCCCGCGTGAAGAACGTCCGAGCCGTGATGGTGGTGACCGTGACCGAGGCCCGCGCCGTTATTAGTTCGCGCACCTTTATTAATTAAATCGGTCTATTCTGCGGCGGGGATAATCCCCGCCGTATTTTTTTACCCCAACGCCAGTGAAGCTAACCCGACCAGCATCACCGCCGCAGCAGCCAGACGCCGCCGCCCTGCCCCTTCTGCCAGAATACGCACGCCGATGAATGCCCCAATCAAAATGCTGAACTGCCGTACTGGAGCCAGCAAGCTCACCGTGCTGACGCGCAGCGCAATCAGGAACAGGATGTAAGACAGCGAATCGAGAATGCCGATGACGATGGCTTCCCGCCAGTAGGTCTTCCAGCTCACGCGCACCCGTTCCCAATTTTTCAGAGCATGGGGCGTCAGGACGACCATCTGTACCAAACCGCTTGCCCACGTCAAAATCAGGGGTGGAATCAACAAATCGCTGACTGCCCATTTATCCCACAGGGTATAAGTCGCAATCGAGAGGCCACACAGCAGACCGTAAGCAATGGCCGGAGCCGCTTTTTCACGCGCGACGCTGAACGGATTGCCCGTCAGGATAAACACCCCTAAAGCCACCAGCAGCGTGCCAACAATCACAATGGGCGAAGGCCGTTCCGCGAACAAAATCACCGCACCCATGCTGGCAAGTACCGGGCCAGTGCCGCGCGCCAGCGGATACACCAGCGAAAGATCGCCCACCCGGTAACCGCGTGAGAGCAAAAAGTAATACACCAGATGCACCAGACACGTCCCAACCAGCGCAATTATTTTATTGAGCGTGAATTCCGGGCGTTCAACCAGCAGAATGTAAACTGCCAGCGGGAGATAAATAAGTGTGGAAAGGGCGCTGAACAGCCAGACGAATGTCATATCGCCGCCCGCGCGTTTCACCAGATAATTCCAGATGGCGTGCATACAGGCCGAGGTCAAAACGAGTGCAAATGCCAGGGTGGTCACGAGAGGAAACCTTCAGATTGGGATGGTAAATGTTTAAGAAGCGGTTAAGCACTTCCCATTTACGATACACCCGTTTGTCAAAGGGTGGTTATAGGTGGTCTATGGTGAGGGAAGTCGTTGTCCGTGACCGGTTTTGGTTGTTGATTCGCAAAATTCGTCAGATTCGTCAGATTCGCATATGGATTTTTTGAATCTTGCGACTCTTTGGGGGATTGGCGGCGATGGCGGTGGCGGTGGCGGTGGCGAAACGGGTTTTTATTGGCGACTGTTATGGGTTGATAAGATGCGAAAAAAGCGGCAAATGCGGCGCGGGGGTTTGTGCAGATTTCGCACGTTCCCCGGCGAGGATAGAACACTTACCAGATTAGCACAAAAGTTCGTATCTGTCAATTGTATAACGGTTTGAAAATGAGGGTAAATCCACCCCACCCCAAACCCCTCCCCGTACCGGAGAGGGGCTTTAGAGACGCTTTCACCCCTTGAGTTTCGCTTCAGCGGCGGCAATCCAGCGCAGCATTTTATCGGCATCCTCAAAGGCTTCCATCTGGCGGTAGTAGATTTCGGCTTCGCGCCAGCAGGCGATGGCGGCGTTTAGGTCGTCTAAATCCTCGTAGGTGAGGCCGAGGTTAAGTTGTGTGTTGGCATAACTCAGCGGAGCGAGGATAGGAGTACGGTATTTTAGCGCAGCTTGATAGCAGGCGATGGCCCGTTGCAGGTTGGCGGCGTGGTCTTCGATCTTGGACAAATCCCAGTAGGCAGTCCCCAGATTGTTCTGGGTCATGGCATAATCCAGCGGGGCGGCGGACGGCGTGCGGTATTCCAGTGCGGCTTGATAGCTCACAATGGCGCGGCGGAGGTTGGCTCCCCGATCTTCAAGGGCTGCCAGATCGCTGTAGGCAGTCCCCAGATTGTTCTGGGTTGTGGCATAAGCCAGCGGGGCGGCGGACGGGGTGTAGTATTCCAGCGCGGCTTGATAGCTCTCGATGGCACGGCGCAGGTTGTTTACGCGGTCTTCGATGGCAGCCAGATCGTTGTAGGCAGTCCCCAGATTGTTCTGGGTCATGGCATAACTCAGCGGAGCGGCGGCTGGTGTACGATATTCCAGCGCGGCTTGATAGCTTTCAATGGCGCGGCGCAGGTTGTTTACGAGGTCTTCGATTTCAGCCAGCGTTTGGTAGGCAGCCCCCAGATTGTTCTGGGTCATGGCATAATCCAGCGGGGCGGCGGCGGGGGTGTAGTATTGCAGCGCGGCCTGATAGCTCTCGATAGCCCGTTGCAGATTTTCGCGGCGGCTGCCAAGAGGGTGATTTCGGTAGTCAATTCCGAGACTATTTTGGGCATTTGCCCACAGCATTTTGTCTGGATGTTCAGCTAATTTGTCAGCTACCCTTTTCGACCAATCCAATTTTTGTGCGAACCGTCCACGATTTTGGGAAAAAATTCCACAAGCATTTGCTAACCACAAGGCATCCTCACCATCACGGGTGGCGAATGCCCACTCGAAAGCGGATTCCAGATTAGCCGATTCGGGGTCGAGACCGAGGTAATCCTGTTTTTTGCGGTGGTTGTTAGCCAATGCTTTGTAGTAGTCGTAGTGCGGTGTGTGGGCGGCGGGGTCTTCGCCTACGGCGGCGATGACTAAAGGGTCGATGGTGTAGCGGTTGCCATCGAAGGTGATGAAGCGGTAGGTTTGCAGGGTGGATAGGGCGTCATCAAGGTCAGAAGAAACCTCACCCCCCAGCCCCCTCTCCACTTCGTAGAGAGGGGGAGACGCAATCGCTTTTGCCGCAGCGTAGGTGAAGCCGCCGCGACAGACGTTGAGGCGTTTGAGGGTATTCGCAGGCTGTTCGCCGTGTGCTTCGGTCATCTGGCGCAGGGTTTTGAGGATCATCTCATCCAGCGCGTCCTGTGCGCCTTTGCTTTTCAGGTCGGTCAAATCCGCGAGGACTTTGGCGACCGGGAACTTCTTCATCAAGCCGACCGCCCATTCGATCAAACGGGGGTGAAAGCGAGATTCTTTGGCAATCGCGGCGGCGTGCGAGTTTAAATCCGTCTGTACGCGCAACGATTCGCCCATATCCAGCACGACTTTGGCGGCGAAGTCGGGCATCAGGGTGCGCGGGGTATGTACACCGCAGCGAAACAAATCCGGCCATTCGACGCGGCTGGTGAGCAAAACCTGTGAACCAGCATCGGCCAGATCATCCACCAATTTGACGTATGCCGCGCGGCGTGGGTCATCGGCAGGGACAGATTCGGCGTTATCCAGAATGATGAGCCGTTTGGATGAACGCAGCTTTTTGAGGACGGCGGGACGGTCAGCAGTGATTTCGAGGTTAAAATGGTCGCGTAATAATTCGATCACCTCATCCGGGCGGGAAATATCGCCCGCCGTATGCCACACCGCGCCATCCACATCGGGGCTGGTGAGGGCAAGTTCGGCAGCAAGGCGCGATTTGCCGAGTCCACCCATGCCCAATATGGCTGCGGGTGCAAGTTTGAGCAGGCGTTTGACTGCGTTCAAATCGTCGTCGCGTCCGGTCATGGGGATGGTCGTCAAGCGGCGGTCGATGTGTCCGGTGATTGGGCGCAGGATTTTTACGGGGGCATCCGGTGGCAGGGCTTCGCCTTTCATGGCCGCAATTAGCGCCCGCATCCCGCTGGAAAAATCCGTATGTAAATCGACATATTGAATGGTGTTCAAGCGCCACGGAAATTGTTGGGCTTCAACCGGGGCAATCAGAGCGACGAACAGCGGTTTGTTCAGCTTTGAGAGGATGAAGCGATATTCGGCTTCACATTCGGGGGAAGCCGCCGAATGGGGCGAGAGGATGAATAAACCGGCTTCACATTCGACCAGCGCGGTTTGTATCTGTTGACTCCAGTTATCCCCCGGCCCGATGCCGTCGCAGTGGTCAACCCACACGCTAATTCCGGCAGATTCCAGATCATTATGAATTCTGGTGACAGCGGAGTCATCGGCGGTGGCGTGGCTGACGAAAATGGGCGGCATGGGGGCTGCTCCGGCAATCTGACGTGGGCGTTATAAGCACATATTAGCACGAATGGGGATTTTTGGTTATTCGTTCATCGCTGCCAGATCAGTCGTAGAGGAGACCGGCCCGGTCGCCCACAGGCAAATGCGGTTGGTGTCCGGTAGGGGTGGGGTTAGGCGGGGGTTCGTCATTTGCGTAATAATCACCTGATACACCCTGTTTATCAGGTAACAAAAAAGGTCGGGGCGTAACAATGCTACGCCCCAACCTCCATTACTTCACTAACACGGCTGCATTGACCACGTTTTTGTAGGTGCTGTTCAGCAGCACATCCACGATCAACTGTGCGGCTTCGATGGCAACCGCAACCTGTGCTTCGTCGGTGCTGGCGGCCAAGTGCGGCGTATCGATCACACCGGGCAAGCCGATCAACGGGTGACCTGCGGGCGGCGGTTCTTCGCCATAGACATCCAACGCTGCCCCGGCAACCTGCCCACTCTTGATGGCTTCGGCCAAATCCGCTTCGTTGATGAGCGCCCCACGTGCGGCGTTGACGATGCGAACGCCTTTTTTCATGGTGACGAGGGTATCGCGGTTAATCATCTCGCGGGTTTCGTCCGTGATGACGCTGTGCAGGGTGATAAAATCGGCGCGAGCATAAAGCGTCTCCAGACTGACCATCTCCACGCCCAAATCGGCTGCAAAATCCGCCGGGATGAACGGGTCGTAGGCGATCACGGTCATCTCAAAAGCCTGCGCGCGCTTGGCAACCGCCCGCCCGATGCGTCCGAAACCAACCACACCGAGGGTCTTGCCGCGCAGTTCGACGCCCTGAAACGATTTGCGATCCCATTTGCCGCTGTTGAGCGAATCGTAAGCCTGCGGAATGTGCCGTGCCAGCGCCAGCATCAGGCCGAAAGTGAATTCGGCGGTGGCGATGGTATTGCCGTCGGGCGTGTTCATCACAGCGATGCCCTTGGCGCTGGCGGCGTCCAGATCGACATTATCGACACCCACTCCGGCGCGGGCGATGGCCTTCAGCTTCGTGGCGGCGTTGATGAGGGCGGCGTCGGCTTTGGTTCCGCTGCGGATGATGAGCGCGTCCGCATCGGCAATGGCGGCGAGGGTTTCTTCGCGCTTCATCTGCCCCGGCGCGGTCACTTTTAATCCGGCCTGTTCGAGAATTTCAACCGCTTTTTTGTTTACGCTGTCGGGTACGAGTACATGAAATTGGGTCACAACTAAGCTCCGATAAATTCGTCGAGGCCGGAAAGGACTTCTTCCAGCGTTGAGATGGTCATATCGCCCATGTGCGCGATGCGGAAGGTTTTACCCTTGATCTTGCCGTAGCCTTTGTCCATCGAGAAGCCTTTGCCGCCCATGAACTTCGCCATATCGTCCACATTGATGTTACGACCATTGGCGACGGTGGTTACGGTTGGGGAACGGTAGCCATCCTGCGCGAAGACGCCGAATTCGCGGCTGTCTGCCCACGTAATGGTCAAATCGCGCATCTGAGCGTGGCGCATCCAGCGGTTCTCCAGCCCTTCCGCCAGCACATCGTCAAGTTGTCTGTCGGCGGCGAACATCAGGGAAACGGGCGGTGTGGATGGGGTGTTGTTTTTCTTCAGGCTGGATTCGATTTCGAGGAAGTCGAAGTAGTAACCCCGATTGGTGACCTGTTTAGCCCGATCCAGCACACGGTCGCTGACGGCGGCGAAAGCCAATCCGGGCGGGAGGGCGAAGGCTTTCTGCGAGGAAGTCAGGGCAAAGTCGATGCCCCATTCATCCACGCGCAGTTCGATGCCCAAAAAGCCGCTGACGGTATCTACCAGATAGAGCGTTTCATCGTACTGGCGGACGATTTCGCCAATTTCCTTGATCGGGTTGGTGACGCCGGTGCTGGTTTCGTTATGCACAACACAAACAGCGTCGTAGGCTTCTTTTTGCAGCGCCTCGGCCACCATTTCCGGTGTGTGCGCCTGCCCCCATTCAACGGCGATGATATCGACCTGCTTGCCGTTCAACTGGCTGACTTCCGCCCAGCGTTCACTGAATGCGCCGCCGACCAGATGTAAAGCCTTGCGCCCATCGCGGATACAGTTGCGGGAAGCACCTTCCCATAAGCCTGTACCGGATGAACCTTGAACGAAAACCCGACTCTGGGTAACAAATGCCTGCCGCAGTTTAGTCTGCAAGCGGGCAAATAATTCTTCAAAGGCTTTGGAACGGTGGCCGATCATCCATTCGGTTTGCGCCTCCAAAATTTCGCGGCGGACTTCCACCGGGCCGGGAATCACCAGCCGTTTATGATTGTTCTGGGTCATTGTTTATACGAGCCTCCTGCGGGGAATACCCTTCATTTGTGACAGGTCGCACAATTCTAGCTTAGGGCGTAGGGCGCAAGCAATGGGCATAGAGGTGTGCAAAATATCCGAAAAGCAGCGCCTTTCTACCGTCATTTTACACGCCCCGATGGGCGCACGGGGAATCCAAAGAGAACCGGGGTTAAGAAATATGGGAACATGAAAAATCCCCGACATAGAGCCGGGGATCGGAGAGCGCCTTTATTGTTCAGGCAGTTTCGGGCTGCATCCGTTCGATGTCGGCAAGGGCTTCGCCCGCAAATCGGCAGAGCAAGCCGAGCAGCGCCAGATCAGACTCGGAGAAGGGTTCGTCACCCGGCTGGTTCAAGGCTTCGATCAGGCCATAGACGGTACGATCACCAATCAGCGGGGCGGCAGCGATGGATTGGGTTCGGAAGGTAAATTGGTCGTCAATTGTACCTGTGAAGCGGGCGTCCCGGCGCACATCGCGCACGAGAGTCGGCTGGGCATTTTTGATGACCCACCCTGCTACACCCTCATCTGCCGGGATGCGATAGCCTTTCAGGTTGGCAGCCAACGACCCCTTTACCAGCACAAAGGCGAGTTCATTGGTTTCGTCATCCAAAAGCAGGAGGGAGCCGTCCGGCGCATTCATTAGATTCATGGCCTTCAGAAAAATCTGTTCCAACAGCGGCAGCAGTTCGGCATCGCTGGTGAAATTTTTCTCGGCCAGCGTGAGGTCATTGAGAATCTGCACAAATTCACGCAGGTTGCGGAGTTCTTCCTGAAGCCGTTCGTTTTCGGATTGCAGGCGGGCATTTTCCCGTCGCATCACGGCCATCGGATTCATCGCCATAGCCCAGAACCTCCAAGCTGTATCGTGGTCTAACTCTATTGTAATGTGGTTTTGGAGGCGCGCGAATAGGTGGTTAGTACGCGGTTAGGTTTGTTTGAGGTTAGCAGCGGCTTCGCCTTCCCAATCGTCATCGACTACATCCAGCAGTTCGCCATCGGCACTGAGTCGGGTGACTGCATCACGCTTGCGTTTGCTTTTTTCGAGCTGTGTGGTTCCCTGAAACTGGCGTTCGCGTTCGATGGCTTTGTCAATCGCCCGTTCGCGCATTTCAGCCAGCAGGAAATTCACACCATGAATCGCCAGCCCGACGAACCATAACCCAGAGAATGCGATTAAGACGGTTTCCCAAAAACCATCCGGCTGCAACCCGATCCACAGCAGCGCATTGATGACCATAAAAGTGACCAAATGCCCGAAGAACTGTGCACGACCTTCGTATCGTTTGGTTATGCGGCGGCGAATCTCGTCGTAGTATTGTTGGTCTTTGTCAGCCATAGCCTACCGCCTCCGTTTAATTGCGTCTGTACTGGTTGGATGCCTCGTCTTCGATGATTTCGATTTCGCCGTCTTCGGTCAGTTCCAGACGGTTTTCGTTCTTGGGTTTTTCGTAAAGGCCGCGCCGCGCCAGTTCACTTTCGACTTCGCGCTGAATGGCATCTTCACGACGATCCGCACCTGCGCCATATTTGGTGTAGTACTCAATGAAATGGCTGATCCACCCAATGCCCCATCCAAAGGTGACGAACATCGGCCACGGGAAATAATCGCCTCCGGTGAACATCCAAAATAACCACAGCATGATGTTGGTCAGGACGAATGCAATCGTATGTATGACGAGTTCACTGCGTTGTTTGTAGCGTTTTTCGATCTTCAGACGTATTTTTTCGTAGTTATCGTCCATCGTTATATCCTCCTATCGTTTGCGCTTTTGAGCGCGCGAAATTTCGTCCTCAACCTCAATAATCTCGCCATCATCGCTCAATTCCAGACGGGTGCGTCGCTCGGCATCATTCTTGGGTTTCTCAAAGGCGAGGCTGCGTTCTTTCTGGCGCTGGATTTCGCGCTGGATGGCATCTTCGCGGCTGTCTGCGCCGGGGCCATATTTGTTGTAGTAATCGAAGAAATGCGAAATCACTCCCAAGCCCCAGCCAAGGGTGACTAAAATGACCCACGGAAATTCATTGGCGATGGCTGTGAATTCCGCATCCCCAATCGCCTGAGTTATGGTTGGCAGACCATATATCCACATACCCCATAGCAAAATATTGATGACCACATAGATCATCAGGTGAACAAGAAAACCCTGCCGTTCCTTATACCGCTTCTCAATTTTGCGGCGGATTTTTTCTTCTTCCGAAATCGGTTTGTTCCAGTCTTTGGTGGATTCGCTGACTGCCGATTCAATCTGCGAAGCCATCCGCCCCAGCCAATCAGCACTTTTACGAATGCCCTGCTCCACCTTGCGTCCGGCGTCGCCCATCTTGTCCAGGCTCAGTTCAAACTCAACCTGTGTGTTTTTGGGTCTTTGGAGCGGTAGAGGGGGAACAGGCGGTACGGGCGGAATGATTGCCGGAATACCGACTGCGCGTTGATCGGTGATGGTCGGGCCTTCATACTGTCCGCGCGAGAAGGCATCTTTCGCCAGTTTAGCCCGTTCAGGGTTCAGATCAACCAGATTGGATTGTTCGATAGCAGCACGAAAAGCGGCGATCATGGCATTGGCGGTCGGGTAACGGTCGGCAGGCTGCTTCGCCAAGCCTTTGGTCAGCACATCTTCGACGGCCTGCGGGATGGAAGGATCGATGCTGGTGGGACGCGGCAAGGGATTGTAAATATGCTGATGCACAATGGCGTAGGGTGTGTCGGCATTGAAGGGGACGCGCCCGACCACCATCTCATAGAGGATAACGCCGAGCGAATAAATATCGGTACGCGAGTCCAGATTACCGAGTCCGCCAGCCTGTTCCGGGGAAATATACTGGGGTGTGCCTAAAATCATATCGGCACTCATGGTAGATGCACCCGCCTGAGCAATCCGCGCCAAACCAAAATCGGTTAAAAAGGGGATGCCATTTTTATCGATCACAATATTGGAGGGCTTGATGTCACGGTGCAAAACGCCATGTTCGTGAGCATAAGTCAGGGCGCTGGCAACAGCAGTCATAATCCGCAGAATTTCGCCCAGTGGAACAGGGCCTTCCTGAAGGACTTTTTTCAGCGTCCGGCCTTCGATGAACTTCATCACCAGATAAGGCTGTCCCTGATGCTCGGCATAGTCGTACACCGGGACAATATGGGGATGTTCCAGTTTGGCAACAATCTGCGCTTCCCGTTCGAAGCGCGCGAGAAAGTCGGCATCCTCTTTAAAAGCAGGGTGCAGCACTTTAATGGCTACATTCCGGTCGAGCTTGGAATGATAGGCTTTATAGACGGTCGCCATACCGCCCTGTCCAAGCTGGCCGATCACCTGATACGGGCCAACAATCTCTCCTTCGTGCAACGCCATACAACCCCCACACCATGCGGTTCAACTTCGTTCAGATCATTATAACTGAAGTCGGTTGCCCGCCCTATTATATTTTCTTAACCGGATCGGCGGCTGGTTTACAGTGCCGACCGCATTTGTTCTGCTGCCTCTTCGACTACTTCGAGGATTTCGCCGTCGTCACTCAGGCGCATGACACGCTTGGCTTTTTCCTGAAAACCAGCCGCATCTTCACCGAGCCGCATCATCTCGCGGTTGATTTCCCGTGCGACCAGCCGTTCACGGATTTGGTTTTCCCCGGCTTTGGTATCAAAAAACAGCGAGGAAGCCTGAAACATCAGGGATGCAAACCAACCCATCGTGAGCATAATCATGCTGCCGACGGCAAAACCATCCTGGCTAAAACTGCCCGTCGTATCCACACTTGGAAACACAATCCATGCCACCACCATAAAGGCGATGAACATCGCAACGCTACCCAGCAAAAAACCAACCCGCCCCCGGAATTTTTGACGTTTGAGTCCCGCTTCAACCGCTTGCCGGATGGCGCGATAATCCAGATCATTTTGCGACATGGTGGAGTCCCTTCTTCACTTCACAATACGCAAAATCTTACCTGAAGTTGCGGCAAACCCAAACACCGCCGGGGTTACGCAGGAACAACACCTAATTCCTTGCCGACCTGTTCAAAAGCGGCTAACGCCGTTTCCAAATCTTCCGGGCTGTGCGCAGCGGAATTCATCACCCGAATCCGCGCTTTGCCTTTGGCGACAGTGGGGAAGCCAATCGACATCGCAAACACACCGGCCTCGAACAGCTTTTTGCTGAACTGTTGTGCCAGCGGTGCTTCACCCAGCATCACCGGAACAATCGGCGTTTCGCTTACACCTGTATCGAAGCCTAACGCCTGCATTCCCTTTTTGAAAACAGCCGCGTTCGACCATAAACGGTCAACCAATTCGGTCGATTCTTCGAGCATATCGACAGCCGTCAAACAGGCAGCAGCATCCGGCGCGGTCATGGCGCTGCTGAACAAAAATGGACGCGCCCGCTGTTTCAGCCAATCAATCAGCAATTTTTTACCTGCCACGATTCCGCCCACGACGCCAAAGGCTTTAGACATTGTGCCGACTTCAATATCCACTTTGCCGTGCAGATCGAAATGATCGACGATGCCGCGTCCACCTTTACCGAGGACACCTTCGCCGTGTGCATCATCCACCATCAGCAAAATATCGTGTTCGCGGGCGACTTCGTACAGCGCAGGCAGCGGAGCAATATCGCCATCCATGCTGAACACACCGTCGCTGATGATAAGGCGGCGTCCGTATTCGGTGGTTTCCGCGATTTTGGCGCGCAGATCATCCGGACTGTTGTGTTCGTAAGCCACGATTTTTGCGCCGCTCAAACGGCAACCATCGATGATGCTGGCATGGTTCAGGCGGTCGCTGAAGATGACATCGCCTTTGCCGACCAGTGCTGGGATGACAGCAATGTTAGCGTTAAAACCGCTTTGGAAGGTGAGCGCGGCTTCAACCCCTTTAAAGCGCGCCAGCCGTTCTTCCAACGTGGTATGCAGGGTGGTCGTTCCAGCGATGGAACGCACCGCTGCCGGGCCGACGCCCATCTCATCAATCGCCCCTTTAGCCGCATCCTTCAAACGGGGATGGTTCGCCAGCCCCAGATAATTATTGGAACACAGATTCAGGACACGCCGCCCATCCACCTCAATCCACGCACCCTGCGGCGTACCAATGGTGCGGATGGTGTTGAATAAGCCCTGTTCTTTTAGATTTGCGAGTTCGGTTTCGATCCATTGCAGCTTGGTTGACATGTTCATGTACCTCCTAGTGGAGATTATAGCGGGTGGGCGCGAGTAGACCTATTTCATTGGATACCATCTATAATGGACTTAGGACACTTTGGAGGGTGTGATCTTGGATGAGGTTCTTGCGTGGTTAGCTGAAATCAGCCAATTGGCCGAGCAGTTATTAGAGAGTCAGTATGGCGCTTTAAGCTATGAATATATACGTGAACTTCAATCAATATACAGAATTGCTCATGAACACATGCCTGAACTCAGCAAAGACCTTGCTGTATTATTGATCAACCGTACCCCGCATGAAGCTGTCCGCATGATGAGTACAGAATGGCGCTGCCCTCTTATATGTATTATTGGGTACTCTCGGTTTATGGAGCAAGGACTTGACGGTACGCTTACCCCCGAACAACTCATCTCTGTTCAGAAAATACGAGCACTAGGCGAGAAAATTCAGGACTGGAATCGAATAGGTTTTTCAGAAGATTTGGCGTTTACGGATGATTCGCCAGACGATGAAAATCTCCCTTGAGGCGAGGATACAGTTCTAAAAAGTGAGCATAGCGGTCATTATAGAAGGTCTGGCGTGTGGTGTTCGGTTGTGTGATTGAGCCATAGCGCACTGTTCGAGAACAGGCTTCGGCTAACTCCGCATAAACCCCTGCTGCCATGCCGCCCAACAAAGCCGCGCCGACTCCGGCCTGCTCAGTCAACAGCGTTTGTTGCAGCGGAACGCCAAATACATCGGCCTGAATCTGCCGCCAGACGTCACTTTCCGCACCGCCGCCCGCCGCGATAATTGTTTCGGCATCAGCACCTAATTCACGGCTGATTTCCAATGTTTGCCGCAGCGCGAAGGCCACCCCTTCCATGACTGCCCGCGCCAAATGCCCGCGTGTATGATGGGCGCTCAAACCAATGAATGCACCCCGCGCGAGCGAATCCATATGGGGCGTCCGTTCGCCAGATAAATATGGCAGGAAAATCAGGCCATCTGCGCCGGGGGCAACCTGAGCCGCCTCAGCACTCAGACGCGGATAGGCATCGGGAACACCTTCCAATCCCACCAGATTCCGCAGCCAGCGCAGCGACAAACCCGCCGAAAGAATCGCGCCCAACACATAATACATCCCCGGCACAGCATGGTTGAAAACATGTAGACGGGGATCGGTTGGGACACGTTCACCGGATGGCTGAAGCGGAATGAATACCTGCCCACCGCTGCCAGTCGTCACCGAGGCTTTGCCGGGTGTGATAAGCCCGTTGCCCAATGCCTGCGCTGGTTGGTCGGCGCAGCCAGCCGCTACCCTAATCCCGGCGGGTAAGCCCATTAATGCAGCCGCTTCAGGTTGTAGATGCCCTGCCAAACCGCCCGATTCGATCACAACAGGAAATAGACTTTCTGGCAGTCCGGTACGGCGGATAATCTCATCTGCCCATGCGCGTTTCGTCACATCAAATATGCCTGTTCCGGCGGCATCACTCGAATCGGTCAACATGTTGCCCGTCATTTTCAGGCGCACATAGTCTTTGGGTAAAAGCACTTGATGGGCTTTTTCCAGTAGATCGGGTTGATGTTTCCTGAGCCAGAGCAGTGTCGCGCCCATAAAGCCGACCGCAGGCAGTGTCCCGGCGGTGGATGCATAATTTTCCGCGCCAACCATGGCTACGAGTTCAGCACATTCCGCGCCGCTGCGCTGATCTGCCCAGATGATGGCGGGGTGAACAGGCTTACCCGCAGCATCAACTAACACTGTGCCGTGCATCTGCCCACTGAAGCCGATGCCAACGACACTTTCCGGTTTAAGGTTGGTCATCACCTGCCGCACAACCATTACAGTTGCATCCCACCAATCATCAGGGTTTTGCTCGGCGCGGTCGGGAGTTGGTTTGTGGATTGGGTATTCATGTGCGGCGGTAGCGGTAATCCGGGCAGTTTCCGGGTCGAACAAGACTGCTTTCACGCTGGATGTGCCAATATCGATCCCAAGCAGATAAGGCATGGTATTTACCTAATCAGGTTACTATTCCGTTAGTACGCTGTAAGGCCATTCTGTCTATACTTTTTTCACAAAACTTGTCTATTGGCCTATTCCTGAATAAGACTAACGAGCCAGCAATAGTCTGGCAAGTTATAAAAACCTGTATAAATTATTTGAAAATTGGTATCAAGGTAGCAAAGACTGGCTACAATCGCGCCGTATAGAATTGAAAACTATAAAATGGGGGCATTATGAGATCGGGATTAAATCGATTGTTGAAGCTAGGAGTTGTGCTTGTGCCCCTGATTCTGGCGCTAGTCATCGCTATCCAACCCCTCTCCGCCACACAACCCGGCGAACATACTCATCACACAACAGGTGTGCCGCTGTACAGCGCTATACCTGCCGATATGCTAGACCGCTTGCCCCGTTATAACAGCACTCTGCTAGCCGCGCCTGCGGATGTCGGGCAATGGTCACAGCTTTACACATGGCCGATTGTGGCGGTACATGTTTCGATGCTGCCCAACGGCAAACTTTTGATGTGGGATGTGGAGAAAAATTCCACCACAACGGCACGACTTTGGGATCCCGCTACCAACACCTTTACGGCTGTTCCCCTGTATCCTACGGCGCTGTTCTGTGCGGCACATGTGCTGCTGCCGGATGGTCGTTTGATCGTCAACGGCGGGCATCTGAACAAAAATAACTACGGGACAAATTATACCCATCTGTTTGACCCGCGAACCCAAGCCTGGACGCGCATCAGCGATATGGCGTATAAACGCTGGTATCCCAGCACGATCATCATGGGCAATGGCGCGCTGGTTACGTTCGGCGGCTCGATTATCACCGGGCAGATGGCGCTCATCCCGGAAGTATTCAATCCGGCGAACAACACCTGGACACAGCTTACCAACGCCTCGTTGGATACCGGACAGTACCCCAAAGCGCATTTGCTGCCCAATGGCGAAATTTTCTTCACCAGAGTGCCGGGCGGACGCACAATGCGTTTTAATGTCGAAACCCAGACCTATACTCATGTGGCCTGGGCACCTAACGGATTCACTTCGGTACAATACGAACCGGGGAAATTTCTGTACGCAGGCAAAGGAACAACGACTTCAACTATCAACATGACCCTGACCAAGCCATACTGGGCGGCACGGGCGTCAATGGCTTATCCGCGTTACAACCAGAGCATGGTTATCCTGCCGGATGGACAGGTAATGGCGATTGGCGGTTCGAGCGATGGAACGAATACACCCTCTACCGCGCCGCTGATGCCGGAATTATGGAATCCGGTTTCAATGACCTGGCGACAGTTGACCCCAATGAGTGATCCGCGCATGTACCATTCGATTGGTATTCTGCTGCCGGATGGGCGGGTTCTTTCGGCAGGAGGCGGACACAGCACCGACTCGGTGGCGGATTACTTCACGGCACAAATCTATTCACCACCCTACCTGTTCAAAGGGGCACGCCCAACAATTAGCAATGCACCTGCCAGTCTGAATTATGGCACGACGATCAATGTGCAAACGCCGGATGCCAACAGCATCAGCAAAGTGGCTTTCGTCCGTCTGCCTTCTTTCACCCATGCCTACAACATGAATCAGGTGTATGTGCCCGCCACCTTCACCAAAAACAGCAACAGTTTGCAAGTGCAAGTACCCGGCAATAACAACGTCATGCCGCCGGGCTACTACATGATGTTTATCATCAACAGCAATGGCGTACCTTCGGTCGCCAAGATTATGCAGATTGGGGACATCACGCCGATTCCGCCGACGAACCCCACCAATACACCTCCACCACCGACGCTACCACCGCAACCAACGGCTACTTTTACGCCAACGCAGACTCCCCAACCCACCGCCACCCCTGCACCCGGTCAAACCACTCTAACCGTGCAGATTACCAACGGCAGCAACGATGTAAACGAAGATGGCAGCACTTTCACACCCGGTTATTACGGGTTATGGCTGGGCACTGGCGCAAACCCGAATGCCAGTTATGCCGGACTGCGGTTCACCAGTCTGGCGATTCCGCGTAATGCGACGATTGTTTCGGCACAGTTACAGGTGTATTCACCAACTTCGGCATGGGTGAACGTCAATATGCAAATTGCCGGAGATTCTGCCGGGAACAGCGCAGCTTTCAGCAGCAGCAGCAGACCTTCGCAGCGCACAGCACTCACGACTGCCCGCATCACGTATGCGGATACTTCGGCATGGTCAGCGGATACCTGGTATACACTGGCGAATGTGCAGACGATTGTGCAGGAAATCGTGCGCGGGTCAGGCTGGAACAGCGGGAACAGTCTCTCGCTCATCCTGCGGGCGAATGGCGGCACGGCCAATCTGGGCAAATACGCGCTGGCGCAGGAAGGTAACTCATACTATGGAGGCGGCAATACACGCTCGGCACGGTTGGTGATTACGTACCGACCGTGACATCATCCCATCCGGGTTTCTAAACTGTAGTGGAAGATGCCCCCTGAAGACGCTTATCCTGATAGAGATCGGCGTTTTCAGGAGGCATTTTTGTTGAGTCAGTCCATTCATACTCCAATGCGGCAGAAAATGCTCCACAGGTCACTGCTATTGATTGTGCTGCTGGGGGCTTGCCTGCGCTTTTACCAGTTGGGCGCAGGGGGTGAGGGCAATCTGTATTATGCAGCGGCGGTTAAAAGTATGTTGATTTCGCCGCAGAATTTTTTCTTCGTGGCGGCAGAACCGGGCGGTTCGGTGACGGTGGATAAACCGCCATTGGGGTTGTGGGTGCAGGCACTTTCGGCGCTTGCTCTTGGTGTGAACGGATTCGCGCTGGCGCTGCCACAGGCATTAGCGGGGACGCTTTCGATTCCGCTGCTGTACCATCTGGTCAAACGCTGGTTCGGTGTGGCGGCGGGATTGCTGGCGGCGCTGGCACTGGCGGTTACACCGATTACGGTAGCGGTTGAACGCAACAACACAATGGATGGTTTACTGGTATTCGTCCTACTGCTGGCGGCATGGAGTTTCATCAAAGCCTCGGAAAGCGTGCGTTTACGGTATTTATGGTTGGGTGCCCTGCTGGTGGGATTGGGGTTCAACATCAAGATGCTTCAGGCATTTCTACCCCTGCCCGCTTTTTATGGGTTGTACTTTTTATCCGCGCCGCATTCATGGATACGGAAAATTCGGCATCTGACGGCGGCAACCCTAGTGCTGCTGGTCGTGTCGCTGACGTGGGCAGTGGTGGTTGATCTTACACCCGCTGAGTCGCGTCCTTACATCGGGAGCAGCAGCAATAACACCGTTATGGATTTGATCACGGGTTATAACGGAATGGGGCGTTTGCTGGGGCAAGCCGGCAAGCAGAATCGTGTTCAGGAATTGGGTGAGCCGGGAATGATGCGGTTATTTCAGCCGCCGTTGAGCAAGGAAGCCAGTTGGCTACTGCCATTGGGATTATTTGGCATGGTGGTGCTGGTGGTACGCGGCGGGCGACAGTGGCCACTTTCCCAAACACAATTAGCAGTCGTGTTATGGGGCGGATGGCTAATGACTGAGGTGATCTTTTTCAGCGTGGCGCGGTTTTATCATGCTTACTATCTCATCATGCTGGGGCCGCCATTAGCCGCACTGGTTGGGTTGACCCTACGCGAATTATGGATGCTCTTTCAGAACGATTCCCGGTGGGTGATTTTGCTGATTGGGATCGGCGGGACATTCGCTTTTCAGGTCGTTACATTATCTGCTTATGCTGCTTCAGCTAACGGGTTGATAGCTGCGGCGGTGGGGCTGTTGGCGATGGGCTTGATCGGGATATTGATTTCGGATCGACGACAATGGGCGATGGGGTGTCTTGCGACTGGCTTGCTGGTGATTCCTGCGGGGTGGTCAGTGTGGACGATGCTGGATGCGAATCCAAATTCGGTGCTGCCGACTTCATACCATGTGCCAACAGGCCGTAGACCCGTCATGGCTGGGGGGATGCCGTTGATAAGCCTCGCCAATCCTGAATTGGTGGCTTATTTACAGGCGCACACACAGGATATTGAATATTTGTTGGCTGTGCCGAACGCCAATATGGGCGCGCCGTATATTCTGGAAACCGGGCGTCCGGTGCTGTTGGCGGGCGGCTTTATTGGGGATGACCCGGTGCTGACAGTCGATAAACTGACGCAGTTAGTGACAGACGGACGGCTGAAATATTTGCTGGACGGGGATGGACAGCGTGGATTCAAGATGGCTATTCGAGACTGGTTGAACGCGAACTGCTCGATTGTGGATGATTTAAAACTAACGACTACTGTTCCACATCCAGCGGGGCAAAGGGAAATCATGCTTTACAAGTGTGAGGCTGTTTCGTAGCTTAAACCGTAGTAACAATAAGATACTTTGATGCCATGCCCTTGCCACTTTAACGATCTTCCGCGTTATACTTGCTCCCCATGCCACATTCATAAAAATAAATCAGGAGTTCTCATGTCCGACTCACCCGAAATCCGCGACCAAGTTGCGAAATTAAACACACGCAGCCGCACTCTGGTCGAAGGCGACGACCGCGCTGCTGCCCGCGCAATGCTGAAGGCAATTGGCCTGACTGATGCTGACCTCGCCAAACCGATTATCGGTATTGCCAATACATGGACGGAAGTTGGCCCATGTAATTTCCATCTGCGGCGGCTGGCTCACAAGATGAAAGAAGGCATTCGCGCCGCCGGGGGTACACCACTGGAATTTAATACCGTCAGCATTTCGGACGGAATCACGATGGGTACGGAAGGCATGAAAGCGTCACTCATCAGCCGCGAAATGATCGCTGA
This sequence comes from Anaerolineae bacterium, assembly GCA_019912965.1. GTDB lineage: Bacteria > Chloroflexota > Anaerolineae > Aggregatilineales > Phototrophicaceae > CFX2. The sequence goes on from JAIOHM010000067.1 coordinate 35,224, forward strand.
CAGCATTGAGCTGATCGCCCGCGCCAATTATTTTGACGGGCTGATCTGTCTGGCAGCCTGCGATAAAACAATGCCGGGTACAATCATGGCGATGATCCGGCTGAATATTCCGTCGCTGATGCTGTACGGCGGCTCGATTATGCCGGGAAACCTGAAGGGCAAAGATCTGACGGTGCAGGATGTGTTTGAGGCAATCGGCGCATACGCGGCGGGGCGCATCAGCCAAGAGGAATTCAAGGCAGTTGAAGATGCAGCCTGTCCGGGGCCGGGTGCTTGCGGTGGGCAGTTCACGGCGAACACGATGGGAATGCTGGCAGAAATTATGGGCGTCTGCCCGATGGGTATGGCTGATGTTCCGGCGATGGCAGAGGAGAAAGACACCGTATCCTACCGCGCGGGCGAACTGATCCTGAAGATGATCGAGATGGACATCCGCCCCAAGCAAATTATCACCCGCACATCGCTGGAAAACGCAATTGCGTCGGTGGCTTGTACGGGCGGCTCAACCAACGGCGTACTGCATACACTGGCTTTCGCACGGGAAGCGGGCATTCCATTTAGTCTGGAAGATATTGAAAATATCAGCAAGCACACCCCGTTGATCGCTGATCTGAAGCCAACAGGCAAATATACGGCGGTTGATGTGCATAAAGCGGGTGGCATCCGTTTGATCGCCAAGCGTTTGGTGGAAAGCAATCATGTGGACGGCAGCGCGTTGACGGTTACAGGCAAAACATTAGCCGAAGAGGCCGCCAGTGCTACCGAAACGCCGGGACAGGATGTGATTCGCACATTTGAAAATCCGATCAGTCAAAATGGCGGTCTGCACGTTCTGACGGGCAATCTCGCTCCACGCGGCGCGGTCATCAAGCTGAAGGGTGACGAACCCCGCCAGCATCGTGGGCCAGCGCGGATTTTCAACCGCGAGGAAGACGCTATGCACGCGGTACAGTCCCGGCAGATTGTGGCGGGCGATGTGGTGGTTATCCGTTATGAAGGGCCAGTTGGCGGGCCGGGAATGCGCGAAATGCTGGGTGTGACGGCAGCTATTACCGGACAGGGATTGGGGCGGGATGTGCTGCTGATTACTGATGGGCGTTTCTCTGGTGCGACGCGCGGGATGTGCATTGGTCACATTGCCCCGGAAGCCATGCTGGGCGGGCCAATCGGATTGATTAACGAGGGCGACATCATCACTGTAGACATTGATTCACGCAGTCTGAACGTTGAACTCAGCACAGCAGAACTGGAAAAGCGGGCGGCGGCGTGGCTGCCACCCAAGCCGAATTACACCAGCGGCGTGATGGCAAAATATGCACGGACAGCAGCACAGGCCGATGATGGCTCCGCAACCAATATTGTGGGCTAGTCGATAGTCAAAAAAAACGAAATGCCCTGCTGAGATGGAGCGGGGCATTTTTGTTGACCGCCTGCTCTCATGCCACGTTCATATAGATTGGTTATAACGCGGACTCAGGCATTGAGATCGGAGGCATCATGAATCATCAACACAATCGGATTGGATTTGTCTCGACACGATTTGCCGGAACTGATGGAGTTTCGCTGGAAACACTCAAATGGGTGTGGGTACTGCGCAAATTGGGTTATGAATGTTTTGGCTTTGCTGGCGAGTCAGACTGGCAGGAAGATCACCGCTATCTGGTTCCAGAAGCCCATTTCGATCATCCGGAAATCCGTGCAATTAACGATGATCTGTTTAACGACTTCGTGCGGACAGCAGCTACCTCTCAGAAAGTGCAAAGGCTCAAAGATCATCTGAAGCAGCATCTTTATCAGTTCTCGCGGACTTTTAACCTGAACTTGCTCATCGTCGAAAATGCCCTGACAATTCCAATGAACATCCCGTTGGGACTGGCGATCACCGAATTTATTGCTGAAACCAATATCCCAACAGTTGCCCATCATCACGATTTTGTGTGGGAACGTTCGCGGTATGCGATTAATGCTGCTGAAGATTATCTGCGGGCAGCTTTTCCGCCAACCCTGCGTTCAATACGTCATGTGGTGATTAATTCATTTGGCGGGCAACAACTTGCGCTTCGCACAGGCGCGAGTTCGATTATGCTCATCCCAAATGTGATGGATTTTGACGCGCCACCTCCTGCGCCGGATGGATACGCTGATGATTTGCGGACGGCATTAGGCATCGGGGATCAGGTTTTTCTGCTGCAACCCACGCGCATCGTACCGCGCAAACGGATTGAACAGGCGGTTAATTTTACCCATCTGCTGGATAGGGAGGCGGTGCTGGTCATCACGCACTACGCGGGAGATGAAGGCACTGAATATGTAAACTATCTGCGCGATTATGCTCAATCGCTGAAGGTGCGCCTGCTATTTGCGGCGGAACACTTCAATCATGAACGCAGGATTCTGGACAATGGACGCAAAATTTATTCACTGGCAGATGCTTACCAGCAGGCTGATCTGGTGACCTATCCTTCGGTGGTGGAAGGCTTTGGGAACGCTTTTCTGGAAACCATCTACTACAAATGCCCCATCGTCATGAGCATTTATGAAATCTTCAAAACTGACATCCAGCCCAAAGGGTTTAAGGTAGTTGCTTTTGAAGATTTTGTCACCCGCAAAACGGTAGAGGATGCCCGTGTTGTTCTGGATAATCGTGATCTGACGCGGCAGATGATCGACCATAATTACGAGTTAGGCCGTCATCATTATTCGTATCAGGTGCTGGAAAAACATCTGGTGGCACTCATTACTGCTTGCCTGGGAACAGATTAAGCTATCAGGATTCCATAATGGGCAGGGTAAAGAGGAAACGGGTGCCTTTCTTGCCCCGGCGGCGCGGCTCTGCCCAAATTTTGCCGCGATGGAGTTCAATAATGCTGCGGGCAATGGTTAGCCCTAATCCTGTGCCCTCTACCTTGCCCCCACCCGCTTCTACGCCCCGGTAAAATGGCAGAAAAACCTGCTCGGCTTCTTCCGGCAGCAATCCTGTGCCTTCATCCGCAACAGCGGCCAAAACACAGGGGATGACCACATCAGGCGGCGCTCCTGTAGGCAATTGCCTGATAGTGGTGATAATGGCCGTGCTGATGTGGATACGACTATCTGGCGGCGCATATTTGATGGCATTACCCAACAAGTTAGAAAGCACTTGAGTGATGCGGTTGGGGTCTACGAGAACATGAGGCAAATCATCATCCAGTTCCAAAACCAACTGCTGCCCACGGGCTTTATGCTGCAATTCCAGCAGGGCAGCCACATTGATAATCAAATCCGGCAGGTGGGTCACCTCCATATTCAACGGCATTTCCCCGGTATCGGCACGGACTAGCTCAATAATATCGGAGAAGACGGCGTTCAAATGCCGGGTACTTTTGAGAATAATCTGAGTGTATTCGCGTGCCAGCGGCGGCAGGTCATCCCCGATTTGTTCCAGAATAATCTGGGCAAACCCGTTTATGGAGGTCAACGGGGTGCGGAGTTCGTGCGAGAGGCGGGCGATTAAAAGCACACGTAACTTGGCGGCGGTATTCTCTGCTGTCTGGTCATGGAAGGTGTAAATCCGCCCGATCACACGCTGTTCCTGATAAACCGGGGCGCTGTACCATTCGATGCTGGCCTGATAGCCATGCGGGTGTACCATATTAAATTCGCCACGCTGAGTCATGGTGTCGCGGGCAGGGACACTGATCCACTGATGTTCCAAACTGCGGCATACATCTTCCGGGATTTGCATTCGTTCCAGCAAATTCACCAGCGATAAACCCTGCGCCTGTGCAGGACTGATTTTAAACATCTGGCTGAACGATTGGTTGACCGTCAGCACATGGGAATGCGCCCGTTGGCTGGAGGCAGCACCATCATTGGGCAGTACCATCAATACACCGTCGCTTACGGCTTCCAGCAGTGCGGCTCGCGCCCGCTGCACAAAATCATGCTGCTGCTGAAGCACCCGCGCCATCGCGTTGGCAGCCAGGAATTTACTCACCATCTGGTAGCCGCGCAGTTCCGAGGTGGTAAATTCATAGGGGCGGCTGGTCGCCAAAGCAATTACCCCCAACCGTCGCTCTGGTGTACCCAACGACACCAGCACCAGCGACCGCACCCGTTCGGCACGGACAAAAGCGCGAATCAAGGGATCAATACGGTCAGCTACCGAGTCGAAATCGGGAATTGAAAGCACTCGTTTGTCTTCCAACTCCGTCAGCAAATCGGCATACTGATCGAGATACAGCCGAATGCCCAAGCCGATTCCGCTTCCGCGCCGCTTGAACCACGATCCCATAATTTCCATGTAATCGAATGGGCCGTTGGGGCGATCTTCACGCAATGGGCCAAACAACATCATCACACACAGGGTAATGTGTGAACCGCACAGGCTGTCATGCAGGATATTGATTAACTCCTGCAAGGATGGATTCTGACCCTGTATCTCCGTAATGAGCTGGATTGTGTGGGCAGCCGCTTGATTTTCAACCAGAATCCGGTTTTCCAGCAGCGCCTGTATAACATTCACCCAGTTCATTAACCGGGCCATTTCATCCGATTCGAGCGATGGTGACGGAAACACACCAACCGCCCCAATACGTTCGCCATTCACGTCCAACAGAAACAATGCACCACTTTCAAAACCGGTTGATTCCAGATCAGCATTTTCCAGCAGGGTAAAAACCCCACCATCAATCATGTATTGGTTGATGATGAATGGAAGTTCATTTTTTTGGTCAAGGTTTACAGAGGGCAGGAAAGACTCAGCCAGCAGATCAAGTCGCTGAAGCTCGGTCGTGTAACTGTAGATTTGAACGAGCTGCGCGCCAGTTTCCGCAATAATTGTATTAACAATTGGACGTAAAAGCGCCGGAGTGGCATCCGGCGCTTCGTGGTAAATTCCCATATTATATGGATAGGCTATTTTTCTGATTCGCCATCGCCGTTTTGAGAATTGGTTTCTGGCGGGCGAATGGTGAACATGTAACCGATACCGCGTTCGGTACGGATGTAATGCGGGTGATGTGAATCGGCCTCCAGTTTGCGGCGCAGACGGTGCATATGAACGCGCAGGGTATCCTCATAGACATCCTCGGAAGGCCATACGCGGGCAATCAACATCCGATTTTCCACCACACGCCCGGCATTTCGCAGGAGAACATGCAGCAGAATCGATTCGGTGGGCGTCAAACTGAAGGTTTTGTTACCGACAGATAGACGATTGTGGGCGAAATCTACCGAGAGGTGCTCATCAATCCGCACGACGGGTTCACTGGCATAATCCAGGCTGGGCATCCGCGCCAGCACGGCGGTCACACGCGCTTCAAGTTCACGCAGTTCAAACGGCTTGACGATGAAATCTTCCGCATAGCGGCGCAAGCCCTGCACGATGGTATCAATGTCATTGGTGGAGGTGACAAAAATGATCGGCACATCGGCCATCGATTTGAGTTTGCTGCTGAGTTCAAAACCGTGCATCGTTGGCAGCGCCAAATCAATTAAAGCGATGTGGGGAAGACCGCGCTGCTTGACATATTCCAGTGCGTCTGGCCCATCTGGAACCGCTGTTACATCGTATCCATGACCGCCTAGATAGTCGGTGAGGAGTTTACAGATATTCGCCTCATCTTCTACGACCAGAATTTTGGTCTTATTCATGCCGCGTTGCTCCTGAAATATAACGGATTCCGTCAATGATTGTAATGAATATACACTCACTGTAACATTATTGCCAGTACCATTTGCTAAAGAAATACAATAATTGGCAAGTTGTTATATGGTGACTTTTCCAGATCAGCATTAACCGGATAGTATTCCCAAATTGTAATCCTAACTGAAGATTGAGGCTAGTGATTCGTCGGGTAGCTGATTGAAACAGATCGGACTAAAATGAATATTGGAACATGGATGGGGCGTAAGCAATGAGGCTGGTTTAAGTGGCATCTGTAGCGCATATTATTCGCAGGCGGCGGGCGCGTAAGGCCAATCGCCGCGTTCAGCAAACCCGCAACCGGGCATGGACAATCGGCAGTCTGGTGATTGTGCTGTTGGCAGTCGGCATTCCGGCGGGTGTTACGCTGGGCGGGGCAACATTTACGTATGTAGACGCCGTGCGCGGTCTGCCTGCCCCGGAAGAAAGTTTATCACTTAGCCCGGCACTAGGTACAACTGAGCTTTATGACCGCACTGGAACCACGTTGCTGGCTTCACAGGACGCCGCCGGGCAGCAGTGGATCGCAATGGATGATCTGCCAGGTTATGTGCTGCAAGCCACCCTGCTAAGTGAAGACCCTGATTTTCTGACAGCAGCTTCATTCAATCTGGTGAGCACCTTCAGCCGTTTGTGGGAAAATGCGCTATTTGGCCCGCTCCCACTGGACACTTCGTTGACCGGGCGACTGGTTCGTAATGTGATTGCTCCTGCCCCGGACGCCATTTCAGGCGAGTACATGGGACGCGAGATTGCACTGGTGGCAGAAATCCAGCGGCGGTATACCCCAGAACAAATTCTGGAATGGCATCTCAACACCAATTATTACGGCAACCAATTGTACGGAATCCAATCGGCTTCACAGGCGTATTTAGGCAAAGATGCAGCCGATTTGACGGTTGATGAGGCCGCGATTCTGGGGGCAATTCCGCTCGCACCACAGTACAACCCATTTGATAACGAAGTTGCCGCGCGGGGACGGCAACTTGATTTGCTGCGCCTCATGCGCGCATCCGCCGCAATTACGCCCGACCAATTCGATTTAGCTGCCGCGACAGTGACTCGTATTCTGGTGGCAGCTGACCAGACTGAGCAAATTGCCCCGGAATTTACGGTTTATGCGCGACGGCAGGCACAGGATTTGCTGGACGCACAGGGGCGGGATGGCGCGGGATTGGTGGCGCGCGGTGGTCTACGCATTATCACGACGCTTGATCTCGATCTGTACTATCAGTCGGAATGTGCCATTCGCAGTCATCTCGATAGGCTGAATGGGCGCGAACCTTCACCGGATGCGCTCAATGGACAGCCCTGTATTTCGGCCCAGTACATACCCACGACGATTGCGCCGCTGACAACCAATGCGCCGGACACCGGATCACTGGTGTTGATTGACGCGGCGACAGGTGAAATTCGCAGCATGGTGGGGTCAGCTACCGTTGTGGATGAACAACCGGGACCCACCTTGCTACCGTTTGTCTATTTCACTGGACTGCTGGACGCGCGGGCGGGTTTCAACGCCGCCAAGATGGTGCTGGATATTCCGGGACGTTTTCCCGGCGCGGTGGAAGGTTTGATTTATGCACCCGCTAATGCCGACGGTAGATTCCGAGGGCCGATTAATCTGCGGGATGCCATGAGCGCATGGCTGCTGCCGCCCGCCGTGCAGGTTGCCAATAGTCAGGGGTTGGATAATGTGCTGCGTTATGCCCACCGCATCGGGCTAAACAGCCTCGGCGAAGATGGTCGTTATGATCTTTCGCTGCTGGAACGGGGTGGCGCGGTTTCGACGCTGGATGTGGCGTATGCCTATTCGGTATTCGCGGCGATGGGCGATATGCGCGGCGTGCCTGCCGAAGCAGTGGGACGCGGTTATCGTCAACGCAACCCGGTGGCGGTGCTGCGAATTGAGGATACCGAAGGCAATATCGTCTGGCAGTATGATGAACCACAGGTCACGCTGAATCAGGTGAATGTTTTCCCGGTCGAAATCGGGTATCTGGTGAACAATATTCTTTCGGATACGGCACGGCGGCGGTCGATGATTGGAGACACGCCCATTCTCGATCTTCCACGTCAAACGGCCATTGTCAACGGGCTGACCAGTGACCGCGCCGATAACTGGACAGCAGGTTACACCCCACAACTTGTAACTGCCGTACATCTCAACCGCGCTGACGAAGCCGCGATGCCATTGGATTCACTAGGTCTGGATGGTGCGGCAGCAATCTGGCGGGCGGTGATGCAGTATGCCCACGACCGTGATGGGTTGCCGACTGCCGAATGGCCGCGCCCGGAATCCGTGATTGAGTTACCCGTATGTGAACGTTCCGGTTTGCTACCCAACGGCGTTTGCCCGACGCGCAATGAAATTTTCATCGCGGTTTCTGGCTATCAGCCGACACAGCAGGATACTTACTGGCAGGCGGTGGAAATCAACAGCAGTACCGGACAGCGAGCAGCCGCTAATACACCGACTGAGCTGCGTGTATCCAGCCTGTATTTTATCCCGCCGCCGGAAGTTGAGGACTGGTGGCGTGCGAATAACCAACCGCTTCCGCCGGAGCAATATGATACTGTCAGCCTGCCGGAGTTGTTTAGCTCAGTCCAAATTTTGCAGCCGCAACCGTTCGCTTATGTCGGTGGTGTGGTTGATGTTCGCGGGACGCTAGACGCGACCAACATGGCCTACTATCAACTGTCGTATGGATTAGGCCAGAACCCAACTGAATGGATTCAAATCGGTCAGCAGCAAACCACCTTCAACCGGGGGGCAACACTGGGCACATGGGATACAACCGGACTATCAGGCGGGTTGTACAACATTTTGCTGCGGGTGGTGCGAAGCGATAATACCTCCGATACAGCGGCGGTGCAGGTGACGATTGATAATAACCCGCCGCTGGTGACGTTGAGTACGAGCGAGACAGAACGGATTTACCGCTGGCCGGCTGACCAATCGGTCGAACTCAACGCGGATGTAGACGACGATTATGCAATTGATCGGGTGGAGTTTTACCATAATGGGCAGTTGTTGGGTATCGACCAAGAATGGCCATATGGTTTTACATGGAACATCACCCGCACAGGAACAGAGCTATTCACGGCGGTTGCTTTCGATGTAGTGGGCAATGTAGCCCAAAGCGAAGTCAGCGTGACAATTGAGCGCGGCTGAAATACTCTGCAATAAATCCGCCAAAAGTCGGTTTCAGCGCAAGACAAAATGGCCTAGACTGAACCACATTATGTGATTCAGGAAGGACAGCCCGCGAAATGAACGATTTTAATGCTTACAAAAAAGCTTTGGTGATTGCCCCCAATACCATTCTGGGGCGGATGGTCGACAAACCAGATGGAACAAACTGGTTCTCACATCTGGTTTATGTACCCGGCACACGAGATTTGAATCCGGCTTTTCAGCGGATATGGGATGACCGGGTTGGCGGGTTGGTGCTGTGGGCGTTGGGCGTCCGCACGATTGGCGATATGGAACGGGTTGAACGTGAACGCCGCCGCCGGGGTGGATAGTTCACTAGTGGCAAAAAATGCTGTGATCTGTCCATAATCCCCGTTGAAACAACAATCCATAGAGGTGAGACCATGCGAATTCGACGGGCATTGTTATTCATGCCGGGGGATGACCGACGCAAAATTGAAAAAGGTGCGGTGTTGGGTGTAGATTCGGTCATCATGGATTTGGAAGATGGGGTGGCGCTGAACAACAAAGTCGCTGCCCGGAGCACTGCCGCCACTGCGCTGCGCGAAGTTGACTTTGGTGGGGCGGAAAAATTAGTGCGTTTGAATTCCGCTGCCAGTGAACTGGAAACCGATGATTTACATGCTACGCTGCCCGCACACCCTGACGGATATGTGCTGCCGAAGGTTGAGGCTGCCTGGCAGGTACAGGAAGTTTCGGCACAGATTGAACATGCCGAACATGAACACGGATGGCCGTTGGGTGGAATTCGTGTGCTAGCAATCATCGAGACGGCACGGGGTATTATGAATCTGCGGGAGATTGCCGGGAGCGATCCGCGACTGGATGCACTGATATTCGGCGCAGAGGATTTGGCGGGCGATATAGGCGCAACACGCACACCGGAAGGAGATGAAGTATTTTACGCCCGCAGTGCAGTGGTTATTCATGCCAAAGCCTTTAGATTACAGGCCATCGACACACCTTGTGTAGACTTGAACGATCTGGATGGGTTGAAGGCACAAACGCGGACAGCTCTCCAGATGGGTTACACGGGTAAACTGGCGATTCATCCCCGGCAAGTTGACGTTATTCAGCATGTTTTTACCCCCAGCCCGGAAGAAATCCGGCGGGCGAAGCGTCTTATTGATGCACACGAGGCACATCAGAACGCTGGGACAGGTGTATTTGAACTGGATGGCAAGATGGTGGATATGCCTATGGTGCGGGCAGCAAAAACCCTATTGGCACGAGCACATGCTGCCGGGGTTGACCCAAACAATATTTAACGCTCCGAGGTATATATGGCTGTTACAGTTCCCGAAACTCACCGAGATTTAGTGGAAAAACCCGTTGTTGTAATCGTTACGACGGTATCGCCGGATGGTAAGCCGTATGCTGCGGCCATCTGGCGGGGTTATGATGGTGAACACATTCTGATGGTTACGGGCGAGGAAACCCGCAAATACAAAAACCTGCTGGTAAATCCCAATATTTCGGTGCTGGCGCTCGATCCCCAAAATCCCTATCGCTATTTGGAAATTCGTGGCGTGGTTGAGTCGATGAAGCCTGAAGGTGCGCTTGAATACCTCGATAAATTGACGATGGATTATATGGGCAAATCGCGCTATTTTGGTGAAGTTGAACCCATCGAAGAAGGCGAAAAGTACAAAGCAGTTCTGCTGCGAATCAAACCCACTCACATCGTCAAATTTGGTTAAGTCCGCTGCTGTATTTCTTATTCTATGCTCTATTCACGAGAGGATTACCTATGTCTATGATTCCCGATTCACACAAGGATTTACTGGAAAAACCTGTCTATGCAACCCTGACGACCGTTATGCCGGATGGTCAGCCCCAATCCACCATTGTCTGGGTGGACACTGAGGACGAACATGTGCGTTTTAACAGCGCGCACGGACGGCAAAAGGTAAAAAATCTAGAAGCTAACCCTAGAGTTACTATTATGCTGCTCGACCCGCAAGACCCATTTCGGTGGCTGGAAATACGCGGCACGGTCACGGAAACCACCGAGATTGGCGGCATTGACCATATTGAAAAACTATCATGGAAATATGTGGGACAGAAATATTATGGTGGGTTCAATACCTGGAAGAAACCCGAAGATGAATCACGGGTGATTTATAAAATTCAGGTGAACAAAACCAACACTGCCGGGTGAGCAGTTGCATGGATTGACACGAAAATGATGTGAGGCGGCCTTCAAGGTCGCCTTTTGTTTGCTGGAATCTTTATTAACAGGTTTGAAACCGACCATAATCTTAACGCTGTGTTCATGGAAACCCATATTATCCTATGCATAGTGAATATCGACAGGTGAGCAAAATGCCTATCCACGACATGTATTTTGATAACGGGATTTTCCATGCCACCCAATCCGGGCGTTTAGATGGGCTAGATGCACAGGCATTTGTGGAAGCCCTGCGCCACTACGCCGAAAACAGCGCACAGCCAATTGTGGTGCTGGTGGATGCGCGCAAGGTCGAGTCGGTTTCGCCGCAGGCCAGCTTGATTTTGATGCAGGGTTCGTCGACGCCGAATGTTAAAATGGCCGTGATTGCCACTGAACGGCGGGAAACCTATGTGCAGGCACGAACGGTCGGCATGATGAGCGAACGTCAGAGCACGCATACCACCCACGTTTTCCAGACCTATGAAGAAGCCGAGCGATTTGCCAAAGCCAATGCCCGCACAATATAGCTTGACCTAGCTCACCAAACCCACAATTAACCCTATTAATCCGCCACCGGCAATCAACCAGGTGGCGTTTATTTTGTAGCGAATGAGCAGCACCAGAGCAGCCATTGCCAGCCCAATTGCCAGCGGACTCCACACTGTACCACCCAACACCCGCAGCGCAGCATTCGCCAAATCAAGCAGCGTCACCAGAATCGCGGCTATTACTCCAGCATTCACTCCAGCCAAAAATGCCCCCAAGAATGTGCTTTTGCGCATTCTAGGGATAAGCGGCGCGGTCAAAATCACCAGCACAAACGACGGCAGAAAAATACCCAACGTAGCAACTATCGCGCCGGGAAATCCGGCAATGATATAACCGACGACGGCGGTTGTGGTAGAAACCGGGCCGGGCGTCAACTGTCCAATGGCGACCGCATCCAACAACTGCTGCGTCGTCAGCCAGCCGAAGGTGTTCACTATGTCCTGCTGAATGTAGGTAATGAGGACATAGCCGCTGCCAAACAGCACCGAACCAATTTTGAGGAAGTAAAAGAAAATGTCCCATAACGGAGCTGCAATGGGCGATGAGGTTTGTTGAACCACATTGAATAATGGGAACAAAATTCCGATGCTGGATGCCTGCTTCACACCACTTTTGTACACGCCATAGGCTACACCTGCACCGAGCATCACGATCACTTCTGGAAGTGGAGTAAGCACGATCAGCGCCACTGACGCGAAAAACAGCACCCATAATGTCGTTGTTTTGAGCGCAGTTTGAGCCAATCGGTAACCCGCCTGCGCGATAATTGCCACCATAACCGGTTTGATGCCCCACAAAATGGCTTCCACTTGTGGGATTGCCCCAGTACTCACATACAACACCGCCAGCGCTAATGTCAGCAGAAAGGCCGGGGTGATGAAGCAGAATCCAGTGACAATTGCGCCGGGAATGCCGCGCATTACATAGCCGACATGGATCATCACTTCGGTGGAATTGGGGCCGGGGATCAGGTTGGTGGCGGCGACCAGATCGAGATAGTGTTCGCGCGTCAGCCAGTTGCGGCGGGTGACGAGTTCATCTTCAGCCAGCGCGATATGAGCGACCGGGCCACCAAAAGCCGTCAGACTGAGGCGCAAAAAAACGCGGGCGAGTTCAGCATAGGATACTTCAAGAGGCGGAGTTTGGACATTGTTCAGCATGGAAACGCCTCCGCTGCAAAGATGTGGCAGCTAAAAGTCAGGTCGGCTTCCACATTAACATAAACTGATTGGCGTCCACAAATGTGCCGTTGACCGCCATCTCCCAATGGAAGTGTGGGCCGCTGGTGCGTCCGGTGCTGCCGACTGTGCCAAGCACCTGTCCAGCAGTGATGGTTTGGCCGCGTGTGACATGAATCTGCGAAAAATGATTGTAGGTGGAAAACACACCATAACCGTGATCGATAATGACAATGCTGCCGCGAATATCCATGAAGCCCGCATAAGCTACTGCCCCGCTGGCACTCGCCATAATCGGTTGTCCAAGGGTAGCGCGGATGTCCCAACCTGTGTGGCGGGTTTGCAACGTCTGGTTAAAAGTGCGGAATGCCCCAAACGGCGAGGTCAATTCGCCACCCGGAATCGGCATTTGAAAACCGCTGGAATCCCACAATCGTTCCAGAGTAATCGTGCTGAAAACACTTTCCAGCCGAGCGAGTTCGTTACGTTCAATTTCCGGGTCTACCAGATAGGATTTATCCGGTGCGAGGTTTACATCCTGTTTGATGAAAGCGCCAATATCAACCGATATTTGGGTGTTGATGGTCTGGCGAGTTTCGTCGTCGTACCACACAAAAATATCCAGATCGTAGGCACGTGCGCCTTGCTCCATGCTCAGGGCAATGAAACCGTAAAAACCGTCGTTCATCGGGAAGAAATCAACCAGACTGCTCATGAACCGCGCCCGTGCCCCGGCCATGCCCTGTCCATAAACATGGATAACCCCGGTTTGTCCCTGCGCCAGTGTGCTAAAGAAAAACTCTACGGTCGCGCGTTCCTCTGTCAGGGTGCTGACGGGTAAGGGTTTGGGAATGGGTGTTGGGGAGGCCACTAAACCCGGTGTCGGCATCAATGTATCTGGCGTGGCTTCAGGAGTAGCTTCCTGAGCGGAAACCAGCCCACTAAACAGGCAGACCACACCGAGGCAAACGAGCAGCATAAGTTGTTTCATAGTTTGGATAGTACTCAATTACCGAGGATGTCGTGAATATGTTCCTGTTCGTGTTCGATCATATCGTCCACAATGCCTGTAAGGGTGCTGTATTTGCCCCAAGGACACAGAATTTGCCCGTCCAGATGTTCCGGCTCGATGGCACGAATAGCCGATTTGAGGCCAGCGCGCACCGCGTCCCAGTCGTTGAATACATCTTCGACCGACAGATCAAGGTATTTCCGAAACAGACGGTCGTTGTAGATATCATCACCGGGGAAATTCTCGATCTGATAAGCCTTACCGCCCGCATAAGATCGCACTGAAGTGGCGACCTCCACTTCCCAAGCCATCAAATGGGCAATAATATCTTTGACCCGCCAATGGGATTCGGCATAGATCACACGCAGCGGATCAGCACCCGCAAGGGCGTGTGCAGATTGCTGACGGGTTTCGTCCAGCCGTGCAAACAGGGATTTGCGAGTCGCTTCGGGTTCCACAGGCTTTACCGATCATCCAACTTGCAGGAAGTCATAATTATTCCTGTTGGAACGCATTCATGCAAGGCAGCGTTGGTCAAGCGGTGGCTTAGGGGACACGAAATTGCACGGTATCCAGAATACCCTGCAATCCATCACGTCCGGTATCCATTGCCTCAATCGGGTCAGTGTAGACATAGAAAATGAAGCTCAAATTATTGGCCTGTACACCCGCGAACCAGCCGCGCGTATCTGGCAAATCCGGGCATTCAACCGCCGCGAATTGTGTACCAACTGCCGAAAGGGTGCCAATGCGATAGGTACGGCGTAAATCCGTGCCGATGTTACAGGATGGGTCAATAACCGCTAATCGCAGCAGGCGAAGCCCATCCGCGAACAGGTCAGCCGGGGGCGGAGTACCAATCATGGCGGCAGCGGCATTGGTGTCATCCAGTGGAACAAGGCTGGGGAAACCCCACAACAGCACAATCGTGCCAGTGCCACCTGTAACCGGGCCATTCCAGGCAACGAACGGAATGCCGCGTAATTCTTCCGTACTGGAAAGGTCGGAAAGCACTAATGTATCGTTGGCCTGTAAAGCCCAGCCTTCCGGGAGTGTAATATCCAGCGGCGGATCAACGGCTTGGCCAAGTACCGGGTCAACTTCAACCACCACCGGAGTCGCTTCTGGTGTGTCTTCAGCAGTGGATTCGGCAGTAAGCTGCATGGCAACAGTGGTGGGCGCGAGTACCGTTAAGGTGGCCTCGACCGCCGCCTGCACATCCGGCGTAACACTAGGCGTCAACGAAGGCAGAAGTGTTGGCGTTGATGTGGCAGCAGGTGCAGAACTGCAAGCGGCCAGAAAAAGAACTAACCACAGCGGCACACAGAACACAGAGGTTCGCAGAGTATGAGATTTTAAGCCCTGAGTACTGAGTAGTGAGTAGTGAGATAAAAAGTAACGAGTAACAAGTAACGAATGATGAGTGACAAAAACCAAGAACCCAGAACCAAGAGCTAAAGGCCAACGGCTGATAACTGAATGCTGACGACTCAAGTGTTTACCTCGGTGTTTTAGGGGCAGGGAGGCGGCGGTTAGCGGCGAGTTGAGCTTCCAATTCAGTGCGGCGCTGCTGGCTTGCAAAGCGGGCTTCGGCCATCGTTTCTGCCCAACCGCGTTTGAGTTCCGCAATCACTTTTTCGCCCGCTTCCGGGGCAAACAGCATGACCAGTGCAGCACCCACGCCCGCACCCACGCCAAAACCAATCATCAGGCTCATTAGTTTACGCATCATTCACCTCCTCGAAACCTCATTATAACCACAGCATCCGTAACGCGCACAGACAAAATGTGGTTTGCGGTAGAATGGGCGGCACACTTTAGCTTACTGAAGGAGATTTTTCATGAGCAAACAGGCCATCGTAGCTGTTAAAGCCCCGCCCGCCGCTGGGCCATATTCCCATGCGATTGTAGCCAACGGTTTTGTATTCACCGCCGGACAATTGGGCTTGGTGCCGGAAACCAAAACCATGATTGAAGGTGGCATCGAAGAACAGACGCGGCAGGTTTTGACCAACGTAAAAACCATTTTGGAAGCTGCCGGGTCGAGCCTCGATAAAGTGGTCAAGACAACCGTATTTTTGAAAGATATGAACGACTTCGCAGCCATGAACGCCGTGTATGCCACCTTCTTCACTGAAAATCCGCCCGCACGTTCGACAGTTCAGGTTGCCAAACTGCCGCTGGATGCGATGGTGGAAATCGAGACAGTCGCAGTATTGGATTAAACGCCAAGTATTCAATCGGGAAGCCAGACGGGAAGTCCTTCAAAACGCGGACTGTAGGTCAGGCGGCGCAAGTTCGAGCCATCGGGGTTTATCAAATAAATTTCGGTCTGCCCTTCCCTGTCAGAGATGAAAGCAATCTGTTTCCCATCCGGTGACCATGCCGGATTACTGTCAATTGCGGGGTGATCGGTCAGGCGTTGGATTACCCCGCTGTCCAGATCAATCCGGTAAATATCGGATGTGACCAGATTGCCGGAAGCATAGGCAATCTGCTTGCCATCCGGCGACCATGACAGACTATAATCATTGTTCGGGTCAGTCGTCAGCCGGCGCTGATTGGCGTTACAGCTTTCCACATCGTCAAGACAGCCTACGCCTATCATGTACAGGTCAAACTGTTGGGTAGTTGATAAATCTGGTTCATGGCTGGAGATATATGCAATTTGCTTGCCATCTGGCGACCATGCAAAATCCAGTTTCCAGCCAGTGCTGAAGGTTAATCGCTGTCGGTTTGTGCCATCAGCATTCATAATCCATAATTCATTGCTGTCATTGGTAAGGACACTGGCGAAAACCACCCGCTTGCCATCTGGTGACCAGGATACCCACTCATCAAAACCATATCGCTGTTGAAACGACTGCATCTCCCCATTGGATGTATCCAGCAGGAATATTTCCATGCCGCTGCCCACGAATGGATGTGCGCCGACTTGCAAACCATCGGGTGACCGTTTAAGGCAGCACTGATTCACAGCAGTCAGATTCAGTCGGGCAGGCAGTGCGCGATTTATATCCATCACATAGGTTTTGTACTGACTGTAAAAGCGGAATTGATGAAAGCCGAGGAATGCCAGCCGCGGTTCTGGCGGGAGTGTACTGCCAAGCAGTGGGGCAGCGATGGTTAGGATTGCAATCAGGATACACAAACGGAGGGCAAGACGGACGAAGAAGCGCATCTGACAATTATTCTTCGCTGTTTTTCCCCTGCTCTTCTAGCAGGCGGGCGATAATGAGTTGAATATCGCCCATTGTGCCCAATCCAGCCAACCCACCAATCGCCGTGAGCGCAATACCGCCCAGCAAGTCACCATCCGTGCGCGTGTTTATCAGCATCACCAGTCCCAGTGCGGCTGTTCCCCAAAACACCAGCGCAGGCAGCCCAGCCACAAATATGTACTGGAGTGGGGTTAGATCTTCAGGAATATCAATATGAGTCGGTGTCACGTCCAAGGCGTGGCGTCCGATGAGGCGGAGCGCCAACCAGTGCAGGCTTTCATGGGGTGGGCCAAAGAGTTGTATGAGAAAGTTCATATTTATAGTCACTAGTCGTTAGTCACTAATTGTCAGTCTATATGTTGGCGGCAACCAGTGAATAGACTAACAATTAAAGACTTGCGACTCTAAAATTCCGGTTTGAAGGGTAGATTTTCGATAGCAGTAGCGGCATCGACATCTTTAGCCGTGATTTTGCCGTCTGCCGAGTGAGTATTAAAACGCACGGTCACTTTTTTGTAGCCGATGTGCATATCCGGGTGATGATCGAGGCCATCGGCAACCACGCCAACCGCACTGGCGAAGGCAATCCCGGCCAGATATTGATCCAGTTTGAAGGTTTTAGTCAGGATATCGCCGTCACGTTCCCATCCAGGAAGGTTGACCAGCGCCTCGTGAATTTGTTCATCCGTCAGAGCTTGAGGCTTACCGCCCATTTTGGTTGCTCCTTTATTGAACGAAGCTGCATGAGTCCACGTATCATTATAGCGGTGGCTGGCGGTTGAAACCATAGGGCATGTCGATTACGATAAACCTTAATGAACCGCTAAGACACAAACAGGTTATCAATCCAAAAACTGTGAAATGACAACTGATACCTGTAATCAAGTTCAAATAAAGAAAGTGAGAGTAACTACCACATGGTCGTCAATACACCGGAAAAAGTAACGGGCGCGGAGAATATCATCTGGGATTTGTCGGTGTTTTACACAGGCGTGGATGACCCGGCCATCCAGCGCGATATGGACACAGTAAATGCCGAGGTTGACCAGTTCGCGGCGCAGTATAAAGGGCGCATCGCCGAATTAGACGCTGAAGAAATGATGGATGCCATCAAGGCGCTGGAAAGCATTTATGACCACAGCGGACGCATCGGCAACTTCGCCCATCTGATGTTCAGCACCGATACCGCCGATCCACGAAACGGGGCGCTGGTGCAAAAGATCACCGAATACGGCGCGCAGATTAACCAGAAAATTCTGTTCTTTGATCTGGAATGGAACAATACCGACGATGCGAAGGCGCAGGCGCTGCTTAATGATCCGACATTAACAGAATACCGCCATATGCTGGAAGCCGAACGCCGTTATAAACCGTTCCAGTTGAGTGAGATTGAAGAACAACTGTTGGTCGAAAAATCGGTGACGGGGCGCAGTGCATGGACGCGCTTTTTCACCCAACTGACCAGTGCGATGCGTGTTGAGTTCGACGGTGAAAAACTCCCGATGACGCCCGTACTGGGCAAGCTCCACGAACCCGACCGCGAAATCCGCCGCAAAGCTGCGGAATCCATCACAACGGCCTTAGGTGATAAGTCGATGGAATTGGGTTATATCTTCAATGTTCTGGCTGCGGATAAGGCCTCGGATGACAAGCGGCGTGGGTATCCCTCCTGGATTTCCTCGCGTAACCTGTCCAACAAAGCGCCGGATGCGGTGGTCGATGCGCTCGTTCAGTCCGTGACCAGCAACTATGACATCGTAGCGCGCCACTATAACCTGAAGCGGATTCTCCTCGGCCTTGATGAACTGACCGATTATGACCGTTATGCACCGCTGCCCATCAGCGAAGGCGATACGTTCTATCAATGGAACGAAGCACAGGATATTGTGCAGAAAGCCTTCGATGCCTTCAGCCCGCGCGTAGCAGAAATCTCTGCACGGTTCTTTAACGAGAATTGGATTCATGCGCCTGTCCTGCCCAACAAGCGCGGCGGTGCGTTCTGCGCCTTCACCGTTCCATCGGCACATCCGTTTGTGTTCGTCAACTACGAAGGCAAAGCCCGCGATGTGATGACGCTGGCGCACGAACTCGGTCATGGTGTTCATGCTTATCTGGCGGGTGAAGCACACGGTTTGTTCGGCATGAACACCCCGCTAACAACGGCGGAAATGGCCTCGACCTTTGGCGAAATGCTGGTCTTTAAAGACCTGATGGGCAAAGAACCCGATGCAGCGGCGCGGCTGTCTATGCTCATGCACAAGATTGAGGACACCTTCGCTACTGTCTTCCGCCAGATTTCAATGAACCGTTTTGAAGATGCATTCCATACTGCTCGCCGCACCGAAGGCGAACTGACGCCTGACCGCATCGGGCAAATCTGGATGCAGACGCAGCAGGCTATGTTTGGCGAGAGCGTGAACTTGGGCGAAGGTTACACCAAGTGGTGGAGTTACATCCCGCACTTCCTGCACACCCCCGGTTACGTCTATGCCTATGCCTTTGGCGAACTGTTGGTGTTGGCGCTGTTCAACACTTATCAAGAACGCGGCGCGGCTTTCGTTCCGCAGTTTGTGGATGTGCTGGCAGCAGGTGACTCGGATTGGCCGGAACAAATTCTGGCGAAAGTCGGCGTTGACCTGACCGATCTGAACTTCTGGAACCAGGGCTTGGAAGCAGTGCGCGTCCTCGTTGAACAGGAAGAACAACTGGCGCGGGAAGTTTACCCGGAAAAATTCTAAACAAGGATGAGTTTGCAGGGGCATCCAACCCGGATGCCCCTGCTGCCAACTGGGAGGAATCAACATGAGCCAACGCATTGCACTTGTCACCGGAGCGAGTCGGCGCATCGGAATCGGCACGGCGGTTTGCCGTGCATTGGCGGCGCAGGGCGTGGATGTCGTTTTCACCTACTGGAACGCCTACGACCAAACCATGCCGTGGGGACAAGATACCACAGCACGGTCTGAACTAGAAACAGAACTGAAAGCGATGGGGGTGCGCTGTGCCAATTTGGAGGCCGATTTGAGCGACCCCGCGACACCCACCCGGATTCTGGATTTTGCCGAAGCGACATTGGGCGCGGTTTCGATTCTGGTCAATAACGCGACTTATTCGGTGAACGGAGATTATACCGAGTTAGATGCTGCCATGCTGGACGCGCATTATGCCGTCAACATCCGTGGCGCGTTTTTGCTGAGTACCGAATTTGTCAAACGGTTCAAAGCAGGACGCGGCGGACGCATCATCAACCTGACTTCCGGGCAGTCGCTTGGGCCAATGTCCAACGAACTGGCTTATGCGGCGACCAAAGGTGCGGTTGAAGCCTTTACATTATCGCTGGCGGGCGGTGTTGGAGAAAAGGGGATCACCGTCAACGCGGTTGACCCCGGCCCAACCGATACCGGATGGATGGATGATGATTTGAAAGCCTATTTGGCTGGGCGTACCCCTCGCGGACGAGTCGGCCTGCCGGAAGACGCCGCCCGTTTGATCGCTTTTCTGGCGAGCGAAGAAGCTGAATGGATCACCGGACAGATCATTCATTCTCATGGGGGATTCGGCTGGAAGTAAAGGAACAAACATGACTCATTTGGAAACGGAACGGCTGATTTTACGCAGCTTTCAGCCGGAGGATTTAAACGATTATCACCAGCAAATTTACAGCGACCCGGATGTAACCCGCTTTCTGCCGACTGGCAAACCCCGCCCGATTGAGAAAACCAAAGCGGTGCTGGATTTTTCAATCGAGCATGAAACCGAACATGGATTCAGCCTGTGGGCGGTGATCGAAAAAAGCAGCGGCCAGTTCATCGGTCACTGCGGATTGGTGTATTTAAAAGGCACGCCGGACGTTGAAGTGGCTTATGCCTATGGCAAAGTCTATTGGGGAAAAGGCTATGCCTCAGAGGCTGCCCGTGCCAGTTTGCAATACGGCTTTGAAACTGCCAATCTACCCTATATTGTGGCGCTGGCTGAACCGGAAAATCTCGCTTCGCAGCGGGTGATGCAAAAAATCGGCATGGTGCATGAAGGCTTAACGACACAGTATTATGAGTCGCCGCTGGAGGTATATCGGATAACGCGCGATGCTTGGATGAAGGAAAAATAAGATTAGCCACCAATTTCGCAACCACCCGCCACCATGCGGGTTTTTTATTCTTGATGAAACTTTTCAACCGTAAACCCAAACCACGTGACCTGACGCAGCTTTCAGATGCCGAACTGGTCGTCCTGGCAAAAACTGACCAGGAAGCCTTTGGCGCGCTTTATGAACGCTACGTCGAGAAAATCTATAAATACATCTACTACCGCACGGGCAACCACCACGACGCCGAAGATTTAGCGTCTGCCGTGTTTCACCGGGCGATGGCGCACATCGAAAACTACACCGAACGTGGTGTACCGTTTCAGGCGTGGCTGTACCGGATTGCCCATAATCTGGTCGCCAACTGGCACCGCGACCGGGGACGGCGCAAGATCATCCCGCTGGAAGAATTTGTCAATTCCGGCCTGCACTTCGATGCGCCGGATGCAGCCGCCGAGGATAAAGAAGAGCGCCAGCAACTTCTGGAAGCAATTGCGCGGCTGCCGGATGAACGCCAGCAGTTGCTTTACTTGAAATTTGTCTCCGGCCTTTCCAATGCGGATGTCGGGGAAATTCTGGATCGTACCGAGGGCGCAATTAAATCGCTTTATCACCGTACCCTGATTGCGCTGCGCGATGATATTCAGATGCAGCAGACGACCAAAAGACCGATGACCACAAAAGAAGGCAAGCATGGCTAACGATTTGCAACTCGAAAATCTGCTCTCTGCCGTCACCGACGCGCTGCTGGCCGAAGAAGGCCAGAATCTTGACCTGATTGTTGGTCGTTATGCTGTGCCGCGTTCGGAAGTTGAAGGGCTGGTCGGCATTATCCGCCGCCTGCATGTCACCATGGTTGGGGCGCAGCCTTCACGCCGATTTGTGCGTCGCTTGAAGCACGAATTGGTCGGAATGCCTAACACCAACGTAGTCGCCCGCATCCGCTATTTGCCTCCGCGTGTGCAGCTTGCCGCCGGAATCGCGTTGGTAGCTGGATTTATGCTGATTACCCGCCGACGCATGATGGATGAATCCCGCCGCGAAAAGCACGAAGTTCCGGTCTTGCAGTAATCTGACAAGATTGTAATATAAACTACTCGATACTTGGAAAACCCAAGTATCGTTTATTTTTTGACAGTTGTGACAGAGAGCAAAGAGCCGATTTCAGGAGATTTTTATGACCAAGCGACGCGCCGAAATTACCGGGTGGGGTAAATATGTGCCGGAAAAAATATTAACGAATGATGATCTCGCTAAAATGGTTGATACTAATGATGAGTGGATTACTTCCCGCACAGGTATTAAGGAGCGCCGCATCCGTTCGGAAAGCGATACCACCACCAGCATGGCCGCCGCTGCCAGCCTTGATGCGCTGGGCGTGGCGGGTCTCCAACCCAGCGATCTTGATCTGATTATTGTCGCTAATTCCTCGCCGGATTATTTGCTGCCTTCTCCCGCTAATTATTTGCAGCACTCACTGGGGGCAACCTGCCCGGCCTTCACGATTGCTGCCGGATGCTCAGGCTTTGTGTATTCGCTGGTCACTGCACATCAATTTATTGAAACGGGCGCATATAAAAATGTACTGGTGGTCGGCGTGGAACTGGTTTCCTATGCGCTGGACTACACCGATCGTTCAACCTGCATCCTGTTTGGGGATGCGGCGGCGGCGGTTGTCCTGCAACCCAGCACCAACGGCGCGGGAGTGATTTCATTTGAACTCGGTTCAGACGGCAGTCAGGCCCATCACCTGTGGGTTCCCGGCGGTGGGACAGTTAATCCGGTTTCGCAGAAAGTAGTCGATAACCGTGAACACTACATCCGTATGAATGGGCAGGAAGTTTTTAAATTTGCTGTCCGCAAACTGACCACCAGCCTGAACAATATCACCGCTGCCGCTGGAATGACGGTAGGTGATTTGGATGTAATTATTCCGCATCAGGCTAATCTGCGAATCATCGAGTTCGCCGCGCGGACGCTGGATATGCCGATGGATAAATTCTTCGTCAATGTCCATAAATATGGCAATACCTCGGCGGCATCCATCCCGCTGGCATTGGTGGAAGCCATTCAGGAAGGCCGTCTCAAATCTGGCGATGTAACCGGAATGGTCGCCTTCGGCAGTGGCTTATCATGGGCTGGGGCAGTCGTCAAAATGGGTGAGGCCATCAGCAACCCGGTTGGCATTCCCGCTGGCGCAGCCATAACCGCCTGATACCTCAAAAATCCATGTAGGGCGCAGTATGTTGCGCCCTTACTTTTCATCTGAACAATCCCACTGTCCGCAACAAATCCAGACACTGTGGCAGTTCCGCCATATACTGACGGGCAAAATCCTGATTGCGACCCGGCGCGCCGCATTCCAGCGATACCCACCCCTCGTAACCCACATCCTTCAGCACAGATGCTACTGCCGCGAAATCCGTCATACCCTGTCCCGGCAGACGCCGATTGCTATCTGCCAAATGAACATAGCCTAAGTCATTCGCATGGTCGCGGAGGGCTTGCGCCGTGTTAGTTTCCTCCATCGCCATGTGGAATAAATCCGCCGTGATTTTGATGTGCGGATGATCTTTGATCTTGCGCCGTACCCATGCCGCATCCGCTAAGGTATTGATGAAGTGGGTTTCATAGCGGTTGACGGGTTCGATATACAGATCAATCCCGATGGCGTACACGTAATCAGAGAGGGTACGCAGATGGTTATGCAGCATTTCGTATTCCAACTGCACTACCGATTTATACGGTGTTAAATCCGGCAGGGTTGGATCGGCAAAATGTGGCACGAGGATGACACCTGTCGCACCCAGATCAACCCCATCCACCACGGATTGGCGAAGTTCAGCCAGCGCCGTCTCACGCTGTTCACGGTCGGGGTCGAGCAAACGACCCTGCCGCCCATGATTGACTGCCGAAATCACCACGCCTGTTTTTTCTACTGCGTCCGCTAGTTCTGGTACACGGGCGGTTAAACCCTTCCCCCAGACTTCAATGCCTTCAAAGCCCAAAACTTTGGCGGTTTCAAATCGTTCCAGCGCCGTTTTCCCCGGCAGCATATCTTCCTGAATCGCTAAAAGCATTATTCGCTCCATACTTTCGTAGTGGAGGATCGCAGACCCTCCATACAACTAACTACGATCAATATCGTAACACGGGATAGGGCAGATGCCCGATGCGGCTAGGGTTTGCGCTTCTTTGGCATCCGTGAACCCAGCCACCAACCGCCTACCGCTGCCACTAACCCTAATCCGATTACCAACGCAATCTGCCCCGGCCCTAAACCCGGTTCGGCCTGCACAACGGCTTGATCACGGGATATGGGCAGGGTTGGCGTGGGTGTACCGACTGCCGCCCGTTCGACCCGTAGCTCAACCCCAGCGGGCATCCCTAAATCAGCATGGTCGGCATTGCCCAATGATGCACAAATCTGGTAGGTACCGGGTTCCAGATCAATAATGGCCGTTGGCTGATAGACCATCCCCTGTAACTGACCATTCACCCACAAATGCCAGTGGCGGGCATCGCTGGTTACATCAAAATTTTCGGTTTCAATGATGATCGTTACTGCGCTGCCATACACCACATCGCTGGATGGCTCTACGATCCGAACCGATGGCGCATCTGCTCCAATAGGCATCGGGCGATCAGCCGCCAGTAATTTGGCACATTCGTCAATAATCGAGGGTGTCGACTGTGCTTGTGCCGTTATCATCGGCAGCAGCAGAAGGAGGATGGAAAATATCAAAATGCGCTTCAGCACAGGTGTAACTCCTGAACCAGTGAAATTTTGCACACTGTAGCGAGGCGTTGCGCAGAAAACAAGGGGTATTGCTGGACAAGGGAGTTTAAATGTCTTGTCCAGCCGGGTAACTACTCGTTGGGATCGAAATAATAACTGTCTTCAGCCTGACGATCATCCAGACCATCCATAATAAAAACCCACTCCTTACCCTCCACATCCGGGCCAAAATTGAATTGAATCTGTCCGGTCGTCAGGATGTAAACCGCAATGCGCCCGACTTTCCTGAGCAACGTATTCTGTTCAGGAGGATTATCAGCATAGACTTCAAGATCATCCGGGGTGACGAAATTGGGAACGTATTGTTGGGTATCATGAATGTAGACATCAACCGCTTCAGTTCCTCTTGGGTATAAAACCGCCACACTGCCATCCCCAAAGTGCCAGTTCAAACGGTTATCCGGCGGTAAATCACCTTCTTTTATGCCGCTGCCTGCTGGAATTGAGCCTGCCGGGAGCGCCGCGCAGGCCGCGCTAAACCCGCCAATATCGAACCAACCACTGGTCGCAACCGGGGCATTATTTAGGTAACCGGGCACGGTGTTGTCATTAACATCTGGCGAGTCGATTAACGCCGCCCGTATGGTTCGGGTTGTTGGGGCAGTTATGCTGGGGATAGTAACGAAATTACTGGCTGTAATGGCGAAGTTTTGAGTTGTGCCCACGACCACATTATCGATCCAGTTGCCGATATGTTTGCCCATCGTATCGAAGACAGCGACAAAAAATTCGTCTTCGCCAGCACCGCTATCATTAGCAGTACCCAGCACATTCTGTATGGTAACGTTGATGTTCAATTGGCCGAAGGTGACTCCGCAGTCGCCCACGTTATCCGCGCCTCCGGTAATCGTAATGCCTGTTGAGGTAATTGCCTGTGCGCTGTTGAAGGAGAGTGCGAGGAGCAAAATAATGGGCGTGGTAATAAGCAAAAATTTTCCGGTATTTTTAAACATAATGCCTCCAGACTATTGTATTGCATGGTCGGAAGGGCATGTCTGTACCTGCTTCAGCCTGTAAAGCAGGTACAGTCAATTTTACAGATTGAACCTAATTCGACTTGCTCGGAAGCTTGGGCAGCAACCAGCCGAGGAAGGCTTCTTCCGAACGCGACTGCATCAGCACCCGCCCGGGCCCGGTGAGCTGACAAACCAGCCCTTCACCACCCAGAATGGTTGATTTCCAGCCGCCAGATTTTTGAACCTGAAAAGTTATTGACGAGTCGAAACCAACGATGTGCCCGGTATCAACAGTGTAGCGTTCACCGGCTGCAAGCTGGCGTTCCATGATTGCGCCATAGCTGCACGCCAGCAGTGTACCCCTGCCGCTGACTTTGAGCAAAATCAGGCTGCCGCTGCCAAAGAACCCTTTGGAGCCGCCCCAACTGGCATCCGTCTTCAAGCTGCTTTCGCTGGCAACATATGCCCCGCTTTGCAGCAGAAATTCATTTTCGACTTCGATCACCATCAGATCACCCGGCAGCGAGGCCGCCAGTGTGATTTCGCCACCTTGACCGGGTGCAGTCCAGGTATTCTGGAAAAAACTCTCGCCCGCCACCATGCGTTTCAGACCACCAAACAAACCGCCTTCGGCTTTCGTCTCTGGCGACATGCCCTCGGTATGGCTGACCATCGCCCCCGGCTCAACTTTAATGACTTCATTAGGGTCAAGTTTGACATAGGCAACCGCGAAAGCGGGCTGATGCTTAATATTTACTTCCATTGTTCGTATCTCCTTGTGCTAAGGCATATTGGGATAAGGTTATGCGCCTTCTCTCGCCCTAATCCTACACCATCTGGTACTTTAGAATAGGGACGGAAGTCTGATTTTTTATTAATCCTTAACGACCTGGGCTGCCACCAGCGCGTCAATTTCCGCATCTGTATAGCCTGCCTCACGCAGTACTACCCGTGTATGCTCCCCGTATCCCGGCACAGAACCGGGCGCGAAGTCCATACCGCTGATGCGTAACGGCGTTCGCATCCAGGGTGCGCCATCTGTCCCTTTACCCATCAGTTCCCGCGCCTGAATATGGGGATCGTTCCCGATTACTCCCGGTGGATTCACCAGTGCGAAACAACAGTCCGCATTGTCCAGCAGGACCGACCATTCCGCCCCGGTTTTGAGTGCAAAAATTTCTTGCAGTTCCGTTCGCAAATACGCCTGTCGTTCTGGCACGAGATAATCCGCGACCAAATCCGGGCGTTCGACTGCCGTACAGAAATTGCTCCAGAACTTTGGCTCCAGTGCCGCCAGCGAAACGTGTTTCCCATCGCGCGCCTGATAGATGCGATAGCAGGCTGCGCCGCCTGTCAAGCCGCCCTGTCCACCACCTGCCCCAGTCAGCAGTGCCTCAACCCAGCCGTATAACCCGAACGGCAGGCTGGATTCAAACAGTGACACATCCACCAGACCGCCTTCACCCGTTCGTGCCACTCGCAGAAGTGCTGCCAAAATGCCGTTCACTGCCATGTATGCCCCGCCAATATCCGCGATCTGCCCACCCATCACCTGCGGATTTTCCATCGCGCCAGTCAAACCAGCCGTTGAGACATAATTCAAGTCGTGTCCGCTGCGTGCTTCATACGGCCCATCCGAACCCCACCCAGAAATTGAACAGTACACCAGTCGGGGATTAATGGCTTTCAACACCTCATAATCGCAGCCCAATCGTGCCATCACACCCGGGCGAAATCCCTCGACCAGAACATCGGCTTTTTCGACCAACCGCTTCAGTACTGCTACCCCTTCCGGCTTTTTCAAATCCAGAATCATGGCACGTTTGTTGCGGTTGTTCATGCGAAAATAGGCACTCTGCCCATCAATCAACGGCGGCATCCAGCGGATGTAATCGCCGCCGTTCGGGTCTTCCACCTTGACCACATCCGCGCCTATATCGGCCAGCATCATGGTACAAACGCCACCCGGCAGCAAACGGGTTAAATCCAGCACGCGCACATTTTGTAACGGTTGGGTCATGGTACACGCACCTCACAGATTGCAGCGTCCAATGCACAGCGTCCTACTTCTTCGCCATTCCATAGCACCCGGAAAGCCGCACTGTTTTCCGCCCGCCAGAACAGCTCATTGGCCTCGGTCTGGTTAATGATCGAATTGTAAGTTGTGCACTGTAAGGGTCGAAGTTGGTCAGAAAATTGGGGCGGTTCAACCGCGCCACAAGCCGTCTCAAATAAGGACTCCGAGCGTCGCGCCCAGCGTGAGCCTTCAAACCGGAATGCGGTTGGCTGCCCCTCTGCATCCAATCCTTCCAGCGCCAGCGCATCAAAAGGTAGTGTCCGGTTACTGGCGTTGTAAACATAAAAACTGGTGTTGTTATACAGGAATTGCAAGAGACGACCATCCGGGTACACTACGGTTGGCGTCAAATCGGCGGCGCTGATAGCCGCTTCAGTGGCTTCCGGTATTGCGCTCGATTCGGTTGTGGCTTCAGCCGTTGGAGAGGCTTCTACCGTTGGCGGAACATCCGTTGCCTTTGGCGCTTCGGCAGTGGCTTCCTCAGTTTGGACAACCTGCGCCACCTGCGTCGGGGTTGGTGTAGCGGTTGGCTGATTCATGTTCGGCAGTACAACGAGTGCCAGCACCGCGATAATTGCCATTAGCGCCACCAATCCTAATATCAGAGGTGTCCGGTTCGGTTTCTGCCGTTTTTGAATCACATCCGTTAATTGACTAATGTCCCGGTTAAAATCCGGGTCGTTACGGACGACAATACTGTTGCGGTACGCAAGGTCTTTTAGAGTTGGCGGCAACGACTCGGCGCTCGGCATGGGCGCATTGTTCACCAGCACCGGGATCACCAGCACATCATCCCGTTTCAGGGCAGCTTCCACTTCCAGCCGCACAAAATCCTGTGGGTCAAGCAGACGGCGTTTGCCATAATCATCGGTCGTCAGCAGCCACTGCGGGCCGATGATAACCAGCACAATATCCGAAGCGTTAAGTGCATTATCCAGCACATCACGGAAATCCATACCGGGCGGAATATCATCGACATCTTTAAACACATTCTTCACGCCAAACGCTGTCACCAGACGATCATAAATGCGTCCGGTATAAGCCATGCTGTCGGTACGGCGGTAGGAAATAAAAATCTTGGGCATGGGAATCCCTCTATGGTCGATAGGTACTACTCGTCATTAGTGTAGCCGAATTAATGAAATCGTTCATCCGTTTTAAGGTTTATGTTGGAATACAGTCCTGTTTGGATTGCGTTGGGCATGTCATAATCACAGGGTATATCGCTTATCACCACGAGGGAAAATCATGCAAGTGCCCACCTTTCAGGATGTTCTGCTCGCGCATCGCCAGATTAAACCCTACCTGCGCCCAACCCCGCTGCATAATTATCCAGCCCTGAGTGACCTCATTGGCACAGAGGTCTTCGTCAAGCATGAGAATTATCATCCGGTCGGCGCGTTCAAAGTGCGCGGCGGCGTTAATCTTGTTTCGAGACTTTCACCGGAGGAACGCGAACGTGGTTTGATTGCTGCTTCGACGGGCAATCACGGGCAGTCGGTCGCTTTTGCAGGGCGAATTTTTGGTGTCAAAGTGCGGATTGTTGTGCCGGAAAACGCCAATCCGGGCAAAATAGCTGCGATGCAGGGCATGGGCGCGGAAGTGATTTTTCACGGCGCAAAGTTCGATGATGCCCGCTTATACTGCGAAGCCCTCGCCCGTGAGCGCGGCTATCGCTATGTGCATTCCGGCGATGAACCCCTGTTGATTGCGGGCGTGGGCACACATACGCTGGAACTATTGCAGGATGAGCCGGGAATTGATGTGATTTTTGTGCCGATTGGTGGAGGCAGTGGGGCAGCCGGAGCGTGTATTGCCGCCCATGCCATCAAGCCGGGAATTAAAGTCATCGGTGTGCAGTCAGAGGAGTCGCCTGCTGCCTATGCCTCATGGCTGGAGGGCCGCTTGGTTGAAGCCCCGAACCGCACCTTTGCTGAAGGACTGGCAACCGGAACAGCTTTCGCTCTCCCGCAGCAGATTTTGCGCGAACAGCTTGACGATTTTATTCCTGTGCCAGATGCCGACATTCGGCGGGCGATGCGCTGGTTGATCGAATGTGCTCATACGCTGGTAGAGGGTGCGGGTGCTGCGCCGTTGGCGGCAGCTTATAAACTGCGGGAAACGCTGCGGGGAAAGAAAATCGCGCTCATCTGCTCCGGCGGTAATGCTTCGCTTGAACAGATTCAGCAGGCGTTGAATGTGGATTGATCGTTTACGCAAAATTTATGAATGGTTGTAAAACCAGACAAACATTGAACGAAACTCATGTTAGATTCAAGCTAAAGGGATAAATTCGCCTTGTATCAATTCGGGATGTTGGATAGGGGCATGAATGGTATCATGCCCCTAAACTTTTAGAGGTGACGAATGACCGAAAGTACCTTGCCTTCAATCCGGCAGTTGCGCGGGTCAACATAGATCGCGTCCATCTGCGGATGAGCAGGCTGTAAACGTACACGGTCACCTTCCTTATAGAAGTACTTCAGTGTCGTTTCGCTGCGGTCGGTCAGCCATACTGCGACCATATCGCCGTTCTTGGCAGTTTCCTGACGGCGGAAGATCACAATGTCGCCTTCGCGGATCATCGCATCCATCATCGAATCGCCCTTGACCTTGAGTGCATAAGCGTCCGCCGGGTCAGTTCCGCTGAGCATATCCGAAGTCACTTCAATCAGATCATCCTCATCATAGTGATAATCTTCGGGCGCGGGCGTCGGTTCGCTGGCGAAAATGTGACCGATAACCGGGACACTTGGTCGCGCCTGAGTAACCTGTACAGCCTTCTTGCTGCCCTTCTTTTCGTTGCCCGGAACCGGAACCGTCAGCCGCAAACCACGTGAAACGTGCTGCGAACGGGTCAGATACCCGGCCTGCACCAGCTTGTTCAGATTGTAGTTGACCACCGAGGTCGAATTGATGCCGGTGTTTTCCCCAATCTGGCGGATGGTTGGCGGGTAGCCGTGATCGACAATGTAGGTTTCGATGTAGCGTAGCATGTTACGTTGTCGATCTGAGAGTTTATTAAAGTCCTTCATGGTTTTTCTCCTTTCTTAAGTTTGCCACGAATGATTGTTCTAAAGTATAACTGAACTTATGTTCGGTTGTCAAATTTTGTTCCGATTGGGTCATAACTATCACATCTTTTTGATGATCTTTAGGGCGCGTTTTGACTTCCCTGCCTTATTCTCGGATGCGCCTTTTCGTATAGTTTACTAACCCATAAAGAACTGTTAATCATCTGAAATCACGTATACTGTAATGAAGATGTAAATGTACACAGCAAACACTAATAGTAATGATTATTTGAATAACGGATTTAAAAGCTATGTACCGATTAGGGTCTATTTATGCAGGAGTATTCAGCCTGGTAGTGGGTTTCATCGTTGTTTTAGGATGGCTTTTTGATATTGCGCTGTTTAAGAGCTTGCTGCCGGGGTTGGCAACCATGAAAGCCAATACCGCCTTCACCTTTATTCTAGGTGGAGGAGCACTGATTTCCTTCAACCCGCCAGCCACTCAGCGTTGGCAGCATAGCGGGCTGATCTGCGCGACTGTTATGACGCTGCTGGGTATTGTAACGCTTGCTCAACATATACTTGGTTGGAATCTGGGCATTGATCAACTGGTTTTCAAAGACCCACAAACCGCACCCGCCGCTTTTCCTGGTCGCCCTTCGTTATCGACCGCGTTCAACATTCTTTTAACTGGTACGGCGCTCTTGTTAATCGGTCTACGCCGAACCCGATGGAGTCAAATCCCTGCTTTGTTGGCTGGCGCAATCGGTCTGGTTGCTCTCCTTGGTTATCTTTATGGAGTTTCATCGCTGTATCAGGTTTCCCTGTATAGTTCGATGGCAGTTCATACTGCCCTGACGTTTATGATCCTGAACCTCGGTATCCTTTTCGCCTATCCAGATACAGGAATGATGCGCGTTTTTACCGACAAAGGTACTGGCGGGATGACGGCGCGCCGTCTTTTGCCAACAGCCGTTTTGATCCCTGCCGTAATTGGTTTCTTGATCGACCGAGGTATGAACGCCAGCATGTTCGATATCTACTTCGCATTGGCGCTGTTTGCCGTTGCCAGTATCGCTATTTTCACAGGGGTTATCTGGTGGAATGCCCGTGCGATTGCCGAATCTGAAATGGCGCGCCAGGGAATGGAAGCCGCTAAACAGGAGTCTGATGAGCAGTTCAAAGTCATCTTTGATGAATCGTTGGACGTAATCATGATCGTGGATGGTCAAAAAGGGATTATTCTCCATAGCAACGCTGCGCTTGAATGGACACTAGGCTATGCTGTGGAAACACTGGTAGGGTCGCATTTTTCTACCCTTTTCCCAAAAGACCCTGATCTTTCACGCGATGAGTTCATGAATCATATTCACACCTACGGGCATATTTTCCTGTCGCAGTCTTTTCAGCGGAACGACGGTTCAGTCGCCTTGATGGACTTAACTGCCCAGATTATCCCCTGGAATCAGGATCGTGCCGTCATGGTCACGCTGCGCGATGTCACCGAACGCAAACGGATGGAGGAAGAAATTCTGAAGTCGGAAATGCTGCGGATTGAGCTGGAAAAAGACCGTGAATTCCTGAATCTGAAAGAAGAGTTCATTGCCACCGTTTCCCATGATTTTCGTACACCACTTACGGTTATTCTGACTTCGAGCGAAATTCTGGAAAACTACTATGAACGACTGACCCCTGACCGCCGCAAGGAACAGCTTGGGCGCATCCGCCAGCAGGTGTTTTACATGAAAGAATTGCTGGATGATGTGCTGATCCTTTCCAAAGACCGATTACAGGTGGACTTCAAACCAAGTCCGCTGACTCTTGACCAATTCTGTAAGGGACTTTTTGAGACCATTCGGCTCACCAATGGAGGCAAACATCGGTTTATTTTTCGCAGTGAGGGGGAGTTTGATAGTCTGCCGATGGACGAAAAACTGCTCCAGCGTATTCTGGTCAATCTGCTGACCAACGCGGTGAAGTATTCTCCAAATGGGGGCGATGTGTGCCTGGAACTTTCGCGCGAAGACAACACGGTGCTGCTTCAGATCACCGATCAGGGAAGAGGTATCCCGCCGGAAAAAATGGCACGATTATACGAACCCTTCCTCCGGGGAAACAATACTGCTGATATTCCCGGCACCGGATTAGGAATGGCGATAGTCTATCAAAGTGTGCGGGCACACGGCGGCACGATTGATGTGCAAAGCGTCGTTAATCAAGGGACGACCATTAAGGTGCGGTTGCCTGTCTAGACTTCACAACGTTTCTTTGCACATTATTTCTTGCCCATCAGCCGTTTATAATCACTCATGTCCGCTTTGAAGAGGTCAGTTTCCCCTAATTCTTTATGACAGCTTGCCCGGCAGCCATAAGCATTAGCATAATTCGGGTCTAGTTGAATGGCTTGATTCAGATAAGGAATAGCGAGGACATATTTTTTCTCTTGATAGAGTTTGAACCCTTTCTTATAAGCGGTTTCTGCCGGATTCATCAACATCCCGGTTTTCGGCGGCGGTTGTTGTTCCAATGTGACACGTACAGTTTCCAGTGTTGAGGATTTTTCATTTGAGGATGGCTTATCATTTGTTGGGGATAAAACCGCAACTGACTCATCTGTAGCGGGCTTCTTCGCTGAAGATTGGGCTATTTCCAATCCTTTTTCAGCAATTTTCCTCGCTTCTGTTCCAGCTATATTTGCTCCCTTTTTGCTACGTTCCAGCCATTCAGCCGCGACTTTACGAACTTCACCCTCAACTTTTTTCCGCGCTTCTTCAACCCGTTTTTCACGCCGAATATCGGAAAGCGGTTTGTTGGGGTTGCGAATGTGATACAGATGATCTTCGATATTCAACCCCAACTTCATAATTTCAGCCAAAAATAAGAATCCCGCCGACCAGAGAACAACAAGGAGGTATATGCCAATAAAGAATGCCACTTGGCGAGGGGTATCGCGGATTACTATTGGATAATAGGCACCATCTGCTGTGTAATTATAGGTGATCTCGCTACTGAGTAAAAATGAGCCTGCTACTGCACCGAAGAAACCCAGTACCAAAATTGCGGCTGAAAAACCGATTAGAATCGTCCGGTACGTCCGCATAATTGGGAAACGCATTAGGTTTCAACCTCCGCTTGTATGATTTCATCCTGGATGGCGCGCAGAGCATCCATCTGTGTGACGATTTGCCCTTTAATATCTTGCGTATCCTTCTTAAGCTGTCCAACAACATTCCGTTGAACTGTGTAATAAAATATGAGCAGAACAATCAGCGCAATTAACCCAACCACCCCTAAAAGCTCGTTGATTGAGAATATAATTCCAATAATAAAAAATGCCCCCATTCCAATCAGAATGTATCGTTCTGGGTTGGCAAAAAAACGGCTGTGATACAGGTCTTGGGTCAGCGGCAGATACCCTCTTTCCAGGCGATCAATTTCAGCAATAATCTTCTGAACGCGAACATCTTTCTGAACCGTTTCCGGCATACTTTCAACTAAAGTATCTACAATCGTAATTTCGCTGTTGTTGATCCCGCTGACGACAACACTATCAACAACCTTCTCGGAACTAAATTCAGCTAAAACACCTGGATTCTGAATCTGACTTTTAGCGGCACTCATTAATCTTCCTCCTTCTGGTTAATGTTGATCGTGCTGTTATTTACGCCGCTGATAATAGTGTTTCCCTTGGCTTTCTTGATTTTCACAGTTGAATGCACGGTTGCGGGCATCGGATGATCGCTGCTTGGTTGTATTGGTGATGGAAGATACTTTGACAGCAGTTTCTCAATGTGGTGAAACAACATCTCCTCAAATTCCGATGTGCTTTCAAAAGACTTGTATAAACCCTTGAAGCGCGGTTTAGCCCCCACAAATTGCTGAAAAAAAACATCTACTTTTGCCTTCTGATCGGCATCGGCTTGGGGCGCTGATCCTGTTTTACGGTAAAGAAAAAGGTAGGGTTTGCCAGAAGCCAGATTTGTTTGATATGCAGTGTTGAACTCGTACTCTGTTCCTGACTGAAATAATTCCCCTGTACGAGGATGAACAAAGGGTGTTCCCATCCGCGCCCACAACATACAAATCACCAAGTAGCTGTCTTGCACCTGCATGTAGCGGTCAACAATCATTTGAGCAAAATCGCCTTGTTCGGGCAAAACTTCATATTCGTATAACAACGGTTCAAGGTGATACAAGGCTTTGATCGTGGACAATTGGTTGAGTTTTTCGAGTACGAGCCCAACAGCGGCACGCTCGGCTAACAAGTCGGAGGGGGAAGATACAAAAATCGGAACACGGCGCACCATTTCGCTGGGAGGCATATTGGTGTGTCCTTATTCATGAAATTATTTTGGGAATAGATCAGTATAACGAGGTATTATAAGAGCAATTTGATTGCATTGCAGCAGATCGGGCTTAAGAATACATTGAAGAAGATGTGCGAAGGCGATAAGACAGCGACAATAAATTTATGATTGTGACTGCTCATAATCCACGCGCAGCAGAGCAAACACAATGTCATCGTGGAATTTGCCATTGTCGAAGTAGTGTCCACTGAGTATGCCTTCCTGTCGAAAGCCGAGCTTCGCCATTACCCGCAGTGAAGCCTGATTAACCGCAGCGACTTCGGCCTCGATCCGGTTGAGGTTCATTCGCTCGAAGCCAAATTTTACAACGGCTTGTAGTGCCTCCGGCATGATGCCCTGTCCCCAATAGGTCTGCGCCAGATCGTAGCCAACCGATGCCCGTTGGTGATATTGATCCCAATAGTTATAGCCACACAGGCCAATCACCACATCCACCCCTTTCAAGGTCACGCCCCAAGCAATTGTAGAATGATCGGCAAACTGGCGATTCAACCAATGAATCAGGTCGCGGGCTTCGTAAATGGTAGTGAAGGGCGGGGCATTGTACTTTTGCACTTCGGGATCACCCCGGAAGCGCAGCACCGCCGCATCGTCGGCAGGGGTCAACTGGCGCAAAAGCAATCGTTCAGTTTCCAGAGTTGGGAAGGACTCAAATTGAAACGGTTGGCTCATGTAATTCCGATGTGCAGCAGGTAGACAAAAACGCCGGGAGTTATGTTTCCCGGCGCACTGGTTTACTGGGTGTCAGAAACAGGTTGGCTGATAGTGGTCTGGCAGTTGCCGCATGTCCAGAGAAACATCACGGGCGACAACCCCAACTTTTCCGCCACACGCGGCGGCCATCGTTGTTCCCCTAGAAAGTCGAAACGGGTGTAGCTGCCGCAAGTCGGGCAAACCCCTTCGTGAGTATGGGTGTGTTTTTGCTGCTCCACTTGGTTCATCATGGTTCTCCGGCTATACACCGTTCCCCTTTGTTCCTCTGTGTTACGAGAGATTCTTGGGCATCACCCTAACAGCAGGCTTTCAGTCCACGTAAAGAACGTGAATTTGTCATGAAAAGTTCCACGATCGTTACAGTCTATTTTACGATTTTCGTGTTAGAAAGTTGTGCAGCCGTTGTCAGAATTATGTGAATTCCTGGCTAGAGTTCCCAAACCGTAAATTCATAACTGAAAAATGAAGCGTAAGCCAACGAACAGCAGGAACAATCCGTACAATCGTTTGACGGTTGCGGAAGATAAACCCAACGCAATCCGCGCACCCAGAAATGACCCGGCCAGAAGCCCCAACGCAACGCAGGCTGCAACCGGAAACTCCAACAGGCGGCTGTTGGCGTATTCGATCACGGCGGGCAAACTGACGGGCAGGAGCAATGCTGCCAGCGATGTACCCACCGCCTGCTTCTGGTCAAAGCGCAGGAGCGTCACCAGTGCCGGAACGATGACCACACCGCCACCGATTCCGAACATACCTGCCAGCACGCCCGCGCCTAACCCAACACCTAACAGAATGTACCAAGTGGTTTCGCCTGTCGTTTCATCACCGGATTTTGGTTTGGCCTCGCCACGCCATTCCGCCAGCCACTTAACCGGTTCCATAAAACGCCATGCCATAGCGAGCAAAAATACGCCATACAGGCGTTGCAGTGTGCTAGTTTCCAGTCCCAATGCGATGCGTGCGCCAACGAACGAGCCGAACACCAGTCCTCCGGCAATCCATGCGGCAGTGATCGGTTTCAGCTTTCCGGCACGATAATAGGCGACGACTGCAAAGATACTGACGGGCAAGAGCAGTGCCGCCAATGATGTACCCACTGCTTTTTTAAGCTCAAAACTGAGGAGCAAGGTGAGCGCCGGGACGATGATGACGCCCCCGCCGATGCCAAACATACCAGCCGCCACTCCTGCGACCAGTCCGACGATGATAAGTGCAAGCCATAATTCGGGCATAGTGTTGAACCGCCAAGATGTAAGGATGTTATTGGTTATGAAGTCACTAGTTGCTCGCCATTAGTCGAAAGATATTTCCCGTAGAGGATGATGTTTCATGCCTGCATGGGGTGCTAAAAACCAATCACCAATAACTAAAAACCAATAATCATAAATCAGTGAGTAAGGACTATAGATCAATGCTCTACGCTTTACAACCGGGGCGTGGTTTATGGTATTATGTACCCTATGCCACCATCACCAGATACCCCACCTAATTATCACTTTCTCCTGATTGCTCCAAATTTGGGGGCGGAATGGCTGTTCGATGCTGCACGCCAGTATTACGAGCGTTTCCGTCCGATTGCCGTGAGCGATCTGGAACTCATCCAGTTGATACCGCCGCAGTTCAGCATGGCGGTGACGCTGATTGCCCGTAAAGATACAGCGGCACAGTGGGGTGTCTGGGTCGCCCAGATTGCACCCAACGCGCTGTTCGACGCAGTGGTCTATGATTTCTTCGATGACACCCGCGCTGTACTGAACACCCGCGCCCAGAGCAATCAACCATTTGGTGTCCCGCTTGTGCCGACGCCAACTTTTCCACCACCCGTCAGCCCGACGCCGGGTTCACTGCTCGGTGGCCCGGTTACACCGCAGCCTGTCCCCACTCGTCCAGCGGGAGGATTCATCACTCAAACGCCCACTCCCGGCGGTGAACAACCTCCGCCCGCCACAACCGACCCATCACAGCCGATTTACCCGACACCGGGGCCGATTACGGGGGGCTAACTGCCCATGCGTTTGGATGAATTTGTGTGGTCGCGCAACCCGCGTGGGCTGCATGTTAAACAGGTGTTGGTTACACCGCTGGATGTTGCACGCTGGTCAAGCGCTCGTTTTGGCTGGGTAAAACTGGTCGCAGCAGGCGATGAATATGTCGATGATGCTGCCCGTTTTCTGGAACAGGGTATCACGCCTGTGTTACGTCTGTATGTGGAACGCCCCGGCCTGCAACCGTTCACCCCTCACCTGCGCGATTTGACGATGGCTTATGCCCGTGTTGGGGTCAAGTGGTTCGAATATTACAACGAACCGAACCTGCCGATTGAGTGGCCTGCCGGAACATGGATCGACTGGCAAAATTTCGACGGAATCATCCGCCCGATGATGGATACCTGGATCGGATGGGCGGAATTTATCGTCAGCATCGGTGGTTATCCCGGTTTCACCGCGATGGCCGAAAGCGATGCCAATGACTCGGCTGCGGTGCGCTGGATGGATGCGTTCCTGAATTATCTTCAGCAAGCGCATTTTGACCGTTTCGGGCGTTTGCTGGCGAACGGTGTTTACTGCGCCACACACCCCTACATCCTCAACCATTATTACCAAGAGATGCCGGGGGCTGGGCCGCTCAGTTTCCGTCCGCCGGAACTCCAAAATGCCCGCGAACCCGGATGGCATTTTGAATATCCCTACGACCCAATCTGCCAAGCCAGCGACCCCGGACGGACGGTATTCGGTGGTACGGCTTTGACTCCTAACGGTGATCCGGTGGGTTTGCTGGCGATGGGGCGTATGTTCAACGAACGGTGTGCCTCGATCTGGGGGACGCAGGCCATCCCGGTGCTGGGGACAGAGGGCGGGATTTACCCATTTCCCCGAACCTCAGAATTTCCACATTATCAGCAGGATACCCGTTACCCACGCTACACCCACGAAAGCCAAGCTGAGGGTACGGTGGCAATGTTCGAGTGGATTGCCCGGAGTGCGCCATCGTGGTTCTTTGGCGTGTGTTTATGGAAAGAAGATGATTACTTTGAGCCGGGGATTGCCCGCGCGATTTCACGACTGGCGGAAACACCACCCATTTTCCGCGATGTTCCGGCGCTCGATGTTATGTCCACCGGGACACAGTTCGGGCCGGGGCCAGTCCATGGCGAACCGAGTTTTCACGCGGTGGTGCTTGCGCCGGGTTTAGAGCCGCGATGGTTCTTTGAAACCGGGCGAGCTTATTGGAACACCTTCCGCCCGATTGTGACCTCGGTTTGGGATTTCATCGATTACATTCCCTCTGATCGTAGTTTAGCGGTGACGGTCATCTCTCCACCGGATATGGCTGACACGATGACACAGATCATCCAGAAACAGTTCCCCAATGTGCTGTTCGACCTGATTATTGGCGAAGGTGATTACAGCAACGTGGCCGATGTACTCAACGCGCGCGTCTGGGCAAATCGCCGATTCGGGTAGGAATTTCTTCGTTTAGATTATTCACACCTACCCCATTCGATTTTCGATACTGTGCAGTTCAGCTTTTTTGGTGTGTAGTGCAACAACATCATCATAGTTCCAGAATTTAACTCTAGAACGGATACTCACAAACGCAACATTAGAAAATTTTCAAATTCCGGTTTTCTTTTAGCATCAGCGACGATATGAAAGCTAATGTGGAAATCCTGTAACTCGTTGAATTTTAATAGAGAGTTATAAATGTCGGTTGAGTGCTCAACTTCAAACATTGCACTCGGCATTTCACGGTGATTGAACCATACTACATCAACCATACTAGCTTTCTTAACGAGTTCGTCATATCCGAATGGGTAAATTTTTCCTAGAGTAGCTAGATTTGCTAGAGGTTTATCAAAAAATAGGCGATTAGAGTCCGGTCTTGGTACATATGTTGCCATCTCGGATAGGTTGCCGATCTCTACCAACAAACCCTGATAGAAGGTGTGATTGAATTCAATAACTTGGGGTTTACTCTGTTCTTCGCCTGTATCAGCAAAGACTTCACGAGGCAATTGATCTTTGTAGGCTTTTAATGCCCAAAGGCCTGGCCTGATTTTAAAAAACGCATCATGGGTTTGTACAATTCGATTGATGGAGTTATAGGGTGTTTTCGTACCCCAAACCACATCAGGTACTTTTAAAGCTTCCTGATATAGATGCCCCAGTGTAGCCCATCCACCATTAGCTTCCATTACCCTTATAACTGCTTCATGCTGCCTCATAATAGAATATGATCTCTTTAGAAATGTGTTTTGACTTACAAACATTCTATTTGTAGCCCCTTGTTTCGGTCAAGCAGTTTTGCACAAAACACTGTGCTTCGTGGTGAGATTCTTGCTTCTCCACAAGCACTACGGAATTGCATTCCTCTGGTCAGAGTTTTGGTGTGCCAATGGGTGAATTGTTGCATCTGTTCGCTCATTTGTAATTCCGCGCTACAATTGCGTTTCAAAATCGTTTCAACGACAAATAAATCAGGCTTACAGGTGAAGATTTATGCAACTCCACCCGGACGCAATTTACGCGCTGGTTAATGGGCGGCACGGTGCGCCGTTCGATATTCTTGGTCCACACGCGGATGACGATGGCAGCCTAGCCGTCCGTGCCTTTCAACCCAACGCCGTCAGCATGGCTGTGGTGCGGGCGGAAACGGGCGAAAAATTCCCGATGACGCGAACACATGAAGAAGGCTTATTTGAAGTCACGGTTGAGGGCGAATGGCCGGGGGCAGCCTATCATTATGATGTGGTGACGCACAACGGGCAGGAACGCAGCTTTGCTGATCCGTATGCGTTCCCCTCGCGCATCAGTGATTTTGATATGTACCTGCTACGGGAAGGACGCCACCTGTACAGCTATGAAAAAATGGGGGCGCACGCCTGCGAAATCGAGGGTGTGGCAGGGGTCAGTTTTGCCGTATGGGCACCCAACGCTTACCGGGTGAGCGTGATTGGCAACTTCAATAATTGGGATGCGCGGGTTCATCCGATGCGGGTGCTGGGGGACAGCGGAATCTGGGAATTGTTCATCCCCGGATTGAGCGCGGGCGAACTGTACCGCTACGATATTGTCTCACACAATCGCGGTTATCACGGTCAGAAATCTGACCCCTACGGTTTTTACAGCGAAGTCCGCCCTCTCAATGCCTCCATCGTATACGACATCAACGGCTATGAATGGGGCGATGCGGCATGGATGGAAACACGGGCGAAGCAAAAACTGCTGACCTCGGCTCTGTCGATTTATGAAGTGCATCTCGGTTCGTGGCGTCGCAAAGGAAAAAATGAATGGCTGAGTTACCGCGAACTGGCTGAGGAATTGGTCAGCTACGTGAAGGATTTGGGCTATACCCATATCGAACTGCTGCCGATTGCTGAACACCCGCTGGATGCTTCGTGGGGGTATCAGGTGACGGGGTATTATGCGCCGACCAGCCGCTTTGGATCGCCCAAAGATTTTATGTACTTCATCGACCAATGCCATCAGAACGGGATCGGCGTGATTCTGGATTGGGTTCCGGCACATTTTCCCAAAGACGGACACGGCCTGAGCTATTTTGATGGGACACATCTGTATTCGCACGAAGACCCCCGTCAGGGCGAACAACTGGATTGGGGCACCTACGTTTTCAACTACGGGCGAAACGAAGTCCGCAACTTCATGATCTCCAACGCGCTGTTCTGGCTGAAGGAATATCACATCGACGGGTTACGGGTGGATGCGGTTTCCTCGATGATTTATCTGGATTTCTCGCGGGAGCCGGGGCAGTGGATACCCAACAAATACGGCGGGCGGGAAAATCTGGACGCGATTGAATTCCTGCGGGAAGTGAACACGATTATTCATGCTGAAACGCCGGGGGCAGTGACGGTTGCCGAGGAATCGACTTCGTGGCCGATGGTTTCACGTCCGGTTTACTTAGGCGGGCTGGGGTTCACCTTCAAGTGGGATATGGGCTGGATGCACGACACGCTCAAATACATCGCACTTGATCCGATTTACCGCCGTTATCATCATAACCAGATAACATTTTCGATGTTCTATGCCTTTAATGAGAACTTCATCCTGTCGCTTTCGCATGATGAAGTGGTGCATATGAAGGGTGCGGTCATCAACAAGGCAGCGGGCGATTGGTGGCAAAAGTTCGCTACGCTGCGGCTGCTGATGGGTTACCAGTACACACATTCGGGCAAAAAGCTGAACTTCATGGGGGCGGAATTCGGGCAGTGGCGCGAATGGAGTGAAACCCGCGCGCTGGATTGGCATCTGCTGGGACTGCCGACGCATACGGGCGTTCAGCGTTGGGTGCGGGATTTGAACCACTTCTACAAGGCACAACCTGCCCTATGGGAACGCGATCTGGATTGGCAGGGATTCCAGTGGATTGAGGCTAACGACGCCGACAACAGCACGTTTAGCTATCTGCGTTTTGCCGAGGATAAAAGCGATTTTCTAGTGGTGGCATTCAACTTTACGCCTGTGCCGCGTCAGGGTTATCGCATTGGTGTGCCGGAAGCGGGCTTCTATAAGGAACTGCTCAACAGCGATTCGGCACATTACGGCGGGGGCGATGTGGGCAATGGGGGCGGCGTTCACT
The DNA here is from genome assembly GCA_019912965.1 of Anaerolineae bacterium. GTDB lineage: Bacteria > Chloroflexota > Anaerolineae > Aggregatilineales > Phototrophicaceae > CFX2. The sequence goes on from JAIOHM010000067.1 coordinate 77,874, forward strand.
CGAAGCCGGAAGCGTGGCGGGAGTGGTCACACAGTTTAGAT
>JAIOHM010000068.1 GCA_019912965.1 Anaerolineae bacterium
CTTCGCCGCATTTTTCGCACATTACCAACTTATACGTGTCCGACAAATCCCCCTTTGCGCGCAAATCCATTTTCGCAATCGCCGTAATCGCCGCAAACCTGTCCCATATTTTTCTGAAAACTGATAACTGGCAACTGGTAACTGACAATGACATTTCCCCTCAGCGATTGTCATTGGCACGACATTTGCGACATAAAAGGGATGTAAATGCATCTATATTGACTCAAGGCTGATGGCTAAAGGCTAAAGGCTTCTTGGCGGCCAAACCCCTTTTCGCCACGCCGCCATCGCCGCCGCCGCCGCCATCAACCCCGTCGTAGAGATTGTTCCCTTCTTGGCGCATCCACTTTTTCTGGGTCAGTTCAGCAGCGGGTTGCCCGAATTCCCCAAGCGCACTATGCTCAAAGACATCGACAGCAGGTAGCCCATAGGGCACAACATGATGGTTGAGACGGTTATTAAAACGATCCGAAGGCGAACAGATGCGGCATTGATCGCGGGCATAACCCTGATGCTGATTCTGGCGGCGGTCGAATTATTCTGGCCGGGGGTGCTGCCGGGTATTCTCGCACCGTTGGTAGCGGCGGGTCTGCTGGGGGCGGGGCTGGCATTTCGTCGCCGGCTGCCGATGATGCATGTTGCGCCGTTCCAGATGGAAGCTGAACAGGTGATTGAGCAGTTGAGCCAATCGGCGGGAAAACTTTCCGAGTCGGTGCATTCGATCAACGATGTGACGGTTCAACAGGCGGCGGGGGCGCGGGAACAGGCGGATTTGATCGCCCGCACCAATACACTGCTGAGTGATTTCGTTGATCTTTCGCTGCGGGTGCAGGAACAGACACGCGGCTTAAATCAGGCGGCGCGGCAGGCTTCGGAAAGTTCCGAAGGTGGGCAGGCAGCGATCAAGCAGGCCATCGAAAGCATGACGCAAATCCGGGCGCAGGTTTCGGCCATCGCCGGGACGATTCTGGCACTGGCACAGTTCACCCAACGGATTGACGACATCATCAGTTCGGTGAGCGAAATCGCTACCCAATCCAACCTGCTGGCGCTGAATGCCTCGATTGAAGCAGCTCGGGCGGGCGCAGGCGGACGGGGGTTCGCGGTGGTGGCGGAGGAAGTGCGGTCACTTTCGCGGCAGTCTACCCAATCGGCGCGGCAGGTGCGGGCGATTCTAGGCGAAATTCAATCGGCTATGAAGCAGGCCATCAAAGCGACTGAAGAAGGGTTGCAGACGGTGGATGCAGGCGTGGAACGGACGCAGCAGGCCGATAAAGCGATGGTGCAACTGGCGGAAAATGTGGCCAGTTCACAAAAAGCGGTGACGCGGGTTTATGACATCATCCGGCAGCAGGTGGAAGGGTTGGAAGAAATCACCATCGGCATTGAACGGGTGGACAAAGTAACCGTGCGTAATCTTTCCAGTACGCGGGCGATGGAACTGGTATCGCGGGAACTGACACAGTTAGCGGCTGATTTGCAACTAACGGTGGAATTGGGGAATTCAGCGACCATAAACCAGTATGCTGGCAACAATGCCAAAGAACACGCCGGATAGACCGATGGCGACGCCCAGCAGTACAGCCCGCGCCAAAATGGTGCGGCGGCGGCGTACCTGACCACGCTGGCGTTTTTGCCGTTCGGCTTGTGCCTGTTCCTGCCGTTGAATCTGTGCTTCCAGCTTGTTCAACTGCCGGCGCGCCTGCACATTCATCGGGTTAATTTGGATGATGTTTTGCAGGCAGACCAGTTGATCGGTATCCCCTTCGACCACATCCAGCAAAGCTAACCAGACCTGCTCATTGTAGGGATTGATCTGTGCAGCTTCTTTCCACAGGTCATGGGCAACCGCCCGTTTGCCTGAGGCATAGGCAGTACGCCCAGCCTGCATTAAATCGCTAAAACGTTCGTTATCCGCCCCGGTTAGCTGCCCCGTTGACACAATTCCCTCGATAGTTGATGGTTGATGGTTTTTAGTTGTTGGCAGGGGCATGATGGCATCATGCCCTCGTTATGTAGATCATTTTAGCAGGCGCAGCAGTGCCGCGCCCTACAAATCATGCTTTACTGTGCCCAACCACCGGGGAAATCATCTTCCGGCGTGTTGGTCATCTGGTAGACCGAACCGTTGGTCTGGTCGAGAATGTAGATGTCATATGGGCCATTCCGGTTGCTGGCGAAGGCCAGGAAACGCCCATCCGGGCTGAGTACCGGGTAACGATCATCCGAGGCGTCCGAGACGATGACCAATGGTGTTGCATTCGGGTCGGGCGGCTGAATGAAGATGTTGTTGTTGCCTTCTTCGCGCACGGCATGAGCCGCATAGATAATCTGCGTACCATCCTGTGTCCAGCGCAGACTGGACTCCACATAGTTGGCGAAATTCTGGGTCACAGCGGTTTGCGTCAGGGTGGCAACATCAATCAACACGATGTCTGCCCCGGCCTGCACACCGCGCACATCATCGCGCACCGCAACAATCCGGCTGCAATCCGGGGAAATGGCCGGATAGCTGTAGACGGCCTGGTCATTAGTGAGCCGGGTGAGCTGGTTGGTATCCAAATTCAGGGTGAACACCTGATAGGGTCTTATATTTTGCCCGCTGAAATCGACTTCACGATCTCCGGTGGGCAAAGCGACGAAAGCGATGATGTTCTGGGCGGCACAGTAAGATGGCGTTTGAGACTGAATCAGTGCCATGCCCGTAGTGAGCACATTCGGATCGGTGGCATTGGCATTGGACTGTCCCAAGCCAAAATCGAAGGTTTCGGCGAAGTAGTTGGTATAGGCCACGCGCTGACCGTCGGCGCTGAAAACCGGGTCGCGTCCGCGAATATCCGGCAGGGCGGCGATTTGGCCGTTATCCAGCGAATAGATCACGATGGGTAAATAGCCAACTTGTGACGTATCGCGTCCGCTGGCGGCCACAATCCGTCCGGTAATATCGGCGGGCAGCGGTGCCAGAGCGGCAGATTCCAAAGTTGGGGTAGCGGTTGGGGCTGCGGTAAATTCCGGTGGCAAGGTTGGTCGATCAGGCGTGTTGGTCGAGGTTGGTGTAGGCGAGGCCAGCGCGACCTGCGTGGCGACGGCATTTTCGGCCTCAACGGTTGACTGAACGGCCACAGCCGTGAAAGCGGATGCTGTATTGGTGGCGTCCCGAACCAGAGCGGCTTCCCGTGCATTATTCCCACTGACAATGAGTAACAGAGCAACTACCGCCAGCACGACAATGATCGCACCGCCGCCCGCAAAAAGGGTAAGCTGACGACGGCTGATGCCCGCGAATACTTCCTCATCGGATTTATCTTTGGAGGCTTTGGCTTCCAACTGTGCCATCAGCTTTTGGGCGCGTTCGTTGTTGGGGTTGATGAACAGCACATTTCCCAGGCAGACACGGCGTTCTTCATCAGTCGGCACTACCGAAGCCAGCCAGTACCAGCCTTTTTCATTCTGGTCGTCCAGTTCGGTAACTTCTTCGAACAATTTGCGGGCTTCGGCCTTTTTGCCTTCGCGGGCGAGTTCGATGCCTTGCTTGAGGAGTTCCTGAATATTTTTCTCTTCGCTCACTGTATGCTTATCCTTGTTTAGCGGATGACGGCAGGCCGGAAGGTGAAAGACTGAATATCGCGTTCACCAGCCAAACGAGTGACCGTTTTGCCTTCCAGATCAACTTCATAAAGTGTAAAGGTGTCCCCGTCCCGGTTGGAAAGGAAGATCACCGATTGACCCGCAGGCGTGAAGGCCGGATGGCGATCTTCGGCGTCGCCATCATCAACCGTGAGGCGGGTCTGGCGCTGCCCATCGGCATCCATGATGAAAATATCGCCGTCGCTGTTGCGGTCGCTGGCAAAAACCAGACGTGTGCCATCCGGCGACCACGCGGGCGAATAGCTGCTGTTGTTATCGTTGGTGAGTTGGTTAATGGTCAAGCCATCCGGGGTGATGGTAAAAATCTCCGTCAGGCCAGAACCGGGCGCATTGGCCTGCTCAGATGCATAGGCAATCACATCCCCGGCAGGCGACCAAACCGGGTCACGATCCATGAGATCGTTGACGGTTAGCGGCGTCAGGTTGTTGCCATCTTCGGTGATGTAAAACAATTCTTCGTCGCCATCAATATTGCTGACGAAAACGAGTTGAATGCTATCCGGTGCCCAGGTGGGACTGTTCAGGATGCTGCCGCCCATCCGTGTTACCTGCCGCGCCGCGCCGGGATTGCTGACCGGGGCAACGAATAATTCCGGGGCGATCACTTCCGTCCCATCATCAGCGGCATAAGTAGTTACACGCACGAAGGCTAATGTTTCACCGTTGGGTGCCAAAGCAACATCGGCAAAACCCGCGTCTGCCGGGCCGATTTCACTTTCGCCTGTGCCATCGCCGTTTGCCCGATATAAGGCAGGCTGCGCTGCACCGGTAAGGCCGCTGAAATACATGACGAAGGTAGATAGCGGGAAAGATGTAGCAGTGGGTGAGGCCGTTGGCAGCGCGGTTGGGGGTGATGTTGGCGTGAAGGTCGCTGGCAGAACGGGCAGATTGTTGGGGGTAACGATTATCCCAAAGAAGGGAGTAGCCGTGAAAGTGTCCGGGTCGATGGTTGGGGGCGGCGTATCGGTAAATAACAGATCATTCTGTAAGGCGATCTGCGTCGATTCGTTGGGAATGGCGGCCTGCTGGCTGCTGTTCACCACATTAAAAATGATGGCAACCAGAACGAAAAGCCCAATCAATACCCCTACCACAATGATAACCACGCTATTGGTGTTGCCTCCCCCGGTGCTGAGATTCGCATTCCGGTTGAGCACGCCGGGACGGCGGGTCGTTCCAACACGCTCGGCAACAGTCGGCATGACCGCTGTGATCTGCTTGAGCGCTTCCTGGGCACGGGTGTTGCCGGGGTTGATACGCAGGGCTTCTTCCAGCGCGTTGCGGCGCTCGCCCAAATTGTCCAACGCGGAGGCCAGCCACATCCAGGCGACCTCGTTATTCGGCTCTTTATCAACTACCTGACGCAAGAGTTTGGCCGCATTGGCCTTCTCGCCACGCCGGGCAGCGTCGATGCCCTGTCTCAGTTTATCCGCTAGATTGCCAGCCAAAGCATTACTCCGCTGTTGATGCGATTGCCGATTACGCTTTCATTCTATACCAAAAAACCACGTAAGGGATAATGTAGCAGGTACTACCCGCCTGTCAGCACCAATACCAGCACAATGACCACCGCCACAATGATGAGTACACCAGCGATGACGCCGAAGATCAGCAGGGTGCGATTTTCTTTGGCGCTGCGCTGGTAAGTGATTTTTTGCAGGGCATCGCGGGCGGCTTCGTTATCCGGGTTGAGCGAGATGACACGTTCCAGCCATTGTTTGCGTTCCGGGGGGGTTTCGGCAATTTTTGCCATCCACATCATGGCGCGTTCATTTTTCCGATCCTGCGCCAGAACCTGTTCAAACGCCAGACGGGCAGCATCTTTGTTGCCCGCCTTTGCCGCACGGATGCCCATCTGCAAAAGTTCTTCACGGTTAGGGCTAAACCCACCGTCATTTTTAACGCCGAACGACATGGCTATACCTCAGTTTAATTTCAGGGGATGCTGCACATTTCTATTGTACACAAAAATTACGTAATGAGGTTGAAGATCACAAGGGTAAGGTGAATCAAAATGAGGCGAACAAGATGTCCGCCCATACTAAAGTTCTAACGCGCTATAGACCCGCCAGATAGTCGTTGAATACCTGCGTCATCGCTTCCTGATCAAGGTAGCCATACCATCGCTGGATGATATTCCCCTGAGCATCAATGAGCGCATAAGTGGAACGCTGTACCATGTCGAACTGCTCGCGAATGGGCAGGGTTTCCGGTACATCAATATTCAAACCAACAAAATCGATCCGATCTCCGAACTGTGCTTGTAGCCCATCCACGATGGGCGCGTTACGTTGGCAGGTCGTTCACCAGTCGGCGTAGGAGTCAAGGAACTGCGGTTTGCCCGTGTTGGCAACCAGCGAGAGGTCTTGCGGCGGGTACAGGCCACCTGTCGATTCGCCCGCTGGTGCTGTGGCTGATGGGGCGCAGGCGGCTAAGGCCAACAACCCCACCAGCGCAAGGAATACTGTTTTAAAGACAATCTTCACGATTACACCTACCGATAGCTAACAACTAAAAATCTGATTGATCTTCCCGCTAAGCGTAACGTGAAAAGATTAACCAATGATTACATCATGGCTTCGGTGTGTTCGCCTACATCCAATGGGTGTTCGAGCAATCCTTTGGTGAGCGACTCGACATACAGGCACATGCGCCAGTCGATGGCGACATCTGCCGCGCTGAGTTCGACATCGCTCATCTGTACACCTGTATTGCGGACAATCGCCAATGGGGTGGCTTCGTCACGTTCGCCCATGACCATCTGCGCGCAGACGCAAATGGAGTCGGCAATGCCGCGCTGGGTGACCTGCATGGGGTTGCCGAACAGATCATTCTTGCCGCGTTCGTCCTGAATCGGTTTGAATCCCGCCGTCGCCAGTGCCACACCGGATGTGCCCAAACGCCCCGGCATCAACCAGCTATCGGTCAAAATTATGCCGAGCTTGACGCCCAAACGTTCACGCAATACCTGACGAATTTTGGCGGCAGATTCGTAGGGACGTTCTGGAAAGAGTACGGCGAAACCGTTGGGGATATTGGAACGATCCAAGCCCGCATTGGGGGAGAGAATGCCGTCTTTGTACGTCAGCAAAAAACCGGGAATACCGCCGAAAACATGGTCGGCTTCACCAATCACCAGTTGAGCGATTTTGGGGTTCATTTGGTAGCGTTCGGCAATGGCCTCGGCTTCCGATGTGACAACCACATCCGCCAGCGCGACGACACGGCCTTCGCTGATGGCGGTGTATTTGCTGGAAACAGCCAACACATCGCCGTCTTGCAGCGTTTCACCACTGGCGGCTACCGCTTCGATAATGGTGGTGTACAAGTCAAACGCGCCCTGCTGTACAGGGGCTTGAACGGGGAATACCATTAAGGGTTTTGAGGGCATGTATTCGGTTACTCGTGTATCCAATTAGAAGATAATTCGATGCTACCATTCGGTTAAGCTGATGACTAGAGGGTTTTATTGGATGAAAAGCAGTTAATGAAGTTGAGTGGAAGTCTAATGGTATTGGGTATGGTTACTCTAACCTAGTCACCCCATGCAGCCCGGTTATCCCTGTTGTATACTCAAATGAGTGTTAATAGGGTGTAACACGATGCCCACCAACAAACCGCAGCGCTCACTTGATTGGGAAGCCGTCTGGCAAAGCCTGAACTGGGACGACGAAACACGGCAGCAGCACGCGGAAAACGAACGCCTGCGTCAACGTGCCCGCCAGTATGCCGCGCCCGTTGCCCAGCTTGAGGCTATCCCCGAAGATGCCAAATCCTATCTGACATTTGATCTGGGTGCAGAACGCTATGCAGTTGAAGTCATGCTGGTACGGGGTGTGCGCGAAGGCTTAAAAGTTGTGCGCGTGCCGGGGACACCACCGTTTTATCGGGGTGTCATCAATGTACGCGGGCAGATCATCACCGTGCTGGATTTGAGGGTTTTCTTCGGATTAGATGCGACTGAAGAAGTGATTGTAGCCGACGAAGTGGTGCTGGTGAAAGCCGGAAATCTGCATCTGGCGCTGCTGGCACATCAAGTCCTGGGTGTAACCAGCCTTTCCCCTTCGGTTATTACCCCGGTTGAGCAACTCCCCTACGCGCAGGGTGTGACCAAAGATCGTCTCATTGTTTTGAATCTTCAACTGCTCTTTGAAAACGAGCGGCTAATTATTGGCGGAGGCGCAGGATGAGCGCAGAAACAACAGCCCGGAACGATTCCCGGTTAAACCGGATGGCAGAATCTGCGACCAGCCCGATGGTGTTGGCGATGGCGCTAACGGCAGCTATCCCGGCGCTGCTGATGGGTTTGACTTCGACGACTATGCAAGCCCCAACACTGCTGCTGTGGGGTTTGGTTTCGCTGATGGGGGGCTGGGTGGTGGGTATTGCCATGCACCGGGTATCCCGTCCGCGCCTTGACCGCATTCTGGACAATTATGTGCGGGCATTGGAACAGGTGGTGATGGGCGATTTGCGCCAGCGGTTGGATGTGCCCGCTGCGGCAACAGGCACCACTGAAGAACGCACGCTGTATCGTCTGGGTGATGCGGTAAACCGGATGCTCAACCGCTTGCAGGATGTTGTGACGGAAATCGGCGGGGCGCTGGCACGGGTCGAAACCGATACTCAGGAAATTTTAGCGGCTGCTGGCCGTCAGATTGCGATGGCAAATGAGCAGGATGCAGTCGTCACCGAAACAACCGCAACCGTGAATGAAGTCCGCGCGACAGTTGCCGAAACTGCTGAACGGGCGCAGAGCGTGGCAGAAACGGCGCAGGTTTCAGTCGATATTTCCCGCGCAGGGACGGAAGCCGTATCGCAGACCATTTCCGGCATGGATTTAATCCGGCGTAAAGTGGAGGACATTGCCGATAACATCCTCGTCCTTTCCGAACATACCCAGCAAATCGGTGAAATTATCGCCACCGTCAACAATCTGGCCGATCAATCCCGGATGTTGGCGCTGAATGCCTCTGTCGAAGCGGCGCGGGCGGGCGAAGAAGGCAAAGGTTTCGCGGTCGTCGCGTTGGAAGTCCGTAATCTGGCTGACCAGAACCGTGAGGCGACGGTACAGGTGCGCGAAATTCTGGGCGAGATTCAGCGGGCGACCAACGGCGCGGTAATGGTGACCGAGGAAGGCAGTAAGGGTGTCGATCACGGGCAGGATTTGGTCAACCGCGCGGGTGACTCCATCCGCGATTTAGCTCATGCGATTGAGGAAGCGGCAATGGCAGCCATGCAAATTGCGGCCAGCACCCGCCAGCAGACGATTGGAATGGATCAACTGACGCAGGCCATGCGAACCATCAAACGGGCAACCACCGAAACTTTAAGCACAACCATGCAGGTGAAAGCCAGCGTCCAGAATTTGCAGGATGTTGCCAATCGGGTGAACAGCGTTCTGGCGGGGCTGAAGTTGTAAGATGACTGATTCTTCTGATGCTGATCTGCTGAATATATTCTGGGTTGAGGTGGGTGATTACCTGCAAACCCTGAATAATGCCCTGCTGCACATTGAAGCGGCGACGGGCACGGGCGACCCGGAACTGCTGCGCGAGGTCAACCGCATCGCCCACAGCATGAAGGGCGCGGCACACGCCGTCGGCATCAACGTTATCGAAACTATCGCCTATTACATGGAAGAGATTTTTGAGTCGGCTTTGAATGGACGGGTTGAACTGACGCCGACCGTCTGCGACCTGATTTATGATGGAATCGACCTGATTCAAAATGTAGTCAACGGTGTGGAAAATCCGACGGAAACACTGGCGACAGTGTTGGCACGATTGGAGCAAACCGTCGCTGGCACACAGACATCCAAACCTCCACCGTCTGAAAAAAAGAAAAAACACACCACCGCAACTCGTACCGTTCAGATGACACAGGAAGTTGGCGAATCCAACACTATGCAACTGCGCCCGGTAGAGGACAGTGTGCGGGTGGCGGTTTCGCGGCTTGACCGTTTGATGGGCGAATTGAGCGAACTGCTGGTGGCGCGGATGCACAGCGAGGAACGCCAGCGTGATTTCCAGCAGCTTCATCGGCTGAACCACAAATGGCAGCGCGAATGGCGGGCGGTTCGCACAGCCTATATCCGGCTGGCGCGGCGGGTGCAGAACGATCCTGAGGGCGTACCGGATGATATACAGTCATTATTCAATTTTCTGGAAGCCAACGAACGTCATTTGATCGACACCAATCGGGAACTGGCGCGCATCGTCCGCGAGATGGCGCAGTACAACTCGCAGATGGCGATGCTCACCGAGCAAATGCAGGACGATATCGGCGGGATGCGGCTCGTTCCATTTGATTCGGTGGTCAGCGGATTTCAGCGGTTGGTGCGGGATATGGCGCGCGACACCGATAAAAATGTGTATCTGAACATGGTGGGTGCGGGCGTCGAGATGGATAAAGCCGCGCTGGATTCGCTCAAAGAACCCATTATGCACCTGCTGCGAAATGCGGTCGATCATGGGATTGAGACGCGGAGCGAGCGCGAACGGTTGGGCAAAGCGGCTGCCGGGCGGGTGGAAGTACTCGTCGAGCAGCGTGGCAAGGAAATTCTGGTCAAGGTCAGCGATGATGGCCGGGGTTTAGATGCATTCCGACTGGGACGGGCGGCTGTCCACGCAGGCTTGATGACTTCTCAGGAGGCGAGCAACCTCGTAGCAGAGGATGCCTACAGCCTGATTTTTCATCCCGGCCTGACGACGCGCGATGAAGTAACCTCGCTGAGTGGGCGCGGCATGGGTATGGATATTGTGCGGACGCGGGTGGAAAGTCTGCGCGGGCGCGTCACAGTGACTAGTACACCGCACAAAGGCACAACCGTTACGCTGCGAATCCCGCTGCTGCTAACCCGCTTAAGCTGTATTTTGCTGCGGGTGTCGGGGCAGGATTTTGCTGTGCCTTCAGTGAATGTGTGGCGGATGCTGGCGCTCCGGCGCGAGGACTTATTCACCGCCGAAGGACGCGATATGGTGATGGTCAATGAGCGCCCCCTGCCTGTTATCCCAATCGATTCAGTGCTGGGTTTGCCCGCCCTGCCCGACAAAGGCGATTTCATCACTCTGCTGGTGCTGGCGGTAGGCGACCGGGCGATTGCCTTTCAGGTGGATGCTTTGTACAGCGAACAGGAATTGGTGCTCAAGCAGCTTGGTTCTGAGATTGTGGAAGCGCCGTATATTTCCGGGGCGGCGCTGCTGGGTACAGGCGATGTGGTGATTGTGCTGAATGCCAACGATCTGATACGCGGCGCGGGCGGGGCACGCCCCCTGATTGCACGGCCTGTACAAACCGAAGAAGCGCAGGTCGAACGCAAACTGCGGGTGCTGATTGTGGACGATTCGATCACGACGCGCACACTGGAAAAACACATTCTGGAAACTGCTGGGTTTGAGGTTTCGGTAGCGGTCAATGGCGTGGAAGCATGGGAAAAATTGAGCGAAATTACGGTAGATGTGGTGGTCGCGGATGTGGAAATGCCCAAAATGAATGGGCTGGAACTGACGCGCCGCATCCGTGAACATGTAACGTTGGGACGGTTGCCGATTATTTTGCTGACTTCACTCAGCAAACCGGAACAGCGCGAGGCAGGTTTGAAAGCCGGGGCAGACGCCTATCTGGTGAAATCACGGTTCGATCAGGATGAATTACTACGGTTGATTCAGGCAGTGGTGTAATCATGAGCAAAATATTTGAAGGACATCAGGCAACTTTAATCTCCAAAACGTTATGGCTTGTACCGGGGCGGGTATTGGCGGGCGAAATTGAACTGGGTGATGTCTTGCGACCCGAAACATCTGATGCCGCTGAAGACCAGGTGCCGAATTGCAAAGTCATGGCAATCGAAACCTATGGCGAGGCGATTGATTTCTTGAGCGAAGGCATAACCGGGGAAGTGATTATTCAGGTCATGCACACAGAATATGATGCTTTTATGCGCCAACTGCCAGCCGTTTTTTTGCTGAAGGCTGAAATCTGATGGCCGCAAGCGCCCCAATACGGGTGCTGATTGCCGAGGACAGCCCTACCGCCCGTTATCATCTGGCGCGGATTATTAACGCTGCGCCGGGATTGCAGGTGGTAGGCGAGGCGCGGGATGGCAAAGAAGCCGTCGAAATGGCGGCGTCTTTACTGCCGGATGTGATTTCGATGGATATTCGGATGCCTGCGCTGGATGGGTTGGAAGCTACACGGCGCATTATGGCACAGCATCCGACGCCGATTGTGGTAGTGAGCGCGCTGCTGGAAGCTGATGTTGAACTGTCGTTTAAGGCGATTGAGGCGGGAGCGCTGGCGGTGGTCGGCAAACCTTCATCACGCGGAACGGAAATCCTCAGCGACCGGGGACGGCAGTTGACCACTACACTGGCGGCAATGGCCGGGGTGAGCGTTGTCCGCCGCTGGAGGCGGGAAAGCACTGAACTGAAAACGGTCGGTAACCAGAAAGAAATCCCGTCTGGAAACTCGTTACTCGTTACTCATCCCTCATCACTGGATGTAATTGCCATTGGAACCAGTGCGGGTGGGCCAAGTGCGCTCAGTACACTGCTGGGGCGACTGCCTACTGATTTACCCGTTCCGGTGCTGGTGGTTCAGCATTTGCCGGATGAATTTATGGTCGGGCTGGCACGCTGGCTGGACGAAGTAACCCCGCTGCCCGTACATATGGCACAGGAGGCGATGCTACTGGAGGCCGGGAATGTGTATCTCGCGCCGGGGAATAGGCATCTGACAGTGGCGCGGACAGGCAATGAATTGGTCGCGCGGCTGGTACAGGCAGTAGGTGAATATCGCTATTGCCCTTCGGTGGATGTACTGCTGGAATCAGTAGCTGCGGTTTGTGGAGTACGCGGCGCGGGCATTATCCTAACCGGCATGGGTGACGATGGCGCTTCGGGACTCAAAATTCTGCGGTCAGCGGGTGGGCGCACCTTCGCACAGGCACAAAAGGGATGTACCGTTTTTGGAATGCCGGGAGAAGCTATCGAACGCGGTGGGGCAGAACACGTCGTTCCACTAGAGACGATGGCCGACGCGATCTTGAAAATCCTGTAAATTCCACCCAATTGTCGGGGGTTTAGCGTTGATGTTAAGTCAGATGCAAGTCGCAAGACTGTACTATAATCGTAGGAAAGGAGACCACACAGTTTCGTTCCGGGCTGTGTGAGTGATATGACCTTAGACGTACTCTTAATTGAAGACAGCAAAACTCAGGCCGCGCAGATCAAAGCCATGCTGGAAGGGCTGGGGATGGAAGTGCGCGTGGCGCATGATGGTTTGGATGGCATTCGTTCGGTGATGGAAAAACACCCATCGCTGATTGTGCTGGATGTCAAACTGCCGGGGATGGATGGCTTTCAGGTATGCCGCCGTTTAAAGCGTTCGGCGGATACACAGAATATCCCGATCATTATGCTGACGGAAAAAGATGGCGCACAGTCCACCATGTCTGGCTTACAGGCGGGCGCGGATGATTACATACCCAAAGACATCTTCGCCACCGAACATCTGGTTAATACTTTGCAGCAGCTTGGGTTGATGGAGTAATCATGTCGCGACCTAAAGGGCCGTACAGCATGGAACCACCGGTTCTATCAGTACGGGTAGAAAGCGCAATGGACATCATGATTGCCCGCAACACAGCCCGGCGTGCAGCCAGTTTGTTGGGTTTTTCCCCGGCACATCAGGCGCAGCTTGCCAGCGCGGCGGCTACACTGGCTGAACTGGTTTTGAAGACCGGGGATATGCACACACTGCATTTTAATGGTGTGGCAAATGACGAGAAAAAAGGGGTGCAGCTTTCGACGACCACACCCTGGTTAGCGGGGGTTTCAGTCAGCAATGTAATGATTGCCATGCGCTCGAAAATTGGCGAGCTGGTAGACGAGATTCTGGTGGAGGGCGACGATGTGCCCAACATCATTTTGATTGTCTGGCGACGAGAAAGTGACCCGGTAGATGATGATGAACCCGGCGAAACGCGCGACTCCAACAGCTAACGGTCTGCCCATCCTGACTTTCAGCCTGGGTGAACAGGAATATGCACTGCTCATCGAGGATGTGGTGGAAGTCTCCGCAATGGTCGAACGGGTTGCCATGCCAGATGCGCTGCCTGCTGTTATTGGGGTTGCCAATCGTCGTGGGACACCGCTGCCCCTGCTGGATTTACGCATCGCCTTTAATCAGCCCGCCAGTCCGATAACCAGCGCTACCCTGTTCATTGTGGCGGCACAGGCAGGCGAACAGGTGGGTCTGGTGGTGGATGATTTGCATCAGGTTGAATATGCTGACTCAAATCAGTTCAACCAGCTTACGACATCTGGAAAATACATTCGTGGTATTATCAGTTTAAGGTCACAGCTTATCCCGGTCATCGCGCTTCCGCCTTTGTTTGAAGCCTATTTGACCCGTCCGCAGCAAAAGATTTTTGAAGGTTGACAATGACAGGATCGAATGGACGCCGCCAGGAGCGTATCCTGATTGTGGCGAAAGATGAACAACTGCGAACAACGCTGACGGACACACTGGAGTCGGTAGGCGGTTATACCGTGAATCAGGCCAGCACCTTTGAAGGCGCACTGACCGAAATTTTGCTGACCGATTTTGATTTGATCGTCACTGAAGCCGAACTGCCTGATCTGAGCGGAATGGATTTGCTGGCGGTGGTGGGTGGACTGCGCCCCAAGTCGCGCGTGATCGTCATTGACGATGATCTTTCGGCCAAAAGTGCGGTTGCGGTGTACCGTCTTGGTGCGGTGGATTACCTCTACAAGCCGCTGAACATGACGTTTGTGCTGATGCAGATTGAGCGTCAATTGGAAGTGCGTCGTTCGGATGAGATGCGTGCCAGTCAAGCCCCCACAGTCGAAGCGCCGCGCGTCCCCGAAGCAGTGGTTGACCGTGCCAAACGGCTTGATCCGCGTACCCGTCCAGCGGCGTTGGTGCTAAGTCGCCAGCAGTTCAAGCGCATTCAGTGGGAACTCACCAGTTTGCTCGGTCATGTGAAGGCCAGTTTCGTCGGGTTAATCGATACTGATGGGAATATGGTGGGTGCGGCGGGTAAGCTGGAAGACTACGACCTGCAACTGCTGACGCGGGCACTCAGCATCGACCACAGCGCACAGCGATCACTGGCGACCATGCTGGAAGAAACCAAGTTCCACTCTTCCTATTTTGAAGGCCAGAACAACGGCGTTTATATCATCGAATTCGGGTCGCCGTACACGGTAACGCTGGCGGTGATTTGTAATGCCGATGTGAAACCGGGAATGGTGTGGTTGTACAGCAAGCGTGCCGCTAACCGGGTTGATGAAATTTTCAAAGCGATCCCACAGCCGAAGAACTTCCCCCAGTTACAGGGATAGCTATCCCATTTGCCGATAAAGCGCGAGGAGTTCCGCTTCAGTGTGGTTGGCCTGAATGGATTCCTGCCCCAACCCTTTCAGGCGGTCAACAACTTCTTTAGCGATGACACCTTTACGGATCGGTTGATCCAGATAAACCGCGCCAACCCCGGGGATGGGGATAACCACAATCACCCGTAAATTGCTGAAATTGGTATTGGTCACCGGCGCGTTATGCAGATTGCTGACAGCATTGTTGGTGATGACCGGTTCGCCCGTGCGGAGCACCTGACGCACAATGTCCAGTCCGGTAAACGCCTCAGCCAGTACATCGACCTGTTCAATGTTGTGCAGATCAACAATGGCGGCTTCGGAATTGCAGGCGACTGCCCGTTCTGCCCCGGTAATTTCCAGCGCGACCCGCATAAAGTTTGAAAGAAAACTTGCGCTCATTGTCGACTTTGCCCTTACTGCTTTGCTCGTTGCCCGTATCTTAATCGTCCGAACCACGCTTGAGAAGAATCACTTTTTGTATTGTATCCTCAATTGCCGCGCTACGCGACTGGGACGCTGGTACAATACAATCATTCTAAATAGACCTGTATGGAAGGAAATTCCATGACTCCTGTACTCGTTATTCTGGCGGGCGGTGCATCGTCACGCATGTGGCCGTTGCGGGAAAAATCGCTGATGCGTTTTGGCACAGAACCGCTGCTGCTCGGCCAACTACGGCGCTATCAGCAATTGGGATTCACCGAAGCAGTGATCGTTGGACACCCGGAAAATCAGGCTGACATAACCCAACTGGTCAGCCAGATCGGCGGAATGCGGATTCAGGTGGTCGTCCAGCCAGAGCCAAAAGGCATGGGCGACGCCCTTTTACGCGCTGAACCTGCGTTGGCCGATAACCTGCACACACCTATTTACATCAATCAAGTGCATGATGTGGTGGAAGAAACACTGCACCGGGATTTGTTGAACGCGCATCTGGTTGATCCGACAGCGACTTATCTGGCCGGATATGAAATGGCCGATTATTTCCCCGGCGGGTATCTGATTGTGGATGGCGCGGGACGCATCAGCGGGATGGTGGAAAAGCCGGGCGCGGCTAACCGTCCCAGCAATCTGGTGAACATCGTGGCACACATTCATGCGGACGCAAGGGTACTGTTCGAGGCTATACACGACGAGTACGCGAAACCTGATCTCACAGATGACCATTATGAACGGGCAATGGACAGGTTAATGAAAACCCAGACCTACCGTGTCGTGCCTTACAAAGGACACTGGGGCGCATTGAAGTTCCCGTGGCAGATGCTGGATGTGATGAACTACTTTCTGGGACAGATCAAAGGGCAGCTAGTGGCTGAAACCGCTTATGTCGCCAAAACAGCCGTGCTGGTGGGCGATGTGTATATTGGGGAACGGGTGAAAATTTTCCCCGGCGCGGCGGTGGTTGGCCCAGCCTATATCGGCTCGGACACCATCGTTGGCAACAATTCGTTGGTTCGCAATTCGATGGTGCTGAACCACTGCGAAGTGGGCTTCACCACTGAAATCGCCCGCAGTTATGTTTCCGACAACTGCGCCATGCACGCCTGCCGGGTGCTGGATTCGGTGTTCGCGTCGGGCGTGAATTTCTCCGCTGGATGCACAACCGCTAATTTACGTATCGACCGGGGCGCGGTCAGCAGCGTGGTGAAGGGGCAAAAACTGGATACCGGGCGCGATAAACTGGGCGCGATTATCGGAGAAGGTGCTTTCATCGGTGTGGATGCGATGACCATGCCGGGTGTCAAGATCGGGGAACGTGCACAGATCGGTCCCGGCACTCATGTCCGCCACGATGTCAAGAATGGACAGCGGATCTATGTGAAGCAGGAGCTTGTGGTAAGTGATGAATGAGTTTAAGAACCAACCACTATAAACCAATAACCGATCACTAAAAACCGACGACTGATGACGCACTGTAGGGGGAACGACGATGAAAGACATCAATCCGGGCATTTTTAAAAAGTATGATATTCGCGGCAAGGCCGAGGGCGAAAACGCGGTCATCACCAAAAAGGTTGCCCGCTTGGTCGGTCGAGCGTTTGGGACGTATGCCCAGCGGGTAGACGAGAAAAAAGTGGTGGTAGTCGGGCGGGATAACCGGACTTCTTCTTACGATCTTTCGGCTGCGGCGATAGAAGGTGTAAGCGCCAGCGGATGCCGGGTGATTGATATTGATCTGGTTTCGACGCCTGTACTATATTGGAACGCTATTCATCATAATGCTGCTGGGTTGATGATTACGGGCAGCCACCTCGCGCCTGATCAAAACGGTTTCAAATTGAGCATCGGCGGGCGCAGTTTGTACGGCGAACAGCTGGGCATCATCCGCATCATCATCGAACGCGATCAATTCGCGGTTGGGGACGGCGCGGTTGAGGTTGACCAATCCGGCGCTTACAGCAAATATGTGGGCGATCTGGCGGGGCGCATCAAAATGGAGAGACCGCTGAAAGTGGTGATTGATGCCGGAAACGGGACGGGCGGATTGTTCGCGCCGACTCTGTTCAAACGCTGGGGGCATGAGGTGGTGGAATGCCTGTTTTGCCAACCAGACGGCACCTTCCCGAATCATCATCCCGACCCACAGGATGCGGCTAACCTGCGCGCGTTGAGCGAAAAAGTGCGCGAACTGGGTGCGGATGTGGGTATCGCCTTCGATGGGGATGCCGACCGGATGGGCGTGGTCGATGAACAGGGACAGCCGATTGTAGCTGACCGGGTGCTGGCGCTGCTGGCGCGGGATATGTTGAAGCGCAAACCGGGAGCGGCGGTGGTGGCGGATGTGTTGAGCAGTCAGGTGCTTTTCGACGAGGTGGCGAAGGCAGGCGGGCAGCCTGTGATGTGGATCAGCGGGCATTCGCTGATTAAAGCCAAGATGGCGGAAATCGGCGCACCATTGGGCGGGGAAATGAGTGGGCATATCTTCCTCGGTGAAGATTATTTCGGCTTTGACGATGGCTACTTCGCGGCAGGACGTTTGCTACAACTTTTAGCAGGGAGCAGCGAACCCCTTTCCAAGCTGAACGCCAGCATTCCAACGCTGTTCAGCACGCCGGAATATCGCCCGCACTGCCCGGACGAAGCCAAAGAAACCGTGATTGCCGGGGTAAAAGCAGCGCTGGCAGGCAAAGGCGAGATTGTGGATGTGGACGGAATCCGCATCAAATTCGCGAATGGGTGGGGTTTACTCCGCGCCAGCAATACCGAGCCGGTTCTCAGCTTACGTTTTGAAGGCAGTACCGAAGCCGACGCAACTGCTTACCGGGACATGTTCTTCGAGGCACTGAAAGCATTCCCGCAGGTGGAATTCAAGTAACTCAACGTCCTTCTAATTGGAAATATTGAGGAGGCATGATGATTGCCTCCTCAAAGTTTATGCTGGGCGGAAGTAGACACGGTAGGATGTGATAGCTTGCTCACCTGTATCAGTCGTGCAGGGCGAAGCGACTAACGGCTGTGTCGGGTCGGATTGTCCCGGCATTTCCACCGTGTAGCTCCGGTCGGCTTCCATCTCAAAATCAGCATATTCCAGACCGCGTTCCGGCTTCAGTCCGGTCACGAATTGGCTGCTGCCATCCGCCCAACGGACGCGGATTTGTTCGCCGGGAATGGGCTGACCGTTGAAATCCTGCACCCGCACTTCAATCAAACCGGAAAGTTCGGTGTCGCAGTAGGTGCTGTTGACCGAGCCGACATAACTGCTGCGCGCGACAGCCGTTGGGATGATGACGCTGGGAGGAGTGGGTGACGGACGCTGCTGGCCTTCTGGCGTGGGTGTTTTGGTGGCGGGTGGCGCTTGGGTAGGTGTTGCAGCTTGAATCGTCACCACCGGATTATTCCCCTGAACGATCTGCACCAGATTATCGGCACAGCCTGTACGCCCCTGTAATTGATAAAAGACCATCATGCTCTGGACAGCGCGCAGGCCGCTGCTGGTTTCCACATAATTGCTGCTGGCGAGTCTACAGGCCACATCGGCTACTTCCTGAATCGGGTCGCCGCGCAGTTGACCGGGTGGATTCAGTTCCAGCAAACGGCTGACTGCACGGTTCAGATCGCCATCGTAAGCATAGCCGAGGGTGATGGCTACCATGTAATTGGCACGATCCTGAGCGTTGAGCTGCCAGGGGTCAGTATCGAATTCCACGCGCGGATCAGCCACCCATGCCCACGCTAAACCGCCCGCGATGCCGACGACCAGACCGAAGATAATCCCAAACCACGAAAACGGACGGCGCGGACGACGATATTTGCTGCGTGCATCTGGGGCTTGATTGCCACTCGAATCGTACATATTTACGAACCAACCTGACGATAGGGCTGCATAATGGGGGTCAGGCGGCCTAAACCTTCGGCCAGCGCAACCAGATAGCCAATATCCCGCGCATCCCGCGAATTGCTGATATAGCGTTCGGTGACTTCCTGCACAAAAGCCGGAATGTTCGGAATGCCCAGAATACGCAGGCGATCAACCGCCCCGCCGAGGTCGCCATCTTTCAAATATCCGGCGGCGATCATCACTGTGAAATCGTCTTTATAGGATTGTCCCAGACTGGCAGCGGGACTATCCAGAAATTCGACCGGGAACTGTACCCATCCCAGATAGAGGCCGACCAGTGCGCCAACAACCAGACCGACCAACAGCGAAAGGAGAAAACGCATCCTTCCGTCCTTCTCAATGTACTTGATGCTAGAGTTCCTATTATGCGCCGCTTCGCCCGAAAGGAAAAGGCGTATCCTGATGGCTGGATGCCGCCTACCCAACGTTCTCCAAACGCTCAATTTTTCTTAACGCGAAAATGTTATAGCATAGAAAGGATTGTTTTATTCCTCAATACAGGTAGTCATTGATGAAACGCGCCGTATTCACCCTGCTTACACTGCTGCTCACCAGCCTTGCACCGCTGCACGCTCAAACATCCACACCACAGCCCTACACCCGTTCGCCGCGCTTGGGCATTACCCAGATCAGCATCGCGGAAGAACCCACCAGTGACGAACGCTACGCCAGCGCATTGGAACTCGGTGCAGGCTGGAATCGCTGGCCGCTGTACTGGGATCGCGTTGAGGCTGAGTCCGGCAGTTACACATGGGATGCTTACGACCGTCTGGTGGCGGGTGATCTGAAACAGGGTCTGCACATTAATGCAATTTTGCTGGGGCGACCCGCTTTTTATGCTGATGGTACAAGCATAGCAGGTTTGGATGAGCCGATTTTTGCCGACGGTACAGATACCCCCGGCGACGATAAAAGCCTCAATCCCGATAATTTCTGGGCGAACTTTGTTTATGCAACCATTTCGCGCTACATGCCGGATGGTGAACTGGCACAGGAAAATGATTGGCCGTTGGGTTGGGGCATTTCGGTGTGGGAAATCTGGAATGAGCCGGATTACGCACCCTTCTGGAGCGCCAGTGTAACCGATTATGCCCGACTGCTAAAGGTGGCGTATCTGGTCGCTAAACAGGCCGATCCTCACACGCAAATTATGTTCGGTGGGTTGCTGTATCCAACACAGGATAATTGGCTGGCGCGGGTGCTGGCAATTTATCAGGATGATCCATTTGCCGATGATCATAACTGGTACATGGATATGGTCGCGGTGCATAACTACAGCTATCCCTGGCGCAGCGCATGGCTGACCCTGTATGTTCAGCAAACCCTGAGTGCTTATGATCTGGAGCGTCCAGTGTGGCTGAACGAAAGCGGCGCGCCTGTATGGGACGATTATCCCGGCCCAACGTGGGCGGCGGAACTGCCCGACCGTCAACTGCGAGCGACTAACCAGCAGTTGGCTTATTTTTTCATCCAAAGCACAGCTTATGCGTGGGCACAGGGCGCGGATAAGGTGTTTTATCACCAGTTGTACGATGACTGCGGCAACCAGCCCGCCGGAACGGATTTCCCGCCCAGTGATGGCGAAATTTGCAAACCGGGTGATATCTGCTTTGGCGATGCCTTCGGTTTGTATCGCAACCAGAGCAGTGCGTTATGCTTCGCTCAGCATCCCGAACCCGGCACAGCCCGCCCTGTCGCGGATGCTTTCCGCCTGATGGCTGATTTGTTCGGGACAGGTACGCTGGAAAATCCCACAACTGCCGAAATTAACGAACTGGCTGTGGTGATTTCGTTTGAGAAGCCGGATGAAAATCAGCGTTTATATGTCGTGTGGAGTCGGGTGCTTTCTGATGTACGGCTGAAACTGCCCGCTGGCGGCGAGTCAGCGATTTTACACACACTCGATGGGGCAGAAACCATCACACCGGATGCGAAAGGCATTTATACACTGGAACTCAGCGGCGCGGAATGTGATTATTTTCCGTTCACCCGCCCGCAGGATGTATCCGGTATTGGGGGCGAACCGCTGATTCTGGTCGCCCCGCTGGATGCCTCGGCGGATGCTCAGGTGATTGTCGAACGGTTGGAGCCAAATTTGCCACGCCGCTGTTCGTTTTATCCCGGCATGGCACAACCGCCCGCACCGCCTACCCTGACGCCGCAGCCAACCGCGACAGCGACTCCAGAAGCAACTGAGACGCCCGTCCCCGGTGGCTGATGCGATTTTTTTCCTCCGGCGGCAGGCTGCTGAAAGTACGGTCATAACCTTCAGGGATAAAAACTGGATCGTAGCCAAAGCCGCCGCCGCTGGTATCTTCCGCTTGGGCGATGCGCCCCGGACAGATACCCCGTACCGTAATCAGTTCGTCGGTTCGCGGATCGGCTAAAGCGATCACACAGATGAAACGGGCGGCGCGCTGTTCATCCGGCACGTCTACCAGTTGGCTCAATACTTTTTGACGCCGGTCAGCCATCGTCAGATGCGAACCGCCATAACGCGCCGGATAGATGCCGGGTTCGCCACCCAATGCGTCGATTTCCAATCCGGTGTCATCCGCCAGAGTCACCAAACCGCTGGCTTTGGAATACGCCCGGACTTTGAGTTCAGCGTTGCCTTCCAGTGTGCCTGCATCTTCCGCTACATCCATATCCCCTAAACCGACATCCTTGAGGCCTAACAGATGTACTGGCAAACTGCCTAGCATCATCTGGAATTCTTCTAGCTTCCCTTTGTTACTGGTTCCAATCAGCAAATCCATGTTTATGTGTCTCCGTTCACAATTGTTATAACTGCTGCGCTCAATTCGTCAGCCGTTTTATCTTTGGTGTAGATGACCTGTTTCTTGATCGCCTCGTAGGAAGGATGAGTTACGAGCAACCGCTGAAGTTTCCTTTCGCTGGCGACATCAGCCTCAAAACGCTGCTTGAGGATTTGAATCGACTCAGCTTTATCCAGCGCAGGCAAAATCAACACTACATTTGGATAATCTGCCAATGCCTTCGCTACCCGGTTGAAGTTGGCTTCGTCATCATATACCGAATGACCGCCGCCGAAATCAATCACACAGTTCCGATTATCTTGTAACGCGCGCTCAACAATATGGGCCTCATACGGACGACGGTAGCGCAGCCATCCAAAAATGCCGCCTTCCTGATGGGCTTTTCGGGCACTCGCCAGATCAAAATCCGTTTCAGGAAGATATTGACCACCTAAATTATCCAGCGATACCTGTGGCAAATGCAGCACATCAGCCAGCAAACGCCCTAAAGTCGTTTTGCCTGTGAGCTTTGGGCCAATCAGAATGATGTCAGATTTTGCCCCATCCTGCCGCAAAGCCAGGATTTCATCACGCATCTGCTCCTCGGTTTTGCCTTTGGTGTAAACAATGTGCTTCGCCAGCCGTTCATTAGATGGATTGTTGACCCAATAGGCGTTGACCTCACTCCAATCCGGGAAATTGACCAGATCAGCATCCAGCAAAAGCGCGTTTTCGTTTACATCCGGCGAAGGTGTGAGCAGAATCACATGCGTGATATTATCCAGCAGTGCTTTCGTCTCGTGAAGTAAATCGGCTTCTTCCTGAACCACATAATTGGACGGCAGCACGATCAGACTGCGTTCGGCTCTGTTGAGCATGATTCCCACCACGTGGACGCGTAACGGCATATGCAGACGATAACTGGCGTATGCGCCGCCTTCTGCCCACGCTTTAATGTCGGCTGTCGAGTTGTAACCGAACTGTTCCCATTCAGCATCCGTAAAACCATCAGGTGAATGCAGTGGTAAGCCGAGTAGTTTGGCTGTCTGTTCACCAATTGCCATCAGGGGGACACCCGGCGGGCCAACCAGCACAATATGATCGGGCATCGAAGGAATCTCCTTGTGAAGTTCTATGAGCTGGTTATTTGCAGCGCGGGTAGGATCACCCGCCACAGCAGATACAGGTCTAAAACCGCGAATAGGATGAATGGAATAACCGTCACATAAACCCACCATCCGCCTTGCAGCACAGGAATCCGCGCCGCCAGCCAGCGCCGCCAGCCATCCAATCCCAACGCCAACCCCAGCGCGAACGGAATCAATCCGGTGAACATATAGCGCCCCTGCAATTGCAGAAAGCTGGTGTTGTAGTAGATGTAGGCCAGCACCGCTAATATTCCCCAGAGCGCCATTACCATCCATAAATTGCGCCTGGAACCCGTATTGATCGCTGCAATCTCCCCATTCCGGGGAAGCAGATAGCCTGTTAAACAGGTGAGGAGCAGGCCCAGAAGCACAGTATAAATCCACCCCGGCATCGGGACGCCCATCCAACCAAATTGTCCCCAAAAACTGTTGAACGTTGTCTGCACAGCGGTACTCAAATATTGTCCCCAACCGACCTGTGCGATTAAATCCGCTGTCCGCGCTTGATCGGCGACGACCAAATCATGCTGTCGTAAGCCAAACACATCTGGGAAGCCATAAACGCTGATGCTCCGCGCCCACCAGACACCGCCCAACACCAGCGCCGGAATCGCAAACACCACCAGCGCCCTTAATGCAGGTTTTACACCTTGTTGCAATATGGCGCGCCGTCGTTGTTCTTGCTCCTCCCCTGTGTACGGGGGAGGTTGGGAGGGGGTAAAATACTTCAGTCCAATCGCCACCGGAACCAGTCCCAGCAGAAACAACGTCGAAACTTTGGTGAGCAAACCTAAACCGACCAAGACGCCTAATTGCCAGATTTTCACATCCCGGCCTTTTAAATAAGCGAACGTCGCCAGCATCGTCACGGCAATGAGCAGATTACCCAGTGCATCATTATTCACCGATGCCAGAATCGCCACATGCTGCGGCAGAAATGCTACTAATGCAGCCGTCGCCAGCGCCACTCGTGGATGTTCGGGCAACACAAGCCGCCCAATAGCATAAGCACACAGCACAATGCCCGCACCCATCAGCACCGAAACCAATCGCAGCGCCACTAAACTGCCGTTCGTCAAACGGAAAACGCCCGCCTGAATCAGATAATACAGCGGCGGTTGATGATCTTCATACTGTACCGCGCTTAAATTGCTCAGTTGTTCCGGTGCAAAATGGCTGGCCTTCAACGCCTCCAAATATGGCGAATCCCAATCGCCCGGTTCAATGGTCGGGCAGCAGCCGTTTTGCGCCACCTGTGCCGTGTAGTTGTAATGAGCAGGTTCGTCCGGCGCTTGCCATGCCGGGGTATAGACCGCGAACAATCCGCCAACGATCAGATAAGCAATCAGGACGAAGGCAAGTAATGAGGGATGAGGGTTGAAGGTTGAGGGTTGAGTCTGAACCATAGCGTTCCTCGCAGGTTGAGTGATGCGCGCAGCATTATACTCGACATCAAAATCAGTTGCCTTTTGCCAGAAAAATCGCTAAAATGCATAAATGGGTTAGTTGAACAAAGTTGCTACATTTTCCGTATCTATGACTGCCCTGCTATTTCTGTTCCTAAATGATATAGCTGGCTCATAATAGTTCAGGAAAGGCTAAAAGGGTATACTAAAAATTCAACAACCAACAACTCAAAAGCCAATAATCCAAACTCATTGCAGGGGGAACTATGGAAAATAATCGCCCAACCGGGATGCGCGCCTTCTCCATCGTCTGGGCGGGGCAGTTCGTTTCGATTTTTGGCACGACCATGACGCAGTTTGCGCTCACCATCTGGTCGTGGAAGTTCTTGACGGAAATTCAGCCCGTCGATAATCCTGCTACCGCGATGGCACTGGTTGGCTTCTTCAACTTCGCGCCACAGATTTTGTTTAGCCCGATTGCTGGTGCGCTGGTTGACCGCTGGAATCGCAAGCTGGTGATGATGTTAAGCGATCTGGCAGCGGGCATTGCCACCATCGCGCTTTTCCTGCTCTTCATCACCAATAACTTGCAGATCTGGCATCTGTATGTGGCTGGCGCATTCACCGGACTATTTCAGACCTTCCAGTGGCCGGCTTACTCGGCCTCGATTTCGCTGATGATCCCCAAAGAGAAATACGAACGCGCCAACGCCATGTTGAGTTTAGCGGAATCGGTGCCACAGATTTTTGGCCCGATAGCTGCCGGGGTTCTGTTGGCTGTGGTCGGCATCGGCGGCGTGATGGTCATCGACATTGTGAGCTTCCTCGCGGCCATCGGCACGCTGATCTTTGTGCATATTCCGCAGCCAGAAGCTTCCAAAGAAGGCGCGGAAGGTAAAGGTAGCCTCTGGAGAGAGTCGATCTTCGGTTTCCGTTACATCTTTCAGCGTCCCAGCCTGCTTGGCTTGCAAATGGTCTTTTTCTTTGGCAACCTGCTCTCCAGTCTGGGTTTTGCGTTGTTTGCACCCATGATTCTGGCGCGTACCAATAATGACAGTCTCGCACTCGGCAGTGTGCAATCAGCCCTCGGTGCCGGCGCTGTGGTCGGGGGATTGATTCTGGCTACGCGCGGCGGTCTCAAACGCCGTGTACATGGGGTCTTGGGCGGTTGGTTATTTTCCACCATTTTTGGCAGCATCATTATGGGGCTTGGGCGCGCTTTGCCCATCTGGGTCGTGACGGGTTTTATCTCGTCATGGATCATGGTGTATATCAACGCGTCTAATCAGGCCATCTGGCAGGCCAAAGTTGCCCCCGATGTACAGGGACGGGTATTTTCTGCCCGCCGCATGATCGCTCAGATTGTTGGGCCGGTCGGCATTTTGGTCGCTGGGCCGTTGGCTGACCGTGTCTTTGAACCCGGTATGCGCGAAGGGGGCAATTTGGCACCCATCTTTGGTGGATTAGTCGGTGTTGGGCCGGGTGCGGGCATGGCGCTGCTGCTGGTCATCACCGGAGTGCTAACGGTTCTGGTCAGCGGTGGGGCATATTTCATCCCGGTGATTCGCAATGCCGAGGACATCCTGCCCGACCACGACGCCAAACCCAAAAATGACGAGCTTGAGGAAAAACCAAAGCGGGTTGAAGAAATTCCGATGGAAAGCTCAGCAGCAATTTAAACATACACGGGCGTCCGGGTTAGACGCCCCCGTGTACATACATTATGCTTCTGGGTCTGGCAGCACCATGCCGCTGCCACTGCGCCGCAGGAAACGCCACGCACCGATAATCAACAAAATCACCACGCCGATGCCCAATATCACCACAAGTGAGGTATTTGCCCGCACCCAGCAGTTGCCGCGCCGGATAATCGGCTCAAAGGTGTTGGAAAGCTGGTCGCCCAGCGAGGATGGTGTACCGGTCGTCAGTGTACCTTCATCGGAGAAAGTCACATTCCCAAGCGCATCTACAGCCGCTACTTTGAAATAATAGGCAGTATTGGCATTCAGGATGCTCAAAGTCAGGCTGTGGTTTGTTCCGTCCTGATCGGAGAGGCCGCCGGGAAAAATCGTGCGTCCCGGCTGCGTGCCGTACCACACCTGCCCCTGAGTATTGCTATCAGTTGTCCAGGTCACAATTGCATTCTGACCATCTATCGTGCTTTGAATATCGCTGATGATTGGCGCATTGACCGTTTCCGCAATTTGGATAGCCTCGGCAGGCAGTGTCAGTGTTCCGCCAGAGCCGTCCAGAATCAGCGAAGCACTGGGTGAGGCAGGCTGTGCGCCCATATCCGCCAGCACATTGTAGGTGATCTGGCTGATGTAAGGGTCAGCCTCCACCGGGTTCAAGCCCTGTGCGCCCAATCCCCATGCCCATTGCAGCGCCCCGCTGGCGAAAACAATCGCGCCACTGGATGCGGTATAGCGCGTCATTTGGGCGGTTGAAGTTCCCAAATCGCCGTTCAGGAAATTGCCTGCGTCCGTCAGCAAACGTCCATAAACCGGGGTGTTTGCCAGCGTCACTAATCCTTCCGGCGTCTGACCATTATCCACCTGTGCATCCCACGCCCAACCGACGATTTG
This sequence comes from Anaerolineae bacterium, assembly GCA_019912965.1. GTDB lineage: Bacteria > Chloroflexota > Anaerolineae > Aggregatilineales > Phototrophicaceae > CFX2. The sequence continues at coordinate 27,288 of JAIOHM010000068.1, forward strand.
ATCGCCCAATTCGGCATAGGTTCCCGGTGGAAGCACCCCTAATCCGGTACTGCGATAGATACCATCCTGCGCCTGTTCAGCCGAAACCCGCAGCGGAAATGCCAGATTATCGTTGCTGCCTGTGAACATTACACCCAACAGACTGTTCTCTGGATCGTTCGCCCCCGCCGGATCACGCCATGATCCGGTTGCATAACCCGTCGGGTCGGCTGGGCCGCTTTCGGTGGTCTTGAACACCACCATAATGCTGTCTGGTTCCTGCGTTAGCGGGTCAGCTTCAAAGCGCACCCGCCAGAAGCCCGCATCCGCCGTGAAGAATGCCAGATGTACGCCCGCATCCCGCGCATCGGTAATCGCATCGCGCATTTCCTGTGACCAGTAAGCATCATGTCCGGCTACCAGAAAAACCTGATGATCGAGCAGTTCATTGGTCGCCCCGGCAATGCCTGAGCGATGCGTATCCATATTGGTCGAATAAGTCACATCGTAACCCTGCTGTTCCAGCCAGCGCAGCATTGGGTATTCGGTGTGGTAGAAAGCATTCGGGTCAGGATTGGGCTGCCCATAAGGACGGTTGAACGAGACTTTCACCGCCCGTTCTGCCCCCACCAGCGTGACACAAACGCCGCTGTTGTACGTGTATGCCGATTTGCCGCCATAATTGTTATAGGCGTGCATCGTGGTTACGCTCTGTTGGAACAGAATGGCCGAATCGCGGTCGTCATCGCGCACCACAAATACGGTATCGTTCTCGCCGCCCGTATCCTGTCGTTCGACCCGGACGATATACACGCCCGAAACCCAATCATCCGGGATGAGCAGTGTATACGAAGGCCGCCAATTGCTGCATGTCCGCAAACCGGTATCTTCCGCCCGCGCACAGCCCGGCTGCTGATCGCCACGCAGTCCGGTTTTGGTATGCACCAGCCGTGCCCCCAACCCGCCATAATAACCACTGCGATAAACATACAGGTCATACCGGGGAGCATTGGTATCCACAAAAAAGTCGATGGCTTGCCCAACACTTAAACTGTCGATAGAGGCAAAAACTTCAATATCATTAAGGTAATTCTGAGCCACCCATTCATCAGTTCCGGGTTGACAATTTTCCGCGACCACCGGGTTAGCTGGCTGGGCACAGGCCGCCGCATCTACGCCCTGATAGGTGAACAGGGAAGGCGGCAGCACAGCCGCCCGCGCCGCTGGCAGCACACTCAGCAATCCGATCAAACTAATGAAGGGCAGCAAACGGATAAACCAGAGTCCGGTCATGCGACAACCTCTTGGGAATGTAATGTGTGCGAGTCCTCTGCTGCCGAGTGTACCATGCTTCAGCGCGGTTGCGTGTTATTGTAACGCAACCGATAAATCCGAATCAGCGGGCCGGGGCGCTGATATTGGTCAAGTTCAGCAATCGGCCCCAGAATTAAGTCCATGCGGAACGGCGGGCGAGACGCTCCCTCATAAGGCGAAAAAGTCTTTACATACTCTGCTGCTTGATCCAAATAACTATAAAATGCTTTTTTGGCTTCTTCTTCTTCTGCCACAAGCATGGTTGCATCGCGGATGAACCCACTGACGATTAAATATTCAAACCGCTGGTCAACGTAAATTTGATAATCGGTCTGCCATAAACCATGAACATCGACTTCGGTCACATTATATTTACCCGGTTCAAGATACGGTGTATGGAATTCGGTCGCCATCTTGGTACCATCAGGAATGTTGGCGTCAATCCACTCCCTTGCGAGGGTGCGGGTATCCGTTCGGTCAATCAACTGGTTATAAAATGCGATGCTAATCAGTGGCTGGATAACCAGCAAAATAGCCACAGCGGCCACAGCATAAGTCGATTTAAGTCGCAGACTTACCGCGGCTTCCCAGACTGCCCGTGCTGCCAGAATGCTGGCAATCACACTGAACGGGATGATATAACGCGCAAAATACACATTGGCACGAGCCGCAACCAGATAATACAGCACCCCAAAACTGAGCAGCATCACATCCGGCAATCGTCGTCGCCACACTGCCCACACAAAGCCGAGGGCAAACACCGCTGTCTGCAACCAGCCAACCGCCCAGAGAAGCGATTGGAGATAAAAAATCGGGGCAGACAGCGGATCCATCGCAAACCGCCCAAAACCCCCTAATCGTCCCAGCCGGAAAAATGCGCCCCAGTAGCGTGCATAATTGCGTGGCTCAAAGATCAGCAGTGGTGTCAGCACGATAAACACGCCCGCCAGCACCAGTACAGCGATCAGCACCCAGCGGTGAAAGATGTATGGGCGCAGCTTTGCCCAACTAAGCTTGCGTCCGACCAAAAACGGATAAAAATGCACGTAAGCGAACGGCAGGAGCAGCAGCGCAAACGTCAGTCGATTCGAGATCGCCAACGCGGTCAACGTCGCCGCGAGGATGTAGTTACGCAAGGTGCGCCAGCGAGCAATCCGCGTATAAGCCAGCAGTGCTGCAAGCACCAGAAACACCCCTACCACATCCGGTGTGCCATAATGCGATTCGCGCACATGCAGGAAATTGAAGGTGACAAGGAAAGCGCCCACCATGCCAACTGGTGGCCCATATAAGCGTCTGCCCAACCGGAACACCACCGCAATCGTCAGCGCCCCGAACAATACGCTCACCACACGGGCTGCTACCAAACTAAACACGGGCGGTAAATTGGTGATGCGCTCACACGGTGGTGCGCCCGGCAGCACTTGCGAGACACCGATCACCACCGCGACGGTATAGGTTTGGGGTTGCAGCAGTGGTGTACGAAAGTTCCCCGTACACACAAAATTCCATGTGTCATACGAATATTGCAGTTCGTCGATGTGGTACGGATACGGCAAGCCATAATCAATCGATTTGATTCGGACACCGAATCCAATCAGTACGAAAACGCTGATAAGCATCAGCACGCCAATTTTATAAAACGGGCTTTGGGGTACTGTTTTAACCATGATCTAGCCTCCCACGCGGGCTGACGACCGTCTGCGCCGGAGCCAGACAAAGCCACGCCATATCAACAGCAGCGTCACAATGCCGATACCAGCGGCGAGGATAATCGCGGTTGTCCGATTAGCAATCACCCAACAGCGTACCGGATAATAAATCGGTTCAGCCGCCAACCGCAGGCGCTTGCCGATACCGCTGGCTTGCAGCGTGGTGAAACTGCCTTCTTCGGAGATAACCGTGCGCTCACCGGGATCGGAAGACACAATGTGATAGTAGTAGGTTGTATTGGGTTCAAATCCGCCAATCGTCAATTGATGCTGCTGGCTGTAGTCTTCTAGAATGTTAATCGACCAACCGTTGACCTGTCCGGGAGTTCTTGCCAGCCAGATTTGACCGTTGGTTTCCAGATCAGTATCCCAAGTGAAGGTCGCACCATCTTCATTCGGCGTGACCGTGATGTTGGAAATCACCGGGATAACGCCATCATCAGTGAACAATTCGCCGCCCTGTTCAATCGGGATGACGCGCCCGCTGGTATCCCCATCCAGAATTAAGGTCGCCGCCGGAGTCGTCGGTTGTACACCCATATCCGCCAGCAGGTTATAGGTGATCTGTTGGACGAGTGGGTTAGCCTCGAACCACACGCCGCCGTAAGAAATCAACCCCAACGACCACCGGTTCGTGCCTGCATTGAACACAATTGCGCCACTGTCCGCCACATAGCGCGTCATCTGTACGTTGGTTATCTGAACACCCAGATAATTATTGCGCCCATTTTCCATCGAAAGGGTTTCGCCGTTCACGGGCGATTCCGACACAATCTCCAGTCCTTCCGGTGACAGGCCATTGTCTACAACCGCATCCCATTCCCAGCCGATCAGTTTTTTACCGAGATTGACGTAGCTGCCCGCTGGCATATCCGGCAGTTCCGTGTGGCGGTAGATACTGTCTCCGGCGTATTCCGATGACACTCGCACCGGGAACGAACGGGTATTGTTATCCCCAATATACATGCTGCCGAGTAGCGCATTTTCCGGGTCATTTGCGCCGTTAGGGTCGCGCCATGTTCCGGTATGAATTCCAGAAGGGTCAACAGGCCCGCTTTCGCTGGTTTTGTAGTTCACCATCAGGCTGTCGGGTTCCCCTGTTATCGGGTCAGGTTCAAACCGTACCCGCCAGTAACCTGTATTGGATGAAAAAACACCGATATGAACACCAGCGTCCCGCGCTTGGGTGATGGCATCCCGCATCTCCTGCGACCAGTATTCATCGTGACCTACCGAGAGAAATACTTTATGGTCAAGCAGTTCGTTCGATTCGCCCGCTTTGCCAGATCGGTGTGTATCTTCGTTGGCTTGGTAGGTTACATCGTATCCTTGCGACTCCAGCCAATAGGCCATAGCGAATTCGCCGTGTGAATACACGTTGTAGTTATCTAAAAAGAGCTGTGGCAGGTACGGACGATTGGAAGAAACCGCTATCGCCCGTGTCATTTGTGTGATGGTCGGGCAGGCATTGCGCTCACCCGCTAAATAAAGTGAACGCCCTTTGTAGCCGTTATAAGCCTGAAAGGTCGTTGTGCTGCTCTGGAACAGGATGTCCGAATCGCGTTCGTCGTCGCGCACGATGAAGATAATATAATTTTCATCGCCGCTGTCTTGCCGAACCAGTTTGGCGATATACACGCCGGATAACCATTCGGTTGGGATGTCCAATCCATAGGTTTCCGTCCAATTGGCGCAGCTAATCAGGCCAGTATCATATTCCTCATAACACGCTGGCTGTGATTTTCCCTCAATGTTGGGAATCGTCTGGATTAAGCGTCCACCCAATCCACCATAATAACCACTTCGGTAAATATAAATATCGAAACGCGCAGCAGTTGTATTGATGAAAAAGCCGACACGTTCCCCTTTATTTACGCTGGGTGTTGAGGCGTATCCCTCAATCGCGCCAATTTGTTGAGCGTACCAATCATCCGTTCCCGGCAGGCAGTTTTCCGCTACCACCGGATTTGCTGGATTAGCACAAGCCGTTTCGTCTACGCCTTGATAGGCAGGGGGATATAAACTGTAGTGTTCGGCTGGCTTGGCCGTTACGCTTTCGCCGGAAATCAGCATTCCGGCAATCATTAACAACGTGCCAACGGCCAGCCCGTAAAAACGTATCTTCATCGTCCTCGCCCCAATGCATAATCAAATTTACGATCAGAGTTTATATTTCAATGATAATTTTTGCCACAATTGTTGGTCTAGGGTTGTCGCTGCCAGATGGTGTACTGACCAAAAGTAGCTATCGCCGCAAAACCGGTCATGACCTCCGGCGGATAAACATTTGCGTAGGATGCCCGATACCCGGTCACCAGATAATCCGCCTCAACATAATCGTTAAAATCATAGTTGATGGCTTGCAGATTTTCATTGGCGGCGATCATGAACGTGTAGGGTGGCGTATGGTATGCGTGATCGGTCAGCACCGTCAGTTCCAGTTCCCAGGTTTCGATAATTGCATCGGCAGGGATATGCTCATCCATATACGCCGCCGTTTGATACACATCGCCGTTCCCGCTGGTTATCACTTCAGTGGCTACACTGTATATTGAGATACCCACTACACCTGCCTCTATGCCCAGCAGAATCATAATGAGAATCGTTCGCAGTCGTTTCCCGGCAGAACCCGCCTTTTGAAAATCAATTTGGCTGCCCAATTTGTAAAGCATCTGCGCCACAAAAATCGTTGCCAGCACCAGTGTGCTGAAGGCATAACGCGGCCAACCAACCGAGGTGATGTAAAACAGGGTGCTGAGAACGAAAAAGATATACAGGATGCCCCAGCGTTGGCCTGCGTCTGTGCGTGGCCGTGCCAGAAAAAACCCATAAATAGCGGCAGGCCAGAACAACAAACCAAAGTTGACCGCCAGATAGATTAGATTACGGCTGAGTCGATCTGGATTGAGAACCAGAAAGGCGTTGCCGGCTGTGGATTGCAAACTGCCGATTTGTTCAGCCACACCCAGACCATAAAATAACACCAGCAGCCAGCTAAAAAAGATCACCCCCGCAGCGATACCCGGAATGACGAACATCCGCCATCCCAACCGTCGATACCATGCCATATCTGCAATCCATACCACCAGCAAACCTGGCAGGACAAACACCGCATACTGGTTTTTGGTAACGCTGGCTAACCCCATCAATAGGCCCACACCAACCAACCGCCACCCGTTTGTTGGTGCTGTCTGAAACCACAGCACCAACCCCAGCAGCAAAAAGCTGATGCCCGGAACTTCTCCGATTACATTGCGTCCACTGTAAATAAAGCGCGTTCCTGCACCCATTAGGCACAGCACAATCGCCCCAATGCTCACTTGCCAGTATCCGCTGACCTGCATACTCACGCGGTACAGTGCCCACAGTGCCAGCAGCGCATAAATCACAATGACAACCCGTGCCAGTGGGATGCTCACGCCAAAAAACTTAAACAGCACTGCAATCGGCAGCATGACTGTCGGCCCAACGCTGATAGTTGGCCCACCGGGACGTATACCTTCGCTGCTGTAATCGGCATAAATCCCGTGAACCGCGAGGTTTTTAGGGACGTGCAAATGCCAGCCTTCGTCAAACCAGGGCGGCGGTGATTCCCCCAACCGGAAAACCAGCAGAAAAATAACCGCCGCCGCCACAGCAAACTGAACCAAACGAGGTGCGTGCGAGGTTGTCATGATGCCGACCCCAAATGAAACACAGAATTATGAAGTGGCTTTTACGGCTTCAGTCCACTTTGGTACATCCACCAGCAGTTGCTCAACCACTTTTTGAGCATAGCGTGTCACAGCTTCGCCATTACCCAGTTCCGGGTAAATCATCACCGTGTTACCCATATACAGGCGGTCAACCGGGGTTTTCAGCGGCGGAATCTCGTCCAGCGTTCCCATCGGGCGAATCGGCTCGACATACCGCGCCCGCTGTACAATGAATTCCACAATGTTGCTTTCGTCAAAGGTTGGGAACATCCGGCGGAAATGTTTCATCCACTCGGTTTTCACCTGTTCATCCGTCCAGTTTGCCATCTCGTTATCCGGTGCAAGGTACTTGGGCAGATAAACCAGATGGTATCCCTTTGTGTATTGCGTGTCGATCAGATTAGTCGTCTCCACCACCGCCGTGAATGGAATACTCTCGTCAGTGATGTTCAGCACATAATACGGAATCAGCGACTTTTTCAGGATGACCATCGGACATAAAACGCCCAGATATTCCTGCTTCGCCAGCAGCGCCCGGAAATTAGCGGGTGCGCTCGGCAGCAGCTTTTCCAGAATCGGTGAAGCCAGCGTGCTGACCACTGCATCATACTGCTTGACCTCACCACCGATCTTGACACCAACCGCCCGTCCATTTTCGATGACCACTTCTTCAATCGGCGCTTTCAGATGAAAGCTAACGCCCATTTCGGTGCAGCGTTTGGCGAGTCCCTCAATCACTGTGTAGTACCCGTTTTCCAGATAGCACATCATCTCTTTAGAGGTAACACCCTTGCGTGTGCCCATCATCCGCCGCAAGCGCGACCAGATGTAGGTGGCCGGAACATTTTGCGCCATGCTGTCGAACTTGGCACGCAGCAGCGGTTTCCATACCTTCTGGTACACGCCGCGCCCGCTGACCTTCACCAGCCAGTCCTCGACCGGCACAGTATCCATTTTGTGCCAGTCACTTTCGAACTGTGCGTAAATCACCTGCAAGCCCAACCGGAAACGCTGGATCGGGTTCAGCGGCGGGAACAACATAAAATCGACCGGGGAATTAAAATCATATTGTTTGCCGTTGTCGTAAAAACCCTGTTTGGTGATGGTGAAATGGCGCTTGTTGGTCACGCCGCCGATTTCCATCAATTCCTGCATGGCTGTATCACTGCTCAGAATCGTATGATAAAACCGATCCATTCGCACGCCGTCATATTCCATAAAGCTGGCGAGTCCGCCCAGATTATCCCCGCGTTCGTAAACGGTGACCTTCATCCCCTGTCCCGCCAGCTTGTAGGCCAACGAAACACCCATAATCCCGCCACCAATGACGGCGATGTGCTTTTCCATACCTGTTATGCTCCCCTAAGTTGACCAAAATTCCAGTATAATACAATTCAAATAAATTGCTGTTTAAGGATTTTCAAACAGAAGGGCGACCCGCAGGCCGCCCCGATTTACTTGTAACTACGAACCACTGCTGACTTAACTCTGGCTGGTAATCAAGACACCCGCAATAATCACCGCCACGCCGACCAACCGCATCGCGTTCATGCGTTCCTTAAAAATCAGGCTGGAACCAATGATAATGCCGATGTAGCTCAGGCTGGCAAACGGATACACATAGCTGAGTTCAAAGTTTGAAAGCGCCAGCAGCCAGAACATCACGCCGCTGCCATACACCGCCAACCCACCGATCACCCAGGGTGAGGTTATCATCCCCTTAAGCATCGACGCCCCGGCCATGCCATTCATGACACCCATGCCGCGCTTGAGCAAAAGCTGCCCGCTGATTCCTAAAACTGTGCTGAAAGCAATGAACAGATACGGTGACATGCTGCCTAATTTTCCTTGATCAATTGTGGGCTGGGCTTGCCGAAAAAGGCTTCTTTCAGCAAACGAGTCTGGAACTTGATGTGCGACATAGTGACGCGGGCAATTTTGATGCTCGATGTTCCAAAGGTGCGAACGTGCAGTGTCGTCGGGAATTCCGAAACTGTATAACCAGACTGTATCGCACGAACCAAAAATTCAGTCAGCGATAAAAAGTCATTGCTCTCAAAATTGACCGTTTCCACAACCTTGCGGCGATAAGCACGATACAGTGCCGTCCAGGTATGAATATTCCACCGCACCAGCAAACGATACAGCAGGGACGCGCCGAAGCTGAACAGCAAACGGTAACGCGGCACACCTTCCACCCGTCCATTGGGATGATAGGGTGAAGCAGTGATGATGTCTACATTATCAACGGTCATCCGGCCTAACATCTGGGGAATGGTCGTCAATGGGTAAGTGCCGTCAAAATCGGTGGTGACGATGATGTCGCCCGTTGTGTGCTGGAAGCCCGTGCGGATAGCCGCGCCCAGCCCTTTATTGACTTCGTGTGAAACGACCTTGATTTTCGGGTCGTCCTTGAATTCTGCCGTCAACAGTTCCGCTGTATTATCTTTGCTGCCATCGTTGACGAACACAACCTCTACATCATTCGTCTTCCGCAGATAGGCCAGCAGGTTGCGAACTGCGTTGGCCGTCTGGTGGACGCCTTCCGATTCATTAAAAGCTGGAATAACCAATGAAATCTTCATTTGACCCTCCCCCATAAGACGATCCCTGCTGCTTTAGTGCAAAGTGTGAGTTGCTTTTTTAGATAGGTGAACATAAAAATGCTGTGCGTTTGTTTCAAAACGAATGTATTTCTCGCGCCTTGCTCGTACCTAAAAAATCACCTTTCACAAAAAAGGCTATTATGAAAAGCAAAACCGGAAAATAACTATTTGGCCGCTATATGATATGGAGAGTCATTTATTAGGATGATTATCTTGATGAGCATACAGGTAGCGTGGCCACGTTGTCCCGCTGATGCGCCCCGGCAGCGCCCGCAGCAGTTTGAATCGGTCGCCCAGATCAGCCACAAAACCATAATCCGGTTCGAGGAAACCCAACAGCGGGTCTGCTCCCAACGGATAATCCGTCAAAATATACGCATTATTACCCGGCGGATACGACAGCGGTTTGAGGATCGACATAATTACCGGATTCGCGCGGATTTCGCGTCCCGGCCCGCGCACCATATCTTCAAGCTGAACCCAATGGGCGACGTAAGGCAGTCGCGCCCCGCTGGGTAACTGCCCGACGAACGGCATGTAAACAATGCCATCCAGACTGTTGACCATCTTCACCAAATCATCATACTGCTGCCATGCTTCAACGGGCGGCACAATAGCGCGTCGGATGTCATACAGGTTAGCAACAAACGCCAGCGCAATCCCCGCGATCACCAGCCCATTCACCAGCCGTTCCGAACGCATAAAACGATTGCTTCCTTTTTGGGCAATCTGCGCCAGTGTGATCGTTCCGACGATGATGAAAAATGTATCCATCACCAAAAAATTATTGTTTTCCGAACCCGCGTCCAGCACCCCAAGAAAAGCAACCAATCCCGCAAACGGCAGGCTGAACACCCAAATATTCACCCCTTTTAAACGGGCTTTCAAGGCTTTAAGGACTGCCCATCCACTCGCCGCTGCCAGCACTAGCCAGTGTCGAAGGACGTGTTCAATGAACCGCCCCAGTGTATCCCCGCCCAGCGCAGACCACGCCCCGGCCACCCGCAGCGTAAAATAAATAAATTCGCTGCCAAACAGTCTCGGCCCAAGGAGCAGAAATGCTCCCGGCCCAAGCACCGCCGCCAGTATCCAGGCCGGAAGAGCTTGCCGCAGTCCATTTCGCCATGTCAGATACAACACGCCCGCGCCAGTCATCAGTGCGCCGTGTTGTTTGAACCAGAATCCGATGCACAGGATCACCACGCCCAACCAATCCCACCGCCGGCCTCGATTTAAATAGATCAGGTACAGCCCTAGCAGACTCGCAAACAACATGCACGAATCAGCATTGCCATAATCCATATAGGCGTCTAGTGTAAGATACGCCCCGGCGAACAATCCAACAGCCAGCAATCCGAACAGTGCCAAATGGGTTTCGCGCCGGACGGCCAGAAAAATGATGCCCCATGCCCCCAGCGTTCCCATAATCGCCACCAAACGCAGGGTTGCCGAACTGAGTCCCGTAACCAACGATACCGCAGCCGTCAGCACCAGGAAAAACGGGTTATAAGTCATAGCGACATATTCGGCGCGGGCTGGGGGATAAAGCGGCAACCCGCGCAGCACACGGCTGGCAGCTTCAAACATCGTACCCCGGCTGATGTCCGGTGTGGAAAGGTGATTAAGGAATAGGCCAAGTTGAACGATACAGGCCGCCAATGCCACGATGCCTAACAACCGCCAGACGATTCGATAGATCATGACCACGCCTGTTACCTCAATTTTCAAACTTACCTACTAATCCTGTCATATTTTGATAGGCTATTGCAAGTCCACTTTCCGCAGTTTATAAAGGTTATTGTTTCGTGCCGCTTCTTGTAAGTCTGCTGGGTTTCCCGGATGTATTGGTTGTAAATCTCAGTATTAAAAGGTGAAAGAATGGAAAGTGTTCGTGCCCGTGTGAGCGCAGTGTTGACTTGCTTGGTGGTAGCCGCTGTCTTATTCATGATTCCCGACCTCCCTAGCCGTTGGTGGCTGATAGCCATCATCGTTCCAACTGCTGTTTTGGGATTTATGTATCTTCCATTGTTAGCACATGCCGGAAAAGGCGCATTGCTTGGCTTATGGAGCGGTATCACGGTGGGTTTCGGCCTCGCCAATCTACAAAATATCTACACCAACTACCTGATCCCGCCGGATTTTGACCTCAAATGGTTCTGGTTGAAAGGGCGCATCGGGATACAGCGACTCAATTTCTACCAATCGGAATATGCACGCGAACTAGCCCAAAATTATGCCCCCGGCGAGGAATTGATGGCCGAGTTGGTGTTCTGGTATCCGCCGCCCACCATGCTGTTCATCGCGCCGATGGGTCTGTTCGATCTGCAACCGGGCATCCTGTTTTGGTATGCCGTTCAAATTGCGCTGCTGGTGGTGGATATTGTGCTGATCTGGCGGCTGTTCTTAAAAGACAGCGGTTGGGTTGGGCTTTTCTTCACATCGGCCATGATGCTGATGTTGTACCCCGCCATTTACACCATTTCGCTCGGTCAAACCAGCTTTCAACTGCTGCTGTTTGTGCTGCTGTTCTGGCGAGACCGCGATCATCCCCGCGCCGGATTATGGATTGCGCTTGGCGTCTTCACCAAACCATTATTTGCGGTGGTATTCCTCTACCTGCTGCTGCGCCGCCGCTGGCGTGTATTCGGCGCTTCCATCATTTCAATGGCGCTGATTTCGCTGGTCACTATCGTGATCTTTGGGGCGGAAACCTTTTTCAGCTACTTCACGGGGAACGCATTAGGTCAAACCCCGGATTTCATGTATACCGAAATGGTGAATCAATCGCTGTTGGCGGGCATCATCCGGGGGACAGGCTATGACCTTACCCAAAATGCGGCGCTGCTCAACCCCATCTTTATCGTCGTTGGGCTGGCATTGACGGCTGTAACCGCGTGGATTGTTTGGCGGCTAAAACCCCGTCATGAAGATTGGGCATTGGTGCTGCCTTTCATGCTGATTCTCCTGCTCTACCCGGCGTCCTTGCTGACGTACAGCGTATTGTTGATCCTGCCGATCTTTCTGCTGATTTCGTCCCGCGCTCAAATTCCCGGCAAGGCTGTGGGCGTTGTTGTTTTGCTAACCGTTCTTTATACCATCCTTGCCTTCCGCACCGGAGCAGTCACCCTCGCCGCCAACCTCATCACCTGGATGGTTTGTGCGCTGGTTGGGTGGCGGTTGACGACTAAAAAACATTCACAGAAAAATACAGCCTGAAATACTTTAGTGTCATGAGGATGAAAGGCTACTATAGTAATGTTAGGTGAATGTCATTAGAAACTTTGACTGAAAGGAATAAGCGACCTTTATGTTTATCCATCCCACTGCCGAGGTTGAAACCGGGGCGGTCATTGGCGAGGACACCAAAGTTTGGCATCTTTGCCATATTCGTCGCGGTGCAAACATCGGCAGCCAGTGCGTGATTGGGCGCGGTGTATTTGTGGATGCAGAAGTCCAGATCGGCAACCGCGTCAAAATCCAGAATTACGTTTCGGTCTTTCACGGCGTCACCATCGAAGACGGCGTATTCGTCGGCCCGCATGTCTGCTTCACCAACGACATGTTCCCGCGCGCCGTCAATGCCGATATGTCCCTGAAAGCCGCTGATGATTGGGTACTCAGCACCACCTTGATTAAAGCCGGTGCGGCCATCGGCGCAAACAGCACCATCGTCTGCGGCATCACTATCGGGCGCTGGGCCATGATCGGTTCGGGCAGTGTCGTCACCAAAGATGTGCCGGATTATGCACTGGTGGTCGGCAATCCGGGGCGCATCATCGGCTACGTTTCACCTTCCGGCAAGCGTGTCGCCACGCCAGAAGAAGCCGCCGCTTTAGGATAGTTACCAGTTACTAGCTTTCAGTTGCCAGTAGAATTTGAAATCCCTTTCTGGAAACTGGAAACTCGCAACTGGCAACCCATAACCAACTAGGAACTCACAACATGCAAATTCCAATCGCTAAACCCTTCATCGGGGAAGAAGAAAAACAGGCCGTGATGCAGGTCTTGACCAGCGGCCAATTGACCACTGGCCCAAAAGTGGCCGAATTTGAAAAAGCCTTCGCTGCCTATCAGGGCGCGAAGCACGGTGTCGCCACCAGCAACGGCACAACCGCCCTCATGGCCGCCATGATGGCGCACGGCATCGGCCTCAATGACGAAGTGATTATTCCGTCGTTCAGCTTTTTTGCCACCGCCTCCTGTGTCTTGAGTGTCGGCGCACGTCCCGTCTTCGCGGATATTGACCCCGTGACGTTCAATATGTCGCCGGAAGCCGCCGAAGCTGCCATCACCCCGCGCACCAAAGCCATCATGCCCGTCCATCTTTACGGCCTCCCGGCGGAGATGTCCAAATTCGAGGCCATCTGCCAGAAGCACAATTTGATCCTGCTGGAAGACGCAGCACAGGCGCACGGCGCATCCATCGGTCAGCGGCGCGTAGGTACATGGGGAACTGCTTCCTTTAGCTTCTACCCCACCAAAAACATGACCACCACCGAAGGCGGCATGGTGTTGACCAACGACGACGAAATCGCCCGTAAACTGCGAATGATTCGCGCACAAGGCATGAACACCCAGTATTATCACGAAATCGTCGGCTACAACTTCCGCATGACCGACATGGCCGCCGCCATTGGACTGGTGCAGCTAGGCCGTCTGCCAGAATGGACAAACGCCCGCCAGCACAACGCCAGCTATTTCAACAGCCACATTGAAAGCGTTACCACCCCCACAACGCCCGCCGATTACACCCATGTCTATCATCAATACACCGTGCGCGTGCCGGATGGTGTGGATCGTGAGGCCGTTGCCAAACGCCTGAACGAGAAGGGCATCGGCGTCCGTGTGTACTACCCGCTGCCGATTCATCAGCAACCTGTGTTCCAGCAGATGGGTTACACCGATGTGCATCTGCCAGAAACCGAAAAAGCCACCGCGCAGGTCTTCAGCTTGCCGGTTCACCCCGCGCTGACTGAAGAAGAACGCGCCTACATTGTGCAGGAGGTCAACGCCGCATGTTAAAAGCAGCCGTTATTGGCGTGGGCAGCATCGGCCAGAACCACGCCCGCGTTTACCGCGAAATGGATGGTGTTGATCTCGTCGGTGTCGTGGATTCCAGTCCACAGACCGCCGCCCGCATTGGAGCACGACTCAACGTACCCCATTACACCGACTATAAAGCCCTGATCGAAGAACAGAAACCCGATCTGGTTTCGGTTTCTGTACCCACCAGCCTGCATTTTCAGGTTGGTATAGAACTAATCGAACAGGGTCTGCATGTGTTGATGGAAAAACCCATCACCAGCACCGTTGAGCAGGGGCAAAAGCTCATCGAAGCCGCCAAAAAGAAAGGCATCGTGCTGGCGGTTGGGCATATCGAACGTTTCAACCCGGCAGCGATGGAACTGCGCCGCCGCCTGCGTGAAGGCATGGCCGGACGCATCTACAAGATTCATGCCCAACGTCTCGGCCCATATCCCTCACGGATTCAGGATGCCGGGGTCATTATCGACCTCGCCTCCCACGACATCGACCTGATGCGCTACCTGATGGACGACCCCATCATCCGCGTCTACGGCGAAACCTTGCAAAGTATCAATTCTGACCGTGAAGATATGGTCAACGGTTTACTGCGCTTTCAGGGTGGCGCGGTGGGTGTGCTGGATGTGAACTGGATTACACCGACCAAAATGCGCCGTTTGACCGTCACAGGGTCGCGCGGCATGTTCGATTGCAATCTGCTCTCGCAGGAATTGTTCTTCTATGAGAACGAAACCGCCCCCAGCCAGTGGGATACCTTGAGCATCCTGCGCGGCGTCACCGAGGGCAACGTACTCGGCATCCGCATTCAGCGTCATGAACCTTTAGCCGCCGAATTGGGTGATTTTGTAGCCGCCGTCCGTGATGGTCGCCAGCCGACCGTGACCGGATTTGACGGTCTGGAAACGCTGCGTCTCGCGCTGGAATTTATGCACTCCGGCAAAGATGTAATCATCCATACCGAAACGACGTAGGCATCCAGACTGAATAAATACCCTCTTGTTCCCCTCTCCGGTACGGGGAGGGTAGCGAGCGACCAAGCGAGC